>CAVUYQ010000025.1:0-218942 GCA_963745765.1 uncultured delta proteobacterium | reverse complement strand
GCTCTTTTGTAAAAAGTTACCCCATACATAAACTGGATATTCGGATTATCTCTTCCAGATAATGAACTTCCTCGTTCGACAGCTACGTTGTACCATTTGCTGGCCTCAGAATTACTTTGATTTCCCCCTTTACCGGATTCAAAGATGTAGCCTAGATAGAAACAACCGTCATTACTACCATCTTTACAGGCTATCTCAAAAAGGTCTCGTGCCCGACTATAATCTTTGACATTGTAAGCCTCACGACCCTTAACAATTGCGTCGCTTTTTTCAATACCGAAACAAACCGATGGTAAGATAAGGAGGAAATAAAACATTAATAAAAAGGGAACCATCAATATTTGCCACAATTTCGAGTTCATAAGACAACCTCCTCTACGCCAGATCATATTCTGATTTCTATAACTCATCATCAGAACGAGTTGATGTCTCTAGGGGGTGTTTGGTTTGGAGGAGTTTTGCCATTCTAGATATTGGTCCTCCAACTCAGAAAAGTTTACCTTCGGACAAAACCTCTTGAAATCCAAAAATATAGCAGGCTTTTTATTCCTTTTGCTCTGTCTAAAATCGATTGCATAACACTTGCACTCTTCACATGCCTTCTCTCTCGCACATTTGGAGTTACATCCTGGCGTGATTAACTTCTTAAAACAAGGAGGGTACCCTTCAGAACTAAAAAACTCCTCACATGCTGGAACATGCGGGACCCAGACAAGACAAATCGCAACGCTCAGTAATATTGGAAAGAAGTATACGTTTTTTATCGGGCGTGGCAAAAAAAAAATGCCTGACATTGCTGATCTTTATTTGATAGCTTTTGTTCATAATTAACTCCATAACATCAATCAAATTCTGAGTAGTGATGACCAACCAACAAATGAAGTGTCCATTGAGATAGGCGTTCTCTAACCAAGCCACCTCAATACCAATCGCGATCTTAATCAGGAAAGGCGAATGTCGGGGATAAAATCGGAAGACAAAATCAATTTAGCATTCGCATTCAACGAAGAAGAGCCTACCAAGAGCGTAAAATGTGCTAGGAAAATGATGCGGAAAAAAAATCGGCCTTCAAAACGCTTCTGCAAAATGTACGAGATCGGCCTGTTTATAGTTGTGTTTTGATGCTGCATGACATGGCTCGACAACACTAACAATGATCTACAAGCGTTTTTTATTGAATTTCATCATTGCTTTTCTTTTCATTCAGTCTGATCGGTTATCAGGTGGAACACTCAATTCTCCTCATTAGGCTTTTGTCCATTTCAGAACCGCACAAACTATACCTCAACAATTGGACAACAACGCGACTTAAGCTAGCACGATCATCAGGCGAACGTTAAAAACGAAATATACTATCCCGTAAAACTATCATTTATCACGATCTAAACTATAAATATCGATAAAAATTAACACTGAAATTGTATCATCTCATTCAAAAGATCAATAATACAAACTCAGAGCTTCAGATCCGTTGACGCCCGTTCAGCACTCGCCTTTTGTTGGTTTTCTATTTCTTTGAGCATTTCAGCTACAGCTCTATGGTTGAAAAGCCGGAACTCTACACTTGGTTGTGAAGTGCTAACTAGGTTAGCCCCGACCTGAAGCATGGTTGAACATTCGGCCAACGTTTCAGCCTTGGCGTATTCGCGGCGAACTGCGATTCCAACAGCTTTGTAGGTGACATTTTTTACAGCATTTCCCTCAATCAGTTCCATATTACTTTGAGCGTCAATATTGCCGCTACCTGAGCAACTTGAAGCCTTCCCTGTATGCCCCCAGGTCCATGAGTGGTTGTCAGAGTGTGTCGGCTTTCCATATTTATCGTTTAAGGCCGATGCCAATGTTTCCTTCTTAAGCCCATCAGCACGCATTTTACGACTCACGCCGAGTACTCTGTCTTCGTCTTGGAAAAATAAAGTGATCACGTCTTTCCCCTCATTTGCGACAAATAGAAGACCACTATTGTAAGGCTCAAATTGCCATCCTTGTGCTTCCCTAACATTTGCAGGTACTGCTGCAGCCGTGAAACGATATACTGTCTCTATATTTTGGCTGGCCCGGAGTATCGACTCCGCTTCATTCACAGACATTCCAACACGTACGCCAAGAATATCCATTTCAGCAAGTTCTGCTATCTGAGAGCGCTCCTGGTCAATTGTCTGCTTCTGGTTCTGGGTTTCTTCTGCCAATTTCTGTTCGGCAGATGTAAACTCACTAGCAGAAAGGGCTACCAGCTGGTTCTTGTAGGGACCGTACACCTGTGCGCCTATTAATTGGGCCTGAATAATCCAAGCTCGTTCCGTAACAATTACACCCTTAATCTCTAATTCAAAATGAGTCGATACAACTGGACTTGATCCATAAAGCTGTTTGCGAGATAGACACTCATTCGCAGCTTGAACGGCATCCTCTTTATTCATACCATCACGTAAATAATCCCTTTCCCGTATAGAGCATTCTGGCCTCTTCCACATTTGCTCGGCATCTTTGCTGTTTATTCTTACAGGTGGAACTAGAGGGATGCGGTCAAGGGCAAGCAATACCTGGCGCCCTCTTGCAGAGAAATAGCGTACGAACTCAGATAGCTCAAAGTTGCTGATTTCAGCCAAAAAATTCTGAGGAGTACTCAACACCTCCCAACCAGTTGTCTCATCAGGCAGGTTTTTTCTGTCGTGGTCTGGAATCGTTGATTCCAGGGACAGGTATGGCTGAGACTTCATTTTCAGACTGCCACCACTATATTCAAGCCACTCCAGTCCAATAGGCCGAACAATCTTTATTTTATCGGGGATTTGATCCGCAAGCATACGTAGGTGTTCTTTATAAATCGGCAGCAATTCTTTTACTGCAAATTCTGGCACACGACCTTCGACCTGATTTTTTGAAAACACAAAAAAATGGTCAGAGGAGTATTCAGGATTTTCATATTCATATTGGTCTCTCGCGATCTGCTGTTTGGTCATTTGCAGTAAAACATCATCGTTAAATGAATCGGGAACATACTTGTACAGCAGCAATCCTGTTGGAATAGTTACCTCGACAGGTATTGAGTGCGCAGTATCTGGTACATTTGCCTTTATACTGCTATCAGCCGTGGTTGCCACTGGCGATTGGTTTACTGTTTCGCCGAAATCATGCAGTTTCGTCTGTAGATCCGGATCAGCATATAGTGCTGCACTCTCAAGCTGTACGCTTAGTGTTGGTCGATCTAACTCATAGTCCCAAAGCGGTTCACCAAGACTCGCCTCTACAGAGACATAGGCCGTGCGTGAATCAGCAGAAATATTGCTTATAAATGCAGGAGCTTGACCAATTGGAACCGGAACATTTTTTGGTAGGGTGTACTTAATCTCCGAGCCGAATTTCCAGACTGCTGAATGGACAGTGGCGAAAACTGATGGTTGCGGCCGCACGAATTTAATAGGAAATACTTCGAGCGTTTTGTCATACGGCTGAAGGGCAATTTCGTAGACCTGCAAAAGCTTTACAGGCAGATCACTAGCCATATTTATTAATACGGGACGGTAGGTTTCAACAAACGCACGGTAACTAGACTCACGCTCAAATTCATTTCCCCCTTTCCATCCATCATATGGTTTATTTTGGCTGCAAGAACCGTACTGGCAACCGGTAAAGTATCGAGTTAACATTGAGTCGATGAGGAAGCGGTTCGCATAACTTGCTGCTATATAGTCATTATCAAGGATTTCGGGCCATTGCTTTAATACAGCAAGATCGATATACAAGGCTAAATCAAGATGCGACTTGATTGTTTCTCGGCCGCCAAGTTGAGTTTCAATCTTGTTATATTTGCCGTAAATGAGCGGGTATCCGGTGATCAGCCGACCTTCGGTCTGGACTGGTTGAATAGCCCTTATTTGAGGTGTTGCCGATACATGTTGTGCACTGATCGGACCTGTGTTTATTGGACCTGTCGATACCTGGGGCGCTGATTTTTGCAGCATAGCGTTTCGTGTGTTTTGCATATGCTCGATCAGGACAATTGATGATGTACCCGTCTGTGGCAATCCGTGATCTGATAGATAGGCACGTATAGCTGTTTCAGTGGCGGTACCATAGATCCCATCAACGGGGCCAGGATTATAACCCAACTCAGTCAGCAGGCGTTGAACTTCAGCCACTTGAGCCTGTATGGGGGGGCTTGTTTATTTTGTACCTGCGGTTCTGGTATAGTCTGCTGTCCCGGCTGACCTTGGGAGGGAGGGGGAATCTCATTGATTGTGTTGCCAAATATTTGTTCTGCTGTTTTTTCCCACAAGGATTTTGCCTCGACGTTCATCGGCAATAACACCGCGAATAGAATGATCCAGAGAGATATGGCTACTGTTATGAAAGCAGAGAGTCGAAGAATCCTCTTGAGGTTACCGTTGGAAGTACGGCATGAACGGCTTAACACCCTATTGAAATAATCTGATATCAATAGCATGATTACCACCTTTGGAAAGATTTTTATTCTTTTACAAAGTTACTACTTGGAGAGAGCCCTCAGAATTGGAATGTACGTTTAATGTCGCAACCATTTGTGCCACCTCAAATAATGAAAAGATCAATCCTAACAAACATTCTATAGAGGCGAATTAAGGGAAGGCTATGCAGCTTAGTAATGGGAGACCTTCCACTCTTATTTTCAACACTTAGCTCTCTAATTTCATGTATTGACGTACAAGTAAATGAAGTCTTCTTCCGGTAATCGATTCTTGGAAGACTTCTGACAAAAATAAGATACTACATAGTGGTATAATTAAAAGTGATAAGACTGTTAAGTTTGTTGGTCAAGAAAAATGTTTTTAATAAAGTCCCAGAAAATTGGACAAGCAGTAGAAATTCCCTGTGCCAAGGTTTATTATTCGCCGTATTGGACGATAGTATTAAACGATATGACCTTGTTCCTGATTATCCC
Organism: uncultured delta proteobacterium; assembly: GCA_963745765.1. Classification (GTDB taxonomy): domain Bacteria; phylum Desulfobacterota; class Desulfobulbia; order Desulfobulbales; family Desulfocapsaceae; genus Ww85. The sequence goes on along the minus strand of CAVUYQ010000025.1, from coordinate 214,021 downwards.
GGCAATCAATGAGAAAAAGGGTTGCTTGCTTCTGAAAATTCAAATCATTAGATTCAAACGCTCCAACGCGAGTCTCATTTCCAGTGGCAAAGACTGATCAAAGGCATCATCGTGCCAGGCGTCCCTCATCAGCCAGCCGGAATATCATTCCGGTTCTTTGCGGCAGACTCACTATTTTTTACAGAACATTAATGAGATAGAAGTTCAGAATAAGCTTGCGTCTTACACCTGACCTGTGGTACGTTCCGGACTTTTTGTTAATCCTTAGGCTGCCTTGAGTAATCATTTTCTCCTATCTCTGCGTTATGCTTGAACGAATAACCTGTAATTCATGGTACCCAAGAGTCCAACGATGATACACCTGAGTAATATCCACAAACAATATGGCTCCCGCATCCTCTTTCGGGATGCCAGCCTGCAGATTCTGCCGGACACCCGGACCGGTCTGGTTGGACCCAACGGAACGGGCAAAACCTCCGTTTTCCGGATGATCACCGGCGAGGCAGAACCCGACAAAGGTGATATCTCCTGCTCGAAAAAGACGGTCATCGGCTACTTTTCGCAGGATGCCGGCGAGATGTCCGGCAGTTCGGTCCTTGATGAAGTCATGTCGGCGGCGACGGAAATCGTCGCTCTCGGATCCGAGATGCAGCAGCTTGAAGCTGAGATGAGTGAGCCTCTGGCTGACGAAGACCTGGCCTCAATTCTTGAGCGGTACGGTACCATCACGGAAATGTTTGAGCACCGGGGCGGTTATGATCTCGAAGCCAGGGCAAAAGGTGTTCTCAGCGGTCTGGGCTTTTCTGAAAACGACTTTGTTCTGCCGCTTGAAACCTTCAGCGGCGGCTGGAAAATGCGGATCGCCCTGGCAAAGATACTGACCATCAATCCCGATGTCCTGCTGCTCGATGAGCCAACCAACCATCTCGATATCGAATCAATACTGTGGCTGGAACAATGGCTGAAGAGTGATTATGAAGGCGCTCTGCTGATGACCTGTCATGACCGGGAATTCATGAACCGCATCGTCAGCCGGATTATTGAGATCGCCAACGGTAGTGCCACCACCTACAACGGCGACTATGATTTTTACCTGCGTGAACGGGAAATCCGCAGGGAACAGCTCCTGGCAAGCTTCCGCCGTCAGCAGGAAATGCTGGCCAAGGAGGAAGAATTTATCGCTAAATTCGGCGCGAGGGTCTCCCATGCGGCCCAGGTGCAGTCACGCATCAAAAAACTCGAGAAGGTCGAACGAATCGAACTGCCACCGGAACAGAAGGTGATGAAATTCGATTTTCCGGAGGCGCCGCGCAGCGGAGATGATGTCCTGCACCTGCAGGGACTCGGCAAAGATTGGCAACGCGTGGACGGTGAAAACAAAATCGTGTTCAGCGGTCTTTCCGCCACCATCCGGCGGCTGGAAAAAATCGCCCTGGTCGGTATCAATGGAGCCGGAAAATCAACGCTTTTAAAAATCATCGCCGGTCATGCTGAAGCCACCAGCGGACAGATCGCCCTCGGTGCCGGAGTAACTATCGGCTACTTCAGCCAGCAATCCATGGATATCCTCAATCCGGAACGGACGGTGTTCGAGGCCGTACAGGAGGTGCTGCCCCTGGAAAACATCGGTGTCATCAGAAACCTTTGCGCCGCCTTCCTGTTCCAGGGGGACGATGTCCATAAACGTATTGCCAATCTCTCGGGCGGAGAAAAAAGCCGGGTGGTACTGGCCAGGATACTGGCCCGACCGCTTAACTTCCTGATACTTGATGAGCCGACGAACCACCTGGACATCCAGTCCCGGGAGGTTTTGCTCGAAGCCCTGCAGAAATTTGCCGGCACCGTAATTCTCGTGAGCCACGATCGGCACTTTCTTCATTGCCTGGTCAACCGGGTCATGGCTATCGATCATGGGGCAATGCGTATTTACGAAGGCGATTACGACTACTACCTGCGTCAGACAAGTCCCGACTGACCGTATTCATGAAGAGGGGTAACACCCTTTTTCACCTTATCCCGGCTGCTCCCGGAATTGATTTCAGGTCAGCTATTTATTGAGAGACTTATGATACATGCTTCAAACATTGCCCTTTCTTACGGCAAACGCGTCATTTTCAAAGATGTCAATATCAAGTTCACTGCCGGCAACTGCTATGGCCTGATCGGGGCCAACGGTGCCGGTAAATCCACGTTCCTGCGAATTCTGGCCGGACAGTCCGATGCCGACAGCGGCGAGGTGTTTGTTGGAGCCAAAGAACGTATTGCCATGCTCAACCAGGATCAATTTGCCTTTGACGATATGACCGTTGCCCAAACCGTGCTGGCAGCCCACACCAGCCTTCACGAGATCATGGCGGAACGGGAAATCCTCTATGCCAAAGCTGAATTCAGTGAAGAAGACGGCATTCGCAGCGGCGAACTGGAGGCTGAATTTGCCGAGATGAACGGCTACGAAGTTGAATCGGAGGCCGCCGCACTGCTCAGCGGACTGGGCATCGGAGAAGCGTTGCGCGACAAGAAGATGAAGGAACTTGAGGGGGGAGAGAAAGTGCGGGTGCTGCTCGCCCAGGCCCTCTTCGGCAACCCTGACATTCTCCTGCTCGATGAACCGACCAACAACCTTGACAGGAAATCGATTATCTGGCTGGAGGGCTTCCTGGAGCGCTTTGAGAATACCGTTATCATCGTTTCCCATGACCGGCATTTTCTTAACCAGGTTTGCACCCATATGGCGGATATCGATTATGGCCAGATCCGGATTTATGTCGGGAATTATGATTTCTGGTATCAGGCCAGCGAACTGCTGAAAAAACAGCGGCAGGATGCCGGCCGCAAGGCGGACGCCAAGGCCAAAGACCTCAAGGAATTCATTGCCCGGTTCTCTTCCAACGCCTCCAAGGCCAGACAGGCCACGTCCCGTAAAAAACTTCTGGACAAACTTGAGCTGGAAGATCTGCCGGCCTCTTCACGAAAGTACCCGTTTATCCTGTTCAAGCCGGGTCGTGCCTGCGGAGATGTGATCCTTGAGATCTCGAACCTGAGCAAAGATATGAATGGCATCCGGGTGCTGGACAACTTCTCGCTGGTAGTGAATAAAGGTGAAAAAATTGCTTTTGTCGGCACCAACAGCCTGGCGATCACCACCCTCTTTCAAATCCTGGCAGGAGAACTTGAGCCGGATAGCGGCACGTTTCGCTGGGGGCTGACGATGAGCACCTCCTATTTCCCAAAAGAAAACAGCCGTTATTTCTCCACCGACAAGACCCTGGTGGACTGGCTTCGTCAATATACGCCACCGAAGGAAGGAGAGAGTTTCGCCCGCGGTTTCCTCGGCAAGATGCTCTTCTCGGGTGATGAAGCGCTGAAAAAAACCGGCGTTCTGTCAGGAGGCGAACGTGTCCGCTGCATGCTTTCCAAGATGATGCTCAGTGATGCCAACGCCCTGATACTCGATGAACCGACCAACCATCTGGACCTCGAATCGATCACCGCCCTCAACAACGGCCTGCAGGCCTTTCCTGAAATCATCCTGTTCTCCTCCCACGACCATGCCCTGGTAGCCTCCGTGGCCGGCAGAATCGTCGAAATCCTCCCGGGAGGTGTAATTGACAAGATGCTGCCCTATGATGAGTATCTCAACGATAGTGAAGTTATTCGCTTGCAGGAACAGTATCACCGGTAAAAGGCGGAGAGGTCGGGGCGCAAATATTAAATTTTCCCCGCCAACGCCCTGTCTTGACAATTTCGAGAAGATATGTGAATCTCCTGCCAGAGGTTCTGTACATCTGCCAGGCTCAGCTTCTGATCCTGTTATGCGGAGGTAAAGGTACCCGGCACTCTTCGAAACCAGGCGTCCCGCTTAAGGGCCGGCAGGCCATGGACGTTATCTCACCAAACTGCTTAACATAATAAAATAACTATGAAACTGGTAACATACTCTATTGGAAACAGTTCGCCGCAATTAGGCCTTGTTGCGAAGGGACAGGTCATCAATTTATTCAGTGCGTCACAAGGGAACCTCCCTAATGACATGCTCGGTTTCCTGAATATGGGGCAATCGGGTCTTGATGCGGCTCAGGCAATTCTCGAGAGCGGGGAGCAGGGCATACCCGAACGTGAGGTGCGGTTACTGGCTCCGATAAGCAATCCCTCGAAGATTGTGGCAATCGGACTCAATTATATGGACCATGCGGAAGAAACAGGGATGGCAGTGCCGAGCAGGCCGACTGTTTTCTGTAAATTCCCGTCATCGATCATCGGACCTGGGGATCCCATCCAATGGTCTGAAGCACTCAGCCGCCAAGTGGACTATGAAGTAGAGCTGGCATTTGTCATCGGGAAAAAAGCGAAAAATGTCAGCGAGGAGGACGCCTATGATTATATCGTTGGCTATACGAACTGTCACGATGTGAGTGCGCGGGATATTCAGCTGGTACCGGGTGACCAGTGGATTATGGGCAAGTCCCTGGACACTTTCTGTCCCCTGGGACCGTATCTTGTCACAAAAGACGAGATCACCGATCCGCACAACCTGCGGGTCACCTGCAGCGTTAATGGTGAAGTTCTCCAGGACTCCAATACGAAACAGCTCATCTTCAAGATACCCTACCTGGTATCGTATCTGAGCAAAATGTGCACCCTCCTGCCGGGCGACGTGGTTACCACCGGGACACCCGGTGGCGTCGGGTTTATCCGGAAGCCTCCCATTTATCTCAAGAACGGTGATGAATGCGTCATCGAGGTCGAGGGGCTGGGACTATTAGCAAACAGGTGTGTCGTTACGAAGTGACAGGCATCATCCCAAAGAGCAGGCAGTGACGGCCGCGCTGCTCATTCCCCTGCGAAACCTGGTTATTGCGGGTCATTTACCCGGACAACCACTTTCCCGAAATTCCGGCCTTCCAGCATACCGATGAAAGCTTTCGGCGCCTGCTCCAGCCTTTCAACCAGGTGTTCACGGTACTTGATTAGCCCTTCGCTCAGCCACCGGGACATCTCTTCTGCGAATTCACCATAACGGTGCCCATAATCATCAAAAATAATGAATCCCTGAACCTTGATACGTTTTACCAGGATTGTTCCCATCAACAGCGAGAGCCGATCAGGTCCGTCGGGAAGTTTTGTGGCGTTGTACCTGGAGACGAGCCCGCATACCGGAATTCTTGCACCGGTATTGAGTAATGGCAGAACGCCATCAAATACTTTGCCGCCGACACTTTCAAAATAGATATCAACGCCGCGCGGACAAGCCTGCCGCAATTGTTCAGCAAAATCAGGGGCTTTATGATCCAGGCAGGCATCAAAACCGAGAACGTCTTTCGCGTATTGACATTTCTCGAGACTACCCGCAACACCGATGACCCGACACTTTTTAAGTTTTCCAATCTGTCCGACCGTCGCGCCAACGGGACCGGTAGCAGCCGCAACCACCAAGGTCTCTCCCTGTTTCGGTCGACCAATATCCAAAAGCCCCATATAAGCGGTAAAACCCGGCATACCCAATACCCCTAATGCAGAGGATGGGTTTTCCGGATTTTTTCCGAGTGGGGTCAGACCGGCTCCATCGGATATCGCATAGTCCTGCCAGCCGCTGGAGGCGAGGACCCAATCACCCTTCCGGTAAGCAGCATGGTGAGATTCCTCAATTTGGCTGACGGCTGCACCCACCATGACGGCATTGATCTCGACCGGCGGGGCATACGACGGTCTGTCGCTCATACGTCCCCTCATGTAGGGATCAAGCGACAGGTAAATGGTGCGCAGGAGAACCTCCCCTGTTTTGGGCGAAGGTTTTGCAACTTGTTCCAGGCGAAAGTTCTCCTCTGTCGGGGCGCCGTCAGGGCGTGAGGCGAGAACAATACGGCGATTTATTTCTCTGTCTGCTTCCATGATTTCTCCAATTATTGAACCTCAAGCGTTCTATTATACCGAAAAGCGGATATTCAGGATATCGCCGTCAACAACGATATAGTCCTTGCCCTGCACATACATTTTGCCGCGTTTTTTCAACTCGGCTTCCCCGCCATACTCCATCAGTTCTTCATATTTCATGACTTCGGCCCGGATAAAGCCTTTCTGCAGGTCGGAATGGATTGCACCGGCAGCGACAGGTGCAGGAGAATTTACCCGGACAAGCCAGTGATGTACTTCGTCCTTGCCAACGGTAAAAAAAGAAATGCGGCCGAGCGCCTTGAGGCACAACCTGGTCAGCGTGCCAAGGGCCGCCTCCCGGATACCAAGATCCTGCAGAAATTCCTGCTTTTCCTCCTCACTGTCGAGCTGGGCAATCTCCGATTCAACCTGGGCGGAAACGCTCATCGCCTCAATCTTCTGCACTTCACAAATCGGCCTGACCCGCTCCAGCAGGGATGAATCATCAAGTTTGTCTTCGGCGACATTGAAGACAATAATCAATTCCTTGCGGGTGATGAACGGATAGCTTCTGATCATCAGGTCTTCGTCTTCCGTGAATTCCATCAGGCGAAGCGGGATCTCACCCTCCAGATGAGCCTGTATCCGCAGCATCAGCTCAAGTTCCTTGGCCTGTTTCTCGTCCTTTATTTTTTTCAGGTTTATTTCCAGCCGCTCGATCCTTTTTTCGGTAAAGATCTGGTCATGCATCAACAGTTCACCGTTGACCATCTCGACATCACGAATCGGATCAACCGAGCCTGAGGCATGATAGATCGCCTCATCTTCGAACCCTCTTACCACATGGCACAGGGCATCGACGTCGATTATGTCGCGGAAGATATCCCCCTTGGCGATTGACTCCTGTTCCATCTTGGGCACAAGGACCAGGTCTATCCGGGCATGGGTTTGCTTTTTCGGTTCAAACATCGTCACCAGTTTGTCGAAGCGATCATCGATGATATCCGCCGTTCCCGGCAACGGTTTGGAAGAGACCGTGTGCTCGGGCAGCCTGCTTCCGGTCAGAACCTGGAAAAGGGTTTTTTTTCCGGTCTGAGGCAATCCTATAATTCCTACTTTCATATATTCCCCTGGTTAATCTGGAAGGACATCTCGCTTGCCTGCCTGTTTTCTTACTATGTAGTAAGCATAAAGTTTTCAAAAGCCATAGAACAATAAAGGCCTGACCTGCCTGCGGTGCATGATTCAATCGTCGGCGACTATAGCATAGAAAGCAGAAGATGCACCTTTCTTCCGACTGATTGGATAATTTTTTCCGAATATAATTGACTGATTGATGTTTGCATTTTAAGACTAGAGAGGAAGAAAGTTTTACTTACCAATGTCTTATTGCTGGCCAATCAAAGAAGGAGACCCGGATGAAAGCAATAATTACCAATCAGTGCATGGGCGACCGCAACTGCAACAAACTCTGCCCTGAAGTCTTTGAATACGATGAAGACCAACTCCTCTCCATTGTTAAATTTGATGAGATTCCGGAGCATCTGCAGGCCGTTGTTCGACAAGCCGCAGCCGAGTGCGGTGCCGATGCCATTGAGATAGTAGAATAGCACCTTTCTTCTGCTATGGGAACATTCAGAGAGAGCCGTACAGCAAAGAACCTGCTCATCTCATTTTCCGCCGAAGCGCAGGCCCGCACGCGTTACAATATTTTTGCCAGACGGGCTGAAGATGACGGTTTCATCCAGATAGCCAACCTCTTCGATGAAACAGCCGAACAGGAATACGAACACGCGCTCAGGTTCTTCAAGTTCTTCAACGGTGGAGAACTTGAAACGACCTGGTCTTTTCCGACCGGGGTCATCGAAGATACTCACGCTAACCTTCTCTCCTCCGCCGCCCTTGAGCTCTACGTGCATGACGTGATGTACAGGGGTTTTGCCAAAGAGGCCCGTGAGGAAGGATTCAAGCGGGCGGCGGATACCCTGGATGCAATCAGTGTTGCCGAGCGGCATCATGAAAAGCTGTTCCGCGAACTGGCTGAGAACATAAGCAGCGGCAGGGTATTTCGCCGGAAAGAAATTCTGGTGTGGAAATGCCTTGGCTGCGGGTACCTGCACAGCGGATCTTCGGCTCCGGACAAATGTCCGGCCTGTGTCCGGCCGCAGGGCTACTTTGAACTGCTCGGACAAAACTGGTAAGACAGCCATGCCTGACCCGCTCCAGGAGCGCTTCAGGCATGGTTAACAGCACAGCCATGCCTGATTGCGAGTTTTTCGAACATCTGCGTCAAGCCGGCAGCCAGGGTATAAACCGGGTTACAGCCAAGATTTGCATCGACACTCCGGTCAAAAAAGATATTCAGGCTTGAGCCGATCCCTTCATCCTCCTTCCAGTAACAGATCATCAGCGGGACGAGGGGTAGTACCGGCAGGATGACGCTGATATCAGAGTCGAAGCGGCTCTCAACCTGCCTGGCCTGGAAAAGATGCGTAATATCGTCAAAGAGATCGGTGTACACATCGGCTATTCGCTGCATAGCCTCCTCGCAGCGCTTCTGAAACAGCGGATAACGCTCCTTGCCGCCGGCAAGTTCCCTGAACGATACCCAATCCCCGGTAACCGGCCGACCTTTTGAATTCAGGACATACTCAAGAAACGGGACGATAATCCACGGGATCATATGGATGTCGGAGTGCAGTTTTCCTGTGGAATCGACGCTGAAATCCTTGCCGAGAATTTTCACGGTCAGTTTGTCACCGTCAAAAAAACCGCCGGTCCTTTCGGCCGCCTGCCGCAGGTCATGCCTTTTTATTCGATCTATCAGGACTTTTAAGGAATCATCCTGGTCATCAACCGGGGGGGGTGCCGCTTCTTTTCCGATAAACTGCCGGGCTCGGTCATGATCAATGCTCGGACAATCGGTAATCGGACGCCTGCCCTGAAAAACTGCCCCGGCAAAGGCCAGACAGGTCTTTTCTCCGCATTTCCGACAATTGGATTTATCCAGCAGGGTGAAAACCTGCATGACATTCTCCGGTCGTTTCATCTCCAGTCCTTTTCGCTTCCAGGGTCAGCCACTGCAATAATGCTCATCATATCACGGTAGGTCCCAATACTAAAACGGTCAAAAAACCTTGATTTTAATTACTTAACTAAATCAAAGCGCACTGTTCATGAACCTGAGGCTAGCGGTCTCTCAGGGGCACAAATTGCCGCTCCGTCTGCCCGGTATACACCTGGCGCGGCCGGGAGATTCGCTGATTGTGCTCGAGCAGTTCCCGCCAGTTGGCAATCCAGCCCGGCATTCTGCCGATGGCAAACAGGACCGTGTACATGTTAAGCGGGATGCCGATAGCCCTCAGCAGGATGCCGCTGTAGAAATCAACGTTGGGATAGAGGTTGCGCTCGACAAAATAATCGTCCTTCAGGGTTTTCTCTTCCAGTTCCAGCGCAACCTGCAGAAGCGGGTCTTCCTGCTGCAGTTCATCAAGCACTTCATAGACGGCCTTTTTCATGATCAGGGAACGTGGATCGAAATTCTTGTAAACCCGGTGACCAAATCCCATCAGCTTGTAATCATTGCTCTTATCCTTGGCCATATCAAGATAGTGGCTGATTGGTTTACCGGAGTCCTTGATATCTTCCAGCATCTTTATCACCGCCGCATTCGCGCCGCCATGCAGCGGACCCCAGAGTGCGCAGACCCCGGCAGAAACAGAGCTGAAGAGATTGGCCCGTGAACTTCCGACCACACGAACGGTCGAGGTGGAGCAGTTCTGCTCGTGATCGGCGTGCAGCACAAGAAAGAGGTTCAACGCCCGCTCCACCACCGGGGTGGCAATATACTCCCGGTACGGGTCGGAAAACATCATGTGCAGGAAGTTGGAACAGTAACCCAGGTTCGGGTTCGGGTGCATGATCGGACGTCCCGAGGCCATCCGGTAAGAGAAGGCGGCTATTGCCCGCACCTTGGAGAGCAGCAACGCCACCGTCTTGTCAAACCCGGGTCCCTTCGGAATGAACATCAAGAACTTCAGAATGAAAGCATGAGACGAGATTGAGCATGGCGGAAAGGATGGCCATCGGCGGAGCCGATTTGGGAAAACCGGAAAAATGGTGCTCAAGACTGGTATGCAGCGGGGCATGTTCCGCAATTGATGCCCGGAATAAGGCGAGCTGCTTCGGCGTCGGCAGTTCACCATAGAGTATAAGATAGGCTACCTCGACAAAACTTGCCTGTTCGGCGAGTTGTTCTATCGGATACCCCCGGTAACGCAGGATACCGTTGGCCCCATCGACAAAGGTTATGGATGAGTAGCACGACCCGGTATTACCGTACCCCGGATCCATGGTGATGCAACCGGTTTCTGAACGCAGCTTCTGGATATCGATACATGTTTCGTTTTCAGAGCCGGTATACAGGTCGAACTCATAGTTCTTACTATCTATCGTCAGGGTAGCCTTTCCAGTCATATCTGCTCCTTAGTTGATTAGAGAACTGAATTAATTAACCAATATCTAGTGAAGATGTCTACAGATATGGATAATTATTATTCCTGATAACGCAATACCGGACTCGCAATAACTCAGGTTGAATCTGCCGCGATTCCAGGCAATGGACCGCAGACCATGCTGACGATTCTTATTCCAGGCACCTTTTAATTTGACTTTTGCCAACTTTCTCTTCATAGTATTCGCTCAAACTCTCTTATAATGTCTTAGAAATTCAATAATTAATCTACACTCTTTAGGAACCAATGGTTGATCGGACCGAGTCGGTAGTACTTAAGGATATTCGAAAGAGTTTTGGTGATAATAACGTCTTACGCGGTATATCTCTTTCCGCAGGCACCGGTGATGTCATTTCCGTTCTTGGTTCCAGCGGCTCAGGCAAATCCACCCTGCTTCGCTGCATCAATCTGCTGGAAATACCCGACAGCGGCACCCTGATTGTCTCGGGAGAAGAGGTGCAGATGAAGCAAACCCGCCAGGGACAGAATCGTCCCGGCGGACCGGAAACAGGTTGAGCGAATCAGATCTAAACTTGCCATGGTCTTTCAACAGTTCAACCTCTGGTCTCATATGACTATCCTGGAAAATGTCATCGAGGCTCCTGTTCACGTCCTGAAGATTCCCCGGGCAGAAGCCAGGGACAGGGCGCGACGCTATCTCGAGAAAGTAGGCATTCCCGATAAACGTGATGTCTACCCGGCCCACCTTTCAGGCGGTCAGCAGCAGCGTGCCGCCATCGCCCGGGCTCTCGCCATGGAGCCGGAAGTAATCCTGTTTGACGAACCGACCTCGGCCCTTGATCCCGAACTGGTTGGAGAAGTGCTGCAGGTCATGCGTAAACTGGCGGAAGAAGGCAGAACCATGATCGTCGTCACCCATGAAATGGGTTTTGCCAGGGAGGTTTCCTCACGGACAACTATGGCAATGACGTGGAAATCAAACGTTACGGCACCCAGGATGAAGCCTATCTTGATCTTACTGCCGGCAGGGTCGATCTGCTGCTCGCCGACAGTGTGGCACTCTCTGACGGCTTTTTGAAGAAACCTGAAGGTGCCGACTACCAGTTTATCGGCCCGGATCTCAGCGACCCGAAATGGTTTGGAGAAGGTGCCGGTATCGCCATTCGCAAAGAGGACACCGATCTTGTTGAAAAATTCAACAAGGCAATCGAGCAGATCCGCAGTGATGGAACCTATAAAGCCATCCAGGACAAGTATTTCGATTTTAACGTCTATGGCGAATAATGATCCCGAACGGGATTCTCGTCGAGCCGATAACGCTCCTTCCCGCCCCTGATCGCAAACGGTGATCCCGGGCGGGAAATCATAAACCGGAAACAATCTTCATGTTTTCTCTACACGGTTACGGTCCCAGTATCCTTGAGGGGACCATGCTGACCATTGAAGTGTCCCTTGTCTCCCTGGTCCTGGCGATGTCGCTCGGCATGCTCGGCGCCCTGGCAAAACTTTCAGGTTCAGTACCTCTCCGGCTTGTTGCCCAGACCTATACGACCATCATCAGGGGCATCCCGGATCTGGTCCTTATGCTTCTTATCTTTTTTGGGGGACAGGTCTTGATCAACCGGATGGGTCCCGTTTTCGGTTATGATGCCTACATTGATATCAATCCGCTTATCGCCGGCATCTCGACCATAGGCTTTATCTTCGGCGCCTATATGACCGAGACCTTTCGCGGTGCCATCCTGGCGGTCAACAAGGGACAGATAGAGGCCGGCAGTGCCTACGGAATGAGTAAATTCATGATTTTCAGACGCATCACCCTGCCCCTGATGATGCGCCACGCCCTGCCGGGATTCGGCAACAACTGGCTGGTCCTGGTAAAAACCACCGCATTAGTATCCATCATCGGCCTTGATGACATGGTCCGCAAGGCCGGACTCGCCGCCGGCGCCACCAGGAAACCGTTTACCTTCTACCTGGTGGTGGCAATCAATTACCTGCTGATAACCACCATCTCCATCTACATCCTCAAGTACCTCGAACGACGTTACAGCGTCGGCGTCAGAGAGGTGTAGCCTATGGATTTCTCAATCATCACCGACAATATCGGGATCTATCTGGAGGGTTTGCAAAACACCCTCATCCTGGTATCAATATCCCTCACCATCGGCCTTCTCCTCGCCATACCGCTGGCAATAGCCCGCATTTACGGCAACCTTTATATCCAGTGGCCTATCCGTGCCTTTGTCTATTTCTTCCGCGGTACGCCGCTTCTGGTACAGATGTTCCTTGTCTACTATGGATTAGGCCAGTTCGAGCTGATGAAATCAAGTTTTCTCTGGCCCCTTTTTCGCGAGGCCTACTTCTGTGCACTGTTCACCTTCACGCTCAATACCGCCGCCTATACCACCGAGATCCTGCGCGGCGCTATCAAGGCGACCCCGCACGGTGAAATCGAGGCAGCGATGGCAGCCGGCATGTCACGCCTGCTGATGATCCGCAGGATCATCCTGCCTAGCAGTTTTCGCCGGGCACTGCCGGCCTACAGCAACGAGATCATTTTTATGCTGCACGGCAGCGCGCTTGCCAGTGTCATTACCATCATCGACATTACCGGAGCGGCCCGCATTATTAATTCCCGATTTTACAGTCCGTACGAGGCCTTCCTGACTGCCGCCGCCTTCTACCTGACAATCACCTTTTGTATCGTTTTTCTGGTCAAAAAACTGGAAAACAAATGGTATGCGCACCTTCAGCCACAATCAGCAATCAAACCGGCTATTGAGGCTCCGCCATGAAACGTGTTGAAGAACGAGCTTTGCCGTCGGCCAGCCCCGGGACAAAACGCTCCCTGACGGTGTTGCATTACGGCAGCGAGGGACAGAGGCCAAAGGCCTATCTGCAGGCCGGTCTTCATGCCGACGAGGCGCCCGGTTATGTAGTGCTGCACCATCTGATAAAAAAACTCGACCAGGCTGAACGCAGGGGTGAAATTTCCGGCGAAATCATGATCGTTCCGGCGGCAAACCCGATTGGTCTCGGGCAATGGCAGAATGAAACACTTCATGGGCGTTTTGACTTCGCCAATGCAATCAATTTCAACCGTCAGCATGAAGATCTTATCGAAGCCGTTGCCGGGCAGATTGCTCCGAAACTGGGGACAAACCCTGCTAAAAACATCGAAACGATACGTGTTTGTACCGCAAAAATCCTCACTGAACGGACACCGAAAGACGAAGCCTCCTTCCTGAAACATCTTCTCATCTCACTCTCACACGATGCTGATCTGGTGCTTGATCTGCATTGTGATTACCAGGCACTGATGCATGTCTATACAGGAAGCGCCCTCTGGCCAGACGCTGCGGACCTGTCGGCCCAGATTGGGGCCCCGGTAACACTGCTGGCCAACGATTCGGGAGGGAATCCCTTTGATGAAGCAAACAGCAGGCTCTGGTGGGAACTCGCCAGAAAATTCCCCGATCTGCCCATCCCTGCCGCATGCCTGGCAGCAACTGTTGAGCTCAGGGGAGTATCAGATACCGATGATTCGATCGCACGAACTGATGCTGACAACCTGTTCATTTTTCTGCAGCGTCGCGGCTCTATTTCCGGTAAACCAGCCGAACTGCCGCGGCTGATCAACGACGCGACCCCGCTCACCGGTGTTGATTATATCAGGGCAGAGTTACCGGGAATCCTTACCTATCATAAAAAGCCGGGGGATTACATTGCCGGAGGCGAGGTAATTGCCGAAATCATCAACCCGCTGCCGGAATCTGAAAATGAGCGGGTGAGCGAAGTAAGAAGTATAACCAGCGGCATCCTCTTTGCGATTAATGTGGATCGTTTTGCCCGGCCCGGCAGGATAATAGCAAAGGTTGCCGGCAAGAAACCACTGCGAGAAGCGGACGGCAATCTCCTGACGCTATAGGGTATCTACATCATGAAGCGTCACCGCACCGACACGGTGTCCCGCCTCTAACAGGGGAGTTGCTGAACAACACCATCCGAACGACAGGGCAGGGTTGACATCAGCAAATCCGTGATAATCTGTTTAAGTGGCTCATTAATTTTTTCTTATTTTTTAAAATCAAAAAGGTGGTAAAGGCAGGTATCCCGTGTAACGGGGTTAGTTCATGATTGATGGATAATGAGCCCGGAGTGTTACGGAAATGCGGACGCTCTTCATAAGGTATTATTCACTCAACGATAACCAAATCATCTTCCTCCGGAGGTAATTTCGATGGCAACTTACGAATGTTCAAAATGCGGTATGGGCGTCAATGCAACCTGCGCAAAATGCGATGCGCCGCTCGTTGATGACAGCCTGAAACTTGATAACGGCAGCGTAGTACAGATCTCAAAATGTCCAAACGGGCATGGCAAGATCAAATCACCGATGTGCTGCGGCCAGGATATGACCTGCAAACTGTAATTCGCGCAAGCAACAGAATCTGCTCAAAGCAATGCAGATTATCAAGAGGTGAGGCCACTACGGTCCTCGCCTTTTGTCGTTTTTTCCGGCAGAATCCAGAAGTTCAGACTGCGTGACAGGGGCTTCCCTGTCTTTTCCAGTCCCATCGTAATCCGTCCTGAGACTCAGATAGATGGTCAACAGGGAAAGGAGTGCTGAAACACCAAAGAGTAACCGGTATGAGTCGGCCTGCATGAAGGCGAGACGGTCAAGCAGCCAGCCGAACAGCAGTGGAAAACCGGCTGCGAAAGGCAGTGTCATGATCGGTGCCAGAGAGAAATAGGAAGTAACATCCGCTTTTCTGGCAAAATGCTTGACCGAGGTCGGGTACACCATATTGTGAACGGCCCGGCCGACACCGAGCATGTAACTGATCAGGAAAAAGATGGTCCGGTCGGGAAAGGCAACAAGCAATACCAGCAAGGCAAAGGTAACGAATTTCGACATCACGAATTTCTGTTTCAGACTCAGCAGATTCATCGCCCCCAGAAAGATATTAACGGTTATCGACCCCGCGTAAATACAGGCGACAAAGACACCGGCGGCAACGGCTACAGGAACCTCATAGAATACGGTGGCATAATTGGCGTAAAAACCGAGCACCGTCAAGATCATGTAAAAGTCCAGATCGGCAGCCAGAAAGACCAGCAGTCTCCTGTTTTCAACGATCTCGATAAACGCTCCCGAGGTGTGTCTGAAAAAGGTCAGGCTATCCGGCGGTGGGTCGTCAGCATCACCTATTTCTCTGGTCAGCAGAAAACAGAGAGAACCGGCGGTAAAAAGCAGTCCGGTTGCCATGAAAACATAGGCCGAAGACTGCAGGGAGAAAGCATAGCGCTCGACCACCTTCAGAATAAAAAAACTTGAGATAACCTTGCCGATATTCTGGAACAGCATCATATAGCCAAGTCCCGGAACGGTCCTCGCTTCGGGGAAAATCCGCACCAGGTAATTAAACCAGATCGGTATTGTCATCCCCAGACAGATAGAAAAAACAGCAGTAAGAGGAGAAAAAGAGCGGCAGGACATGTCCTGGATTCCTGACAAACAGCAGGGCCAGGCCAAAGAGAAATACCGAAAGCGCCGATAACAGATGCAGCAGGATAACAATCGATTTCTTATGAACGATAGTTCCTGGTGAAATAACTGGAAAACAGGGGGAAACAGGAGATACCGATGATCAGTATCGAAGGGACGAGACCGATGACAAAACCGGAGGCACCGAGAGACTTGAGAAAAAGCTGAAGGAAGGTCGATTCCAGAACGATCGGAAATCCCAGCCCCCAGAGAAATTCAACGGCTGAAACACCGCATACATTTCGTGTAAAATAGCGTCTTTTCTGGCTATCCATAAGACGGATAAGGACGAAATTATCTATGAGAGGGCAGAAAGCACTTTTTCAATCGCCTGGGCGAGAGCCTTGCTGTGTACCTTTCCGGCGAAATGAACCGGACTCTTACCATGGATCGGGTCCCAGCCGGCCGGGTCGGCAAAACAGTAAAACTGGGTATCAAGGCCGATTTTACGAGCAGCATCGGCCAGCGGCGTACCGATGGTGCGCCGGGCAGCCTCCCATGTCGCCCCGCACGGAGCACCTCGAATAATACGGATGTCACTGATGATACCATCCGCTATTTCAACCTCAAACTCCGGTGCACCGAACAACTCGCCATAGTTTCCAAGACCGACCTGCCTTGGCAGACCACATCAGGTGGGAGGTTTCAATACCCATTTATTAACGATCTTTTTGCCGGAAGAAATAATCGGGATAGCATTCCTGGCGCAGAGTTCGGCCAGGTCTAAAGAGAGATCGGTGTGTTTGAGAAAATCAAGGACAAGATCGCAATCGAGGCGGGCTGGAAGGTAGGCAGACGTATCATCGATGACCGGCGGCAGAGGCCCGTCAATTGATATGACATCAAGCGCGATACTGTCGCCGGCATGTAAACGTACCCCGGCAATTTTCCGCTCACCGCTGCCATCCTGCTGAAAAACGGTAACACGTTGAGGAGACTGTACAGGTTGGTCCATTTTCACAATCCTTGCTTATCCAGTAAATAATGAGCGTTCTTCAGATATCAAGTCTGACCCAGCGGGTACAATAACGGTTTGCTGCCTCAAGCAGCTTTTTCGCCCGTTGTCCGGCATGAAAAGCGGCCTTTATGCAACCATCACCGTCCCTGAATATGACCATGCCGCCAGCCACCACTGTCCCGGCCTCATCACCCTGCTCAAGAAGCACTGGAGACTGGATGCAGACAATATCAAGCTCATCGTCCTGGAACTGATAATAAGCTGTTTGAGCAAGGGCCTGAAATTCGTGTTTCCCCTGACCAGCAAGCCCGGCAGTAAATGTTTTTATATAACCGTGCTCGTCAATAGCCTTCTCAGGCACGACGATTGCGCAACTGCACCCGACCACCTGCAGATCACCGATAGTGATAGTGATGGACGCCACCGGCTTTCAGCCAGACGTCGCGTAGCGCTCTTGAACAAGAGCAGAAACATCCCTCGTCAGCGCGAGCACCTTGACGGCCATCTCCTCACTGATTGTCCCTGTTCCACAGCTTGGTGTAATAAGCGTCTGCGCCCTGATGACCTCTTTTGCTATGCCAAGTTTTTCCAACTGTGCAGCCTGATCCAGCCATTTCCGGGTAAGTTCTTCACCATTGGCTGTTTCGATATAATCAGTGGTAGTCGGCACAATTCCTGAAGCAAGTATTCCGCCGCGCCCGAAAAAGGAGCGCAGGTGGTCGGGATAAAGGATCAGCTTGTCAAAATATGAGTAGGCGTCAAAGCTGACAACATCAACCCCTGAATCAAAAATAATCGGCCACTCGGTGTTGGCACAGACGTGCACACCGGTAAGCCCGCCCTCTTCTTTTACCGCTGCAAACACCTCTGAAAAACACTGGTGTATCTCATCTGCTGTTATGGTTATAAAGGCAGAAGAGCCCAGGCCGGCAAGGCCCGGCTCATCAAAAAAGATCAGCGGTGAAGGCTTGATTTCCGCCATTTTTCTGGCCTGCCATTTCGCTTTTAATGCCAGCAGTTTTACTGCTGCATCACGGAGCTGCTCATTATAAAAGAGCGCCTTGCCGTCCTGATCGACCAGTCCGGTGCAGAAGGTGATCGGCCCGCTCACTTGTCCTTTCAAACCGAGCAGCTGCCCTGACTGTGCACGGGCTGTCTCAAGAAAGATGAAAAATCCGGCAGCCTCATCACTGGACATGCTGAAACGTGAATCATCAAGCCCGACTCCTCCCTCGGTAACGAGCAGGTACTCTTCGAAAAATGAGAGAAACTGGGCCTCAAAATCAGGCCCCTCGGTATCGATGAAAATTTTTCCATCTTTTTCCGCTACTCCGGGCATTCCGGGCAGAAACTGCTGGAGCATCCCCTCTTTCCTGTTATGCGGCAACTGCGGCCAGAGCGGAATCTGCGGGAGTGTAGTCAAAGATAAGATCAACAGCCTCCTGGTGACTTTTATGCGGAAGACTGCCGATAAGCACAGGTCGGGCGCCAGCGGTAAAAACGGTCATGGTTTACTTGTCCTGAAAGAAGAGTAACAGTGATTGATTGGATGAATAGGTGAAAAGTAATCCTGATAAATTTTCTGTCACTATTTTTTTTATAAAGGAATCGGAAGGTAACAATAATATGCGCTTTTTCCAAATTGATACTGGCAATATCCCGATAATGAGTTATTCATTAGCTATGTTTCACGGGTTCCGGCCTGCCCGTCAATATTTACGGTCTCGTGATCAAATCGCTTTCTCAGTTTTTGACTCACTATAGCCGACCGGGCAGAGAGAAAAGATTGGCTTATCGGTAAATCTCAACAGAGAGGTGTACTTATGAAAATCACGCTCGACAAGAAAGTGGTAGAACTAAAACCTGAATCACCGCAGGAAGCAAAGGATCTCGATACCCTCTGGAAAATCATAATTGACTGCAACAGCACCAACAAGAAACTGGTACCGATTGGCGATTACATGGTCGGTGAAAAGGAACTCGCCAGATTTCATATTGAAGACTGAGGACGTACATAAAACTGCTGACTGAAACGATTCCGACCCGGCATCGTTTATATTTCCCCGGCGGAAGACAACCTGATGTTATTCTGCCGGGGTTCTTTTACGTCAGCAGATTTCACCCTTTTACTCCTCCCGTAACGATCACACCATGCCATTCCAGATGACTCCATCGGCCGCATCTGTTCCGGCGGTAAACTCCTGATCTCATGGAAACAATCAATTTGTCAGCAGAAATTTTTCTGCTCCTTTTCTGCGTCGGCCTGGTGGCCGGTCTTGTCGACTCGATGGCAGGGGGCGGAGGACTCATTGCTCTGCCCGTCCTTCTTTTTATCGGTCTGCCACCGCAGGCGGCCCTGGGAACCAATAAACTCGGGGGCAGTTTCGGCACCCTGTCCGCATCATATAATTTTATAAGAAAGGGCAGGATATCATTCAAGGAAGCACTCCCGGGTATACTCTTCACCTTTTTTGGCGCCTGTCTCGGCGCCGTAACTGTGCAGTTGCTTGATCCCGCCTTTATTGAGCCGCTGATCCCAGTCCTGTTGCTGGTGGTCTTTTTCTACACCCTGCTGACGAAACATCTGGGCCTGACGGACAAACATGCACGGATAAACGGCAGGCTCTTCTACGGACTCTTCGGTCTCGGTCTTGGTTTCTATGACGGGTTTTTCGGTCCGGGTACCGGCTCATTCTGGACTTTCGGCCTGATGTTTTTTCTCGGTTTCAATATGGTCAAGGCCACCGGCTATACCAAAGTCATGAATTTCACCAGTAATTTCGTAGCACTCCTGTGGTTTATTGCCGGCAGCAATGTCTCCTACTCTATCGGTCTTACCATGGCGGCAGGACAGGTCATCGGCGCCAGGATCGGTTCTTCACTTGCTATCAAAAAGGGAGCAACGATGATCAGACCCTTGTATCTTACCATCGTTCTTCTGACTATCGGCAGGCTCCTCTACGAAAACATCAGCATCGGATAGAAGCATGACTCCGGCAATAAATTATGCCAAGAAACATAAGATAACTTTTGCCATCCATAAGTACACACACGATCCAGCCCACGAATCATACGGTCTTGAGGCGGCAGAGAAGCTTGCCATCAATCCCGAACAGGTCTTTAAAACCCTGGTGGCCAGCCTCGATAATGGAGAACATGCCGTTGCCATTCTGCCGGTGACCCGGATGCTCAATCTCAAATCTTTTGCCAGGGCGTGCGGGGTAAAAAAAGCGGTGATGGCGGACAGGGCCGCAGTAGAAAAAATAACCGGATACGTATTGGGCGGAGTGAGTCCTCTCGGACAGAAAAAAAGGCTGAAGACTATCATGGACACTTCAGCAGCCCGGCACAAATCCATTTATGTCAGTGCCGGCCGCCGAGGTCTTGAGATTGAATTAAACCCGAACGATCTGCTGCTCCATACCTCCGGGGCGCTGGAGCCAATTTCAGATGACTGAGAAAATATGCCGTTATCTGACAGGGGGCTCTAGGCAGAAAAAGATTTAAGCACAGAGGCCGCGTCCCGCAGTTCTTTCGGGATATCCTCGATGTTATCAAACGGCCTGCCGCCCGTTCGGTCAGCAGAGACAATCTCATCAAATTCCGGCACGCAGCCGATAATCTCAAAATCTGCAAGAGTCGATCTGATCAACGCTTCATCGTCCACATTCCTGACCCGATTACCCAGTACAACAATACGCTTTATGCCGATATCCCGACCGAGCTTTCTGATTTTTTCCGCCGCCACGCGGCTCCTGGACCCGGGATTAACCACTATTACCAGCGCATCGACCGAGGAGGATGTCGCCCGACCGAGATGTTCGACACCCGCCTCCATGTCCATGACAATAATATCGTCACGATAAAGCACTAGGTGACTCATCAAGGCCTTCAGGATCGTACTCTCAGGGCATATACATCCGGAACCGCCCTTCTGCACCGTTCCCATCACCAAGAGTTTAACACCGTCTTTTTCCCGTGAGAAACGTTCCGGAATATCGTCCACCTTCGGATTCAGTGTAAAAAAACCGCCCATGGTTCCCGGTTCGGCACCGGTTCTCTCGGCTATCAGCTCGCGAAGTTCGGCAATCGGTGTAATGGGGTCCTTTTCGTCAATACCGAGACCTGCGGCGAGGTTGGCAACCGGATCGGCATCAATGGCGATCACCTTATTATTCTCATCTGCGGCCAGGTATCGCGCCAACAGGGCTGTTATGGTCGTTTTGCCAACCCCGCCTTTGCCGCCAACAGCAATTTTAAGACTCATCTGAAAACATCTCCCTTTGCGCATCAGGCCGGTCAATCGAAGCCGGCCGGCTTATTTGCAGCTATCAGAGGACCTTCGTCCTACTTGATCGCCCCTTCACCATCCACAAGGGCGATATCAAATCCGCTTTTCCCGGCATCCTCTTTCAGCTCTTCGATATGAATTGCCTGCACTTCATACTTCTTTCCTTTTTCCCGGGGCATGGTCAGAAAGCATTCGTTGGCGGCCTCTTTAGATTCAAAAGCCGGTATAAATTCGACATCTTTTTCCTTGTTATACAGCCCCAGGTAATGACCGCCTTCGCCTTGATCATAGACAATTACCCAGACCCAGCCTTCCGTGTGTGCTTTCTCAGCCATTCCTTCACCTGATAATAATGGGTACCTTGAATAATCAGTTTTTTTCCCTGCTGTTTCCTGCCAAATTCTAATCACGAAAACGGAAAAAGCCCCATTCTTTTCAGAACGGGGCTTTTGGGGTAAATAAGCGACCGTGCCTAGATTTCGAGGTAGGAATCAGAGAACAGGGTCTCACCCATGATGACTCTGACGGTTTTCACATAATCGCCGAGTTCCTTGCTGAGACTGGCGACATCAGCCGTTCCGTCCATGGCCTGGTGAACGACGTCGACGATATCCTGGCGCTGACCCTTGGCAACAGCAGTAAGATTGCTGTCAAGCGGATCACTGATAACAGCCTTCATGCCGTAGCGCTCAAGCATAACCATGTAGGTGGTATTCAAAATCGGACGCAACTGAACCGGCGGTCCATTGGAAATATTTGAAAGTCCACAGGTGCTCTTGGCACCGGGAGCTATGTCTTCGAGCATCATCTGGAAGTTCAGCAGACTGACGAGCTGTGCCTGTTGAATATTGACAGGAGTGACGATACCGTCTACCCAGATCCTCTCGTTTGCAATACCTGCTTCGTTGGCGGCATAAAGGAGTTCCACCGCCAGCGCAGCACGCTCATTCTCATCACGGGGCAGACCGTCCGGCCCCCAGAGCAGGGCGACCATGTCCGCATCATATTTCGCGGCAATCGGCAGCATCACCTCATAACGCTCTGCCCGCGCCATGATTGAATTGACGATATGGGGATTGCTGCAGGGCTTAAGGACCTTGAGACCTTCTTCGATAGCGGCAATATTGGAGGTATCCAGAAGCAGCGGAATATCCGGGACGACTTCCTGGACAACCTGGCAGACCCACGGCATCAATTCGTGACCGTCCTTTTTCGCCGGTCCGAGATTGATATCGATGTAATCCATACCCCGCTCTTTCTGATCAAGGGCCTCCTCCTGTATTGGTTTTGGCATCACGCGCCTTGTAGGCGGCGCCAATCACCCGGGAAATAACATTCAGGCTTTCTCCGAAAAGAATCATATTCTTTCTCCTTTAACTATTTTATGGTGGAAATGCTGGCAGTAAGTACGTCATGACCTGTTCACTGCAGCAGTGCTGCAGCAGCATTGCCACCGCAGTCGAAACCACAAAGCACTTTTTACCGTGCTTTTAAAAAGCCTGGGAGATGAGCTGCTTCCCTCGGACCGACGGTAACCGTACAGCCGGGAAGTTCCTCTTCCATATCAGCAACAATGGCTGCAGCATACCCCGGAATGATAATCTCCGAATGCTTGACTTTGTCCATGATACCGCTCTTCTTGACAAAGAGACCAACATCGTCACCGCTGAACTTGCCCGCCGCCCATGCTGTCAGGACTGAGAGTCCTTCCGAATCCTTGATGAGCAGCCAGGTCGGGACCTTGCTTGCCTCAATCTCACCCGAAACAATAAAATAGGTCAGCGCAAAGTTGGTCGTCACCAGGACCGGAGAATTCTCGTTCGGATTACCGATCTCGTAGATGCCCTCACTGACCACCATCGGTCGCTGCGGATCGGTATAAACATTGAGGCGCATGAGCAGCAGCGGGAAGATCACTTCCGTCGTCAAATCGGACAACACGATGATACCGCCGTATTTAGCCACATAGGTTCCGGCGATGAGTGCTTCCATATCAGGACTTGAAGTCATCTCAGACGGGAAAGCGATGGTCGGAAAACCCACAGAGCGATTGCCGGCTTTGAGGGCGGCACGCCGCAGAGCGACCATGTCCTCAAGTGCCGGTTTGACTGATCTTGAACCCGGATCAAGAACCAGATCTTTCAGTCCCATCGCCGTCAGTTTATCCGTCAGCGCAATAAGTCCGTCAACCGAGTCCGACTTTACCGCAAGCGGCAAATGGTTATCGACGGCCAGCTTACCAAAGGCATCCACATTGGCTTCAGTGGCAGCGTAGATAAGCGGGTTTTTGAAGCCGCAGGCAGCAATACCCGCCGCCATCACGTCCGCATCCTCACTCATCAGGATAACGTTGAACTCAGATGTCTCGGCAACAAGTTTGGCAACCGCTGCAAAAGCATCCTTATCACCGTTAACATCCTTGACGGCTGCCAGCTCCGGCCGCAGGTTCAGCCCGACACGCTCAAACTGCAAAGCGTTCCAGGTCTTCAGTTTTGCCTCGGCATCGGCCACCGGCATATCAGAAGCTATAACGCCGGCAAAGAGGGTTGGATTATAAAAGGTTTTCTCGTGCCGATAGAGAACCGTCTCGCCGCCGGTCTTGGCAGTCCGGACACCTTTGCCGATTACCACCTGGCGAATCGGCGGTGCGGCAGCCTCTTCCAGCTGGGCACGGGCCTCGTCGGAAACGTACGGGCAGGAGTCGAGTTCCGCCTTTGCCGATGCAAGATTCATTGCAAAGGCAAGGCATGTTGGAACTCCACACTCCTTGCAGTTCGTTTTCGGCAGGAGTTTAAATATCTGCATTCCTGTTAATGCCATCGGTGTTCTCTCCTTATCTGTTCTTCGGGTTAGGAAAACAGGGCAGGCCGTCGTACGGCGACCTGCCGGGGCCCGTTATTGTTAGGCGATGAGCGGCTCCATACTCAGTGCCGGATGTCCTTTCTCCTCGAGGAAGGGCAGAATCTCATCTTCAGTGATGCCAACGGTTTCATCAGCGATCATATCGGCGAAATTCTCGACACCCATCTCTTTTCCGCGAATATTGAGTCTGTCGTAGATCTCATCCTTGAGAATCTTCGGCATCCAGACAACCCGGAGCAGCCCGCCATCGCCAAGAATGAATTTCTTCTGGGTGATATTGAACTTGGAGTGTCCGACAAAACCGGGCGATGAGGCACCACCGCCCATGACGCCGGCTAGCGTGGTGAACTTCATGCCACAGGGCGTCTCGCCGGCATAATCACGACCGACAGTCATAATACCGTTACAAGACGGCAACATGGCGGCAATGCACTCACAACAACCGCAGGTGGTCATCGGCGCATTGACCATGGAATAGAAATTGTAGGTTTCGATAGCCCCTTTGGAAGCGGTCTTGACGAACTCGTCAACACCTTCAAAACGGCCGAGTTTCGGATCGAGTACCTTGCCTTTTTGAATCGGCTGGTTCGGACCGGTGGGGTTGATCTCAAAGGACGCCTTGCAATCCATCCAGTTGTAGGCCCCGCAGAGACCGGTTCGCTCCGGACTGACGGAACAGACATGACTCGGTGCGAAAGACTGACACAAGGTGCATGAGTAGAAAAGATCGACATCTTCGTCGGTCATCTTGTCAACACGCTCATCACGGGTCTTGTATTCACCCCTGGCTCGCAAGGTAAGTTTGTCAACATCCTCTTTCTTGGAGAACAGGGTCACCTGCACCTTGTCGACAATCTTCTGGAAATCCTGATGGAACTTGGCATGCAGCACAACGCCGATATGCTTCAGGGAGAAACCTTTCTCAACCGCCCCCTTGCTGACGCGGACCCAGGAGATATCGCGCTGTCCAATATGCATGATTCCCTGGATGTAGTTGATGAGGTGATGGATCTGGCGTTCCATGATCGGCTCGAAATCAGTCTGGAACTCACGCCCGGCAATCTCTACGTAAATGCCAAGAGGCAGGGTGTCGCCTTCCTTGATATCAGCAATGTCAGGACCGACAACGGTGACCTTGCCATCTTCGATTTCACTCATTTCAGCCATTTTAACCAGCTCGGTACACTGGGTTTTACCGCCGCCCGTCTGGCAGAAAAGGTCTGCTCCCCTGACGCGCTCGCCCTCAAAGGCGGGACCAAAAGCCATCGGGATATCGATTTCGGTGATATTTATCTTAAGACCCCGGACCTCAACCGATTTCTGGCAGATTTCATTATGGGGTACATTGGCGACAACATGCTCGTAGGTACAGATACCGGTCGGCAGAATTTCCGGGATATCGGTATCGGCCAGGGTCGGGAAACCCCAGTTAACACAACCGGCAGCCGCAACCGCCCATTCCGTACCTACATCGCCAAGTGCATTGACGAAGGCGAAGATACGGTTCTTGTTGTACAGCAGCATCCGGCGATAATCACCGGGCTCCACACCACCAAAGGCCATGGCTGCACGGTTGGCAAAACCGAGTGCAAAAATCGCGGAGGAGATATCCGGACCGAAAGGAACGATACGGGTATTCCAGCCGACCTGCATGCCCGCTTCCAGGCACTGTTCAACAACTGTCTTGCCGTTGTGGTTTGCGGCACAGAAAATATACAGACTCTTCTTCTGGTAATCCTCGACAATCATTTTGGCGATCTCCGCATTCGGTGCAGCACCGACAATGGCGGCAAAGCCGGGTGCCGAACCATCAACGAACTCAACGCCTCTTTTTCGCAGAATGGTATCGTCAGCCGGACCGACCCATATTTTACCGCCTTCAATATCCGGATCTTCCGTGAAGGTATAGAAATCCGGTTGGTTAAGGATGCGCAATGCTTCCTTAACCTCGTAGGCAAACAGTCCTGCCATACCGGCATCCAGCAGTGGCCCGAGATAAGGCAAGTGATTCTGGCCCTTTATATGAGGCGGAAGAAGCCCTCTGGCAAATTCCAGCGGCTTTTTGAGATCTTCGAGAGTCTCACATTTCATACCGGTCAGGGAGTAAATAACCGGCAGATAATACGCCGTGTTACCAAAACCGATCTTCGTGGAAGCATCAAAGCTCTTCAGTGCTTTTTCAAGCTCGCCTTCGACCTGGGAGACGACTTTATAGCCACCCTGTATGGCTGCAAACGCTACTAATCTTGACATGCCTTCCTCCTTCTTTGAGGATTGTTATAGTATTTATTCCAAATCTTCAGTGAATCGTTATTCGACACCAAGGGCCTGTCTGTCAGCCATATCCATGAGCACACGCTCACGGGCCTTGTCAATGCCAAGCTCTTTACGCTTCTTGTCGATATGGGCGATCATTTTATGGGCATGTTTGATCGGATCCGGTTCGCAGTCCCACATACCGCCGTAGATATTTTCCATTTCCCGGTAGAGATAGTCCTTGAATACCGGTGCACCCTCAAGCGGCATATGATAACCAAAGACGGTATAGACCCCCGAAGCGACAAAATACTGACCGATGGAGATGGCCTTTTCACTCATCCATTCCGGCGCCGAACCTGCTGCCGGCAGGTCGCAGATATCATTGCCCAGTCCACCGGCCTTGACAACCTCTGTTGCGGCCAGCAGGATTCGGCTGTTATCTACACAGGAACCAAGATGCAGTACCGGCGGAATACCGACTGTCTCACAGACCTCCGCAAGCCCCGGTCCGCAATGAACAGCGGCAGCACTAGGGGTAAGCAGTCCATGAATACCTGCGGCAATGGCGCTGCAGCCGGTAGTCAGGACGATGACGTCGTTCTTGATCAGTTCCTTGATCAGGGTGATATGTTCTTCATTATGCTTTGTCCGGGCATTATTACAACCAACGACACCGGCAATTCCCCGAATACGGCCATTGATGATGTTGTCGTTCAGGGTGAAGTAGTCGCCGCGGAACGAGCCGCCCAGATGATAACGAATTGACTCCACGCCAAAACCGGCAATCTGGGTGGTCTTGTGACGCGGAATCATCACGTCGGCACTCCGGTTCTGGAAGTTATCGATGGCCATCTTGACGATACGGTTGGCATCTTCCATGGCGTGATGCTCGTCGAATTCGATGTGCAGGACATTTTCCTGCTCCATCTTGGCGATGGGATGCGTAGTGATGAGCTTGGTATGGAAACACTTGGCCACGTTGGCCAGATTCTGGAAGACACACTGTACATCAACGATCATCGCATCGCAGGCACCGGTGATGATTGCCAGTTCCTGCTGCAGGAAGGTTCCGGCCGGTGGTACACCGTGGCGCTGCAGTACCTCGTTGGCAGTACAGCAGATACCTGCAAGCTGGATACCTTTTGCCCCTTTTTCCTTGGCATAGGCCACCATTTCCTGGGACTGGGTGGAGGCAACAATCATCTCCGAAAGCAGCGGTTCATGGCCATGTACGATTATATTGACATGGTCCTCTTTCATAACACCGAGGTTTGCCTCGGCCTGCAATGGGGTCGGGCTGCCGAACATGACATCCTGCAGATCGGTACCGATCATTGATCCTCCCCAGCCATCAGCAAGTGATGCCCGGGTTCCCTGCTTCATCAGGTTCTTAAAATCCTGATCAACGCCCATATGGGTACGGTGCATAATCTCGACGATCTCTCGATCAATATTTCTCGGAAGCACCCCTGTCTTCGCCCACTTCTCCTGAAGCAGTTTAGGCGCTCTTTTCAGATAAGAGAGAGTTCCGCCGGTCTTACCCCATTCAGCAACCGCGGCCTCGGCAACGCCAAGAGCAATTTCATCGAGATCACGATCCTGGGTTTTACCATCAACCTCAACAGTCGTTGCGACATTGAAGTAAGGCGCAATCTGGATCAGTTTGGCCGGATCCTTGATGGTGTAATCCTTGGTTTCCTTCCTGGCGACAGAAAGAAAGGTCTCCGCGACACTTCGACCATGATCGGAGTGAGCGGCAGCTCCGGCAGCGATCATCCGGACAAAGTTACGGGCACAGATGGTATTGGCAGTTGCTCCGCAAAGTCCTTTCCTGGTATCCTCTCCCTCAATACCGCCTTTCGGCAGCGGCAACCGGCACGGTCCCATCGCGCAGTTTTTACAGCAAATGCCCTGCAGACCGATAGCGCAGGGTTTCATGGTCACCGCCCGGTCGAAAACCGTATCTATACCAAGCCTCTGGGCCCTGAGGATCATTTCCTGGGTTGAAGGCTCAATTGAGGCTTCCATGGGATCTGCCAGCTTTACTTCTTTTGCAGCGGGTTTGTTTGTTAATTCTGCCATTGGGGTTCCTCCACAAATAAATTCGTTTAAATCCACTAGTACATAAAAACTGAACAGACCCTGTTAGACGCGCTTATGGAATCTGTTGAGCATATCAAGTATTTTTTCCTGCTCGGTCTTCTGAACGGCTGCAGCTGTTATTTTAACCTCGCCTTTGGGTGCCTCGGCACGACTTAATGCCAGGAGAGCCCGCTCATGTTCCCGCTTGGCCCTGAGCTCCGTCTCCTCGGCATCACGTGCCGCTTTTGCAGCTGCGACAGCCTGCTTTTCAGCTTCCGCCTTTGCTTCCGCATCCGCTTTAGCCTTGGCCGCAGCGGCGGCTTTGGCAGTTTCCTCGGCCTTTGCTTTGGCTTCCGCATCAGCCTTGGCTTTAGCTTCTGCATCGACCTTTGCCTTGGCTTCCGCCTCAGCCTTGGCTTTGGCATCTATTTCAGGGGCCGCCGCAGGAGCAGCCGGAGCCTCTTTTTTCGCCTCGACCTTGGCCGGTTTAGCCGCAGCCTTCGGTTTTTCGGCAGCAGGTGCGGCCGCAGCTTCCTTCTTGGCAGCCGGGACAGCCTTTTTGGCAGGTGCTGCTTTTTTATCTTCAACGATGGTAAGATCAGGAACTGGTGCCAGGGCGGCAAAGTCTATTGCCACATCATCGAGACGTTTCTGGATCGGTGCGGAATCGGCAAGTGACGTGCCGTCACTCATTGCGCCGATGTATTCCTTGACCAGCCTGATTGATTCAGGATGACGCATGATGAGTATGTTGGATCCGCTGAGAAGATAAGTAACAGCTCCGACGGCTTCCATCAGTATGCCGCGTTTTTCCGGATCACCCAGCAGCGGTGCCTCCTCGACCTTTAGTTTGGCTTCTTTGCATTTCCAGACTTCATTGCCGAGGTTGTTGATCATCGGGTACTGAAGCTTGTCATCTCCCTGGCTCAGGGCAGCCATCGACAGGCGCTCCATAACGGAATAAGAGTACTCCATACCGTAACCGAGACCGCCGGTGGTCGGATCGACAATAACCCGCTCCATCGGCATGCCGAAATTCTCAAGTAGAATGTTGATCTGTTTTGCCAGGTTAACATCGATTGGTGAAGAGGAAATGAGCGAATGCTTATAGCCCATGGCCGCAGCGGCAATGCCCTTGTAATTTTTCTCCTCAACCGGTCCGATCAGAAGATTTTCATCCTGGCAGAACTCACAGACAACCTTGAAGACTTCTTCATCCTTGGCAGGATTCGCACACCCCCAGACGATGAGCGGGACATCGATTGCAGCGAGTACCTTCTTCACCGTTTCGGCCGCAGATTGGGGGCTGGCGTTCTTATCGTTGGGATCAATGCTCTTGAGCTGGATGACGATTGCATCCGCACCGTACTCCTCCACACATTTTTTTGCCCAGGCCGCCGGATCCGCAAGGACATCCTTGAAGGGGGCAACTGCTGCCGCCGGCCAGTCCCCGGGTTCAATGTCCCAGATCTCCATGGCAATCACCGGCTTGTTTGGCATGTCGCCTTCGAATGTGTAGAAGGGGTAACATGTTTCTCCACCCACTTTTAAGGCCGACGCTCCCTTACCAATGGAAATTTCCTTCACACCACCGGTATAGGACTCCTTGTTAATTGCAAATGCCACGTTAACCTCCTTGAAATTGGAATTTAATCTCGGGCGAGAGTGCACTGCCTCACAGGGACCATCCAGGCCTATGCACCATGCAGCCGGCATACCTGCTTTCCCCGTTTTCCCGCTCAACCAATGATCAAATGTTTAAAAACCGTAAACTGTCTTTTCAAACCAATTAACTTCTCCTATTACCGCACTGTACGCATTATTTCAAACCAGGATCAGTCACTTCCCGGCCTTTAATTTTTGCCAGCCTGCAACACGTTCCTTGACCCGGGGAAACTTCTCTATCTCGGTATGGGGAAAAAACATGGCTGCCACATAATGATCCATGTACGAAGGTGTTTCGGATAGTTCAAAATTGGTCATCTTTTTGGTAACCTCAACCACATCCTTCCGTATCCGGTTGGTCAGTGAACTCATCCGTGCCCCCATCAGCGAACCGTTACCGATAAAGATAACCCGCTCCGGGTCTATCTCCGGCAGGAGGCCGATGGTCATGGCCTTTTCCAGATCAATATAGCTGCCAAAGCCACCGGCCAGGATGATCCGATCAACCATATCCATGCTCAATCCGACTTCCTCGATCAACGTCATACAACCGCTGTAGACAGCACCCTTGGCCCTGATCAAATTGTCGATGTCGATCTCTGAAAGGGTAATATCACGACCGACCTGCGTCTCATCTTTCCAGACCAGGACATATTCCCAGATACCGTTTGTCTCCCTGATACGCTTTGTACCGAGTTCGCGGTTAAATTTCCCCCGGTTATTCAGGACTCCTGTCTCAAACATGACGGCCGCCATGATGATCAGGCCGGACCCGCAAATCCCCTTCGGCCGAACATTGCCGATGGTGGCGAGCATAGGCTCACAGGTGATCGGATCAAGTGAGAAATCCTCGATAGCGCCTTTCGCCGCCCGCATACCGAACTCGATACCGCCGCCTTCGAAGGCAGGCCCGGCGGAGCAGGCCGTGCAGGCCATCCAGTCCTTGTTACCGATAACGATTTCCGCGTTGGTGCCGATATCGAGAAAAAGTGTCAGTTCCTCTTCACGATAGAGGCCGGTTCCCATAATACCGGCAACAATGTCTCCACCCACGTAACTTGAGATTGCCGGATAGAGAAGTGCAATAACATGCTCTTCAAGATCGATGCCGATAGTCACCGCCCTGAAAGGAGGATAGAGCGCTGAAGCGGGGACATAAGGCGCCCGGCGCAGGTAACGAGGATCAATGCCGAGCAGCAGTTGGGTCATAGTGGTATT
The DNA here is from genome assembly GCA_963745765.1 of uncultured delta proteobacterium. Lineage (GTDB taxonomy): Bacteria > Desulfobacterota > Desulfobulbia > Desulfobulbales > Desulfocapsaceae > Ww85. Next base: position 182,789 of record CAVUYQ010000025.1, on the reverse strand, counting down.
GCCGGCGATGGTAATGGTAGAGATATTCTCCCTGCCAACCTGGGCCTGCTTAATAATCTCCGCCAGGACCTTGTTAATCGTACCAATGACTGTTTCCTGCAGTTTCTTCAGCCCGTCCGGTTTCTCAGCATAGATTATCCGGCTGATAACATCTTCGCCGTAACTGATCTGGGCATTGAAATCACCGGCCTCTCCGAGGCACGCTCCGCTTGTGAGATCAATGAGTTGCGCATAAATCGTCGTCGTGCCGATATCGAGGGCAATAGCGTAGTTTGCTGCGGTGGTATCACCCGCCTGAACATTGGTAACCAATGTTTTTCCGTCATCGCGTACCGGACGGACAAGGGTAACCGTTACCTCAAAATCTTGTTCACGCAGGATAGGAGGCAATTTCGTGATAACCGGCAGGGTCAGTTCGAGCTTATGTTCATCAGCCTGGAGTCTCAGGTATTCAACGAGCCTGGTGACGTCCGGCATATTGTTCTGGGAATCAGGAGGAGGTAGCTTGAGATACGCTTTTTCAACAGGCGCAATAAAGAGGCCCTTCTCCTTGAGGCTGTCAAAATCCATCTGCCTGATGGTGGCAGTGCGGCGCGGTGCGAAGTGTTTATCGAAGAGAGAACTGTCCATGGCCGACTCAACGGGAACACGAACAATAACATCTTCTTTGACATGCGAGAGGCAGGCGAGGTGATAACCATTTTTGATGTCTTCTTCACTGAGTCGCTCGGACACCACTTCTTCAACGGTTCCCTGCTCAATCTGAACCCGGCATTTGCCACAAACCCCTGCACCGCCGCAGGAAGCATTGATATGCACGCCGGCCTGCAGCGCCGCCCGGATAAGACTGTCCCCTGCAGATACCGCAACGGTTCTGTTAAAAGGCAGAAATGTAACCTGGCACTGACTCATTCGAGCTCCAAAAAACAAATAGAAGAACAGCAGCCGCAATTCTTGACTCAATCCTGCACACTGTACTCAATTCAGGCGAATTTTTAAAACAGAAAGGCTGATTTTTAAAAAGAATTCTTACATTTATCCACTCGAATCTGGCCTGACCAACTACCCAGCGAACCTGCATTGACTGTCTTACTACTTCTTTTTGGTATAACAACCTGACCAAGGGAAAGAACGCAGTAATACTTACATATCACTTCAACAAATTCGATAAATTGTTTCACCCTCGCCCATTAGAATATTTAATAAACAATATCATAATGTTAGAGAATACAACTAAAATAAATTCATTTTATTGTCAGGATTCAGCGCAACCTTTCACTTTAAACGGGTTACAACCGGTCAGCCAGTTCAACACCCTGAAAAATTGCCCGCTGTGCATCAAGTTCTGCCGCGAGCAGCGCACCCCCGATAATGTGGCAGGCAATTCCTTCCTTTCCAAGTGCGTCACTAAGCCTTCGCTCAGATTCCTGGCCGGCGCAGATAATCACCGTATCAACCGCGAGCAGCCGGGTTGCTCCACTATGACGGATAGTGAGTCCAGCATCGCTGATACCAAGGTATTCAACACCGCTCCAGAAAGTAACCCCGTTTCTTTTTAACTCGGATCGATGAATCCAGCCCGTTGTTTTACCCAGTCCGGCGCCCGGTTTTCCCGATCTACGCTGCAGGAGGTGTATCTCACGCACGGGCCGCTGTTTTTCTACCGGCTTTATGCCTCCGGGTAACTGGTAAGAGATATCAACACCCCAGGCTTCCATAAACTCTTCGACCTGATTTTCACCCGGACAATCATGCAGAAGATAGGCGGCCATATCAAAACCGATACCGCCGGCACCAATGATGGCAACCCGTTCCCCTGCCGTTTTCTTCCCGGAGATTACCTCGTCGTACGACAGAACGAGCTCATTATCACCCCCGTCAATAGATATTCTGCGGGGCCTGACCCCGGTGGAGACCACGATTTCATCAAATTCCCGCAGATTCCGGACCCCTGCGCGGCAATTCATTTTCAGCGTCACCCGGTGCAATTCGAGTTGACGGGTAAAGTATCGCAGGGTCTCATCAAATTCTTTTTTCCCGGGGATATTTCTGGCAAGCAGAAACTGGCCGCCGACCTTATCCGCGGCCTCAAACAGCGTAACCCGATGACCTCGTGCGGCGGCCGCAGCGGCACAGGCCAGACCCGCGGGACCGGCACCGATAACTGCCACGCGCTTTGACTGCAGCACCGCCTTGAACGGGGCAAGCGTTTCCCGGCAGGCCCGGGGATTAACCAGACACGTTGCGGTCTTGCCGGAAAAAATATTGTCGAGACAGGCCTGATTGCAGGCAATGCAGGTATTTATTTCATCCTGTCTGCCCTCCCAGGCCTTCTGCACCCAGAACGGATCAGCCAGAAACGGCCGGGCCATGCTGATCATATCAGCACTGCCGTCGGCAAGGAGTTGTTCGGCGACCTCCGGCACATTGATGCGATTCGTGGTGACAAGCGGTAGAGAAACCTCGCCTTTCATACGTCTGGTCACCCAGGCAAAACCGGCCCGGGGTACCATTGTTGCAATGGTCGGAATGCGCGCCTCGTGCCAGCCTATGCCGGTGTTGATAATAGTCGCGCCCGCCCGCTCTATCTGCCTGGCCAGTTCGACAACCTCGTCCCAGGAACTGCCGTCTTTCACCAGATCAAGCATTGACAGCCGATAAATGAGAATGAATTCGGTCCCGACCCGTTCCCTTATTTCCCGGATAATTTCCAGGGGAAAACGAATCCGGTTTGCAAAACTGCCTCCCCACTCATCGCTGCGATGGTTGGTTTTACGGACAATAAACTGGTTGATCAGATAACCCTCCGATCCCATGATTTCAACGCCATCATAACCCGCTTGCCGGGCAAGTTGTGCACATCTGGCAAAATCACTGATCGTTGTTTTGATACCGCGAATCGACAGGCCCCTGGGCCTGAAGCGGTTGATCGGCGCCTTGATGGGCGAAGGTGCGACACAGAATGGATGGTAGCCGTATCTTCCCGAATGGAGGATCTGCAGACAGATTTTCCCATCTTCTTCATGCACGGCATCGGTAATCAGCCGGTGCTTTCTGATCTGGGACGATCGGGCCAGCCGCATGGAAAAGGGAGCAATCCAGCCCGTCCGGTTTGGAGCCACGCCACCGGTTACGATGAGGCCGACGCCGCCCTTTGCCCGTTCGCCAAAGTAGCGTGCCATACGCGCAAAACCACCCCGCTCCTCTTCCAGCCCGGTGTGCATCGATCCCATCAGCACACGATTCTTCAGACGGGTAAAACCAAGGTCGAGCGGTTTAAACAGATTTGGAAATAACGGATGATCCATACCCATGAGCAATACCAGACAAGGTGTTTTTGTCAGCTAATTTTTGACAGTAAGAGCGTTCTGTTTACCTTTTCTCCCTGCAGCGAGTCATGCGCCGGGGCATGCTGCTCCTCGTTGTTGAGCCGTCTTACTTTCCTTTTTACCAGGCGAACAGCATTGTTGCCAAAATGATCCGCAGGAGAACTCATGCACTACAAAGGTGATATTGGGTCGGCGATAAGCGGCTGAAACAGGCCGCCTGTTGCGGCTGGCAGACCTCGAAGATCTGGCATTCGCGGATGAATTCCACTCCTTTTTTGGTCATGGTCTCCTGGAGATTGTGAACCTGCATGGTGCCGAAATGATTAACTGGAACAGCAAGCTATAAGGCAGCCGCGCCTTCACTCGCGGTTTTGCCGGCGGATAATTTGATCAGCATAATTCTTCTTTTCTTATTTGAATTTGACCAGTCAAAAAGGCGACCTGTCAAGGTGAGACTATTTTTTCCTGGAGACCTTGTTTATCAGTATGACCAGCTGTACCACCAATATTCTGATTGCGGGCCAGATCCAGTTGGCTCCACCCATGCCTCCATCCATCCGCTGGTATAATTCATCATAATATTTCTCCTGGTGTTGTGCTCCAAATAAATCGGTTATCCAGAGGTCCAGCTTCGAGACTGAATTGCAGGCCGTCACCCTCCTTGCCGGCAAAGAACCTGTATAACCCCGAAGGTCACGCCAAAGCAGGCAGAGGCCATGGTGAAGCGCAAGCCCAGGGATTTGAAACGGTTGCTACTGACATAGAACTGCGGCTGCTTTGGGTCGGCGATGAGTGGCTGAAACAGGTCGACTGTTGGAAAGGCTTCCCCTTCCCCGGTTATTTCCATAAACGTGTCAGGCGTTGTCGGATTGCCGGCGTTTGCCGGCTGCACCACAATGGACACCCTCTGCAGGCCACCCTACCGGTAAGACAGCGCCAATAATCGATGGCGGCGTGATTATTCCGGTTTTCTCGGCAGTTACGGTCAAGGACTCACTATCGAGAATATTTTCTTTGCCGGTATGCGAAATCGCTTGCTAGTCGACGAGCCCAATCCCCGGAGTAATAAAGGTAATAGCGGGCAGGGTGGTTGTTCTCATGTAAGTTTCCTCTTGGCAACCGCTCAAGCCGATATCGCTTCCTGCATGATTTTTACTATCGTGTCCTCGACTTCCTGTGCTGCTCCGGCCAGTTGCGGCGAGTTGAACATTGCCAGGAGGGTGGTTGGCTTCAAGGTAGCGAGAATGGTTTTGCCATCCTCCCGGTAGAGGGAGATCCGACAGGGCAGGGCGGTGGAGATGCTCATGTTCTGCTCGAGAACCTTTTTCGCCTGTTGCGGCTGACAGACCTCAAAGATCTGGCATTCGCGGGAAAACTCTACTCCTTTTTTGGTCATGGTCTCCTGGAGATTGTGGACCTGCATGATGCCGAAATGATTAGCCGGGACGGCAATCTCTAAGGCAGCCGCGACTTCACTCAAGGTTTTATCGGTGGATAATTTGATCAGCATAATTTTTCTTTCCTCCTTATTTACATTTGAACTGTTTAACAGGTGAACGGTCAGGGTGAGGCTATTTTCCGCTCATTTCATTTGAATAAAGAGAATTTTATTCCTACGCTCTGGTTGACGATTTTACAGCTTTTCGCCTTGCTGGAGAGGTATCCCGTTTGTTGCCAGGGGGCATTTGTTCAAGGCCGGTTTTTCGTGCAAAGCGATTCCTGCCAGGTGATCCAGTTCGGCGTCCGTTGTCGTGGGAAGAAAGCGCTTTCGATAAAGCTCGTCGTGCAGGATAGTCACAACGGCAACCATGGGTGCGGCGATTAAAACCCCCAGTACGCCGAAAGCAGCGATACTGAGGAGCATGGAAAAGACTACCGCCAACGGGTGTAATTTCAGGCGCCGCGCCATAATGTAAGGCATGATCACATTGTTCTCGAAGGCTTGTACCGCAATATAGACAAGCACGACCCACAGCGGAGTCAGCCCGCCTTTGCCGACAGCCAGTAAAAGCGCCGGTACGGCACTGAGTATCGGACCCAGAAAGGGAATCGCTTCCAGAACACAGGCGATCAGCCCCAGGACCAGCGCGTCCATGAAACCAAAAATTGGCCACATCAGTATGAAAACCAGCATACCGATGGTCACCATCCCCAGCAGTGTCGCGCCGGCCCACATGGGGACAAATTTTCCAATACGCTGCAGGATAGTCACCACCTGATCGTGGTGGCGCGCAGGGAAGAGGGCAAGTATCGCCGCAAAGACCGGGCGGGGATTCATAAGCATAAAGATCACCCCGAAAAAGACCGTTACCAGAACGACCAGTATCTGCGCACCGTTGAATGCCACTGCCGTGAAGCTGCCGAGTGCATCCTTAATCATCTTGCTCAAACTGGCGCGAAGCGTTTCCGCCTCTTTGGGAGAAGCCGGTGGAGATGGGGGAGTCGGTTTTTTCTTTGGTGATAAGACCTTCGGAACTCCCAGCACGGAATTGTCCGCAGCAATTTCAGTGCTGACTTCCGCCTGGAGTTTCTCCTCGAAAATTACCGATTGCTGCTCAATTTTAATCAGGGGTTTCTGGAGACGCTCCCAGTATACCGGCAAGGTCTTCGAGATGGTAAACATCGAGGCTTTCATCGGACCGAAGAAGGCCCAGCATGTTAAACCGATAATAACAATCGATCCAAGCGCGAGCAGTCCCGTCGGTATTTTTCTCCCGCCTTTTTTGGCCCTCATCCAGGTGATCACCGGATTGACTGCGAGAGAAATCAACAGCACAAGCAGAAGAGACAACAAAATGGGAGAGAGGAGTGAGAATGTCCGGATGAAGGCAAGGAGTGCCGCACCCAGTATTATATAGAACGAAATCGAATATGGTTTTTGTTCTGCTGTGGGTTTGTTTGGCATGAAGCCTTCCATTGAAGATCTTGTAAAAGTCTAATTGTGAAAACCGTGAAAATTTTCGGCGCCTCCCTTGTCGTGAACTGTTTTCTCAATCCTACCGGCAGTTGGCCGATCCGACACTAGTGACGATTGTCCTTGCGCTCGCGCAGTAACCCGAGAATCTGCTCGATGACGCTCAGTCCCAGGGCAAGATTTGAAGCTGTATTGAACATGCCGCTCCAGATGCTATGGACTTCGAAATGAACCAGTTGACGACGCAGGTCACAACATATGGCCAGGCGGTTCTTGGCCTCCTGGATCTTTTTCAGTTCTTGATTGAGAAACATGTCATGTCCTTTTTCAGTTCTGCGAGGCTCTGGTCAAAGGCCAGCGGCTTTTGCCCCAGGTGTCGGCTGAGGGCAATGAAGAGGACCACTCCTGCCAGCAGGCTGGCAGCCGCCGCGGCGACAAGTCCGTAAATTTTCCATTCGGCAGGTAAGATGTACACCCCGGCCAGAACCAGCAACAGCAGGCCAACCATGGAAAAGACCACCCCCAGACAGGCCAGAAGCCATGCCTGGACCAGACGTATCTTGGCTTCTCGCAGCTCAAGAGCCAGCAGTTCCAGGCGATCTTCAAGAATTTGGCCGGCTAAGCCACTAAAGCGACCGGCAGTCCCGGTAAACCTCGAGATGATCAGCGGCAGTCTGGTCATGCTATTTCCTTGACATTAACCAGCCAAGCAGCAGGCCACCGATGAATGTCCCGCCGATGGCATAGTATGGTTTTACATGAATGAACTCATCGGCGACCATAACTTTGCCCAGGAACTGCTTTTCAAGTTCGCAGTATTCGCTCTTGGTCGAATCCAGGCGTTCTTTCAGTGCGTCCCTGGCTGTTTTGATCCGATCGTCCAGCTCTCCGGATGTGGCATCCACCAGTGCTCGGGCGTGGTCAATGATGTGCTGCATTTCTTCACTCATTTTTTGGGTGTTATCTTGCGTGCTTGCCATGTTGGATACGCTCCTTGATGTTATTTTTATACTCAGTGTATTGTTGAGGGATGGACACTGGTCTGAGTGGACCAACCCATCAGCATGGAGACTATACTTTCCTGTCTAAGACGCCATGGCGTTAAACCCCGTTTTTTTAGTGGGTCAGATTCTGCCCGTTAAAAGCATAATCACAAGGATTAAGACGATCAGACCGACTCCGCCGCTGGGTGCATACCCCCATGATCGGCTATGCGGCCAGGCCGGAATCAATCCCACAAGCGCCAGTATCAGAACGATGAGTAAGATAGTACCTATGGACATTTTTCATTCTCCTGGAAGTGTGACGGCCGAGCCCAAGCTAATTGGAGCTGCCCGTTCATTTAACAGCAAGACTGTTTTTAACGGCTTAATCATACCTGACTGACTTATGCACTAATAGACTGACCTTTATGTCCCGCGTCAGCCGGCGAGATACCCGGTGTGAAAGTTTGCGCTATTCTCTTTCAACTTTAATATAGCAAACTCTGTGCCACGATTTTACATTAATGACACTCTCGTGTATTGCTTCGTGTTTACAGGATAATTTGCTATGGCTGGATTAAGATGAGCGGACCTGGTAGCTGAATCATGACGGTCATATGTAACCAGTGGTCATATATGACCTGTTGGCTTGTGTTGCTATTATCCGCTCATTGGCAACAAGAGCCCGGTTGATCTTGCTAAGCTCGCTTATTTCCGAGGATCAGATTTCGAGAGTAACGAAGAGATCGGACGAAAAGACAATTATTCAAGGTACCCGAAGTCATTGTTACCAACATGATCCAGAAAAGAGCACATGCACTACGAAGGTGAAGAGAATAACAATGGGCAAGAAAATCCGCTCGGCCGGCATCAAACTCTCCATCACCGTTATTCTCGGTATCGCGCAGGTTAAGCGCTCCTGCATCCATGCCAGGGAAACAGGCAGGGTCTTTTCCGCCAACGATCCCGAGTATATCGGCGCCTTGAGCCTGATGCTCACACCGGGTACCCGGCTTTATGATGATCGGGAAAGGTGAAACTGGATTCTGCCGGAAGACAAAGAGGCTGCCCTGGAACGTATCGATGCTGCGCTCAACGGCAAAATCAGCCTGAAACCCGAATACATGCGGGCGTTGTAAGAGCTATCCCCTGACACGGACAAGCCTTTCCGGTCCTGGACCGGAAAGGCTTGTCTCTTGCGTACTGCCTAGAACTTATACTTCAGCCCGGCAGAAACGAAAAGAGCCGAGGCATTCTCAAACTCTCCGTTTATCCCGCCGTTATTGCTGTTCACGGAACGTGATTCCTTGTAGTCATAGAGAACACCGAGGCCAAGTTCCATTTTCTCGTTGATGATATAACGCCCGCCGATGGAGTAGAGATAGGCATCCGAATCAGGCAGTTCGAAACCGAGCGTCTGTTCCGGTACCGGATTCTTGTCTATGGCGAATCCGGCCATACCGATGAAATAGTCACAGAACACATACTCGACACCGATACGGAAGGCATTGGTGTCATCCCAGTTTTTCGGGATGGGGGTACCAAATGCGGCTTCAGCTATGGGGTTGCCAAACTGAAAATCAAGGGATTCATATTCACCCCAGAAGGTACGATCCCAGGCCAGTTCAACCGTCAGCTTGTCCCAGGTATAGGCACCGGCCACGGTGAGCACCGCTGGAGCCGGCAGTGAGACATCACCGGTAGTGCTGACCTGCCACGGCATCGGGTAGGTGGCAGCAATATCAGCATCCCCGCTCAACGATAAATCAACGTTTGAGCGATAGGTGACCGAGATATTTGACTGCTCATTGGGCTTGACGGCAAGAGCCAGATTGTAGCCCCAGTCAGTTGCCCAGTCGCCCGCCAAGATTCATGTCATGGGTGACACCCGTTGTCGGATTTGTCCCGCCATTACGGGCCGTTGCCGTGGAAAGCAGAAGACGCACACCGCCGGCAATTGAGAGATACTTGTTAATCTCATAGGAGACAGACGGATTAAGATCCCATACCTGCAGCTCGAACTTCTTGGCAGTCAACGCCGGGAACGGTTGATTCCAGCGCTTGGCAAGACCGTAGGGAACCGTTACCGAGAAACCAAACCTGAAGTCATTGTAATTCGGCGAAACGAGAAAAAAGGTCGGCAGTATGAAATTCTCGGTTTCGGAAGACCCGTTCATAGTCGAGGTACGTGAATCGGTATAATCAATGGTGGTCAAGTGGATATAGTTCAGATCGATCTCTGTCAGCCAGGCATCATCCGCCCAGGACATGTTGGCAGGATTGTAATAAGACGAATCGGCACCCCTTGCAGAGGCGATATGAGCACCCGCCTTTGCTACGGAGTCCGAAGATTGCTCAGGAATACGATAACCTGAAGCAAATGCTGAACCGGCGGCAAAAACCGACGCCAGGGCCAGTACAGAAATAACCTTTTTCATGCGTTTCTCCCCCAATCTGAAATTACTTGTCAACCTGCCGCAACGGAACGACAGGCTCCTCTCCCGGACATCAACTTCAGACATGCCGAATTAACCATTCTCATGGCATATCCTGAAAGTTCAAGTAAATAATAAAAACAAACCCTTCCGACCTCATCTTATCCCCGGTAATTAATCCAGAACGAGACGAGAAGTCAACCCTAATCAGAAACCGGGTGAGCAAATGAAATGACAACAATGTCGAGTATTAGAATTCTCCCAAGTGAACCCGCTCAGTTTCCTTTGGTTGTCTCCGCTCTTTCAAGTTTAAGGATGTCCCGGAGAATCTCATTTTCCATAACGACCGCTTTTTTACTGCCGTCCATGATAACGAAGGTGACAAGGGCATCGGCAACGGGTTCTTTGCTCGTTTTCAGAACAATTTCCTGCTGCAGAACAGCACTCTTGTAGCCCACCTTATCGAGAGAGGTTGAAACCTGCAGTATTTCTCCTACACCCACGGCTTTTCGATAATTGATGTTGATATTGACCACCAGGAGTATCAAACCCTGGGCCGCCCACTTCTGCAGGTCGATTCGGGACTCGAAACAGGCCCAGCGGTCCTCCTCAAGAAACTCCAGGTACCGGGCATTGTTTACATGACCATAAAAATCCGCGTGATATCCGCGTACTTTTATCTCTGTCAGATATCTCCGGGAATCGTTCATTCATCAATCTCTCTGGAAGAAAACGATGTCATCGGCAAGCAGCTCCTCACGTTTCTTTACCAAAGGCCCGGAGAAAGGTCTGGAGCGCACCGGGATTATTTGACTTGATAGTACCTGACAAGAAGTCAGCCACACCGGGACGATAGCCCTCCGACCAGATTCTCATAAAAAATTCCGGGCTTGTCTTGCAGACACAATCGGCGTTCTCAACCGTACGTCCTTCCTCGACAAGACACTCCTGCCCTGAAAGACGTACGGTTTTCTTGAACGGCCCGAGAGAGAAATAGTAACTGGCCGGCTCACCCATGGTTCCTTTGACAAAGCATTCCGGCAGAGAGGTAAAAATATCGTTGATCACCACCTGTCTCCATCAGCGTTTTTCTAATTTTTCAGTGAGAAGCGGGACAAACTTCGTCAGATCCGCAACAACGAGAACATCTGCAACATCACCGATCGGCGCATCCTTATCGGTGTTTATAGCCACGACAAATTCCGATTTCTTCATCCCGGCAAGGTGCTGAATAGCACCGGATATACCGCAGGCGACATACAGTTTGGGAGCAACCGTCTGCCCTGTCGTCCCTACCTGGCGATTATGCTCCGCCCACTCGGCATCTACCACCGGCCGACTGGCACCATATTCACCGCCAAGAGCCCGGGCCAGAGCCGCAATCAGCCCAATATTTTCCGGTTTGCCAATACCACGACCGGCGCTGACAATGACCTCCGCCTTGCTTAAATCGACGCCGCCTGCCTCGGCCTCTTCATAACCGAGAAATTCCAGTTGCCCGTCCGTATCACTTTCTATTTTTTCCACCTCCGGTGTTCCCGACAACGGGTCCGTGAAGCCGAAGGCGCCGGCCTGCAGGGTCACGACGGCAACCGCTGTTTTCACCTCTACGGTTCGTCTTAATTTTCCGTTACATACCGGTACGACGAGGGAACCGCCGTCCCAGGCCACTACCTCTGAGACCTGGGCGCAGCCGAGCGCCACAGCGATTCGCGGGGCAAGGTCCCAGCCATAGCTTGAATGGCTGAACACCACCATGTCCGGCTTCTCCTTTTCAATCACCCCGAGAAGGAGCTGTTTGTGCACCGCCGGATTATATTCCCCGCAGGTAGCGGCATCGGCCAGGTAGAGCCTGCCATCATAAGGAGGCAGAGATGATGGGGAGCCAACAAGAAACATCACATGCTCTGCCGCTGTCTCGCGGGCAAAGCCGATCAACTCACTCATGCCGGCCAGCACATGACCCCTTCGATATTCTGCAACAAGCAGTAGTTTCATGATTATCTCCTAGCTTAAAACCGTGGTTTTCTCGCGCAGAAGCTGCAGCAGTCTGTCAGCCAGTTCAGCCGGATCGCCTTCAAGGACAAGTCCGCCGCCTCTCTTCTCGGGAAAATAGATCTTTGCCGTCTGCAGCCGCACTTCAGGCAGAACAAACTCCTGAACTGGTATGCTGAGCAGCTCTTTCTTCTTGGCCTTCATGATGTTTGGCAGCGTCGGGTAGCGGGGCTTGTTCAGCCCCAGCTGGCAGGTAATCAGGGCCGGTAACCGTATCGCGATTCCTGCCCTCACCCCTCCCTCAAGCTCACGCTTGAGTTCAACACGGCCATCTTTGTAAACAAAATCGATAACCGTGGAAACACCTGACATATCAAGCATCTCGGCAACCAGTATACCAACCTGAGCGCTGCCCCGATCCTGTGACTGCATCCCGGTAAAAATCAGATCGAACTGCTTGTCCCGGGCAAACGCTGCGATAATCGAAGCAATCGCAAAGGGTTCCTTCCTGCCGGCCTCGTCATCCGCCACATGAACCCCCCGGTCACAGCCCATTGCCAACCCCTTCTTGATGGCCTCTTTCACCTTGTCGGGACCAATTGATAAAATAGTGATATCCGCATCGCCGACTTCTTCCTTTAAACGGACGGCCTGCTCAACGCTATATTCATCGTATTCATTCATGCGCCAGGCGAGATCTGTGGTATCATACCAGACGCCGCTCTGTGCAACCCTGAATCTCGATTCCATATCGGGAACCTGCTTAACACACACCAGAATTTTCATATCATTTTTCCTCCTAACAGGGTAATCACGCCAGTCTCTCGGCAAGAATCTCGGCAATATCCTTAGGCTTGAGCTGGTCCTCAAGACCGGCTCCTTTGACGCCGTCTTCAAACATGGTCAGGCAGAAAGGACAGTTCGACAGAAGATTCGGCGCACCGGTTTCAGCCGCCATGCGTACACGCTTGAGATTAATGCGCTCGCCTATTTTCTCCTCTGCCATGATACGTCCGCCACCGGCACTGCAGCAGAAGGACTCACTGCGGCTTTTTTCCATTTCAACAATTGCTCCCCCCGCTGCTCTAATCAGACTGCGCGGCGCTTCATAGATTCCGTTATGCCGTCCGAGATAACAGGAATCGTGATAGGTGCAGGAAAAATCATCCTGCCGAATCTTCAGTTTTCCGCTGGAGATGAGCAGCTCAAGGTATACGGTATAAGACTGAACCTCTGCCTCAAGTCCGAGGTCGCGATAGTCTTTTTCCAGCGTATTGAAGCAGTGCGGACAGGAGGTAACGACGGTCTTCACTCCTGCAGCATTGATCAGTTCAATATTCTCCAGCGCCAGGGTTTGGTAAAGGTATTCATTGCCCATTTTGCGCATCGGCTCTCCGCAGCATTTCTCCTCTTTACCTAAAATTCCCACCGTGACACCCGCAGCCTGGCAGAGCTTTACAAAACTTCTGGCTACTGCGATATTTCTCTTATCAAAGGATGCGTAGCAGCCGACAAAATAGAGGATATCAACGTCCTGACTCTCCGAGAGCTTTACAATACCGAGATCTTCGGCCCAATCGCCCCGAGAGGCATAGCCGCTGCCGAGCGGGTTGCCGTTGACCTCGGTCTGTTCCATGGCGGTCATCACCTCCTCGCCGGGGAACGCCCCTTCCATCAGCACCATGCTGCGGCGCATCTCCACAATCTTGCCTACATGTTCAATCGATGCCGGGCATATCTCCTGACAGGCAAAGCAGGTGGTACAGGACCACAGGACATCCTTTGAAATAGCTTCGATCAGATCGGCACCGGGATTAATGAAGGCAGCATCGCCAATCTGGTTCACCAGTTTCATCGGCGAGAGCGGCTTGCCGCTGTTGAAGGCAGGGCAGCGATCCTGGCAGCGTTTGCAGAGCGTACAGGCATCTGCGTCGAAGATATCTTTCCAGTACAGGTCTGCTACCACGGATGCCCCGAATTTCTCAGCACTCTCGTCCTCAAGATCAAGGCTTACCAGTTTGCCCTTCGGGCCACGATCCGCAAAAAGGTAGTTGGCGCTGGTGGTCAGGATGTGGCGGAACTTGGTAATGGGGATCAGAATGATAAAGCCCATCACCAGAAGCAGGTGAAACCACCAGGTGTACCTATGCAGGCTGCGGAGTCCCTCCTCGCCGAGACCGGCAAGCATTTTGGCGACGAGGAGGCCGACCGGGGACCATGGAGCAACAGGACCGCCAAGTTCGGTCACAGCCATACGGGCACCTTCAATCACAAAACCGGTAATCAAAATGATAAAGAGCAGTCCATGCATGACGGCGTCGTCTCTTTTCGTCTCCAGCCCTTCGGGCTTTATCACATAACGCCGGTAGAAAAGCACAGCAAGCATGATGATCGCCACCAGGCCGGCATAATCGAGGGTGATGGAAAAAATCTTGTAGAAGGTGCCCTTGAGGAATACGTAATTAAAGAGAAGATCAGTGAAGTCAACTTGAATGAAAATCAGGGTTGTACCGATAAAAAGCAGCAGGAATGACCAGAAAAAAAGGGCATGAAAGAACCCCGGCCAGACAACACGGGTCACTTTCTTCTGCAGCAACACGTTCTTTACCATGTCCGTGATACGCGTCCCGATATTATCAAGACGATCAAGGGACCGGCCCTGGCGATACACGACCCGACGCTGCAGAAAAGCCCTGACCAGCAAGGCAAATGAAACAAGGACAAGGATATACATCGGCACCAGGGTCAAAGCGCCGTGACCAACATTCCAGTATATCTCCCGGGTAAATTCCATTCGACTCTCCCTCCTGAATTTACTGCAGAAACCGCCCTGGCAGAGGTTATTCTCTCTTCACTTCATCTGTTATAAATAATGTTTACGTTAAGGTCAACAGGAAAGAATGGGAATTTATACCACAAACTATAAAGCCCATTAATTAGTAGACATAAAGCTTTTTTCGTTTGACATGAGATCTCCCCACATGCTAAATACTCTTCATATATTACGTAAAGGTAAAGCGTTATGATCAAAATCAGCTTAACAGCGATTAATCCAGTCCCACAGCCGCACCATTGTACCCTCATCCGGCCAGGGCGCATAGCATTGGGCGGACAATAAGGGAAACAGTCGGAAAAAGCAGGAATATGGAATGACAAAAGATGACGCTAAATCGGTACAGATTGGCGAACTGGCTAGACAACTCAATATCACAACCCGGACCATTCGTTATTATGAAGAAATAGGCCTGATGGGGAGAAATGGCCGTCTTGACGGCAGTACCAGGAATTACAACAAAAATGACATCCTGAGACTAAAGTTCATCCTGAAGATGAAAGGTCTGGGGATCTCGTTGAAAGAGATACAGGAACTGTCTGAAATATTTGATATAAATGATCAGAATTTTTCAACCATTACTCCCAAACTTATAGAGATCCTCGACCATCACATCTCCCGGGTCGATGAAAAAATGGCCAGCCTCTCGTCCCTTCGTAACGATATTGTCGCCTATCGCGTCCGGATCATGGATTTCCTGCAAAACGGCACCACCTCCTGACACCTTTTATAGAGGCAAGACAGCCCCGGCTCGCCGGCATCGCTCCCGGGGGGTTCAGGGGATAGGAGATCAACCTGGTTTTGAACCTTTCTACAATGAAAAAATAGTATGAAAAAATGTGCGATTATCACCGGCGGCGCAAGCGGCATCGGCAAGGCCATCGTTGAGGCCCTGAGCCGGGAAGGAAATAATGTTGTCGTTGCCGATAAAGACGAGATAACAGGTGCTCAGGTTGCAAGCGAGCATAACGGCTTGTTTGTCGGTGTCGATCTTGCCCGGGAAGCATCCTGTCGAGCACTGGTTGACAAAGCAATCAGCCACTATGATCGCGTTGATATTCTGATAAATAACGCAGGTTTTCAGCATGTGGCTCCCCTGGAAGATTTCCCGGAAGAGCGCTGGCATACGATGCTCAGTCTGATGCTGACGGCACCCTTTCTGTTAACCAAGTATGCCTGGCCGGGTATGAAAAAGCAGGGCTGGGGCAGAATCGTTAATATCGCCTCAATTCATGCCTTGGTCGCTTCGCCGAACAAGGTCGCCTACACCTCTGCCAAACATGGCCTGATCGGGCTGACTCGTACCGCCGCTCTTGAAGGAGGTACGCACGGCATAACCGTAAACGCCCTGTGCCCGGCCTATGTACGAACGCCCCTGGTGGAAAACCAGATCGCTGACCAGGCCAGGGTGCACCGGATTCCCGAAGAAGCGGTTGTTGAGCAGATCATGCTTAAACCGGCTGCCATTAAGAATATCATCGAGCCAGCAGAAATCGCCGATCTGTGCGCTTATCTCTGTTCAGATAAGGGGCGTTCAGTCACCGGCGCCTGCTGGACCATAGATTGCGGCTGGACCGCGCAATAGGAGTGTTTTGCAAGGTACCCTTGATTTACTGATAAGAGAAAAAGCACCTTCAGAGCGCTAAAGACGAAGCCAGTGACGATATCATCACCCGGCTCGCTTCAATTATGCTGCTGCCGAAACTGACGACGCCGTCCCGATGGCCCTGCATCACAAATATTCTTTTTTTTAAGACATCGCTATCCCGAAACAGCTTCTCAACCGCTTCTGCCATCTGCGGCGTGCCATAGGCAGCGCCTTCCCCCGTCCGGGGAAGGTTCAGCTTCCGACTGGCCTGCCAGATGTCAGGTGAATGCGCATGGATAACGCATTGTATTGACCGTTCAAGCTGATAGATCTGACCATGGGTCAAGGCTTCCGATGAAGGTTCTGCCATCCCTTCGGCAACAATGGCGTTACTTTGCGGGTTGCAGGAGGTCACAAGAGAAAAATCTTCCGCACTCAGCAGCGGCTTGCCACCCGTCTGCGTACCTGAGATTATGAAACTCCCGCTCGGTCCGGATAAAAAGCGCCTGCTGATATTGCCAAACCCATATCCATCATAGCGATCCTTTGAACACCCGATCAGCTGCAGTCGATAATGTATATGACGCCACCTGTTCAGTTCGTCAACCAGACCCGGGTCAACAGATGCTTTCCGGACAAATTCAAGGCGATATTTGCTGACGCCTTCCCTGTTATTCACCTTCCTCTTCCTTTTTCTGGTATTATGCGGTGACGCTTTTCGTCTAACGGGGAAAGATATCCCCGCGTACATGCTCCAGGACCGGAAATCTCCGGCGAATTTCCTGCAGGATATCAAGATCCAGCTCGGCAGTTATTGTTCTTACGCCATCGGTCGCCTGGGCGATAATGAGTCCCCAGGGATTAATGACCATGCTCCGTCCGTAGCAGAGATGGTCGGGTGGAATGGCCCCCCACTGACCTGCGGCAGCCACCCAGCACACATTTTCTATGGCCCGGGCACGCAGCAGCACCTCCCAGTGGTCCCGCCCGGTCTGCAGGGTATAAGCGGCCGGCACCAGGAGCACATGCGCTCCCAGGTGAGTCAGGCGTCGAAAGAGTTCAGGGAAACGCAGATCGTAACAGGTTGCCATGCCGAAGACAATGTCGCCAATGGGAAACGTAACCACCTCATTGCCCGGTGTAATAATTTTTGATTCCAGGTATTTCCTACCGCCCGGTATCTCGACATCAAAGAGGTGCAGTTTACGGTACCTGGCAATGATGTCGCCTTCTGTATTGACAACCATGCCGGTGTTGTAGAGATGCTCACCCTCTTTCTCCAGGAAACTGCCCAGATGAATATGGACATTGAGTTCCCTGGCTTCACGCCGTATCATATCAAGGCTTGGGGAGGCCTCTATTGACTCTGCATTTTCCTGCTTGAGATTTCCCGGTCCGAGAAAGTTGAAATGCTCGGGCAGCATGATCAGAGCGGCACCTCTGCCGGCAAGATCTCTGATAGCCGCCCTGGCGGCGGCCAGATTCGCAATTTTATCAGCCCCGGTGTTCATCTGGGACAATCCGATGGTGATTTTCATCTGTATTGCTCTCCCGTCAAATAGAGTTACATGGTATGGCGCTCATGGGGATTGGGACATAAACTCACTGAGACGTTAAACAGTTCCCGGGATGACGCAAGAATCTGAGCGGTAATAAAGAATCTATACTGCTGCTCAATTGGTTCACCCGCGGGACGCACACCGCACAACTGTCCGCTGGTAAAAAAACAGCGCCTTTTCAATAATCATTTCATTATTGTTCTTGAATGGTATAACAGTCTCTGGTCAGAAACAGGTGCTACGGCAGATAGCTGTTGCGTTTCTCAAAAATCCACGACAAATATTAACAAAACAGGATCATGCTCGGTACCATTATCAACGCACTGGCCATCATAGGCGGAAGCCTGATCGGTCTTCTTTTCAGAAAAGGAATTGCTGAGAATTACCGTGAGATCATCATGAGCGGCGTGAGCCTGTCCGTGGTTCTGATCGGCATAAAAAGCGCACTCGGATCGGACAACCTCATGCTCGTCATTTTCTCAATCATCATCGGCGCCCTGATCGGTGAATTTCTCAAGATCGAAGAACGGCTTGACTCAATCGGCAGACAACTGGAGAAGCGTGTCGTCTCGAAATCGAGCGACACCGGGTCCTTTGCCCGCGGCTTTGTTACGGCCAGTCTGGTATTTTGTGTCGGATCGATGGCCATCGTCGGATCGCTTGAAAGCGGACTTACCGGCAATCATCAGACCCTGTTTGCCAAATCGGTGCTGGACGGAGTCACCTCCATTATCTTCGCCTCGGCGATGGGGCTGGGGGTCATGTTTTCAAGCGTTGCCGTCTTTCTCTACCAGGGAATGATTACATTGACGGCCGTCTTTATGAAAAGCTACCTGGTACCGGAGACGATCACCCACATGAGCTCCGTCGGCGGCCTGCTGATCATGGCTCTCGGCCTGAATATGCTGAAGGTTACAACGATTCGTGTCGGGAATCTGATACCGGCCATTTTTCTGCCGCTCGTCTACTATCTGCTGCAGCGGTGGCTGCTGTAAATCCTGGCAAAAATCGAAAAACCCCCGGCTATTCCGCGTCAAACACGTGTCTGCACGCGTTCCCAGCGCTTAATCTGCCAGGTTGTCCGGGCATCGGCAATTTCATTGCCCGAGACATCACTCACCCGACTCTCCAGCACGATACTGACCGAATCCTGCAGCTGCAAAGGCGCAATGATCTCGGCTTCAATCCGCTCGGCAGCGAGACTGCTGATGGAAAAGATCTGCTGTTTTGCCTGATAGAGGTAATCCACCTCCATTCGCGACATAATCAGCCGGTAATGCTGTGAGTCAAGCTTGGTGAGAAGCAGGAATCCGGCCGAAATCTCCGCCACCGTCGCAATGGCGCAGGCATGGATGCCCCGCAGATGATTATGGTTGGCGCGCCTGCAGGGTCCGCTCGTTGTGATATGATTATCACCAATCTCAGTGATACGAAAACCGTGCGGCCGGTTGAATGGAATAACCCGTCTCAGGAGAATATTCAGCACGGCAAGCCAGAAACCGGATTTTTTTGCCCGCCTGCATAATCCCGGCAGCAGATTTATGAGCTTCATCGGGAAACAACCTGGTTATACCCCTCGGCCACCTCATCAAAAAGGCCTATCTCTTTGAGTGCGGTGCCAAGCAGTTCCGGATACTCAAGAAACTCCTGCATAAAGATGATTTCGGATGACTTCAGATAGATATGGAAAGGATCCGTCATGGTCGGGAATACCTGTGCAATGATTTCTGCGACAGATAAATCACCGATATGGGGTCGAAGCTGCTGGACCCGCCGCAGGGTTTTACGTATATAAAAAAGGATGGTTGCATCCACGCTCTCGATCCTCTTGCGGTGTCCCGGCAATATGACCATCTGCCGCAGTCCGGCGAGTTTGACGATGCTTGAACAATAAGCCTCATAATTACTGAACCGCCCGCCGGTCTCGAAATCAACATCAAGCAGCGGTGACTGAAAAATGCCGCGAAGAAGGGTATCGCCGGTGACGGCCCAGCCTTCAGCACTATATACCAGATCACTCTGCGAGTGCCCCGGGCAACTCAGCACATCAAGCCCCAGCCGGGCAGGAATATCGCTTTCCGCAACAAGATAGTTCTTCGGAAAAGCAGGAGAATCCCCTCTGTTAAATGATTCGTGAAACAGCTCAAGAAAACGCTCTTCAAAGCCCATGTCTACAAAGAAACCAGCCAGTTTCGTCATCCGCGTCTCATGATTCTTCGCCTTCATGATGTCGCGATGGGGCAGATATATGGTCGCATCGCTCTCCTGCTCAAGCCAGGCCGCCTGGCCGAAATGATCGACGTGACAATGGGTGACAATCACATGCCTGAGTTTGGCCAGATCAAGGTGTTGCCGAAGGTGTTGCCGGCCAACGTCGGTGGGCGGACCCGTGTCAAACAGAACCAGTTCTCCCGCCCGCTCGGTACTGTAATAGTGAACAGGTCCAACCATGTAGGGAGTATCAACGGTATATTGACAGGGGATTACCGGATGTTGGGGAGCCGTTGTTCGGCGGAACCTGCACAACCGCTCATCATTTTTGTAATCGTCCAGCATCACATAACAAATATCTAGTTAAAGAGATATTTCTCCTCTTCACTGGCAGCGTCGGCAAGTAACCGTTTTGCAGCCAGCAGTCCAGTCGCATCAAACTTTGAAAAGCGCCTGACGCCTGACAGGATCATGGTCAGCGTGTCACCCTCTGCAACATAAAAGGCCCCTTTCCTGGCCGCTGTCCCCGCTTCTTCCGAGGCCCTGAAGGCAAATACCCTGACGGCGGCCTTGAGCAGTTCCTGCTTGCGAGCACTGAAGGAAGCCAGCGTCTTTTCAGCGCGAAGCACTGTACTCTCCAGCGCAAATATCTGGATGGCAATATCCGCTGCCGTCATGAGAATTTCCTGCTCATCGGCGATCTTGTCCATGAACTTCTGGACACCGGTGCCGGCGAGGATAAGGAAAAGTGTCTTGAGATTTTTCAGCAGTGCCTTTTCAGCAGCAAAATCGATTGCGTCATCTATAGCATCAAAACTGGGCGTCATCAGCGCTTCAAAGGCTTTCATGGCTTCGGCCTGCAGGGGCAGTTCGCCCTTCATGGCCTTGCGCAGAATCATTCCCGGAATAAGCAGCCGGTTTATCTCGTTCGTCCCTTCAAATATCCGGTTGATCCGCTCATCACGGTAGTAGCGTTCGGCGGGGTAATCACTGACATACCCGTAGCCGCCATGAATCTGTACCACCTCGTCGACTGTTCTGGCAAGTACCTCGCTGCAGAACACCTTGGATATGCCGCATTCGGCGGCATATTCCTCGATACCCTTCTGGTACGCGGCGTAATAATTCTCAACACCCTTTTCAATCGTGGCCAGCTTGGTATCAAGCAGTCCGGCAAGGCGATAGACAAGAGATTCGGAGGCATAGATGTCTGCGGTGAGATCGGCGATTTTCTCCTTTATGGCACCAAAACTGCTGATCTTCTGTTTGAACTGGACACGCTCGTTGGCATATTTTATTCCGGTCACCAGGGCCACCTTTGAGGCACCCATAACGGCAGCCCCGAGCTTGAATCGCCCGACATTGAGGACATTGAAAGCGATCTTGTGGCCTTTGCCGATCTCTCCAAGCACATTTCCCACGGGAACCCGGCAATTATCGAGAATAATCGGAGTCGTTGAAGATCCTTTTATTCCCATCTTCTTCTCTTCCGGTCCAACCGTGAGTCCGTCAAAATCTTTTTCCACCAGGAAGGCGGTGAAATGCTCTTTGTCTATCTTGGCAAAAACGGTAAAGAGACGGGCAAAACCGCCGTTGGTGATATATTGTTTCGTGCCATTCAACAGATAGTGAGTCCCGTCTTCGGACAGAACCGCTGAAGCCTGCGCCCCGAGGGCATCGCTGCCTGAACCGGGTTCCGTCAGGCAGTAGGCGGCACACCACTGACCGGAGATAATCTTCTCAAGATATTTATCCTTCTGCTCAGCTGTTCCATAATAGACCAGCGGCAGCGTTCCTATTCCGGTATGGGCCGCGTAGGCCACGGAGAATGAACCTCCCGCGGATATCTTTTCGGCAACAAGCATGGATGAAGCCTTGTCCAGTTCAAGACCGCCATACTCTTCCGGGGCGTCCATCATTAAAAGACCGAGCTCACCGCATTTCTGCATGCCTTCGACAACCAGATCAAAATTCTGTTTATCGATTTCATCAATATGAGGAACGATTTCATTGATGACAAAAAGCTCGGTCGTTTCACCAAACTGTTTTTGTTCATCAGTGAAATCCTCGGGCGTAAAAACATCTTCGCATGAAGTGTCGCAAATCAAAAATTCACCGCCTTTTAGTATCGTCTCAGTCATATTTCTCACCCTTGATCTGTATCCAGCTTTTTATAATCGTTCGAATAACCCGGCAGCACCCATACCGCCGCCGATGCACATGGAAACCATGCCGTACTTCAGTTGCCTCCGGCCCATCTCATGCAGCAGGGTTGCGGTCAGCTTGGCACCGGTACAGCCCAGCGGGTGACCGAGTGCGATTGCACCGCCGTTTACATTGACCAGAGCGGTATCAAGTTCTAGTTCCCTGATAACCGCAAGTGCCTGGGCGGCAAAGGCCTCGTTGAGCTCAATAAGATCAATATCGGCCAGCTTCATGCCCGCCATTTTCAGCACAGCCGGAATTGCGGCTATCGGACCGACCCCCATGATCTCGGGGGCAATGCCCTTGACGGTGAATGCAATGAAACGGGCGATCGGGTCCGCGCCGATCTTCTTCAAGTAATCTTCCGATACCACGAGCGTTGCGGCTGCACCATCAGTCATCTGTGACGAATTACCGGCAGTGACCGGCCCGCCTTTTTTGAATGCCGGTCTCAGCCTTGCCAGGGTTTCCAGCGTTGTGCCGGGACGGACACCGTCATCAACGGTGATCAATTCGCTGGTTCGCTTTATTTTTCCGTCTATCAGTGCGGTTGTTTCAACCGTGACAGGAATAATTTCGTCGCCGAAATTTCCGTTTTCGATCGCCCGGGCTGCACGGGCATGGCTCTCAACGGCAAAGCGGTCCATGGCCTCCCTGTCGATGCCGTACTGCTCCGCGACCAGTTCAGCCGTTATGCCCATGGAGGAATAGGATTCAGGCCAGTCCGCGACCAGACTCGGATTGGCACTGTATTTCAGGCCGCCCAGCGGCACACTGGACATGGACTCCACCCCGCCGGCAACGATACAGTCGGCAAGTCCGAGCATTACCCGCTCCGCTGCCGTGGCGATAGTCTGCAGGCCGGATGAGCAGAAGCGGTTTATTGTCTGCCCGGGTACCTCAACCGGCAACCCGGCCCTCATTGCCGCGATCCGCCCGACATTCATACCCTGCTCCGCCTCGGGGAAGGCACAGCCCAGATAGACATCCTCGATTGAGGCCGGTTCGATGCCACTGCGTTCCACCAGCCCCCTGATGGCCTCCGCCGCAAGGTCGTCCGGGCGAACATCCTTGAATTTTCCCTTGTTTGCCCGGCAGCCTGGAGTCCGGTAGCTTGCCAGAATATAGGCAGTTTTCATATCGTTCCTCTCTGGTGAGTCATTGGCTTAAACGCTCTAGTCTGCTAATTACGCAGTGGTTTTCCGGTTTTGAGCATATGCCTGATACGCTCTGCCGTTTTCCTGTTTCCGCAGAGCTTCAAAAAATTCTCGCGCTCAAGCTGCAACAGATAGTCTTCGCTTATACTCGTATTCGGGTTGACGTCGCCACCGCAGATAACCTCGGCAATCACACCACCCATTTCCGCTTCATAGGCGGTGATCTGATCACCCATTTTCATGTTCCAGAGCTGGCTCTTGATGCTCGCCGAGATATTGCGCCCCGGAGCCGGAATATTTCCCAGAGGACGTTTCGGGCGATAATTAACCGCCTGCGCCAGCACCTTCTGCTTGGCATCGGCGATCAGCCGGTCACGGTCCATGCTGATGCTATCACCTTCGCGCATATAACCCATGCCAAACAGCTCGGCGGCACCAGTAGACACCTGGGCCATCGCGATCTGCTCTGAAATTCTTGAAAATAAACGGCTGGACATCAGTTTCATACTGTTGCGCCGTCTGAACCGCACGCAAACACATTTCCTTGGTGCCGCCGCCGCCGGGCAGGAGCCCCACACCGATCTCGACCAGTCCCATATAGGTTTCAGCTGAAGCGTTGATACTGTCGGCATGGAGACAGAACTCACAGCCACCGCCAAAGCGTCATATTGAACGGTGCCGCCACGACCGGAACTTTGGCATACTTCACTGCCATCGTTGCCTTCTGGAAGGATCGCAGAACCATATCGATGTCCTCCCAGGCTCCTTCGGCAAGCGCTACGGCAAGGAGCATCAGGTTTGCCCCGACAGAAAAATTCGCACCGCGGTTGCCGATAACCAGCCCGATGCCCTCACGTTCCGCCCTCCCTATAGCCTTGTGCGTCATAGCCAGGATATCGCCGCTGATGGCATTCATCTTGGAATGGAACTCCAGGCAATAAACACCATCGCCCAGATCAATCAGCGAACTGTTGGCACTTTTCTCAACAACATTATTGCTTTGCTTGAGAATGTCGAGATGCAGCTGACCAGCCGGAAGTATAACCGGCAGATAGGTGCTGGTGAGAATATCATAGTATTCCTTGCCCCCCTGATCGTTGAAACGATAAAAGGTCTCAACATCGCGCAGTGCTTCGGGCAGTGCCACCCCGTCGGCATCAGCCCGTTTGACAAACTGATTTGACGCCGATTGCATCGAACATCTCAAAGGGACCGATTTCCCAATTAAATCCCCATTTCATAGCATTATCGATATTGACAATATCATCGGCGATTTCAGGGATCCGGTTAAAGGCATAGATGAGCGTATCCCGCAGACTCTTCCAGGCATACTCTGCCCCTTTGTCGGCACCGTTAACCAAGGTTCTGATTTTCTGGCCCGGATCATCCAGTTGCCTGACCATTTCCACCGAGGCAAATTTTGGTTTTTCAAGCGGCTTGTACTCTCCCGTCGCATAATCGTAATAAAAGATCCTCCGTTTGCCGTCGACCATCTCTTTTTTATAAAAGCCCTGTCCGCTTTTATTTCCCAGCAGACCACGCTCAAGCATTGCTGCCATGAAATCCGGAAGCTTGAACACCTGCCGCTCTTCATCCTCCGGCAGTGAATCATAGGAGTTGGTTCCGACATGAGCCAGGGTGTCAAGACCGACAAGATCCGCTGTCCTGAAAACAGCGCTTTTCGGACGGGCCGTGGCGGGACCGGCAATAACATCGACTTCTTCCACGCTCATCCCCATTTCGCGCATGTGCTGAATGGTTTTATAAATGGCATAGACCCCGATACGATTGGCGATAAAATTGGCGGTATCCTTGGCGTAAACGATACCTTTTCCAAGTTGTCTGCTGATGAAATCCGCCATAGTATTAAGCGTTTCAGGATCAGTCTCACGACAGGGGACGAGCTCCATCAGGCGCATGTAACGCGGCGGATTGAAGAAATGTGTTGCCAGAAAGTTTTTCCGGACCTCGGCCGGCAGTGCTTCAGCCATCTCGTTTACCGAGAGACCGCTCGTGTTGGTGGACAGGACGGCCCCGGGTTTCAGGTGAGGAATGATTTTTTTGAAGAGATCGCATTTAATTGCCATACTCTCTACCACGACCTCGATCACCCAGTCACAAGAACGCAGTTCAGCAAGATCATCTTCAAGATTTCCCGTTTCTATCTGGCGGGCGTATTCTTTTAAATAAAAAGGCGACGGTTTCATCTTCGCCAGCCCCTGCAGAGCATCACCGGCTATCCGGTTTCGCACCGGTGGGTCAGCCAGGGTTAATCCCTTGTTCTTTTCCCGCTCACTGAGTTCCCTGGGGACGATGTCGAGCATCAGGACCTCCAGCCCGGCATTGGCCAGATGCGCAGCAATGGTGGCTCCCATGACTCCGGCGCCAAGCACCGCAACCCGATTTATCTGCCTCATGGTTTTTCTCCATTCGTGGATGTGGACTTAAATACCAGACCGTTTTCCTTACTCATGTACATGCCATCAATTATTTCTTTGTGCTTTTTGTAAATCTCTTTTCTTTTGAACTTCAGGGTCGGCGTCAGTTCCCCGGACTCAATGGTGAACTCTTTGGGGAGCACGGCAAAATACTTGATGGTACTGTAAGGCGGCAGCCCCTTGTTCAACAGGTCAATACGCTGGGCATAGCGTTCCTGGACAGCTCGGCTGTTCACCAGACCATAGATATCCAGATAATCTAAGTGCTCTTCCCGGCTCAAGGCAAGAAGACGCTCGATATTCGGGGTAAGCAGGGCTACCAGGTAGGGCTTGCGGTCCCCGAAAACAATGGCCTGGGATATATACTTATCGAGCTTTAGTTCATTTTCGATGGGCTGGGGGGCAATATTCTTGCCGCCGGATGTTACCAGGATTTCTTTTTTCCGATCAATAATGTAGACATAGCCTTCCTCGTCGATTCGGGCAATATCACCGGTCAAGAACCAGCCATTTTCAAAGGAACGCTCAGTCGCCTCATCATCCTTCAGATAGCCTTTCATGACCTGCATCCCTTTAACGAGCAGTTCGCCATCCGCCGCCAGTTTCAACTCGGTATTCTTAACCGCTTTACCAACTGAGTCGAAACGGATTTCCCCGCGCGTGCTCAAGGCAACCACCGGGCTGGTCTCGGTGAGTCCATAGCCGTTATAGACGGGAATCCCGATAGCCCACATAAACTCATTGATGGTTTTGTCCAGCGGCGCACCGCCGCAGATGAGACCCTGCAATCTGCCGCCAAAACGTGCACGGATCTTTTTAAATACAAACCGGTCAAAAAAACGGTATTGCAAACCGAGCAGGCCTGCCGGCTCCTGCCTGACAAACCTCTTTTGGGCATATGCCCGGCCGATCTTGACGGCCTGGTAAAAAATTCTCTTGCGAATAGGACTCATCTGGTGAGCGGATTCATAAATCCGGGAATAGATCTTCTCAAACAGACGCGGTACGCTGATCATCCAGGTAGGCCTGATCTCCACCATGTTTTCCAGGACTTTCTTGACATCTTCGGCAAAGGCTATGTGGTGTCCGCTTAGCAGGGCTGCATAATACCCTCCTGTCCGCTCGAGAATATGGCTCAGAGGCAGAAAACTGAGAAACGTTTCCTGCCCCCCCAATGCGTTAATCTTTTCAAGACCGTATTGAACATTACTCAGCACATTCTTCTGGGTAAGCAGGACGCCCTTCGGGACACCGGTTGTTCCCGATGTGTAGATCACGGTAAGAATATCATCCTGGGTGATCCGGGCGATCTGCTCCTCGATTGCCATCTTCTGCCCGTCACTTATCGGCGTCGAAACCTCCGAAAGTTGATACTGGGTGTAAACGGGAAAACTTCGCTCACCCATGAAGCGCTCATATGATATGACCAGTTCTATGCCAGGAATCTCATCACGTACTTCAAGCAGCTTTTCATACTGTGCCTTGGTGGAAACAAAGACTGTCCTGGCATCGCTGTGATTGATGATGTACGCTGCCTGCTTGCCGGTATTAGTAGCATAGATGGGAACGGTCACTGCGCCGGAACTCTGGATACCAAAATCGGAAATAGCCCAGCCAAGACGGTTCTCGGAGAAAATGGCTACCCGATCGCCAGTCTTTATTCCCGCTTTAGCCAGTCCTCGGGCCAGAAGGAGAACACGCTCGTAAAATTCCTGGTAGGTAAGAGAGAGGAAGGCGCCCTGCTTCTTATAACTGATCGCTGTCCGCTGTGCGAATTTTACAGCGTTATCTTTCAGGATCGCCGGAATAGACTGATATGACAGAAAATCCATGATTCCACCTCTTCGAAAAGCGTTTCATAGAATCAACTTCTTTTTCGTGCCGTTATCTCCATCATCGTTTCTTCCGCCCTTATACCTTACCTTTACGTTCAGGTCAACACAAAATGCTTTTTACCGTAGCGAGTTTTCCCCTTCCCGTCTCCCCGAAACCAATTGCTGGCGGAAAAAGCTTAACAAACCAAATTATTGCTTTTATTGTGAGCCGCACGTACCACAACCGGACATCTTCCTCTGATAAAAAACCTAAGTATACCGTTCCTGCTGTCGATCAATATCTTTTACGTAAAATGCATATCGCTCAGTGCTTTGCGCTCAGTTCCCGCAGCCATATGCCGAAAGCATCATCTGCGGGAACCTCGGCAGCCTGCTATTTTCTTATTGCCCCTGTCTCAGCGGGCAAAGACTTAAAAAGAGGATTACAGTTTTTTATCGTTACCTTTCCCTGCAAAAGGTTGCCCTTTGAATACTCATTGAACACACAGGTATTTGTTTTCGGATCATAATTCTCGACCCACAGATTATCGTCCTTCCAGGTCGCGGTAAGGTGGAATGATCCATCCGGTACGCTGATGGTCATGACGCCGCCGTAACGTTTAACAAAAATCTGCTCAAAATAAAAATAGTAGGCTGACCAGCTGATAAGGAACAGGATAAAGGCCGTAACCAGTGCGGGTCTCCACTTGTCCGCTTTAACACCAAGTCCATAGAGTACTGCTGCTAGTATCAATACAACACAAAGCCAATAAAAATAGGTAATCATAGTTCGTCTCCGCTGGTTTCTTCCGGCCCTTCTCAGGCCTAAACTGTCTCTCTGAGTCTATTGCAAAATGGTCTTTTCACCCAAACTCCGCGTTATGCTCAAAATCTTATCCTCGGAATATCAATTATATGCACCCCAAGGGCACTTCTTTCAGGGCGCCTATCGGTAAAATTTTTCGCATGCCTTGAATTTAAGCAAAAATCCTCATTTTGCATAAGGCTCTCTCTGTCTTATACATTGCAGTAAGCGATGCCCGCCTCCATCCTCAGAACACGCCTGATAATTGTCGATACGTCCTATCCGGGGAGGCTCCCGGCCAATCGGCAGGGAATATAATCGCCTATCCTGTCAAACCAATAGCGATGCATTGAATTATCCCATAGTATAGTGTTTAATTAGAGTCCAGTGTATCACACAACAACATAAATAGCTGATCATGGCAGAAACTACCCCGAAGGAAAGAAAAAAAAGGTTGGGCGTATTGTTTGGCGGATCCGGTCTCATCGGCGGCACCATCCTCAACTATTTCAAGCAGCGGCGTCCCGGCCTGGTAGATATCCTCGCACCCAACAGCAAGAAGGTTTCTCTTAATAACTGTAACGATATCCGTACCTACCTGATGACGGTCAAACCGGATTTTGTCATCAATTCCGCCATCACCAATATCGACTCCGACTCCCAGCTTGCTTTCGAGGTTAACTACCTCGGGGCAGTCAATATCGGGCGAGCGGCATGTGCCCTGAAAATTCCATATATCTTTTTCAGCTCAGCCGCGACCCTGCCGCCAGGCAAAGACATCAGCGAAGAGGATCAACTGCCGCTTACTGCCAGATTGAGCAATTATGCCAAATCCAAGTTAATGGCAGAAAAGACACTCAAATACATGCATGAACATGAGGGACTGGACTACTCATGCCTGCGCCTCTCCATTGTTTATGGAAATCATGACCATAAGATTCAGGGTTTTCACCGCCTTCTTTTCTCTATTGCAGATGAGTCCATGCCAGTGCTGTTTACCAAGAAAGGAACCCTGCATTCATATTCAAACTCGCGGAAGATTCCTTACCTGATTCATCACATGCTCGACAATCGTGAAGAATTCAGTGGTAAGACCTTTAACTTCGTTGACCGTGATCCGGTGGAACTCGGAGCGTTAATTCTCAACATCAAGTCCCATCTGCAACTTAAAAGCCCTAAAAAAATATACGTTCCCTACGTATTTGCCAGAACCGCTACAAAGTCCGTTCGTATCCTTATCCGCATTCTCACCAAGATCGGTCTGAAGGCATCGCTGCCGCCGGAATTGATGTTTCTCGGGGCTTTCTACCGGACCCAGACCCTTTCGGTTAAACGCTTGGAAGGCTCAAGCTTTGTTGATCCAATGCCCAATGAAACGGTGTACACCAGGCTTCCTGAAATGTTCTCCTACTATCTGACGCGCTGGAGTCATCAGAACCTGATAACAACATTTGACGAAAAACTTGATTCCGACAGTTCAGTAGAAAAAGATTTCGAACAAAACCCGCAAACACTGATCGATTCCATCCATCTGGATGCGACCGCACCCTTTCCGGAAATACCCACCGGACAGGACATATTACCCGGAGCCGGTCTTAAAGACTAACGGCACAGGACGTCTCTCCGACACAACAGAGCAAGCGCCTTCCCTGCATCGGCATGACCGCCGTCTTTGGCCTTTCCCAGCCAAAATACGGCAATTTCCGGGTTGTTTTTTTGATAGGCCAGGCCAAGGTAATACTGCGCATCGGTCTGCCCAAGCTCTGCGGCAGCGGTAATCCAGGCAAGAGCCCGGGCATCATTTTTATCAACACTTTCACCTTCCAGATACAACATGGCAAGATCGAAAGCGGCATCACGGTGCCCGTTTCCCGCGGCTTTTTCCAACCAGGCTGTCGCAGACCGCACATCAATCTCCATGCCTCCTCTGCCTTTCAGAAGGAGATGGGCAAGGGTATACTGGGCCTCACTGTTACCCCCATAAGCGTCCTGGACAAGTTGTGAATGATCGATCACACCGGCTGCGCTACTCATAACGAAAAAGAGCATTATCGTCAGCGCGAGCATGATTCGATTGCCTGGTCGAAGCACGCCTCCCTCCATCAGATCAAAACCTTTGTCCTGGATCGCGATCGCATCCGGGATTTAACATTACCCGCATGAGATACCAGGAAACGAACGACGTCTCAAGGTATATAAAATTGACCGATATAAGGAAAGCACTGAAACCGTCAGCAGCATTACTCCCGGAACCCGGCGAGGCATCAGTTAGGCAAAGCTTTTTTTGTAAGAACAGGATATATTTAAGCAATTGTGCCAGAAGAATCTCTGCCTGCTGCACGGGTAAAAGACTATTCATCAAGGGGTGCCGCTTATGATTACCGTACCGAGACTTACGCTGGACGATGCCAAGTCGATAATGGCCGCTGCAGAAAAGAAAGCCCGGGAAATTGGTGTTGACATGGACATTGCCATCGTTGACGACGGCGGCAACCTACTTCTTTTTCAGCGAATGGACAGCGCCCGGGTAACCAGTATCACCATCGCCATCGATAAGGCCTACACTGCAGGCGCGGCCCGTAAATCTACACGCGCTTACGGAGAGGTCAGCGGTCCAGGTCAACCGGCATTTGGAATCAACTCAACCATCCAGGGACGTTTCATGATTTTCGCAGGTGGACTCCCCCTCTTTATCAATGATCAACCGGTCGGCGGCATTGGCTGCAGTTCCGGGAGTCCGGACCAGGACGAAGAGGTGGCCCAGGCAGGAGTGGACGCGCTGTTAAAAATTCTGACGTAGATGAAGAAACAGGGTGAGTATGCTTTTTCGTGATAACATTCCTGATTCAGACCCACCGGAGCAAGCGATTCGTAGAAGGCAGCCCCGCATTTATAATTGCCTGAATTCTGCAGGGACTGATGATCCGCTGTACATTACGGAAGTCACCAGGCAGTGACTAACTGCATCATCAGCGATTCAGAAAATTCATTCGGTACCGGCCCGTAGTCACTTCCGCTCACCCTGTTCATTTCCTGCGCCACGGTGAACAGATTACCGCTAACGCTGCTATCAATTAAGCTCGACCTTTAGGTCCCCGCCATTAAAGCTTAAGCCCGCGGCGTATCATTAACCTCGAAATTGAACAGATCCGCATCAAACCTGCGGTAATCCTTATAGCGCAGCAGATCATAGAGATCCTTGCGGTGCTGCATCCTGTCAAGGATAGCGTTTTGATCACCATCCCTGAGAATGACGTCAAGGCCGCGATCGACCTCACCCATCGCCAGGCGCAGGGTGGTAACCGGATAGATAACAACGTTGAAACCTAGGTTCTCAAGCTCTTTCTTGTTCAGCAGGCGGCTCTTTCCAAACTCGGTCATGTTGGCCAGCAGCGGAACCTCGACGGCTCTGCGCACGGCTTCGAATTCCCCCTCGTTTTCCAGAGCCTCAGGAAATATCATATCCGCTCCGGCATCGACATAGGCCTTCATCCGCTCGATCGCCTTGACCATTCCTTCAACGGCGCGGGCATCGGTGCGGGCAATCAGGCAGAGATCGCTGCTAAGTCTGGCGTCTGCTGCCGCCCTTACCCGCTGGACCATGGTCATCGTATCGACCAACTCTTTGCCATCGAGATGGCCACAGCGCTTGGGCATCACCTGGTCCTCGATATGGCAACCGCAGATGCCGGCTTCCTCTATTAACCTGATTGTCCGGGCAGCGCTCATCGGCTCCCCGAATCCGGTATCGATATCGATTATGGCCGGCAGATCGGTGACGCGGGCGATCTGACGTCCCCGGTCTGCAAACTCGCTGAGCGTTGCCAGACCTATGTCGGGTAAACACAGGTCCGCCGACAATGCCGCACCGGATATGTAAACTCCAGCAAAACCTTTGCGCTCTATCAGCCGGGCACACAGCGGATTGAAGGCTCCGGGAAACTGATGAAGCCTGCCGTCGTGTATCAGTCTGTTCAGGTCGGCACGTTTTTCTGGAACTGTTTTTCTTGTAAAAAGCATCAAAAGATTCCCCGTGCCGTGTTCTCTTGCAGGTAGTCGCACACCACCACCGGATTCAATTGCTGGATCTCTTCTGCACTCAGTTCGGGTAATTTCTGGACCAACATAAGAAAACGATCACTCTCGGCAGAATCGAGGATGCCATCGGTGAGGACCTTGAATTTATCAATATATTCGGAGCGGCCAAATGGTCTCGAGCCAAGAGGATGGGCATTGGCCACACCGAGTTCATCCTCGATCACGCTGCCATCCTCCATTGAAATCACGACACGGCCGCCGAACGCCTTCTCGTTCGGATCGTGACTGTGATAACGGCGGGTCCACTCCGGATCTTCGGCTGTCGATATCTTGTGCCACAGCCTTACCGTGTCAGGCCGCTTTGCCCTTTCTGGGCTATAGCTGCTGACATGGTGCCAGCAACCATCCTGCAGTGCCACTGCGAAAATATACATAATAGAGTGATCAAGCGTTTCCCGTGATGCACCCGGGTCCATTTTCTGAGGATCTCCAGAGCCTGTTCCGATCACGTAATGGGTGTGATGTGAAGCATGAATAACGATGCTCCTGACTTTATCGAAATCATCGATTTTTGCTCCCATCTTAAATGCCAGATCAATCAGGGCCTGGGATTGATATTCAGCCGAATGTTCTTTCGTATAGGTTTCCAGGATGGCGCGTTTGGGCTCCCCTTTCCCAGGCAGCGCTACAACATAAAAAGGTTCATACGGCGAGCCGCCCCGGTCCCGACTGGTCCTCCCGTTGAGAATATACGACAGTATCGAGTCCTCTCCTTCATAGATGGGGCTTGGCGCTCCTTCGCCGCGCATGCAGCGGTCGACCGCTTCAATCGCTGTCTTGCCTGCATAAGCCGGTGCAAACGCCTTCCAGGATGATATCTCGCCCTTGCGGGACTGGCGGGTAGTGACAGTGCAATGGAGAGCCTGTTGAATAGACTGATAGGCCACTTCCCGATCGACTCCGAGCAGTGTCGAGATACCCGCCGCAGCTGCCGGACCGATGTGGGCGATATGGTCTATCTTGTGCTCGTGCAGGCAGATTCCCTTAACCAGATTGACCTGGATCTCATAGGCTGTTGCAATCCCCCGAAGAAGCTCGCTGCCGTTCCTTTCGCATTGCTGAGCTACGGCGAGAATCGGTGGGATATTATCGCCCGGGTGCGAATAATCTGCGGCGAGAAAGGTGTCGTGAAAATCCAGTTCCCGCACCGCGGTGCCGTTGGCCCAGGCGGCCCATTCAGCGCAGAACCTTTCATGGGCGGCAACACCGAAAAGGGTTGCCCCGTTCTGACGGGGATGAGCTCGCGCCATTGCCCGGGCAGACTTGACCGGGCCTCTGTTCAATGAGGCTAATGCCACCGCTGCATTATCGATGATACGGTTGACAACCATGTCAGCAGTAACCGGATCAACAGTGACCGGGTCAGCGGCTACTTCAGCCATTTTCCAGGCAAGCTGTTCGGAACGTTTGATCATCTCCTTTGACGGAGATGCGTGAACTCGGTGGTTTATCATGAGAACTGCCCTACCTTTTCGAGTTAAATTATCATACCGGGGAAATCGCTGAAAACAATGGAGGATCTGAACGAACCGGTGAACAGGAAGATACGCCAAGGCCTCGGCAGCATTTGCTTGAATCGCTGCCGTTAATCCTCTAACAGTTGCGGTCTCCTCAGTGTCTTACGCAGAAACATCGGAGCTATGAAACCCACTACGGCGGCAGTCCAGAGGCCAATGGCAATTGGCGACGAGAAGAGATACGTCCACTCCCCGTTTGATAAAACCATAGCTCGACGCAGGGCGGTCTCCATGTGCCCGCCAAGAAGAATGCCCAGGATTACCGGAACAGTGGGGATGCCGAGCTTGCGAAGAACATATCCCAATACGCCGAAACAAACCATCATCAGCAGATCGAAATAGCTTCCGGACAACGAATAAATGCCGACAAAAGATATCATCGTCACGCCCGGCAGCAGCAGCCAGGCCGGCACTTGCAGGATGCGCACAAAGATCTTCATCATCGGAACATTCATCAGCAGCAGGACGAAATTGGCGATCAGCAGCGAGGCGATCAGGCCCCAGACAACATCGGGGTTATCCCTGAAAAGTGTTGGTCCCGGCGTGATATTGAGCGTTACCAGCAAGGCAAGCAGCACTGCGGTCGTACCGGAACCTGGAACGCCAAGCGTCAGCATCGGTACCAGGGCACCGCCCGCAGCCGCATTATTGCCGGCTTCCGGCGCGGCGATGCCTTTTGCTACGCCGGTACCAAAACCACCCTTTTCACCGGCGATCGCTTTTTCAGTGGAGTAGGCCAGAAAACTGCCGAGTGATGCCCCGGCTCCCGGCAGGACTCCGGCAATAAAACCGATAACGGTTGATCTGAGCATGGTCCATTTGGTCTCCCAGATGTCTTTCCACGGAATCGTCACTTTTTCCAGTTTTACACCGATGGAAGAATCCCTGCCTTTGCTTTCAATAAAAAAGAACACTTCCGTAATGGCGAACATCCCGACGATAGCAACGAGGAAATCCACACCATCATATAAATGCAGGTTGCCTCCCGTCAGACGAGGCATGCCCGTTGTACTATCCACGCCGACCATGGCCACGCCCAGACCGATGCATGATGCCAGCGCCGCTTTCGCCTGGTTCCTGCTGGCCATCCCCCCCAAGGTACAAAAGGCCAGGAGATACAGGGCAAAATACTCTGCCGGCCCGAATAAAAAGGCGACTCTGGCCAGGACCGGAGCCAGCAGCATCAAACCGACGGTTGCGAGAAAAGCCCCGACAAAAGATGCGACACCCGACAGCACCAGTGCATCGCCGGCCCGCCCTGCCTTGGCCATCGGATAACCGTCCAGGGTGGTCATCAAGGCCGGTTCATCACCTGGAATATTCAGCAGGATTGAACTGATCCGCCCCCCGTACATCGCTCCATAGTAAACTGACGTCATCAATACCAGCGATGAAATCGCATCAAGTCCCAGGGCAAAGGTAAGCGGGATCAGGATGGCAACGCCGTTTGAAGGCCCCAGTCCGGGCAGGGCACCAATGATGGTTCCCAGAAAACAGCCAATCACCGACAGAACCAGCGTAGAGGGAGAAAGAGCAATCGAAAATCCGAGAGCCAGATTGGACAGTATATCTGTCTCCATAAGAAGTCTCCTACCCTATCAGCCACCTGGGGAAAGCAACCAGACCCAGGCCCAAGGCAAATTTAAAGATCAGAAAAAGCGTGATGGAGAGCCCCGCTCCGGCTGCGATGGCATGTTTGTAATGAGGCGATATCTGATAGCTCAAAATTCCCGCAGTCAGTGCCGTCGGAATCAAGAAACCCAAAGGTTTCAGGGCATAGGCATAGCCAATCAGCACGAGCACGGAAAAGAGCAAAGCGCCCCAGGTGCGTAACCCCGGCCAGGCCGGGTCCTTGTCGGGCAAAAACACCATGAACATGGCGCTTATCGCACCAACAGCTCCGACAATCAACGGAAACCCTCTCGAGCCGACCGGATCGGTCATGAGGCCGGCCGGAATCTGCGTTGCACTCGCCATGTAGGCGAGTGCAACGACGGCGGCAAGCAACCCGAATATCCGGTCACTGGCCATTACTGGATCACTCCGAGCTCTTTGCTTATATCGCGGATCTCGGCGGTTACGCCATCTATATACGTCTGAAAGGCAGCCCCGACCTTGGTAAACGGTGCCAGGCCGTTGGTTGCCATGATTTTCTTCCACTCCTCGGAATCGGCGACTTTCTTGAGGCGGTCTGCCCACTGCTCGAAGGCTTTATCGGAAATTCCTTTGGGCACATACAGACCACGCCAGTTAACCGCAACAACATCATAACCCTGCTCTTTTGCAGTCGGTATATCCTCAAAGCCCGGAACACGTTCCTCTGTCAAGACGGCAAGCACCCGTATATCACCGGATTTAATAAAGCCGACGACTTCCGACATGTCACCGCTCATCGCCTGGGTAAAACCGCCGATCGTCTGGGTGATGGCCTCACCGCCACCATTGAAGGCGACGTACCTGACCTTGGTCACATCCTTGACATTCATGCCCGCTCGCAGCAGGATCATCAACGGCTTGATATGATCGAAGCCGCCCGCGATTGAACCACCGGCGAAAGCCACCGATTGTGGATCTTTCTTGATTGCCTCGACGAGATCATTGAGAGATTTGAAAGGGCTCTTTGCACCGACCATAATGATGCCGGGATCGGCACCGACTGCACCGACGAAGCGCACCTGGTCGGCCGTCATGCCGGCATACGCATTCTGGGCTAGCCGGGTCGTCGTTGCCGACGAAGCGGCAACGACGAGATCTTCATCGTTATTTCGCTCCGCTACAACGTAATTGAAGGCAATTCCGCCCCCGGCACCTGCCATGTTCGTGACCTGCATCGGTTTATCGATCGCACCGATGTCATACATGACTTTACCGATTTGACGGCAGGTGAAGTCCCAGCCGCCACCAGGATTCGCTGGTGCGATGCACTCATAGGCCAAGGCTGTACCGGTAACTCCAAAAACAAAGAACAAACTCAACAACAATGATTTTGCCGCACTGATCTTCATAGTCTCCTCCCGAGTTTAGTAGTTGAAACTGCAATGTTTGACTAGGCTGCTCTGATAATTTTCTCCGTCTCTCCTGAGTCAAGAACGTTAGCCGAAACCCAGAGGCTGACCGACCTTTTCACTAAATAGAGTATTAAAATAGATATTGCGCAGTGTCAACAACATGTTATAAAATTTATTAACCTGAAGAGATTACATTAATATCTGCCATTTTTGTAGACAATTTAAACAGAAAAATAACTCCAGCATAGACGCTTCAAGGTATTCCTTTAATAACGCCGAACAACAGAGCGCATCTTCTCTCTTTGTGCATTTTCATGCTCGTGTGAGATTTATTTCTTCCCTTGCAGATAGCCCAACACGGCAGCGGCGTCGCCCGTGAAAACGATCGAGCCTTTTTTTTTCTCAATCTGGTAATCGTACATGGGATCATAATAGTCACGCAGCAGGAGTTGCACCCATTCCCTGTGTAGTTCCGGCGACCCCGAGCGGCCCTGATGCATATGGGCCTGCTCAAGCAGGTCTCTGACCTGCCGCAGAAGACTCCCGCCAAGACGCTTGCCAATGCGCTCAACACCCAGATTCATCTCGACAAACCAGCGCTCATTTCCCTTTTCCCGCCCGTATTCCGCTTCGTATTCCGCCTGGGCGGCGACAACGTATTCGGCATAGGTGTTTTCCGTCCTTAAAGGCAAAGGAGTCTCCAGGACAACGAGGCCGCCGGTTGAAAAATAATCGGCAAGTTCTTTCGGCAGAAAGCGTTTCCCCACATGACGCCCCTCGTCCTCGAGAATAACGTGAGAGAAATTTTGCGCTTCATGCTTGATCAGGGCGTATGCCAATCTGTTTTCAAAATCGGCCTGGCCCGGTTGGGGTGTGATAAATCTGCCAAATGACGACCCGCGATGATGCGCCAGCTTCTCTAGATCGACAGCATTTTCAAGCTTGACCAGGAGCATTGTTTTTCCTGAGCCGGTGCGCCCGCCGAGGATGATCGGCATACTCTTGAGCCACTCCGGTTTCAGATGATCAAGAAGGTAGTTCCTGAATGCTTTATACCCCCCCTTCAGCCGTGCCACCGATTTCCCGGTGTCCTCAAGTATCCAGTCACCGGCAATCTTTGAACGCAGTCCTCCGCGTGCGCAGTACAAACAGGCATCGGGATAATCCGCAAGCAGGCCACGCCATGCCGCTACCCGTTCTTTTTTTATGTCACCGTTTACCAGCTTATAGCCGAGTCTTACTGCTGCTTCGGGACCGTTTTGTTTGTGGCATTTGCCGACACGATGGCGCTGCTCGTCATCCATAAGCGGCAGGTTCCTGGCACCGGGAATGGCCCCTGAAGCGAATTCAATCGGAGCCCTGACATCTACCAGGGGAACATCATCAACAACGATCTTCTCAAAATTGCTGATAGTTATGTCCACTACTGAATCCATTATCATAGTACCGTTCCAGGGCCAACCGCCTGCACCATACTTTCATGGAAGCAGGTTGTTTCAAAAACCGACAGCCTGACCGTCTTTCCGATGATCCGAGCCGGCCACATAAAAGTCCCCACTCTTCCTGATCAGTTGGGCCCCGCCAAAGAGTTTCTCCGGTTCATCCCTGACAATGGTGTGCCCCCGCCGGATAAGTTCTTCAACAACCGAACCGGCAAACCCGCGTTCAAGCGCCAGTTTCATATCCGGCATCACGTGCCAGCGGGGCGCGTCCGAAGCAGCCTGGGGATTCTGTCCATAGTCAAATATTCGCGTTATCATCTGCACATGCCCCTGGGCCTGCATGTGTGCTCCCATGACCCCAAAACTCAGCACCGGTTTTCCATTTTCGGTCACAAAGGCCGGAATAATGGTATGAAACGGTCGTTTTCCCCCTCCTACCTGGTTAGGGTGCCCCGCTTCCAGGCTGAATCCGCAACCGCGATTATGCAGGCTGATCCCGGTCCCTGGCACAACCACGCCGGAACCGAATCCATTGAAATTGGATTGAATATATGAAACCATCATTCCGTCAGCATCACCGCTGGTCAGATAAACCGTACCCTTCTCCTCGATGATGCCAGTCTCGGGAAAACCGGCGTTTTCCATATCGATAAGAAGAGAACGTTCTTTCAAGTAGCCGGGTTCAAGCAGTTCCATGCAGTTCAGCCGCATGGCCTTTTCGTCACCAACATGACGGAAAACATCGGCAAAGGCCAACTTCATTGCCTCCACCTGGAGATGAATCGAATCGGCCGAATCTACCGGAAATTTCGCCAGGTCAAAGTGAGCTAAAATGCCAAGTGCAGCCAGTGCGGCAATACCCTGTCCGTTTGGCGGTATTTCATGAACATCATAGCCACGGTAGTGCTGCGCTATCGGTTTAACCCAGAGTGGCTCGTGGGAAGCCAGATCAGCAAGGCTCAAGGCCCCCCCCTGCTGCTCTGAACAATGAACCATTTTCCTGGCAAGCGCTCCCCGATAAAACGACTCGCCCCCGCTTGCCGCAATTTCCTGCAGCGTGTCAGCCATTTCACGGCAGATGAAAGAATCTCCCGGCAAAGGCGCCACGCCATTGGGCAGAAATGTCCTGCAGAAATCTGGATAGTCCCGGTAGATATCCGCGGCATCACGCCATCGTTTCGCGGTAACGGGAGATACGCAAAAACCGTCTCTTGCATAGCCGATAGCAGGTCCGAACAATTTTTCAAAAGTCAGTGATCCAAAGCGCTCAGACAATGCCCACCAGACAGAAACGGCCCCGGGAACGGTCACCGTGTCCCAGCCCAGCGGCGGCATCGAATCACGTCCGGCGAAACGCTCAGGCGACCAGCCTTTCGGCGAGCATCCCGAGCCATTGATCCCATGCAACTGATGGCCGTCCCATATCAGCGCAAAGGCGTCACTACCGATGCCGTTGCTGGTCGGTTCGACGACGGTAAGAGTAATTGCCGCAGCCAGTGCAGCATCCACCGCGTTGCCGCCGTCCAGCAGCATGCGCAGGCCCGCCTGGGCGGCTAGAGGCTGGGAGGTGGCAACCATATTGGCGGCACAAACGGGGTAACGCTGCGAAGAATAGGGAAATTTCCATTTATCCATAGTTATTGCTCTCTTTCAGTCGGGTTTTATTCCCGGTCACCACTCAGATGGGCGAGATAAAATCCTTGTTTTGCACTTTTGGCATTCTCGGGTATATTCAGGTCGGTCATACCTTTTCAAAAACGATTTGCCAATAACAATTCATTATTTTACTCAAGGAGACACCGTATGGCATCAACAACAGAGAATCTTAAAGAGGCCTTCGCCGGCGAAAGCCAGGCCTTCCAGAAATATTCCGCCTTTGCCAAAAAGGCTGAGCGGGAAGGATTTGTGAATGTTGCCAAGCTTTTCAAAACCACGGCGGAAGCTGAAAAAATTCATGCGGAAGGTCATCTCAGGGCTCTTGAGGCAATTGCTACCACAGCCGCCAATCTTCAGTCTGCCATTGATGGCGAGACTTTCGAATACACCGAAATGTATCCTCCCATGGCCGAACTGGCCAACGAAGAGGGGCACAAGGCAAAAACCATGTTCCGCTTTGCCCTTGGAGCGGAAAAGGTACATGCGGCGATCTATGCAAAGGCACTTGAGGCCGTGAAAAACAATCGCGATATGGATATAAGCGAATTTTACCTCTGCCCTATCTGTGGTTTTATTGAGATGGGCAAGGTAACTGCGCTATGCCCGGTCTGCGGGGCACTGCCGAAGGTTTTCGAAATCGTGGCCTGACAGACAAGCCGGAATATCTCAGCACTATTCCGGCGGAACAGCAGAACTTCTCCTGGAGAACAGCAGACAAGAAGGAAACAGGACCGGCCCTGTCAGAATACTACTGTCGAAGAGGTGAAAACGATGAACTCATTGGCACATGTCTCTCCTCGTATACTTTCCGCCGGCTGGGGGAAAATGGATGTCGAAT
Source organism: uncultured delta proteobacterium (assembly GCA_963745765.1). GTDB lineage: Bacteria > Desulfobacterota > Desulfobulbia > Desulfobulbales > Desulfocapsaceae > Ww85. Next base: position 141,964 of record CAVUYQ010000025.1, on the reverse strand, counting down.
TAATCGGTAAAGGCAAGGATTTCAAGATCTGGCCGGGCGGGGGACGAACCTGGAACTGGGATGAGACAGGGACAAACCACTCAGACGGAATCCAGGTCGCTGATGTGATGGAACTGGTGGAACATCGCTGCGAAACAATTATTCTTACACGCGGTATCTTTTCGCGCCTCAAGGTTGCCCCCGAGACGATGGCCTACCTGCAGGCAAAGGGTATTGAAGCAATTGTAACCGATACAAAACGGGGCGTTGAAATCTACAACGAAAACGTTGAACGAGATATTCGTGTCGGCGGCCTTTTTCACTCAACCTGCTGAATTAAAGAAGATCGCATCGACCATCAGTGCCCATGAAACCGCCGTATTTTTTCTGTTTTCACCGTCAAGTCAATAGCGGATACGAGTGGTGCGTCATAACCAAGTTCATTCCGCTCTCACCGTGGTCAGCTCAGACCGGGTAAAGCGACGCCTGCAACCTTGCCGACTCAACTGATCAACTTTTCAAAGAGCTCCGTGCACAGGATCCAATTACTCGTAATACGAATTACATTTTTGTTGCATTGTGCTTTTCACCCTGATTTTTTTTGTGCTATAGTTAGACGTACTCTCTACCCTTGGCAGCGATCTGTATCGTGACAGGTACGCCTCACCCGCCTGGTTAACCGGTTAACAGGCCCAAGATAAGCTGCCGCCAAATATCCTCTCAGCCGGAAACAGGACGTATAATGGATTCCCCTGCATCACCAAGCAAAACCAATCCATCTCAGCAGCTCTATGACGAACGGTTCAAAAAACTTGTCAACGAGATCCATGCCGCCTCGACCCCGAATGCCATCATGGTCGGGCTCAGAAACAAGATACTCGCCATCTACAATGTCGAGATGGCGACCATCTTTCTTGTTGATGCGAAGAAAAACAAACTGGTGTCCTGGGTCCTGCTGCCGGGTGATTCATTAAGCAAGATACGAATGGAGATCGACCGGTCAAGTATCACCGGTTTCGTTGCCAAGACAAGACAGATGCTCAATATCAGCAATGTCTATGACTCCGATGAATTACAGGGTATTCACCAGACCTTGACCTTTGATGCCAGGTGGGACAAAAAAACCGGCAGCAGGACGAGACAGGTTCTTGCCACCCCGATAGCATACAAAGCAAATCTGATGGGCGTTATTGAGCTGATCAACAAGAAGCATGACGCGCATTTCAACACCATCGATGAAGAACGGATCAGGGAGCTGGCAGACACGCTCGGCATCGCCTTATTCAATCATTACAAGAGCGGCAAGAAAATCCCGATGCGCTACGAGGAACTCGTCAACCGGGAGATCATCTCAGCACAGGAGATGGAGCGGGCAATGGTTATTGCAACCCAGCAGGAGAAAGAGGTCGAGACCGTTTTGATGGAGAATTTCCTCGTCGCCAAGTCTGATCTCGGAGACGCGCTCGCCTTTGTCTATAAGACCACCTTTGTCGACTTGAACATAGATCAGTATCTGGCCGAGAGTCTCGTCACCCGGGCTCCCGCCGAAATTTTCCGCAACCACCTTATTGTTCCTCTCGAACAGAAAAAAAACGAATTGGTGGTTGCCGCAAAGAACCCGGCCAACCAGGACGGTTTACTGGAGATAAAGAGACTCTTCAAGGCAAAAAAAATCAATGCTCTGCTGGCCTTTGGCGATGATATACGAGCCTTGCTGGATAAGCTTCAACCCCCGGAAGAAGATGATGCAGAGGCTGCTGACGGGACAAATGAAGTGGCCATTGATGACGTTTACGTCCCTGAAATTTATCAAAAACCGGATGAGGGTCCGCTCGACGTTGAGGTTAACAGTGCACCGGCCGTACAACTGGTAAACAAAATTATTGAAGATGCCGTCTATGCCGGGGCTTCAGACATTCATATCGAACCCTACGGCAACAAACATGATGCCGAAGTACGCTATCGGGTAGATGGCTCCTGTATGAACATCCTTAATATCCCCAAGGCAAATGTAAAATCTGTCATAGCCAGGATTAAGGTGCTTGCCGACCTCGATATCTCCGAGCGTCGCAAACCGCAGGACGGAAAAATCAAGTTTACCACCACACGTGCTGATAATGTCGAGCTGCGGGTCGCCACCCTGCCCACAACAGACGCTAATGAAGATGTCGTTCTTCGTGTACTGGCAGACAGCAAACCGCTTCCGATCTATAAACTGGCTCCGGAGCGCATCCTGAACCGGCTCATTCCGGCAATCACCAAACCGTACGGGATATTCCTGGTGGTTGGGCCGACAGGATCAGGCAAAACGACGACGCTGCACTCGGTTCTCAATTATATCAACACCCCTGATAAAAAGATATGGACGGCTGAAGACCCGGTGGAAATCACCCAGTACCGTCTCCGCCAGGTCCAGGTGAAACCGCATATCGGCTATACCTTTGCAACAGCGATGCGTGCCTTCCTGCGTGCCGACCCTGATGTCATCATGATCGGTGAGATGCGCGACTCGGAGACGGCAAAGATGGCTATTGAGGCGTCTTTGACCGGTCATGTGGTATTTAGCACACTGCACACCAATTCCGCGGCCGAGACTATCACCCGCCTTATCGATATGGGTATGGATCCATTCAATTTTTCTGACTCACTGCTTGGAATCCTTGCCCAGCGCCTTGTCAGAACCCTGTGCGAAGACTGCAAGGAACCGTATACCCCGAGCAAGAGCGAATACGATAACCTTGTGCACCATTATGGTGTAATGTTTTTTGAACATCTTAATATCCATCATTCCGAGCAACTCATACTGTACCGGAGCAAGGGATGTGAAATCTGCAATGGCAGTGGCTACAAAGGAAGGCAGGGTCTCTATGAACTGCTGGTCGCAACCAGGAAAATCAAGGATCTCATCATCGACAAAGCACCAACGGATAGTATCAAGATAGAGTCCATTGAAGACGGCATGACCGTTCTGCTGCAGGAAGGTATCCATCTCATTTTCGAAGGAAAGACGGATATCAAACAGGTAATGAGCACCTGTCTAGTCTGACGCGGGCCCCGTTTTAGACACCCCCCGATGGAATGATGATGCCGGCCCTGTCAGCACATAGGTAAGAATCCGGCTTTCTCATGCTTCATGCTTGAGCGAGCAATTTGACGATCTCAAGGCTTGAAACAATCCCGACCGGTTCCCCCTTGTTGCCGGAAACCACCAAGTGATGCACACCGGCCTCGTACATAACCTTGATGGCAGACAGGGCATCCTGATGCACATCGAGTTGCGCACAAGGGTTCCTTGTTCCTTTTTCGGCGATCAGGTCACAGGAAGTCATGAAAGAGCCAATCGTAGTCTCAGCCGGATCATTGTTGCCTGCCAGGCTGAACATGACATCTGTAATGGTAACAACGCCGAGTAATTGGTGTTCCTTTACTACCACGAGGGCGGAAGCGTTGTTTTCTGCCATGAGTTGGATGGCCCTCGTCAGGTTATCTTCGACATCAATGGCAGGATATTGCCTTACAATAGCATCCTTTATTCGTCTAGTGTTGCCCATAACCCAGTCCTCCGTCGGTTACCGTCATAACGAACATAATAAACCGCTGGCCGGTCACAGCCATCCTGCTTCCGGCCATGGTGTTCAACAGAAACGCTAAAAGACAGGGCTTCTACTCTTCCTGAATCTTCTCAGCCTGAAGTGGCTCTCTTGCCCGGCAGAAGAGAAAGCAGTCCCTTTTCCTTATTTTTAATCATGAATCCTGTCTATTTCAACACGATGCCACGTTCCCGGGCAGCATCGGCGATATGGTCGACAAAGAGACGTGCAAAGCTCTCATTTGAACCAAGACCTTCCATGATCGGCTCCACCTCGTAGCCCTTTCCGGCAAGAATGGACTTCCAGGAGTCGCTCTCAGGGCCGGCCATGTCATTTTTTGCATGGTCCCCGGCGACGATCATGAATGGTTTGAGGATAATTCTTTTATTTTCCTGCCGTGCAAGTCTTCTCTGCAGGTCATCAATCCCCGGATACCCTTCAACGACTCCGACAAAACTGATCACATCAGGATATTTCCGCCGCAATTCATTCTCCACTTCGCGATAGATTCCCGTTGACCAATACTCGTTGCCGTGCCCCATATAGACAAGTATTGCTCCCGATTCCCTGGCCCGCGCGACATCCGGGGCCAGGGTTTCGACCGCCGTTTCAATATCGTCATGATAGTCATACCGGTCACCGGGCATGCCAAGCGCCGGACGTCCCATAACCAGGTTGTCAAACGGCCGCCACTTCTCCTTCATCGTGCGAATGGAGGCGATCCCGTTCACATACTGCGCAAGATCATGAGACTGTTCCATGAAAAACATATGGGCCGGCTGGACAACAATATTTCGATAGCCATCCTCCCGCAGGTCACCGATGGTGGCAATAACGTTCTTCACAAAAAGCACTTCACGGGGCACACCCAGATCAAGCCATTTCTGCGCTTCTGCCTGACGTTTTTTCCAGACCGAGCGAATCATGTTGGAAGTAAAGGTAAGCCGGACCTCGGTTTCCGGATAAAAGGCCCGCACCTGACCGGCGATTTTCATGATTGATGACAACGCTTCGGGCACTGTTGTCCCGAATGCGGCAATAACAATGGCATTCCTGCTTTCCTTGGCCCCGCCCCTGCCTCCGGTAGCACCGGAAGCAAAAGCAGCAAAGAAAAGCAGACAGATTACCGCCAGTACTATACTCCTTGATTTTCTCTTCATTTCACACTCCTTCTCGCTCATTGAGGCCCGGTAAAAAAAATCCCCGGACCATAATCTGATCCGGGGAAGCCCTGTTATTTCCGCGTCTCGTTGATAAAAATCCCATGTCCACGGGGATTTCCGAACTCGTTTCAGGCAGGTATTCTGACTCCCGGATCAGCTTACTTGCTGCGCCTTCCCAATGCATGCATCAGTGGCATCCTGCAGCGTTCATCCCCGGTTACAGCGGCGGGCCCGTCCCCGATTTACACAGGGTTCCCTCTTTGGCCTGTTGACAGGCACCTGAATCGATAAATTATTATAGAAAATCCAGAAACCCTGTCAACTTTTCTGTGCATTTGCAATCCGATTTGCCGGACGAAAGCGTTTATCAGTGGCACAATGCTTCATAACTGCTTATTAACAATGGTACATTACCTTTGTTTATAGTGAAGTTATTATCCGGATGGCCGGTCGTTGCATACATGAGTATGACGGCGACAACGTCGCCCCGTAAACAAATAGAGTGAATAGGAACGATGATTCTAAAGGAGACTTCGGAGGTGACCCGCGTTGTTATGGGTCTGCTCTTTGACGAAGTCGGCAACATTCTCATCGCCAAGCGCAACAGAAAAAAACGATATGGAGGACTATGGGAATTTCCGGGCGGTAAAATCGAGGCTGATGAGTCAGTCGAGGAAGCACTCAGACGTGAGATACGTGAAGAGTTAAATGCTTCTATTATCATTTCTGAGATCCACACCGGCTACGTTTACGAACACGACAAGCTGAAGGCTTTTTTTATACCGATATCAGGATCAATACGGCCGGGCGACATCACCTTGTGTGAACATGATGATTTCAGATTTATCCGGGTCAGCGACTTTGCTGCGTTTGATTTTTCACCCTATGATTATGGTGCAATACGATTGCTGCAGCAGATCCCGGAATGACCAGGCTCAGTCAGGAGACAGAGATTCATTATTACTTATACAGGCATTATATATAATCGAAGCAGCGAAATAGCGAATTCTCTTGAGGTAAAAGCAAGATAATTATACAGTACGGATCAACAACAATAGACATTATCCAAATCACAGGAGGCTTTTATGGATCTGTTCGAATTTTCTATTCAGATGGAAAAAGATGCTGAAAATCTTTATCGCAAAATGGCGGAGAATGCCCCGGTTGAAGGCATAAAAAAAGTATTGCTCATGCTTGCCGAAGATGAAGTAAAACACCGGATCGCCATCGAGCAACTGCAGAAAAAAATTGCCGTCAATCCGCAAAAAGGAGTCGCTCTTGATATAAAAACTGTTTTTGAAGACATGAAACAGAACAAAACTATAACTACCATATCGGAAGATGCGGTTGACGATTATCGGAAAGCGGTAGAAATTGAAAGAAGAGGAGCCGAATTCTACAAAGAGAAATTTGCCGAGGCGGATGATCCGGTAAGCAAACGGCTCTTTGAAGCTCTCATGAAGCAGGAAACTTACCATCTCAGGACCTGCGAGAACCTTCTCGACATGGTCCAGAAACCTGAATGGTGGGTCGAAAACGCAGAGTTTAACCCGCGGGACAGCGACGAGTACTAAAACAGACTGATAGCAAGCAGGACACAGTCCTTTATCGTTTACAAAACAGGCGAGATGCCCGGAAGGGCATCTCGCCTGTTTTGTTTTGCATTCCTGACTCCATTGGCCGATTTTAACAACACCTGCAGCAGGACGGAAGAGTTACATGGACCGGGAAGGTGATGCGGAGACTAATATTGTGAGAACGGCTGAAGTCCGAAAACAGCCCGCGCCCGGTCGCACAGCATATTCCCGCTGTTTTTCTCCCAGGAGCGGTTGAATGCGCGGCATATTGTCGGCCGATTTTCGTAAATGCTGCAGAAAACCCTGGAACCGACAACACCCTGCAATGCGATACAGCGGGGATTCCTGGTTTCGGTCCCATTCATGAATCGTTTTGTTTCGCTGCAGTGGCCGGACATACCATGCGGCACCAATCCTCCCGCAAAATTATCTGTTTCACTGCTCGGAAATGAAACGAGGAAAAAGGCACAGCATGCTCCGCAAGACTCGCACGGGTGAACGCGCAACAGATGAGGGCCGGTCTTTATTTCAAAACCTGTTCCTTTTGTCTGCAACAGGTCGGATAGTTTGTCACAAGAAACGATAAGGGGACAAGCTGCGCCGCCGGCTTTATCGATCTTTGCAGGATCAATGTTCGGGGTGGGCAGGGTCCTGCTGTGTTTTTTCCATATTTTCCAGGACATAGCAGTCTCCGGAGACGCCTCTTGTTTGATCTAAGAGATTAAAATCAAACAAGAACAGAGACTGACTTGATTAACCGATAGATGGGAGGCAGTATGTCCTGCACAGGTGAGGACTCAATTAACCTTACTCGATCTCCCGGCAAATAGCTGTACCTTACCTGCTCATCATGACAAAATAGTACCGGCCTCCCCTCTCGAACCAGATCCCAGGGATAACCGATGACCGGGATAGCTGTCCATCACCTGTCTGAGCCAGCAGAGATTTTCCCGGGACATCCTGAATGTATTGATTGCGATAAGCAAAGAAGATAGAATGACAGGAATTTCAATTGGAATTGCCCGTTTAAACAACCGAAATCGCCCCCCGGCCCGGCAACCGGGCCAATTCCCTGATTACGTGGAGACTATTTATCATGCCTGAAATAAATCCCCGGCGCTTGATGCAGGATCTCAAACATATGAGAAGCATTGGCGCCTTCGACTCAGGGGTTATTCGTCCGGCCTTTTCAACGGCCGATATGGAAGCACGTATCTGGCTCTGTAACCGCATGAGCGAGGCCGGTCTCGAGGCCTCCATAGACGGAATGGGCAACGTCCTCGGACGCTCGCGAATTCCCGGGAAAAAAATACTTATAGGATCACATACCGATACACAGCCACAGGGGGGCTGGCTCGATGGTGTACTGGGAGTCATCTACGGCCTGGAGGTGGCCAGAGCCTGTGCCGAGACTCCCGAAACCTCGCGCTTTGGCATCGACGTGGCGTCATGGAGTGATGAGGAAGGCACCTACATGGGTATCCTGGGAAGCAGTTCATTCGCCGGAAGCCTCAATTATGACGATTTCAACAGGGCCGTGGATCATCTGACAGGGGTAAGCCTGAAGGAGGCAATCAGGGCTGCCGGGCTTGAGGGAATCCCACCATTAAAGCTCGATAGCAGCAAATATATCGCCTACCTTGAAGCCCATATTGAACAAGGTCCCCACCTGGAAGCACAAGAATTACTGCTCGGGGTGGTAACCGCTATCGTTGGACTTCGCACCTTCAAACTGACTTTCACAGGCGAGCAAAACCACGCCGGCACGACACCCATGGAGTACCGGAAAGACGCCGGCAACACCCTCATCAAACTCGCCCATGCCCTCGACCTTGAATTTTCCGCCATGGCACATTCCCGCACGGTGTGGACTATCGGGCATATCCGACTCGAACCGGGGTCACACAGCGTAGTGCCGGGAAAAGCAGAAATGCTCCTGCAATTTCGTGACACAGACGAAGCGCTCCTGGATGCAATGCAAAGCAAAACCTCCGGCCTGGTTCAACAGTTCTGTGAACAAGGCCCCGTAGAGGTACAACTCGAACCGGTCTATCCCCATCAGGAATCTGTCCTGATGGACGATATGGTGCAAACCAGTCTTGCAGCGGCCTCTGAGCTGCACGCTTCCGGCAGATGGACCAGCATGCCCAGCGGTGCCAGCCACGATGCCCAGGCACTGGCGAATCATCTTCCCACCGGGATGCTTTTCATTCCAAGCATTAAGGGCATCAGTCACAGTCTCCTGGAGGACAGCAAAGAAGAAGACATCATACGAGGCTGCCGCACGCTGGCTACGGCAATCGAAGCAATTTTCAAGAACACAGATCCCGAAGGCTGAAACATCTGCAAAAATGGAGAACTCACTCCTTCCTCAGGCCGCAAAAATAATTCAGAACAGTGTTATTTTGTATTGCAAGATCTCATTCTGGTGTTACAATATTTCTAAATAGGAATATAGCTAAATGGAGATTTATAATGAAGCCTTTTTTGCGCGTGATGAAAGCATTATCCGATTCGAATCGCATCAAGATTATCAAACTGCTTGAGCAAAAAGAAATGTGCGTCTGTGAAATTACAGCCGCTCTTGGCCTTGCCCAGCCGACCGTGTCGAAGCATCTGAAATTTCTTGAAGATGCCGAACTGGTTACATCACGTAAGGATGCTAACTGGGTCAATTACCGGCTCGATCCAGATGACAACCATCCGTATCAGGCATCATTACTTCAATTAATTAAAACGTGGCTTAATGATGAGAAGGATATCACGAAACTCATAACCCGGCTTGATGAGTTTGATCGCGCAAAATTGAAGGTCTGAGACATGGCAGCGGTATGTTGATTTTCCCAGAACCACCCCGCTGCCGCGAAGATGAGGAGAATCCGAGTCACGCGAAGGCACAGAAAAGTGGTCTGTCAATGCTGGTGGCAAGATTTTTAGTCCGTTCCCCCTAGAGGATTCAGTGACACAACTCAAGAGACGCCAAATGGGCTCCTTTTAACCAATAAAGGGTACCTTGCAAAATTATTCAATTGAGGAGATTACAGAAATGAAAGAGCTTACAACATTATTTGAAACCGGAGTTGCTTTTCACGGACATCGATGCCCCGCCATGCCGCTTGGCCTCAGGGCAGGGCTGGCTGCAATGAGAGTGCTCGGCGTGGAGCGTAGCCAGGATAAAGAACTCTCTGTTAAAGCCGAAACAGGCAAAGGTCATGCTGCCGGCTGTTTTCTGGATGGCATAATGACCGCCACCGGCTGTACCTATGGCAAATCAAATATCGAAAAACTGTACTATAATAAAATGGCATTTACCCTGGTGGATAACAAGACTGGCCGGTCTGTACGGGTATCGCTCAGGCCTGAATTTTTCGAGAAGGCTTTGCAGTCTCCCTTTGTTCAAAAACGGAAAGAGGGTGTCCCCCCGCAGGACATATCTCCTGATATTGCTGACCCAATGATTAATAACGTACTGAACATGCCGGAAGAAAATTTCCTGGTGATTGAAACAATTAAAGAAGAGAAAATTACTGCAAAAAAAGGTCTCTTCACCGCAAAATCATGCGACATCTGTGGTGAGTTAACTTTTGTCAACAAACTGAGAGTGACCGCAGACGGTAAAGTTGCCTGTATCCCCTGTTCCGGCTACAAAGCTTAAACAGGATAAAAGCTAAGTGCCCGGAGCGATAGAGGTTTCCCTTCTATCTGCTGTCGACCATTTTAAAGGCCACCTTGAATAATTGCCTTTTCGTCCTATCTCTGCGTTATGCTCGAACGATGCCTGATTATTCAAGGTACCCTTAGTTATTCAGTTTATATGAATGGAATTTGATCCATGACAATCTCATTGCTCGCCGGAGCGATCACCTTTGCATTCACCACGCTCCTTACCATAGCAGGAGTTGGTGCCGCATTCATATTGATCCCTGTTTTTATTGGTATCGGCATAGATATACACGTCGCAATGGCAACTGCATTATTATTGAACTCAATCGCAATGGTTTTTGCCTCCTGGCGTTATTTCAAAAAAAGATTAATCATGTGGAAAGTCGCAATTCCGATTCTGATCGTGGCGACCGCATTATCACCTGTTGGAGCCTATATAAGCATCGGACTGAACCGCGAGCTGCTCCTTTGGCTGTTCGTTGCCTTTCTCATTTTTGCTGCGCTGATGATGTTGTTTTATAGGCCGGTCCAGAGAGAAAGCTCTCTTTCCAGAAATGCTCAGATACTATCTGGTCTTTCCATCGGGGCATTTGCCGGATTCTTTGGGGGGCTTCTTGGAGTTGGCGGTGGTAACTTTATTGTCCCTGGTCTTGTAGCCTTAGGCTATGAACCCAAAAAAGCATCAGCAACCACTTCGTTCATTGTGATTTTCTCTTCATTTTCAGGTTTTCTCGGCCACGCATCTGTGGGCACTATCAACCCGTTATTACTCAGTCTTACCGCGATCGGTTCAGCACTTGGAGCAGTAGCTGGCGCCTGGTTAATGACTGAAAAGCTTAAACAGAAACAGGTGAAACGGATCATTGGCGTTGTATTGCTGGGTATTGCCGCCAAGATAATCTGGAATCTGTTGGCATAAACGTGCTTGAGAGATACTACACAAGGAAAATAAAAGGAAAACAGCTGTGGCACCTATAAACTCGGAACCAGATCAAAATCATGAGCACGATCATCATGACAACGGTCAAACTCACAATCATACACATCAACATGGCAGCCTGAAAGGCGGAAAGCTCGGCATTGCCATTGCTGCAAATCTCCTGATAACGATCGCCCAATTGATCGGCGGCTTCATCTCCGGCAGCCTGGCACTTTACTCCGATGCCCTGCATAATTTCAGTGACGTGATTGCTCTGGTCATCAGCTATATCGCAGACAAGCTTACCGGGCGTTCTTATTCAGACAGGAAAACGTTCGGTTTCAAAAGGGCTGAAATTCTGGCTGCCATGATCAATGCGGGAACACTGGTTTTTGTAGGTGGATTTCTCATCTATGAGGGTGTGAGCCGATTCTTTCACCAGGAACCGATTGGTACGGTGTGGGTAATCAGCCTGGCCGTGTTTAGTATCGTTGGTAACACCCTCTGTGTCATCTTATTGAAAGGCGATGCCGGAGACAATCTCAATATCAAGTCCGCCTATCTCCACCTGCTCACCGATGTCATGACCTCAGTTGCCGTCCTTATCGGAGGAGTGTTGATGACTTTGTACCAGGTATACTGGGTGGACAGTGTGCTGACGATACTGATTGCCCTGTACCTGATTCGGGCAGCATGGGGGATTTTAATGGAGACCTTGCGAGTGGTTATGCAGTTTGCTCCGGCCCATCTTGATATTCGTGAAATCGAAAAAACAATCCTTACCTGCCCTGAGATAAGAGGAATGCACCATATTCATCTCTGGCAAATAGATGACAAGACGGTCAATCTGGAGGCGCACCTGCATTTCAAAGAGGACGTCAACCTGTCAGAAAGCAACCGGGTTATCAATACCATCAACACGCTGTTACAGGAGAAATTCGCTATCAATCACACCATATTCCAGACCGAGTTCGATACCGACCATGCACCGGACCTGCTCTACAACCCGATAAAGAAGTAAAAAGCTTCTCTCCTGCAATGTACCCTACCCAGCCTTTTTAAATTCAATATTTTCTTTTTTATAGCCGGCTTGGAACTCAGGAAGGGCTGAAACCTGATCGACAAGTCTATCCACGTTTTTTCCGCGTGCAATGGTGATATCCTGGAAGTTCTTTCCCCAACCTGAGTAAATGGTTGCCAGATAGTCCACAATAGTCGGTTGATCGCCGGTGATGAATTTCTTCTTCTCCAGTTCTTTTTCGAGAATTGCCCATAAACTCGATACATACGTTGCTAATTGTTGCAACACGCTGGTTCTCTCCTTTTCGTCCATTTGCGTTTTGTACTGAATCGCAAACATTCTGCTATAGGCAGGATGAAGCGTTGCATAATCAAACATCAGCCACCGCAGAAATTCTGCCTTCCGGGACAGGTCGGCAGGCAGCATCGGTGAATTGTGCTTCTCGAGCAGGTAGAGCACAATTGCGGCACCTTCTGTAATAATCTGACCATCTGGTGTTTTCAACGCCGGTACCTGGTTGGTCGGCACGATACTGGAATAATCTGGTACGTCTTCACGTTTAACCGGCGTATATGCAACTTGCAGCTTCTCGAGCAGGACCGTGATGCCTGAAGAACATGACCCGGGAATAGTATAAAGCGTGTACATGGTGTATCTCCTTTTGTGCGTAATGCCAAACTGACATACTCGTAAAAAGTCTATTGCACTCCAAAAGATGGCTAAGTAAAAACACAGATAAAAAAGGAGTGGTAGTTTTTCAGGTGCGAAGGCATACAGGTAGTATGCCGAGTGCCGGAAAAAGTTCCACGACGCAGTAGATCGAAGTTTTTACGACGCCATCAAACTGAAAGCCATCCAAAAATCTGTCCGGATACGCGGCTCGTTTCCTCATCCGCTACGGACCGGTTCCGGAGCGCTCGTGATGTTACTTTTAACCATTTTTGGCAGTTATTCAACGCAGCCGTTCCCCGGAGGTGTGCAGGAAAAATCAGGGCAGGCCCTGGAATTGCCAGGAAAATCATGAGGGGAAAGTAAAATAATGAAGGGAGCCTTGAATAATCGGGCATCGTTCGAGATCAAGGCATGCAAAAAATTTTACGCCGGTATATTATTGACATTCCGCGGATAAAATTTCACACGTGGCGCAGGAATCGTCTGAAAAGGCAACTATTCAAGGGAACCGACAGAACAGGCAGCTTGATATACATCAATGGAGAAAAAACATGAAAATCGCCGTATTCGGAACAGGAGCTGTTGGAGGATATTTCGGGGGCAGACTGGCCCAGGCGGGAAATGACGTTACCTTCATCGCCCGAGGCGCGCACTTGAAGTCAATTCAGTCCGATGGACTGCGGGTAAAAAGCATCAATGGAGATTTCACCATTCACCCCGCTCAGGCAACAGATCAGCCGGAAACAATTGGAGAGGTAGATCTTGTTTTATGCTGTGTCAAATCCTGGCAGGTAAAGGAAATTGCGGATCAGATCAAGCCATTGCTCAAAGCCGATAGCATCATTATCCCGATACAGAACGGCGTTGAGGCCCATACCACCTTGTCCAACTCGATTGGTCCTAAACACGTTCTCCCGGGCCTGTGTAAAATGATCAGCCTTGTCGAAGCTCCCGGGCTTATCTCCCATAGAGGAATAGACCCCTATTTGTCTTTTGGAGAATTAGACGGCTCCATGAGTCGGCAGGTGGAAAGACTGGTGAAACTGTTTACCGATGTACAGGGAGTAACAATCAATGCTTCGACAGCTATTCTCCAGGAGCTATGGCTGAAATTTATGATTATTGCGCCGTGGAGCGGAGTGGGTGCCCTCACCCGATCTCCGGTTGGCGTATTCCGCAGCGTCCCGCAAACGCGTGAATTGCTCGTGCAGTCAATACAGGAGGTCTTCGAGGTCGCACGGGCGCAGGGCGTGAATCTTGACGCCGGCGCGGTGAAATCAACCATCGGTTTCATTGACAGCGTTCCGGCGGCAGGTACGGCATCCATGCAGAGGGATATCATGGAAGGTAAACCGTCCGAGCTGCATGAACAATGTGGTACGGTCGCAAGGTTCGGTGCTGAAAAAGGAGTTCAGACACCGGTAAATCGATTCATCTATCACAGCCTTCTTCCCCTTGAATATAAAGCCAGAGGAGAACTGTCTTTTTAAGGTCGCCTTGCATAATTGCCGTTTGAACAGTGGATTTGCTATCAATTATGCGAAAAGAGAGGATTTAACAATCCAGGGGGCTTTTCACCTCTTTCAGGGGCACGCTTTTCACGGCATGCATATGGGCGATGCGGTCAAATCTTTATTTTTGACGAATCGATCCAACAAAATAATTCACCGGTTAAACCGGTGATCATCATATTAAACATCTGTGAAATCTAACATACGTATTCGTAAAGCAACGCCCGAAGACAATGCAGAAGTAGTAGCTCTTGCATTTGAAATAATGAGATCTGTCGGCATTGAGCCGGATCCTGAGAGTATTGACTTAGCCTTGGCCCAGGTTGGAAATACGCACAAAACACTTTCAATAGATTTTATCGCAATAGATCGAGATCGCCCCATAGGAGTGATTATTTTAAAGAGAATCAGTTCGACTGTGGGAGAGGTGACCGGCTTCTACGTACATCCCGACTACCAGGGGCAGGGAATTGGCCGGAGAATGTTGAACTCCGCACTGTCCGCAGCTACTGAGACTGGATACGAACAGATTATTTTGACAACAAATAAGAATCTGACTGCCGCCATAAAACTATATGAGTCTCTCGGGTGGGTCAGGCAACCAGGGAAACCCGACAATGGTGCTGATTATCTTTATCTTCTGGATATGAAAAGAAATGTTTAACCACAACAGTCAGCTAAAGCTGCCGCTGATGGCAATCGTTCGGAGATAGACAAAATCCCACATGAAATTTTTATATCATATTCTCAAGGTGACAAGACCCCCGCACACGCATTGTGCCACTCTCTTGAAGAAGAAGGGATTCGATGCTGGACTGCTCCCAGAGATGTTAAACCAGGTGCAGATTGGATCGATTCAATTTCAGAGGGGATCGATAATTCAAATGTTCTTCTTGTCATTTATTCTGATGAGAGTGCCGAGTCCCGTCACGGCAAGAGTGAGGTGAGATCTGCTTTTGACCGCGGTAAAACCTTGGTTCCTGAACACCTGGACTACTTGTAAACGATTGAGGCAATTTCATGAATAAATCTAACACAATAGGTGAGTACCTAGTTGAGCAGCTTAACCGGCATGGGGTGTCCCATGTTTTCGGGATTCCCGGTGATTACGTCCTTAGCTTTTTTGACCTGATGACCAAGAGCGACAAGCTGGAGGTTATTAACACTTGTGATGAGCAGGGAGCAGGGTTCGCGGCTGATGCGTATGCGCGAATCAAGGGGCTTGGGGCTGTCTGCATAACCTACGGCGTTGGCGGATTGAAAGTTGTCAATACTACGGCCCAGGCTTTTGCCGAGAAGTCGCCTGTTGTTGTTATCAGTGGAGCGCCCGGGGTTAAGGAAAAGGAAAAAAACCCCCTTCTGCACCATAAGGTAAAAGACTTTAATACCCAAAAAAAAATATTTGATGAATTTACGGTGGCCTCAACAATACTGGATGATCCGGCCACGGCTTTTCATGAAATTGATCGGGTCATTCATTGTTCCCTCAGGTACAAGAGACCTGTTTATATTGAAATTCCCCGTGATATGGTTTTTGTCCCAGGGGTGGGGGACCACCAGCACAGTCGGTCAGGGGATATAAGTGATCCCCATGCTCTGAAAGAGGCGATAACGGAAGCCGTCCAGATTATCAATTCCGCAGAGCAGCCGGTTATTCTGGCCGGTGTTGAAGTCCACCGATTCGGCCTGCAGCGTGAGCTAGTCGCCTTTGCCGAGAAAACTCAAATTCCGGTTGCTTCAACAATCCTTGCCAAGTCAGTTATTCCTGACAATAAATCTTTTTCTTTGGGCATCTATGAGGGGGCAACCGGGCTGAGAGAAATAACAGAATATGTCGAGTCCAGTGACTGTATTATCTTTCTTGGTGCATTTCTGACGGACTTGAATACGGGCATATACACGGCTAATATTAACCCTGCTCGTTCAATCTACGCAACCAGCGAAAAACTGACCATCTACCATCATCGCTATTATAATATTTTGTTTAAAGACTTTTTGAAAGGCTTGTCCGACGGAGATATAAAAAAGCGAACTGAAACCCACCCGGTTCCTGCACCGCCTCTTCCTTTCCATCCATCAAAGAGCCACCAAAAAATGAAGGTGCAGAGGCTTTTTCATAATCTCAACTCATTTATTACCAAGGATAATATTGTAATTGCAGATGTGGGCGATGCACTGTTCGGCGCCAATGATCTATATATGCACCAGGATACAAATTTTCTTTCTCCGGCGTACTATGCCTCCCTCGGTTTTTCGGTTCCAGCAGCAGTTGGGGTCCACTATGCCAACCCAGCGCTTCGAGCCATTGTCTTGATTGGAGATGGTGCTTTCCAGATGACTGGCATGGAATTGTCAACTATTGCCAGGTACGGCTTAAATCCCATAGTTATTGTTTTGAATAATGATGGATATAGCACTGAGCGGCCGATGCTGGACGGACCGTTCAATGATATCCTTCCCTGGAAATACAGCTCAGTTCCTGAAATTTTAGGAAGAGGTAAAGGGTTTTATGTTGATAATGAAAAGGATTTCGATAGTGCTTTGCTTGAAGCGCGTGACAATACCAAAGATTTCAGTCTGATTGAGGTAAAAATTGATAGAGATGACCGCTCTCCTGCCTTAAATCGTTTGACCAGCTATCTGGGCAAAAGAAGTGGAGTAATCGAGTAAAGAGAGGCTTGGGGCAGATTTATTTAGTTTCCATCCTGAAACAGCGCTTTTCCCCTAACTCGTCGTTACTCTCAAAATTTAATCCTCGGAATATCAATTATATGCCTGCGGTTAAATTTATCGAGCGCCTAGATTTAGGTGAAAATCGCTCATTTCCGGACGAAAACTATTTAATTCCTGCCATCAGGAACCAAGCGGCAAAAATCGCCGAACCAGAACATTCACCAGACCAGAAGGGCTGCTTTTTTTCCTGCTCATTTGGTGGCTGGCTGGTGGTGAAAAACGTTGGAAACGTTTAATCTAAAACAGGGAGGAAATGATGAAACTTAAGATACTTGGGATAATCATAATTTTATTTATTGGAATTCAGTTTGTACCTTATGGAAAAGACCATACTAATCCCAAAAGTATTTCAGAACCTCAATGGGATAAGCCAAAAACGAGAACAACATTTTTCAAACTATGCGGTGATTGTCATAGTAATGAAACAACATGGCCAATCTATAGCAATGTTGCACCTGTTTCATGGCTGGTTCAAAATGATGTCGATGAAGGTCGTGAAAAACTAAATGTTTCCATGTGGAATGTTCAAGAAAGAAATAAAGGTAATGACGCTGCACATGAATATGAGGAAGGAGATATGCCTCCTTGGATTTATACATTACCAAGACCTCAAACCAAACTCCCGCAAAGTGAAAAAGAAGAATTTATAAATGGTCTTAAAGCAACATTCGGGAGAAAATGATGGTCAATATATGGTGAAATACAATGGATAAAAATTTTCCAACCAGACGGCAACCGGAGCCGCAAACAACGAGGTCCGATTGACTTAATGGCAGCCGGCAACAGGCGATAAATTCTTGTGTTTACTATGCAAAATAATAACTACATAATCAGGACAATGACCCGCAAAGAAGTTGATCTTGCTATTGAATGGTCAGCGCAGGAAGGCTGGAATCCCGGCATTCGCGATGCGGAGTGTTTTTACTCCGCTGATCCGAGTGGTTTTTTCATTGGGCTTTTGAACGATGAACCAATTGCCGTTATCTCTGTCGTCAAATACGGCGAGTCTTTTGGTTTTCTCGGATTCTACATTGTTAAACCGGAATATCGTGGAAAAGGATACGGCATTCAGATATGGAACGCAGGGTTAAAATATCTTGAAGGTCGTAACGTTGGTCTTGATGGCGTTGTAGCCCAGCAAAACAACTATAAAAAATCAGGTTTCAAATTGGCCTATCGCAATATACGCTATGAGGGCTACGGCGGCGAAAAACATCCCGGATCATCCAGAAATTATAAAGCTTTCCTCCTTAGCATTTGAAACTCTTGATTCCTATGATCGACCTTTTTTTCCGGATAACCGGACACAATTCATAAAATCCTGGGTTAATCAGACTGGCGGCAACGGCCTCGGTATTATGGAAAATGGAAAACTCGCCGGGTATGGCGTCATTCGCAAATGCCATACCGGTTACAAAATAGGCCCTCTTTTTGCTGACAAACCGGAATTGGCCGAAGTACTTTTTCTATCTCTGAAATCAGGAATCGATTCAGCTGAACCAGTTTACCTTGATACTCCAGAAGTCAATCGAGCAGCTGTCGAATTAGCCGAGCACAATAATATGAAAGTTGTTTTTGAAACCGCCCGGATGTATAGGAGAAATTATCCTGACACACCGTTAAACAGAGTGTTTGGCGTGACTTCATTTGAGCTTGGCTAAATTAAGAACTCTGCCCGCAAATGTGAAGCGGAAATCACCCGGTGTAAAGCTGCAGGAGTGACTTACGGTGAACCGGTATCACTATTGACCAGAAACTTCTGTTTCTGCAGGAGTACAATGCGGCAGCCGCCAAGAAGGAGAAGACCTCCGATGAGTTGAAGGAATGTTATACGTTCTCCAAAAAGCAGAAAAGAGAAAACACCGGTGAAAAAAGGTACAAGAAGCTGCACAGATGATGCCGTTATAATGCCGAGAATGGGAAGCAAATAGTAGAAAAGCCCCTGCCCGCCGGCAATGCCAAGCAGACCGGAACCTACCAGCACCGACCATTTCATCAGTCCGGGATTTCCTGTTATCTGCGGACCGGACAGGAACAATGCAGGTGTCAGCAGGATCGTTACCAGGGTAAACACGATAGTGACCGTAAAAAGAGGCGACAGTTGGTCGCCTATCCATTTCTTCACCGTCACTCCGACGAACGACCAGCACAATGCTCCACCGAGTGCGAGCAGGATGCCCGTATTCAGGACAATAGAAAAGCCGTGATTCTGAAAAATGATGACCAGGGCGGCACCAGCAAGGGCCATGACTATGCCGAGGACCGTTCCCGGTTTTTCTATCAGCTGCCGTTCTGTTTTGAAAAAGAGCATGCCGAGGATAACCGCGAAAATGACCTGTGACTGATAGAGAAGTATGCCGAATCCGGGAGGAATCAGAAAAAAACACCAGGTATATAACAGCTGAAACATGATCGTACAGAAGGCTATTATCGACAGCCTTTCCAAAAAGTACCCTCTTTTCTTCATGAATATTTCGAGGTCGGAACGCACTGTTTTCCGTATCAGGAGAAAGAACCAGAGAGCGGCTGTTGAACAGATATAGCGCAGCCAGATCTGAAAAATCAGTGAAAAATCGTTCTTTATCCAGGCGATGGAAATGGGTGTCAGAGCCCAGAACAACAGCATGGCTGTTACGGGCAGCAGGACGGCTGATCTTGTTTTGTTCATTAAAACCCTGATGATGGGTAGAAACCAGAGCGCAGCCGCAGTAGCTCTGCGCTCTGATAATTTCCCTGATTTAAGGGTCAGCTCATATCAGCCCAGCCGCAGATGGATGTTTAATCTTTTGCCAACAACAGGTAAAGCAGGGCCATGCGAATGTACAAACCGTTTTCTGCCTGCTCAAAATAGCGGGCCCGTGCATCGCCGTCTACCTCTTTCGGGATTTCGTCTACCCGGGGCAGGGGGTGCATGATAATTGCGTCCGGCTTCATCGTTTGCACCAGTTCCGCGGTGAGGATGTATTTACTGGCAGCTGCCTGGTAATCCTCAATAGCATGAAAGCGTTCCTTCTGAACGCGGGTCATGTAAATGCAATCCACCTTCGGAACGACGTCTGCCAGAGCTGTTTCCTCTCGCCAGGAGATCTGGTATTTATCCAGATAGGCCTTGATGTCTCCCTCCATTTTACAAACCGGCGGTGAAACGAAAATGATTTCCACATCTTCGTACTTGGTCAGCAAGTAGCACAGGGAGCGTACCGTCCGCCCATAACGCAGATCTCCAACCATGGCGATCTTCAGATTTTTCATTTCGGGAAAGGCATCCACGATGGTATACATGTCAAGCAATGCCTGGGTGGGGTGCTGACCGGCGCCGTCGCCGGCATTGATTACCGGGATGGTTGATATTTCAGCGGCGCGAGCGGCACTGCCTGCCTCATTATGGCGCATGACGATAACATCCGAGTAACCATTCATAATCCGGGTGGAGTCGGCAAGACTTTCCCCTTTTGACGCGCTGGAAAATTCCCGGGCATTTTCCGTGGTAACCACTGATCCTCCCAATCGCAGCATGGCATGTTCAAAGGAAAAACGGGTACGGGTCGAGGGTTCATAGAAGAGGGAAGCCATGATTTGACCATCCAGAGACTTGGCAAATTTCCGCTCTCCACGCAAGTCCGTCTTCATCAGGTTAGCCGTTTGGAAAACCAATTCCAACAGGTCTCGATCGAATTGCTGGGACTCAACGATGTGTTCCAGAGTAAAGGCCTTCATGGTCGTTCTCCTTATTAATTTTGTCTTTTGATTCGGACGAAATGATCTGTGCGCATTTGCTGCCTGTGCCGGCCATCAGATTTTCCCGCATATTTTCAATAAGATGGCATTCTGGGCATGCATGCGGTTTTCCGCCTCATCGAAAACAATCGATGCCCGGGACTCAATCACCGAGTCAGTGGTCTCAACGCCGCGCTCTGCCGGCAGACAGTGCATGAACAGGCTTTCTTTGCCGGTGGCGGCCATAAGTTCATCATCGATCTGAAACCCCTGGAATTTAATCTTGCGTTGCTCAGCTTCCTCTTTCTGGCCCATGGAGGCCCAGACATCCGTATAGATAATGTCCGCACCCTGGACGGCAGTTTTCGGATCATGGCTGATCTCAACCTCGGAGAGACCCGCCTGCCGGGCATCTGAGAAGGTTCTGGCGTCGGGCTGGTAACCGACCGGGCAGGCACAAACAAAGTGGAAGGGAAGGCGTTGAGCCATCCGCAGCCAGGAATGGACGATATTGTTACCATCACCCACATAGACCACTTTCAGATCATCGAGGTGACCGCGATGTTCCAGGATGGTAAACATATCCGCCATGATTTGACAGGGATGGTTGTAATCAGTCAATCCGTTAACCACCGGTACCGGGGCGTGCTCGGCGAGTTCCAGCACATGCTCGTGGGAAAAGAGTCGGGCCATGATCACATCGTTATAGCGCCCGACAACCCGGGCAATATCCTTGACTGCCTCGCGCTTGCCGATGGAGATATCCGACGGTCCAAGATAAATGGCATGCCCGCCCAGACGATAAAATCCCGTTTCAAAGGAGATACGGGTACGGGCGGATGGCTTGGCAAAAATCATAGCCATGGTATGATCTTTGAATGGTTTGTAATTCTCCCGTTTTTTAAAACGGGCTTTGACCTCCTTTGCCAGAGCAAAGGATTCGTGAATTTCCTCTGCAGTAAAATCGGTAACATGTAGAAAATCGCGTTTCATGGCACTTCCTCACTATTCTTCCTGTTGTGATAATGATTTCAAGATTTCACACTACATGGCAGGTATCTCAAATACAAGAGATCCACCTTATCAGCATGGTGCAAAACCGGGAGTTCTCGGAAAGGGTATAACCTCCCTGATGTTAGCCATTCCGGTTACATATTGCACAAGTCGCTCAAACCCCAAACCGAAACCTGAATGAGGAACAGAACCAAATTTTCTCAAGTCCAGGTACCAGGCATACTCCCGGACATCGATATTGGCCTCCAGCATGCGCTTATAGAGAACATCATAGCGCTCTTCCCGCTGACTTCCCCCGACAATCTCACCTATACCGGGAACGAGAATGTCCATGGCGGCAACCGTCTTGTTATCATCATTAACCCGCATATAGAATGGTTTAAACGATGCAGGATAGTCAGTAACAATGAGCGGTTTTCCGTACACTTCCTCGGTCAGATATCTCTCGTGCTCGGATTGCATGTCAATGCCCCAACTCACCGGGAACTCAAATTTTTTCTTTGCCTTGAGCAGAACTTCTATCGCCTCTGAGTAGGTTATATGGCCGAAAGAACTTTCCAACACGGATGTCAGTTTATCGATCAGTCCTTTCTCGATATAGTTATCAAAAAGCAGCATATCTTCATGGCAGGTTTCAAGAACGTCAGCAAGCAAATACTTGAGTAAATCCTCAGCAATTCGCATATTCCCGTTCAAATCACAAAAGGCCATTTCCGGCTCAATCATCCAGAACTCTGAAAGATGCCTGCTTGTATGTGAGTTTTCAGCTCGAAAGGTTGGCCCGAAGGCATAAACATCACCCAGGGACAAGGCATAGACTTCAGCCTGCAGCTGCCCACTGACGGTCAATCCGGCCGGCTTTCCAAAGAAATCATTGCCTTCCTGCGCAGTGTCGGTTTTTCCGGCAGAAACCATAAACATTTCACCGGCACCTTCACAATCACTTGTCGTAATGATAGGAGTATGGATTTGCAGAAAACCTCGCTGCTGGAAAAAGGTATGGACACTGTACGAGAGTCGCGATCTTACCCTGGCGACTGCCCCAAGCGCGTTGGTTCTCGGTCGTAGATGAGTAATTTCCCTTAAAAACTCAAACGAGTGTCTCTTTTTCTGTAGCGGGTATTGTTCCGGGTCCGCCCATCCGACAACCTGTATGGCATCGGCATGGAGTTCCACCGCCTGACCTTTGGCCGGCGATATCTCCAGCCTGCCGGAAACGGTAACGGCACAGCCGGTAGTCAGCTTCTTCACTTCATCGGCATAGTTGGCAACTGTCCCTTCGACAATAATCTGGAGATTGGCAAGAGAGGAACCATCATTAATCTCTAAAAACGACAGGGAACCACTATCTCTTCGTGTTCTCACCCAGCCGTTTATTGTCAGTTGGCAACCGATTTCCCCGGTTGTTAGTATTTCATTTATTCGCATAGCCTTGCATTATTCCCAAATGTATTATTATCGGCAAAAATGTAGGCTACCTTGAAAAATTGTCTTTTTGCCCCAACTCCGCGTTGCGTGCAAATATTTTATCCTCGGAATTTCATATAAATGCCTGCGGATAAATTTTCACACGCGCCTTGATTTTGAACCAAAACCCTAATTTTGCAAGGTACCCTGTATATCTAAAACATTATTGAGATACATTGTTCATCTTTGTTATTTCCTGTCAGGCAGACCATTATTGCCCATCTGCATACCATTTTCGAGCAAAAATGAGTATACTATTTAGAAAGATTCTCAGAATTCCTCGACAATGTTACCTCGTCTGCCTGGCAGTTTCGCTACAATGATCAAGCTCATCTCCCTGCCACTCTCTTTCCGGCTGTAAGCAATGATATACCTCGCAAAGCTTGATTTCTTTTCACGGTAGAAGAGAAAGTATGGGAAAGCCAAGCCGTATCCATCAAGTTTTCTGATTAACACGAGATCGGCACGATAATAAACCTGATACCTGCCCAACTGTTCCTTTTGAAAAACGGACGGCGGAGTATCTTTTTCTTTGACATACTATGACAAACTATCTAATCTGGTCTTACCAGCTAAAACCTATATATATAATACATTATGAAATATTATAAATCTGGACTTACCAATAAATCGATACTATTTTTGATTTTCTCGACTGTCTGTCATCGTTTTTCATGGATCAATCCCTATATTTTTGGTGTGTCTCTGTCTCAGCGAGTCTTGTCACCACAAATCAAGACAATGGTTCCAAGGGCATGTCATTTTTACTGGTATGAAATGCTTCGTTTTTTCTCAAAAAATTCAGTAGTGACCCTATATTTATAGAAAAGAGCACCGGCTCTTACCGATTACTCAGCTGAACCATCTCAGAGAATATTTTTAAACGGGAGGAAAAAACAATGCCGAAAATGAGAGCCATTGAAGCTGCGGTTCATATCCTTATAAAGGAAGGCCTGGTTACTGCCTTCGGGGTTCCCGGGGCAGCGATTAATCCACTTTACGCCGCCATGAAGAAGATTGGCGGCATCCGCCATTACCTTGCCCGTCATGTCGAGGGAGCGTCACACATGGCGGAAGGCTTCACCCGGGCAGCCCCCGGCAACATCGGCGTCTGTATCGGGACCTCGGGTCCGGGCGGAACGGACATGATTACCGGCCTCTACTCCGCTGCAGCCGATTCGATTCCAATTCTCTGTCTCACCGGTCAGGCGCCGTGCGACAAACTGCGAAAAGAGGACTTCCAGGCCGTAGATATTGAATCCATAGCGAAACCGCTGACTAAGATGTCAATAACGATTCTGGAACCGGGTCAACTACCGGGTATTTTCCAAAAAGCGCTCTATTTGATGCGCTCAGACCGGCCAGGACCCGTCCTGATAGATTTACCGATTGACGTTCAGATGGCTGAAATCGATTTCGAACCTGACGATTACGTCCCGTTGAAGCCGAGCAAACCGGTGCCTACGCGCTCGCAGGCAGAGAAGGCCCTGACTATGCTCAACGCCGCTCAACGGCCACTCATCGTCGCGGGAGGGGGTATCCTCAATGCCGACGCTGCCGATCTTCTCGTTTCCTTCGCCGAGCTGACTGGCGTTCCGGTCATCCCGACATTGATGGGATGGGGGGCGATTCCGGATGATCATCCACTGATGCAGGGCAAAGTCGGCCTGCAAACCAGCGACCGTTTTGGAAATGCAACCTACCTGAGATCTGATTTCGTATTCGGCATCGGCAACCGCTGGGCAAATCGGCATACAGGTTCCATCGCTACCTATACCGAGGGTCGCACCTTTATCCATGTCGATATCGAGCCTACCCAGATTGGCCGAATTTTCGCTCCCGATCTGGGGATCGTTTCAGACGCCAAAGCGGCATTGGAACTCTTCATCGAAGTCGCAGAAGAACTCAAGAGTGAAGGGCTGCTTGCTGATCGGTCAGCGTGGGTGGCTGAATGCCAGCATCGCAAGCACAGCATGTTGCGTAAAACGGATTATAACCAGGTACCGATGAAACCGCAGCGCGTTTATCAAGCAATGAACGAAATGCTCGATCGCGATACCTGCTATGTCACGACCATCGGTTTATCCCAGATCGCGGGTGCTCAATTCCTGAAGGTGTACAACCCGAGAAACTGGATCAACGCTGCCCAAGCCGGACCTCTCGGCTGGACGATGCCTGCCGCACTGGGTGTACGGGCCGCCTTGCCGAATAAAAAGATTGTCGCCCTCTCCGGTGACTACGATTTTCAATTTCTCGTGGAAGAGCTGGCCGTGGGTGCACAGCACAAACTGCCGTATATGCACATCCTGGTGAACAATTCCTACCTCGGTCTGATCAGGCAGTCACAGCGGGGATTCGATATGGAGTTCCAGGTGAGTCTTGGCTTTGATAACATCAATGTCTCGGATGAGGACGATGCCATTGCCTGCTATGGTGTTGATCATGTTGCTCTCGCAGAAGCACTCGGCTGCAAGGCTATTCGTGTCCACAAACCTGAAGACTTCCGGGAGGCGTTCACCCGGGCTGAAGAACTGATGGAAAAACACCAGGTACCGGTCGTTGTGGAATGCATCCTCGAACCGGTAACCAACATATCGATGGGAGCCGAACTCAACTGCATCAATGAATTCGAGGAAATTCTCTGTCTCGACCAGAGCCTTTCTGCCGAGAAAGGCTGGGTTCCTGAGAAACCGGTTTTCTAGGAGACTGTCGGATTATGGACGGGGGAGAGGAAGCGATTTAAAATAAAGGGATTCCAAGACTTCAGGAAACACCTGCAAGAGGAGTCCGCAACGGACGCGTCAACGGTGGGCTATGATCTTTGTGGACGCCCCATGCACTGATTCCAGGTTTCGGATCAAGAGCCCTTGCCTCATTGACTCTCAAGAAAGGGAGCAAACACCTCACTTAAATCCTTAGGCTTTATTTTTCTTTTAAAGTTGAGTACCTGCTCAATTGTCATCAGATGCCGGTCCATGAGTTGCTGGGCCTTCTCTTCTTTTCCTTCTGCAATGAGCTGCACCAGTTCGGCATGATCCCCTTCCTGGCAGGTTTGATTACCGTGGGATTCGAACTTTTCAAGAATCAGAGAACTGCGGGCAATCAATTGCTGAAGAAAATCAAGCAGCACCTGGTTGCCGGCAATTTCAGCGAGCAACAAGTGGAACTTGCCGGTAGCACGGATCAATTCAAAATGATCATGGTTTATCCGGGCCTGCTGCTCTTTGTCCAGATGAGTCCTGAGCTTCTGAAAATCTCCCGCCTGACACCGGTCGCAGACCAAGTGGATAATTTCTCGCTCAATGCAGCGGCGGGCAGCGAAGACCTCAACCGCCTCTGCCTTTGATGGCTCGGCAACTACAGCTCCTTTGTTCGGAACGATTTTGACCAGTTTTCTTTGCGCCAGAAGCAACAAGGCCTGACGTGCGTTAGCCCGGCTCGTGGACAGAGCGACAGACAACTGAGATTCAACCAGGCGGGTGTTGGGCTCCAGGCGTCGTTCAAAGATTGCCTGGTAGATTGCATTACACACCCTTTCTATTTCAGTATGAGCGATATCTTTCATTTTTTTGTAACAATTACGTGATTAATTGATGACAACCAGCGGAGATGTCTTTTCGAAGCCGCTTTGGATCTCGTTACAATTTTAATCCGCCGCACAATACTGAATTCCTGCGATCAGGGCAACAACATTCAAAAGATATTATACCATAAATGACATGATATTGATCACAATAGGACAGTAAAAATGTTTCAAAGCAAGAATGTTTTGAAAGTGTTCCGATCCGCTGCGATCAGAAATTACTCTGAAAATTGACCGTCAATAAGCGGGCGCGTGTCGGTGTCACAATTCGTCAAGGATTGACTACCGGTGACCATCGGGCAACATTAAAATACAGCTTTCACCTTTATCGAAATATCGCTCCTCACAATTGTTTCCGGCACCACCGCGATCAATGACGATAAAATCCTGCTCCTCACCCAGCACCAGGAGAGGAAAATGCCAGACGCCGCGGGCATAGTTAATACCTTGCGAACCATTTGAAATGAAGGCATACAGGTCTTTTGGTCCCACGGTATCCCCCGGGGGGGCGACGACAATCACAAACGGGATTTGATGTAACGGCATGAAGGCCTGACTTGCCAAGGGATGGTTCTCCATCATGTGGATAGTCAGGGGAAGCGGCCGCGGCCTTCCGCGAAAGATATTAATCAGCGGTCGGCCCTGGGCCTCGTCAACATCAACCCGGGCCAGATCATGATAGCGGGTGGCAAAGCCGTCATTGATGGACCTGACATCTGGGTGTCCATCCACCGCAATAATATCTCCGAACGGCTCGAATCCTTGCCGGGTCAGCGGCTTTACTGGTATCTGATACGGCATTGTCACCTCATTTCTAATAATCATCCCAGTAATCTGCTCCAATAGGCAGGCGCATAAAGCTCCGCCCTTTTCATTCGTCGGGAATAATATGCGTACCGGTTTCACCCTGCAAGGCAGCCAGGGCTTCGTTGAGGTGCCCGATGATCGCCCGTTTTCCGCCGCCTTCAATGAAGCGGATTGCAGCCTGAATCTTCGGCCCCATGCTGCCGTCAGGGAAATGCCCGGCTGCCAGGTATTCGCGGGCTTCTGAAACCGTTATCGTGTCGAGTTCCCGCTGATCGGGCTTGCCGAAATTGATCGCCACACGTGATACAGCCGTCAGGATCATGATCTCCTCAACTCCCAGAACATTTGCCATGTGGGCGGTGGTTAAATCCTTGTCGATGACAGCCTCAACACCGCGGCGCACACCGTTTTTTTCCCTGACAACCGGAACCCCGCCTCCGCCGCCGGCAATCACCACCGTGCCGCGACTGGCCAGGGTCTCGACGAGAGAAATGTCACAAATATGCTGAGGAACCGGTGAGGCTACGACCATGCGCCAACCGCGACCGGCATCCTCCCGCATGGTCCATCCCAACTGGAGGGTAAGCTTTTTGGCATCCTCTTCTTTATAAAAATAGCCGATCGGTTTCGTCGGCTTGGAAAAACCGGGATCATTCGGATCGACCTCGACCTGGGTCACCAGGCCGACTACATGCCGCTGATTGCCGACTTCACGAAGCGCGTTCTCAAACGCCTGCACCAGCAGATAAGCGGTTACGCCCTGGGTGTTGGCCACACAGATATCCAATGACATCGGGGCTACCGCTTCGCGGGCAAGAGCCTGACGCATCAGCACCTTGCCGACACCGGGACCGTTTCCATGGGTGATAATCAACTCATTATCGAGTTCCAGCAAAGGCAATAGAATGCGGGCTGTTTGACCCGCTATCGCTACCTGCTCTTCCGAGGTGCCTTTGATCCCTGCAGGGTGAATGGCGTTGCCGCCAATTGCTATGATAATACGCCTTGGAATTTTCCGCATTTCAGTCATGGAAGATACTCCCTCATGTCATTCTCAGTATTCAATGGTAAGGCCTCTGGAGCACTCAGTATATGGGGGTGGAACGCTCTGGTCTTTCGTTCAAGCAGGCGATAAAACAGGAGCGACAACGATGCGTAATTTTCGCGATCAAGGGCTCGGCAGCTAAAGCCACTCCGGTTCCGCTATACAGTGGCAGCAGAGCTGCCACTGTATAGCAAGGCCACGACACTGGTTTAAATACCACAGATATTAGCCAGCAACGACATGCGAACCGGAATGGAGAAGCCGATCGCCTTGAAATAGACCTGATGAGCCGTTTTATCGATGGCAATGTCGAATTCCCCATCATTTCGTGGAAGAGAATGGGTAATGCCAACGGTTTTGCCGGTCTTCTTTTCGATGTTCTTCAGACCCTCGGCGGTAAAATAGAACTCCGCCATCTTCTTCAGGAAATCGTCACGGCCCGGATCACCTTTCTTCACCGAGCAACCGGGCAGGTAGACAAGATCCACGCTCTCATCGGCTATCAGCTCTTCCTGTTGACCGATGGTCAGATCGTTAACCTCTTTGAAATTTGCGTTCATTGCTTTGAGCTTTGCGCGGATCATCGGAGGAGTTTCCAGGCCGGAGGTACCGGAATAAATTACCCGGGCGCCCATGCGCGCCAGGCCGAGTCCGAATGATTGCCCGGATCTTGCACGAGAGAGGTCGGGGGTTGCGATCATGACCGTCATTTTTTTGAAATCACCATCAAGCAACCGGTAGGCCGTGTACATGTCGAGTAATCCCTGGGTCGGGTGGGTAACATTACCGTAGCCGCCACTGATGATCGGTGAGGCATCGGTGCCCAGTTCCTTGATGACATCCATGACCCCTTCATCCGGGTGCCGCAGCACAATGACATCGGCGTATTGCGAGGTGACTCGAAGTGAATCATACAGCGACTCACCCTTGGCTGCCGAGGAACTGACCATCGGGTTCGACTCGGTAATGACGTTGCCGCCCAGCCGGTGCATGGCTGTTTCCATACTGAACCTGGTACGGGTGCTGGGCTGGAAAAACTGCAGGCACATCACCTTTCCCTGAAGCAGCGGGATGCGGCTGCGCCAAAAGGGTTCTATCATTACCGCGGTCCTGAAGACATTCTCCAGTTCCTCGGGGGTCAAATCGTCGATAAAAGAAAAATGGCGGCCCTTGATGTTGGTTTTTTCAACCTGCTTAAAGATATCCATCGGACCGAAATCATGTGTTAATGTCATTGTTATGTCTCCTCAGTGAATTTAAGTTGAGATGTGCTTAAATTTCCGCATCCCGGTTCATGTCCTTGCTGTATATGTACCAGAACGGTTCGCGACCGGTGGTGTAAGTGCCCTGTTGTGTGAAAGGGCCAAACCAGATGAAATCTTCTTTTTTTATCTGCAGCCAGTCCTCTCCGAGCAGATACATGCCCTGTCCGCCGAGCACATAGGCGCCATGTTCCTGGACATGGGTTTCGACGAAGGGATGACATCCATCAGGCAGGAATTTCAGCGTGTGCATGTTCATGTCAAAAGCCGGATCGTTCGGCAACAGGTCGCGCAGAAAGACATTCTCCATACCGTCGTAGATATTCTCTTCCATTTTGTTGATGTCGCCGAAAACAACCCAGGGCTTCAGGTCACCAAGCGGAACGTATCGTTGCTTGTAGAGCAGCACACGGACCGGGGCCGAAGAGGTGTTTTCAAAAACGATTCCGTTATCCGGCGGAGCAAAGGCATAGCCGCCGGATTTGAGCATCCCGTTCTGTCCGGCAACGGATACCTCTAGCGCTCCGTCACCGTCCATAACATAGAGAAAAGATTCGACCCCGGGCACATCAACGAATGGCACGGTCGTTTTTCCACCCGGTTCCACCGTGCCGACATACTGCACAAAACTTGCGCCATGTTTCGGCGAGGCAATAATGGTCAACCGGCACCCGGTAAAACCCGGAATAGAGTTAATAACTCTGCCTTCCGGTGGAATCAGCGTATAGACACCCGGCTTGATCACCGCACGACTTTCAAGAAATCCTTTTGGATACGGCATAAACAGCTCTCCTTTCCTATTTTTTTGTGTATTGAAATCCAAATATCTAATATTGAAATGCAAGTACATAATAGATGGACACTCA
The DNA here is from genome assembly GCA_963745765.1 of uncultured delta proteobacterium. GTDB lineage: Bacteria > Desulfobacterota > Desulfobulbia > Desulfobulbales > Desulfocapsaceae > Ww85. Next base: position 111,375 of record CAVUYQ010000025.1, on the reverse strand, counting down.
GATATTGCCAACTATTTTAAATAATATTGTTAACATTAATTTTAATATTTTGCAAACAATTCCGCTTTTTTCAAATATCCGTGATTGGCCTCATTTCGGCATCTTCCCCATACCGGCATTTCATCAAAGACGTGTCCCTGCGAGACAATTCCATCTTGTCATCAACCAGAATGACCTATGCTATACATCATTTTTCTGAACAACAGCATCTATCCAGATCCTAGCTATAATTGGCTAATAAAGAATCAGTGTCGCCATTTTATCAGTCATTCCTGATATATTGAACGCTGATTCATCCGGATGCCTTAAATAAATCCCAGCAATCTCGGCAGCGTCAATGACACTGCGGGGATATACGTAACGAGTGCCAGAACTGCCAGTAAAGCCAGAATCATGGGCCAGATTTCCTTGGTGATGTCTTCAACTGAGACATTGGAAATACTGCAGCAGCTGAAGAGACAGGCCCCAAGTGGCGGTGTGGTTAAACCTATAACAAGATTTAAACACATGATAATTCCAAAATGCATGGGATGAACCCCGACCCCAATCGCAAGAGGTGCCAGAACCGGCCCCAAAATAATCAAAGCTGCTGTCTGGTCCATAAAGCATCCCACAATCAGCAGAAGAATATTGATAAATAGCAATACCAGGTACTTATTTTTAGTGATGCTGAGTACGCCGGCAGCAATCTGCTGAGGGATCTGCTCAGAAGCGAGCAGCCAGGACAAAATGGCTGCAGTGGCCAAAATGAGGAAAACCACAGCCGTCACTGAAGTCATGTTCTCCAATACTTCATAGAGATCACGGAATTTCAAGTTTCGATAAATAAAAAAGCCGACGAGTAGACCATACAAAACAGCAACCCCGCCAGCCTCTGTCGGAGTAAACCAGCCGGTTAAAATCCCCCCCAGAATGATTACGGGCATCATCAGCGCCAGTATCGATTTTTTCAAGGAAAGAACAAACTCTTTCAAGGTCGGTCGCTGCGAGAGGACCGGTATGTTATTTTTTATTGCAAAATTTCTGGTGATTAACATCAACGCCGGGGCCATTAATAGACCGGGTACCAAGCCAGCGGCAAACATGCCAGCTATCGATACCCCCATAAATGACCCATAAATTACCATAATGGTGGAAGGCGGAATTATCGGACCAATGCAGGAAGAAGCTGCCGTGATCGCGGCGGCGAAATTTTTCCCGTATCCTTTCTTTGCCATCGCAGGGATGAGCATTGTGCCAATGGCTGCGGTATCTGCAACTGCACTGCCCGTTAATCCGGCAAAAAAGACGCTCGCCAGAATATTGGCGTGGCCCAGGCCTCCCTTCACGTGTCCAACCAAGGTATTGGCGAAATCAATTACCGCATGGGTAATTTTGGTGCGGTTCATGATTTCACCAGCCAGAATAAACAAGGGCATTGCCATCAAGGGAAACAGGTCAGATCCAGAATAAAACCGCGCCGGAATCAGGCTGAAGAGATCGGTTCCGCCAATGTTGTAGATAGCTACCATCGCAGTGATGCCAACACCAAAGCCGACAGGCATTCCCAGAATCAAAAGGCCGAAAAACAAGGCGAGAATCCAGAAAGACATGATATTATCTCCTTTTTAATTTCTAGGACGCGTTGGAATGAGCAAGTCTTGCATCGTAAGGAGAACAAGTGGTGCCCCAAAGAGAGAAATCAATCATCATTCGCAGACCAAGTTGGATCAATGAAAGAAGGCCACAGATTGGTATGATGGCAAAGGGATAATTCATGGTAATTCCGGTGGCCGTTTCAATCTGTTCTTTCCCTTCCGACATAAAATCAAGACCATATATGACCAGGATAACAAGAAATATCGCGATTAAAGAATCGTTAAAAAGCTTAACGATTCGCTGAAGCGGAATTGGGAGTTTTAAGACGAAAAAGAGTATGCCCAAATGTCCTCTTCTCCTGAGGGCGATGGAAATGCCAAGATACGCTGTCCAGATCATCAAGGCACGAGCCAACTCCTCTGTCCATACAGAAGGATTCTGCACCACATACCGAGCAATCACTCCATAGATGACCACTACCGCCATCAGACCACCCAGGAATACCGCGACTGCCAGAACCGCTTTTTCAACCATGCATGCAATCTTTGTGAACTTTGTAACTATTGCAGGTAATCCATCAGATGTGCTGTTTTGAGATGCCATTCACGTATCCTCTATGCGTCACCCATGCTGTCCAGTGCTGAAAGAGCAATGGACAGCATGAACCATTTAAAAAGAGCATATTCAACTAATTAACCTGAGCAATTTTCTCCGAATGAACCCCTTCGACAACTTCATCTCATATCGATTTCTTCTGGCGCAATCCAATAGCATGGCGAGATTCCTGAAACTGCACACACAAAACCGCTTTAAGATAAAGTTGCCGATTACTATGAATATCGACTTTGTTGGTCTCGATTTTCCTCATACAGGAGTTAACCCTATCAGTAGCCCAGTTTTTCCCTGGATGCTTTGATCGAATCAAGAAAATCTTTCTGCAGAGCGACACCTTCATCACCAAGATCTGTCTGGATGAATTCTGTCATTGCAGGGATTGTCACCTTCGCAAATTCATCCTTCTGAGCTGTGCTCAATGAATTTACCTCCATGGCCTTCTTAATGGCTGGGAAGCCATTGTCACTAGACTCATAAATCTTGGTAATAGCACGTCCTGCTGTCTTAGCGACGTTAGCAGCATCCCTGACAATTTTTTCCTGTTCGGGGGTTAAAGAGGTATACCAGTCATTATTAGCCAAAAACCAATGGGTACTCCACATGTGTCCACTTAGTGTCAGATACTTTTGCACTTCATATAACTTAGAGCCCAAAATCGGAGCAAAAGGGTTATGCTGCCCATCAACAACACCTGTCTGCAGGGAAGTATAGAGCTCTGCCCAGGCGATAGGAATTGCAGAGGCACCCATTGACTTGAAGAAAGCGATATGGCTGGGAAGGGTCATTGTCCTAAACTTGATCCCCTTCATATCCTCAAGGCTTGTTATAGGGCGTTTATTGTTAGTGAAATGGAAAAAGCCTCCCTGGTCCAGAATTTCGATAAGGCGCAATCCTGTTTTGTCCAGAATCGACTGTTTGAGTTCATCACCAAACGGTCCGTCGAATACGTCCCAGGCTACTGACATATTAGGGATGGCAAATGGCGTGTCGAGAACACCGAGCAATGGATAAACGGTTGCCAGTCCGCCAGCTGATGATATGAAAAGCTGCAGGGTACCTTTTTTCAACATCGCCATGGATTCCTTGGCGTTGCCCAGCTGGCTGGCAGGATAGATCCTGACCTCAATCTCACCATTGGTTCCGGCTTCCACCATGGTTTTGAATACCACGGCAGCTGCATGGTCAGCAGACTGAAAGGGATCTGCCGGATCAATATGAGCCAGTTTAACGATGGTTTTACCGTAGCTGGTACTCGGCAATGAAGACTGCCAGAAAAACAAAGACACTTAACAAGATGCCCGATTTCAAAAAACTTCTTTTCATGGTGTTTTCCTCCTTTGAATCTATCAATTAGATGTTTTGTCCTCTTGGGACCGAGATCGAATTCCCCCTCGTTGTCGCCTCCGTCGACTGTTTTGATCATATTAAATGAGCGTTTTTTTTTGCTTTGAAAATCTGCTGTCAACTTGTCATGAACTGATCGCTAACAGCCTGGCTATCAAAAAGCTTCACCGTAGCCATAATGAGCCCATCTGGTTTATCGGTTAATTCCTTCTTCCGTTTAAAGTATCGTTCTTGATGGCTATCATTTTACAAGTGCAGAAGGGCCGGAAAACACTCGCACGAGTGCTTCAAAATCACCCCTTGCCTCAATTTGTCTGGCACACCAAGGGATCGTCCTCGGGTGTGTATTGTTTATATTCCGGATGACGAACTAGGTTGACACCCAAGCGTCTGAGCCACCACGGGTCGATATTCGGCCATTCCTGCACAAATTTTATATTATGATTCTCATCTGCCGCTGCCAGGCGAATGTAATGAGTGACGTGATGCGTGGCGGGATCCAGGAATACCGGACCTTCTGGCGCCTCTATATGCAGGCCGGACTCGAGAATTTTTATTACCTCTTGTTGACTTACGCTTTCCGCCAGTCTTGCTGCTTTCGCATAAAGGTGGATACTGACGTAGGTATTCTGGGCCATCTGCCCGATATAAACGTCATCAGGAAAGAGGTTAAACCAACGTTTCACAAAAGCAATATTTCGTGCTGTTGGTATTTCCATCATGTAATTAACGGCGTTATGCATCTTGTTGAGAGCCGGCGGATTAAACCGGATGTGTTCGTAGCCTGAGGCCATGCTGATGGTCGATGCCATGGGATATTTCAGGTTCGCAGCGTATGCCTGCGGATAGAAATTCTGCTGCGCCTCACCAACGACAAGGGTCATTATCCAGTCAGGATTTGCTTTTTCTACACTGGCTATTACATCATCAAAATGGGAATCACCCGGGCTCTGGAATTTCTCGCCAATCACTTTCCCGCCAAACAGGGGGGCCCATGATTTCGTCCAGGCTGCCGTCAACCTGCCAAATTTATAGTCGGCTGCAATGATGAATATGCGAGGACCGTATGATTCGGTCATATATGCAACAATGGCAGTACCTGTTGTTCGCATACAGCCCCGGTACAAAAGGTGTATTTGTCTGCGACTCCGCCCTCATACTGATTTGTGTAAAAGTATAATTGTTTGAATGTATCTATGATGGGCCGGATTCGTTCCCGTGTGGTGCTCTGAAAACCACCAACAATGAGATCAACATGCTGCTTTTCAATAAGCTCCGTCGTCATTTTCTCCAGAGTATTTTCCGCGATTGACAATCCGGGGCCATCAAGTTTACTCGCCGGCCAAGGATTCCATTGTCACCGGACTGGATAAGTATCTTGTCTTCTTCTGCAAAAAGGACTTTTTCAAGGCTGAAATTTTTTCCTTTATCGGAAAATTTCAATTTGTCTCCTCAAAGCATGGATGGAAGGCGGGGTGGAGGCGCCTCGGCAAAACTTGCTTTCCCGGAGCACTCGAGTGATCCCCCCAGAAGCGTAAAACCATCGTTTATTTCTTTTACTGCCAATTGGGCAGCATGCTTGTTAGCCACGCCGTAGATAGAAAAATCTCCGTAGGATTCAATAAAACCAATATTGATTTCACGCGCTTGGCTCATGGAGTGTCATGTTCTTTCCGGATCCTCACAATTATTTTTAGCGGGGTAAATGCTCAATTGATCCCCCAAGAAGAAAACGTAGATGATTGATGTCAGGGTATTGCAAAAAACAGAATCGACTCAAGACTGAAAATACACGTACGTAATACGTACAATATCGTACGTATTATTGCAGGGAGAGAAGGTAGGATTGGAGGCTTATTTTTTTATTGTTCAAATCCAGTTTTTTCCTGATTCTAAACCGGTGCGTTTCTATAGTCCGGATTGATAAATGGCTGATTTCAGCTATTTCTTTTGTTGTTTTTCCTTCACGAATGTAGTTTGCAATAGTGAATTCAGTCGGGGTCAGTTCCAGGTGCCTTGAAACCATGTTCTTTGAAAACGGAGACACAATATTGGCCAGGTTCGATTCAAGAATCTCAAATAATGATTCCTGGGTGGCATCTAATTTCCTCTCTTTGATTTTCCCAAGAAGAGGAAGAACCAACTGCTCAATGTTCCTGACTACTTTCTCTTCAAGTTCATTTTTGTCCTCGTCTCGTTTTTTCAGCACTACCCGCAGTGCTGTATTCACCTCCTGTAAACTGACCGTTTTCTCAATGAGGTCCCGCTCCTTATTTCGTAATATCGTATTCGTCTCAGTGATTTCAGTAATGTCCATGATGACAGCAAAACTTCCTTTAACATTACCCAGATCGTCTACAATTTCCCTTGGCGCAACTTTTGTGCTAATCGCCTTTCCATCGGCCTTGATCCAGGCTATCTCATAGGATTGATTTTGCTCGCCGCTCTTTTTCCTGATCTGCTTTTCCATGATTCCTTTATTTGCCTCATCGAAAAAAAACGACACCGGCAGACCTAATATTTCCTCAAATCGGTATCCGAGCATTTCACAAATTCTATTATTCCCATATGTTACAATGAATTTCTCATCTAGAATGATAAATCCTTCGTTCATGGTTCCTAACAATGAACGATATCTCTGTTCACTCTCCTGTAAGGAAAAGACGGCATTTACACGGGCAATAATTACCGCCCGTGCGCATGGCAAACGCCTCGAGCGCCAAACGGCTATTCGCGGTTAATCGGCCAACCCCGCGGGAGTAAAGATTCATATTAGCGACGGCATGATTGTCGTATCTCGACTGGTATCATGGCGATTAAATTCATTCCCTGCTGCTTGGCCTCCCGGGATGAAAAAATATCCATATCCATTTCAAAAGACTGGAAATACATTGGTTCTCCATTTCTAACAAATATGGTTTCCGGCGTAGAAAAATCATAGTTCCTGACATGCTTGAGGAATTTTTCACCCAGTCCGCAGTGAGAAACCAATGTCAGACCGTCAGTTGTTTTGTTTGTTAGATAGAGTGTTGCAGCATGGATGCCTTCAATCTTGCAGCAGACCGACAATAAATGATCTAATGTGCTGCTAAGAGAAGTCGTTGCGGTCAGAAAATCGCTGATTTCATGGTTTAACTTCAAGAGATCACTTTCTTCTGTGTTTCTTTTATTCTCCATCATTCTATCACTTTCAGGGAATTTCAAGCAAAAGCCAGACGCTCCATGTTCAGACCGGCTCCTGTCAGCTTTGCTCTCATGTAATCCGTTTAGATCAATTTCCCGTTTTCAGGAATGCTCCCGTTTATTGACATACCATGCTCTTATTGTTATTTGGAATCGTAGCATGTATCTATACGACAAATCGTGAGCCGTTAACACTTTCCCCTCTTTCTGTCGCACCTGCAATAATTTGCTGAGAACGTTATCATGTATACCCTTGTACCATTGAAAATAGTTCATGAAAGATCTCTTCGCATCGGCGATCGGGTCCTAAGTGTACCCCTACGCCTTCTCGTTTTTAAAAATTTTCCAGGATCCTTCAATAAACGTTTGACCCTCAGCCATCCCGACTGACTGCGGATTATTCAGACTGATACTTGATAGAAACTGATTTTCCCCCTTAATCATGAGCTGTATCCTCGGCATGACGCAACTCTGGTTTATCACACTTTCTCACAAATCTCAGCCAGGGTTCAACTACCAATTAGTAAGCGCTTCTGGCACACAATAATTTCAAGTCTCAAAGTTAGGTGACGCTCTTGTCTGAACGTGCGTAATATTATTAACATGCACTCATGCTACTGCCATCAGGCGACAAAAATGATTATAATTTTACATTGCTGAGTAGATTGTTTTCAAATTATAAAAATAATTGTTGACAATTATTTTCAACAATCTAACATGCGTATAAGAGAGAGGACGGCAGTGGCTATCAGCCTTGTCCCGGCTCCTTTGCCTGGGACTTCAACAAAAATCACCAAAACCTATAGGAGAATAATTATGCACAGAAAAACCTTAATTAAAGCGGTTTCGATTGTGGCGATACTGGTCTGCTCGGCATTGCTCGGCACAACAGGTTTCGCCGCCAACAAGGTGCTCAAGATCGGTTTTGTTGGTGTTACGAGCGGCCCGGCGGCTTCCTGGGGCATTTCAAACGTACGCTCCATGCAGACCCGTGCAAAATGGATTAACGAGACAGGTGGCGTCAAGATTGGCGACACGACCTATGATGTCGAAATTGTCACCTTCGATGACCAGAAAGACCCGAAGCGTGCCATTGCCGGAATGGAAAAAATGGCGCAGGAAGGTATCCATTACGTTGTCGGACCAAATGTCGATGATGGAGCGGCGGCCGTCCGTCCGGTTGCAGAACGCAACGGCATTATCTATATCCCTTATGCTTTCCCGAAAGAGCTCTACACCAAACCGGCATCCAATGCCATTCTCGGTATGGTTGCCAGCTACCAGTCCGGACCGGCAATCTACAAATATCTCAAAGAGAATAAAGGCGTTAAGACCATCGCTTTTGTCTCAGCCAACGAATCCGATCCCCTGAGTCAGCGTGAGGGCGGTGTTGCCGCTGCAAAGGCCCTGGGACTCGATGTTGTATCATCAAACGTAACCTTTCAGGTTGATACGATCGACTTTACCCCGGTTCTGACCCCGGTAATGCGGACCAAACCCGACCTTTTGGTCCTGTCCGGCGTCTCTCCCGCCAACGCACCGCAGCTGATCCGCTCGGCTCGCGAGCTGGGTTTCCAAGGCCTCATCTCCACAGAAACAGCACAGGATGCAGCCGTTCTGAAAGAGGGCGCAGGAGATCTGGCGAATGGATTTATTTCTGTTGGCGGCGCCTCCACTCCGGAAATTGCTTCAGACATGATGCGTGAATTTGTCGATCGCTACACCAAGATGTTCGGTGAGTACAACGACGAGTCCAACACCAAGGTCTATGCACTGGAGTACATCCTGGAGACACTGAAGGCAGATCCCGCGGCAATCAACGATGTCGAGGCATTCAAGAAAACAATTGACACCTTTGAAGCCCCCAACCCCTACATGAAAGGTGATGCGAAGCTGAAATATGTGGGCATGACCTCTTTTGGACAGAAGCGGCAGCTGATGGTACCGCTGGTTGTTAATGTCTACAATGATGGCAAGTTCGAAACGATGTTCATAGCTGAGGTCGACTAACAAACCCAATCCTGACTAACGTGCGTTGTCCCGGGCCTGCTTTTTTGCCCGGGACACGTCCAAAAGAGGTGTCTGAATGGAACAGGTAATCGTGAATGCGTTGTATCTGGGCGCCCAATACGCCATGATAGCCTTAGGCCTTACCCTCATTTTCGCCTTGATGAACGTCCTGAATTTTGCCCATGGCCAAATGTATGTCCTGGGTGGCTTTGTCACCTACACCATCTACGGAAAGCTAGGACTGCCCTTTGTTGTTGGGCTGGCAGGGACGGCGGTAACCCTGGCGATCGTCGGTGCACTCATTGAATATTTCCTGTTTCGTCCCGTTATCAAACGATCCGTGCGGGAAGAGAGCACGATGCTTCTCGCGGCAGGTATCGCCTTTCTGCTGGATGCAGTCATCCTCCTGGTTTTCGGCGAAAAACAGCGAGGCGTTCCGAAGATCCTTAACGGCGTATTCAATTGGGATTTTAGGATCATTCTTCCCTATGACAGGATTCTGGTCTTTGTCCTGGCTATCATGAGCATCGCCGGATTCATTGCCTTCATGCAGTACAGCAAAACAGGAAGAGCACTCCGCGCCTTTGCCCAGGACCGTGTTGCGGCCGAACTCATGGGGGTCAATGTCGATCGCTATTCCATGATCGGTTTTGCTCTCGGCGCCATGCTGGCCGGTCTTGTCGGTGGACTGCTGGTGACCATTACCGGCGTCAACCTGGGCATGGGAGGTCCTGTTTCAATCAAGGCCTTTATGATGGTCATGATCGGCGGTGCCGGGGTTATTTCCGGGGCGATCGCCGGCGGCTTCATTCTCGGAGCACTCGAGGCTGTCGGCCTGGCAGTGCTCTCACAATACGGCGATATCACCTATCTTCTCATTTTCGCTTCGCTGATGGTCTTCCTGTCGTTTCGACCACAAGGCCTCATGGGCAAACCCTGGGGGTAACAATCATGAACACAATCAAATATAAGCACCTTATCGGCGTGGCGATTTTTCTGTTCGTGGTGTTTATTGCGGCACCATACATCATTGCCGCATCCGGCCGCTGGGACTTTTACTACACACTGACATCGGTCGCCCTCCTGTCGATAGCCAGCGCCGGTGTCTGGCTGACCTTTTATATCGGCCGTATTAACATCGGCCAGGGCGCTTTTGCGCTCATCGGCGGCTATGTTTCCGCCATCCTCATCACCAAGGCGGGTCTCTCCTTCTGGCTGACATTGCCCCTGGCGGGTCTGTTCTGTGCCGGCGTTGCCGTCCTCATCGGTTTGCCGATCCTGCGTCTGAAGGGCGTTTATTTTGCCATGGTAACGCTGGTCCTGACAGAAGTGTCCCGCCTGACCATGCTGGCCCTGCCGATCACCAACGGTGCCAAGGGTATTGTTTCAATCCCTCGGCCTGGCCCGCTGTCAATTTTCGGCTTGACGATACTACCTGACTTTTCCCTGCTCGAAAATGATAAACTGGCCTTTTATTACGTGGCCTGCATACTGATGGTTATCTGTTTTGCCGGTATGTACCGACTGGTAAATTCCCGTTTCGGCCATCTGTGCCGTTCACTGCAGCAAAATGAGGAACTGGCCTCTTCAATCGGGGTGAATATCGCCTATTTGCGGATTATCGTCTTTGCGATATCATCTTTTCTCGGCGGCATCGGCGGCGCCATGTTTGTGGCAATTTCGCAATCGATTTACCCTTCCAGCTTTCAGGTCTCAGACTCAATCAATTTCATGCTTAATTGTTTTTTGGGCGGTCTCGGCTATGTCTTTGGGCCGATGCTCGGCACGCTTACCCTCTATTTCGGCTGGAGCCTTCTCTTTGAGCTCGGGAAATATCAGCTGCTGATCTATTCCAGCCTGCTGATCTTCCTGATGCTGGTTCTGCCCAACGGCCTGCTCAGTATACGTTTCTCCAAATTGAAAGGGGTGCGAAAATGAACCCTCTGCTGCAAGTCAAAAACGTCACCAAGAAATTCGGGGGCCTGACAGCAAACAGCGATGTGTCTTTCGACGTTGAAGAGAAAGAGATCCTGTCGGTAATCGGCCCCAACGGGGCCGGTAAATCAACACTCTTCAAGATGATTACTTCTTTTTTGCCGACGACCTCCGGCGAGGTGTTTTTCAAGGGTGAAAAGATCTCGAACCTCTCGCCGCACCTGGTGGCGCGCAAGGGTGTTGTCCGCACCTTTCAGGAGACGACCATTTTCAAGAGCATGACCACCCATGAGAACGTCATTGTTGCCCAGCACCTGCGCGCAAAAGCGACCCTGGCAGGATATTTTTTCGGCAGCAAAGCCGCCCGGGAGGACGTCAGAAAATTCAGCAGGACCGCTGATGAAATCCTTGAATTTCTTGGACTCGATGACATTCGCGACGAAGTTGCCAGTAACCTGCCGCAAGGTCACTTGCGGGCGCTGGGCATCGCCATCGGTATGGCCACCGACCCGACCATCTTATTGCTGGACGAACCATTTGCCGGCATGAACCACGATGAGACCATGCATACGGTTGGGTTGGTCCGCAAAGTCCGGGACAGCGGGGTGACGGTCTTGCTCGTGGAACATGATATGTCGGCGGTGATGGCAATATCGGACAGAATTGTTGTCCTGAATTTTGGAGAGAAAATTGCCGAAGGGACTCCCCTGGAAATACAGAACAACGAGAAGGTGATTGAAGCGTATCTTGGAAGTGAAGACATAACGATTGGGATCTAGCCATGAAAGAGATGCTGAAATTTGAGGACGTTGAGCTCTATTACGACAATATCTATGCCCTGAAAAAAGTTTCGATCAATCTCATGGAAGGCGAAACCGTTGCCTTGATAGGTGCAAACGGTGCAGGAAAGTCATCCATCCTGCGGGCCATTACCGGGCTGAGAAAGATTTCGGCCGGCTCAATCTATTTTCAGGGTGAACGGTTAGACGGGCGCTCTGCCTCTGAGATCGTGCGAATCGGCATAGCCATGGTCCCGGAGGGACGGCGAGTTTTCCCGTTCATGTCGGTCAAAGACAACCTGCTGATGGGAGCCTTTACCCGAAATGATAAAAAAGATATTGCCAAAACGCTCGACAGCGTACTTGGACGTTTTCCCCGTCTGCAGGAACGCTTTTCTCAGGCTGCCGGCACCCTGAGCGGCGGTGAGCAGCAAATGCTCGTCATCGGCCGCGCCCTGATGGCAAAACCGCGTCTTCTGCTGCTGGACGAGCCCTCGCTGGGAATCGCTCCAAAATTGGTGCAGGATATTGCCCGTTCAATAGTGGCAATCAATCGGGATGAAGGCGTATCGGTTATCCTGGTTGAGCAAAATTCCCGGATGGCGCTCAGCATTTCCCATCGTGCCTACGCCATGACCACGGGGAATGTGGTGATCAGCGGCTTTTCAAAAGAGCTGCTGCATGATGAAAGGATCAGGGCCGCGTACCTCGGCGGGGAGATATAAACCCGGGATATCGGCAGACCTCCGGAATTGATGTTCTCACGGCGGTGATAATGGCGTGGAAATCAGGAGATTGCAGAACGTTGCCGTTCCCGCCGCCTGACACGATAATTGGTTTTTTTCGGCCTGCAGCTTGAGGCCTGGCTGCGCGATGGCGCATTCCAGATGTCAATAGAGCCAGGTTTCTCACGCAGGGTAGATCTGAATGTTCCTAAAAGTGCAGGTCTGCCGTTACCTTTATAGATGGGACAGGTGAGCAAATTGCCCGGTGAAGCGTTTCGGACGAGGCGGCGCCAAGTCTCCGTATTTACTCGTTCCCAAGCCAAGACTTACCAGGGACTCGGCCAGTTTCACGGCGGCCGTAACGCCTTCCACCATTGGCAGACCGACTTTTTCCTGAATGTGACTCCTCAGGTCCGCCATGCCGCCGCAACCAAGAACAATAGCGCCGATATTATCTTCGGCTTTAGCACGAAGACACTCTTCGACAATCCGATCCAGGGCTGCGTCGCTATCATCCTCAAGGTCCAGCACCGGTATCTCGGCTGCACGCACCTTTCGGCAATGGTGGGAAAAACCGTATACCTGGAGAAGATGTTCGGCAATGATACCGGTTCGGCCCAACGTCGTAACAACTGAAAACCGCGTACTGATCAAAGTTGCGACGTGAAAGGCCGCTTCAGCAATACCAATTACCGGTGCTGCGGTAAGTTCCCGGGCTGCCAGCAGGCCGGGGTCACCAAAACAGGCGACAATGTAAGCGTCGGTATTATCGCTTTCACCGGCGCGCACCTCTTCGGTAACGCCGACGGCGCTGATTGCCTCGTCGAAGTGACTCTCGATGGAAACCGGGCCGCTCTTGGGATTACTGGCCACGATGACCGTGCCTGGTGAAGCTATTTTACGGGCAGCCTCACCTATTTTATCGGTCATACTGATGGTTGTATTCGGGTTAATTACTCGTATTTTCATGCAAGTACTCCTTTTTGACCTGAAAAATAGAGCCCATTTGACAGCAGTTTTTCCCTGCTCTATCAGCTATGGGAATCGACTGCTATGGTCTTTATTGTTTACAAAAAAAAGATCATGTTACGACAATAAATGCATTGTCCAAGAAGATTCCCGATTAATTGCTTTGTTCTATCCCGTCATGTCTGCTTGTTTTAAAAAGCCCAATATATATTTGTTCTTAAAAACAATTTTTACTCAAGCGACGGTTAACACAAAATCGTATTTTGCCGCTTGTCACCGTAGTACAAGCGATGACAACCCATCTCCTCAGGCGGCTCACAATCTGAGAATAAAGAAATATAAATTAAATAAAACCTGTTTACATTTATACAATCAAAAGTATAATTGTAAACAAATTTTAGCGCAATGTTATTCATATTGTGTCGTAAGGTGACCGCATACAGCTGAACCTTTTTGTTAAAAGAGAGTCAACCAACAAGTAAGGAGCTTATCATGAATCAGAAATACGACAGGAATTTAATAGGTTACGGTCAATCACCGCCTGATCCCCGCTGGCCTGGTGGTGCGCGCATTGCAGTTTCCTTTGTCTTGAACTACGAGGAGGGTGGCGAACGATGCATACTTCATGGCGATGAGGAGTCTGAGTCCTTTTTGTCAGAAATGATAGGCACCCCTCCGCTTGTCGGTGTTCGCCACATGAGCATGGAATCACTCTACGAGTACGGCAGTCGTGCCGGTGTTTGGCGTGTTCTGAGGTTATTCAGGGAACATGGTGTTCCACTGACGGTATTTGGCGTGGCGATGGCACTGGAGCGTCACCCGGAGGTTGCTGAAGCAGTGTTGCAGGATGGCCATGAGATCTGCAGTCATGGCTACCGCTGGATCAATTATCAGTATATGGATGAAAAAGAGGAACGTGAGCATCTGCAAAAAGCCATTGAGATCATAAAAAAGGTCACCGGTGAAAGACCTCTTGGCTGGTATACCGGCCGAACAAGTCCGAACACGCGCCGACTGGTGGCGGAAGAAGGTGGGTTTTTGTATGAATGCGATACCTATGATGACGATCTGCCCTATTGGAGTGAATTTGGAGAGCATCACGTGCTGACTATACCGTATACACTCGATACAAACGATATGCGATTTGCCAGCTATCAGGGGTTCAATTGCGGTGACCAGTTTTTTACCTATCTCAAGGACGCTTTTGATACCTTGTATGCTGAAGGGGCTGAACAACCTAAAATGTTGTCCGTGGGACTGCACTGTCGTCTGGTTGGGCGCCCCGCCCGTACCGCCTCACTTAAACGTTTCATCGAGTATGTACAGAAGCATGAAAAAGTCTGGCTGTGCCGCCGAATCGATATTGCACGCCACTGGCACAAGCATCATCCGTTCCGTAAATGATAAGGGCAGGATGGACAATTAAAAAATCAAAATAATTCGAGACACCTCTGTCATCGAGACAGAGATGCTCTTCAAAGCCGATGAGGACTTCAAGTCCAGAGCCAGAAATACATTTACTTGCTGTCTGCTTTATTAAAGAGGTGCGACCAGCGGATCACAACCCGATGAGGAAATTGCGATCCGCTGGTGTTTTGATGTTGAGCTTATCTGCTCTTTGATTTCAGGTCAGCTGTTTTTGCGGCAGGCAGAAAAGTAATAAAAGCTTCCACCCAGGGCTGCTCCAATAATCCAGGCATATCCGGAAAGAGCTTCAAGCATCGGTACCCATACCGATGCTACGGAAAATAGTGCCGCAGGGATAAAAGCAATCAAGGCCTTACGGTTCCAGCCTCCAGTGTAATAATATTTCCCCTTCGGATCGGTCGAGAACAGATCCTGCACGTCGAGTTCCTGCTTCTTCACTATATAATAGTCAGTAATCATGATGCCATACATCGGAGCAAGAACTGCTCCGAGAGAGTTCACAAAACCAAAAATCCCCAATTGGCTTATAACAGCAACCCACAGAGCTCCAATGGGAAAGGCAATGAGCGCAGTAATAATTCCTCCCGTTTTGAAGTTGATTTTACTTGGAAACAGGTTGGCAAGGTCATAGGCAGGCGGGACAAAGTTTGCTACGAGATTGATACCAATGGTTGCCATGAAAAAGGTTATCGCGGCAATAATGGTCAATGGCAAACTGTTTACCCTGGCAACCATATCGGTTGGGTTGGTAAGTTGTTCGCCAAAGATGACTACCGTTCCTGCTGTTACGACGAGTGTGATAAAAGAGAAAAATGCGATGTTTAACGGGAGTCCGATGAGATTGCCTTTTTTCATCTCTTTTTCGTTATGCACAAATCTGCCGAAATCTCCGAAATTGATGACGACAGCTCCAAAATAAGCGATCATTGTCCCAACGATTGCAACGAAAGCCGACAAAGAGGTGCCATGATAATCACTTGCGGTACCTTTGAATATATTACCTGTCTCTGCAAGCAGGTTTCCACCGGCTTTTATCCAGATAACAATCATCAGGCCGACCATGACAACATATACCATGGGGCCGGCCCAGTTAAGGAAATTGCGGATCCACTCAATGCCCTTCCAGAAGAGGAATATCTGGAAAGTCCAGACAAAGAGATAGGAGATCCAATCTATAAACGTCAGGCCGAGATAGGTCGCACCTGCTTCCGATCCGGTAACAGCCGATAAAAGAAGAGCTATTGCCGTTGAGGCAAAATAGGTTTGGGCCCCGTACCAGAATATTGCCACCGTGCCCCTTATCAGCGCAGGAAAGTTTGCTCCGAAGACACCCATGCTCGCCCTGGCGAAAACCGGATAAGGAATGCCGTACTTAACACTTGGCCTTCCGGAGAGATTCACGAGATACATGACGATGAAACCGGCAAGGATAATTGCACCGAATACGGCCCAGCCATTCAACCCGTAGGACAGGAACAGGGAGGCGGCAAGAGAATAGCCGAAAAGACTTTGGACATCGTTTGACCAGACATTGAAAATTTCGAACCACCCCCAGGATCGTTTTTCGGAAGGAATCGGTGCTAAATCTTCATTGTAAAGTCTAGGATCGTGATCTTTGATCTGCATTTCTTGAACTGACATAAGCGCTCCCCTTGTGATGTTTGTGACTCGTCCGGTTTCGTAGTAGTGCCAGGTTTCATCCGATCTTTCTAACATCCAGATCCAGCATACGATGGGCCAATATAGATGTCAACAATTATTGTCATATTTGCTTACAACGACTAAACTGGTGCTTGCCTAAAAAGAAGTTAATGCGCCGAGAAAATTTATTTAGAAAATAAATTATTTAAAATAGATAGATACAATCTATGAGCAGATCTATGTGCGAATCTGAAATTGGCCGGTATTATTTTCCCTGATTAATCACTGCTCTATTTGTTATGTGTAATTTCACATAATGGATTGCATTTTATGTTATTAATGTTAACAATATATACGGAAGATATTATCAATGCCGAGAGGCAGGGAAGGCACATTCAGAACAATAGCGAAACTAATTCCTGCAGGTCAATGACCTGCTCAGAGCCTGGCGAATGAATTTTTGTGTTTCTCCCATGAAAAACAAATTGCAGGAAGTCGTTTATGATTGATCTTCTCATCAGGAATGTACGGGACAGGAGTTACACCTCAACATGTGACATAGCGGTACACGATGGTGTTATCATAGCTATTGGAGATCGCCTGGACTACCCTTCCTCCCGGATCCTCGACGGCAAAGGATATCTGGTCTATCCCTCGTTTGTGGAAAGCCATGTCCATCTTGACATCGCATTGATGAATGACCCTGCAGTCCCCGGGAGAACTGAACCATATCTCTCACATTACGGCCTGAATGAGTCACTTGAGAAAAGGCGGCGGGATTTTACTGAAAAAGATATCATATCGAGAAGTGTATTGGCCCTGAAACTAGCCGCGCGCCAGGGCATTACCGCCGTAAGAGCTCAATGCCATATTGACCGGCAAATCGGTTTCAAGCACCTCAATGCGCTGGTACGTGCAAGGGAGATGTGTTCACCATTCATCACACTCCAGATTGTAGCGTTTCCCCAGCAGGGACTTACCAATCATCCTGCCAACTTTTCTCTTTTCCAGGAAGCACTGAAAAACGGCGTTGATGTCATGGGTGCCGCCCCGAATCTTGATAGGAATGCAAAAGGAGAAACCGACTATAAAGCGCATATAGATATGGCATTGGATCTTGCTATGGGTGCCGGTGTTGATCTTGATGTACATGCCGACCTCGGAATCGCTTCTTCCGTTGAACTGGATGAACTTGAAGTCGTTTATCTGGCCAGGAGAATAATTGAACACGGTTATCAGGGGAGAGTCACTGCGGGTCATGTTTCATCTCTCGGATCGGCTGAGCCGGAAGTTGCCGGTAAGGCCATACGCCTCATTCTGGACTCGGGAATGAACGTTGTTTCTCAGCCTGATCTCTACAGGTTGGGGAGAGAGGATACGAGAAATGTGAGAAGAGGCCTTACCAGGGTGAAGGAGTTGCTCAAGAGCGGGGTGAACGTATCATATGCCTCGAATAATGTCAGGGATGCGCTTCGTCCAATGGGTAATTTCGACCTTTTGGAAGAGGGATTAATTCTCGCCTACGGGGCTCACATGGACACTATTGAAGAACTTGAAACGCTAATGAAAATGGCTACATACAATGGTGCACGCATACTTGGTCTTGAAAATTACGGACTCGAACCAGGCTGTCATGCAGACATCAACATCCTTGAATGCCAGTCACCGTCAGAGGCAATAATAGGTCAAGCTGAAAAACTTTACGTGATCAGAAGGGGTAAGATCCTTGTCGAGAACACGCCGAGGGAACTGACGAGAACATTTCACCCGTGTATGCTTTAGATTTGAACAATCAATGGCATAAGAACACGTTATTGCTCTATCCTGCTCTACTGTCCGGAAAGGATTGCCGTGAGAAACCGGACCCCTTCCTCCAATTGCGCCACCGGGATGTATTCCTTGGCGGAATGAGGGTCTTCGATACCAAGCCCGAGGGCAACACAAGGTAACCCCTTGGCATTGAAGACGTTGGCATCAAGACCGCCGCCGGAGGCCCACATGACCGGCTCGATACCAAGCGATTCGGCGGCCTGGCGGGCCCGGTAAACTGCCGGATGCTCAATAGGGATATTGAATGCCTTGAAGGCATAGGATTTAGTGAACTCCATTTCCGCACCATATTCCTGCGCCGCCGAGCGGAAGGCTTCAATCACCTTGTCCGATTCAAGCTCGAGCTTTGCGTCCTGACCACTGCGCACTTCTACTCCGATCTCAGCCCTGTCCGCGACGATGTTGCGCAGCGTGCCACCGGTGAACATACCGAAGTTTGAGGTTGTTTCCTCGTCGAGTCTGCCCGAACGGACACGCGAGATGGCGCTTGCCGCTGCAACAATGGCATTGACCCCGGCTTCAGGACATATACCCGCATGGGCTGCCTGGCCAATAATGGTGAAATCCAGATCGACCTTGGCCGGCGCCCGGTTGATAATCGTACCGACCGGGCCGTCTCCATCGAGGATATAGCCGTATTCGGCTTTCAATTCGGCATTAAGGTGCGTTGCACCCCTGAGGCCGGGCTCCTCCTGCACGGTAAAAACGACCTCAAGCGGGCCATGTTCGATGCCCTGCTCTTTCATGGCTTCGATGGTGGAGATGATTACCGCAACTCCCGCCTTGTCATCCGCCCCGAGAACGGTTTCACCCCTGCTGTAAATACAGCCGTCCCTCAGTTCCGGGACCATATCGTTTGTCGGACCAATAGTATCCATATGGGAACAGAGCAGAATAGTCGGCGCCCCTGCCAGTGTGCCGGGGAATCGGGCAATGACGTTGCCGGTGTCGCTGCCGGTCTTTGCCGCCGAGTCATCACGCCACACCTCAGCAGCAAGTCCTCGCAGTCTTGCTTCAAGAAAATCGGCAAGACGGCCTTCACGGCCGATATAACTGTCCATGGAGGCAATCGTCATAAAGAGTTTATGAACCGGGCTTTGTTCCATCATGGTTGGTATCCCTCTTTTTTTGTTATTGTTGAAAATGTTCCGGGAGAATCACTTCTCCGCCTTATAAGCATGGCAAGCCACCAATTCGTGCCCGATTATCTGCCGGACAGGCACTATCTTCCTGCAGACATCTGCAACATAGGGACAGCGCGGATTAAAAACGCAGCCGGACGGCGGATTCATCGGGTTGGGAACCTCTCCGGCCATAGGCAGTCTTTCATCATTGCGCATGGAAAGATCCGGAATCGTCTCCAGCAGCAGCTTGGTATAAGGATGACGGGGGGCGGAAAATATGGTACGCGAATCAGCCGACTCACAGAGATGTCCCAGGTACATGACCCCAACCCGCGAGGCAATATGGTGCACGACGGCGAGATCGTGGGTGATAAGCAGGTAGGACAGGCCCAGTTCATTTTGCAGACGCTTCATCAGGTTCAGGATCTGAGCCTGCACCGATACATCAAGGGCCGAGGTCGGCTCGTCGCAGACAACAAATTCAGGCCTCGTGGCAAGGGCACGGGCAATGGCAATACGCTGACGCTGTCCCCCGGAAAATTCGTGAGGATAGTTATAGGCGTCATTCTCGCCGAGGCCGACCTGGCGAAGAAGCGTGAACACCCGCTCCCGAACCGCCTCATTTCCTTTCACTATTCCGAATGAGCGTATCGGCTCCGCCACAATATTCAGGACCCGCCAGCGAGGATTCAGGCTGGCAAAGGGATCCTGGAAAATCATCTGCATACGTCGCCGGTACTTCCTCATTTCACGGCGGGTCTTCAGAAGGGAGATATCGATGCCGTCAAATTCCATGGTTCCGCTGGTTGGCCGCTCAAGCCCTACCAGCATACGGGCAACGGTCGTCTTCCCGCAGCCGGACTCCCCGACAAGGGCAAATGTTTCTCCCCGGGCAATGTCAAAGTCGATGCCTTCAACCGCCTTGACGAACAGGCGCTGTTTCCTTTCAATAATCCGGTTCAGAAAAGGAGGTGAAACGTCAAAATGCCGGGTAAGACTGCGGGCCCGCACCAGGGGTTTATTGCTGCCGCTCATCGCCCGCCCTCCTTCTCACAGAGCCAGCAGGCCGCCTGGGATTTCTGCATCGATATCAGGTTCGGCCGCTCCCGGCGACATCGCTCAAAGGCCTTCGGACAGCGGGGATGAAAAGCACACCCATCGGGAATATTGTTGAGGCGAGGCATGGCTCCGTCTATCTGGGTAAGCCATTCCACCTCGCGGGCAATTGACGGAATGGAGTTCATAAGACCCACGGTGTACGGGTGATGGGGATTGCGGATCACATCTCCCACCGGCCCCACTTCGATAATTCGACCGGCATACATGACCGCTACCCGATCGGCTGTTTCGGCAATAACACCCATATCGTGAGTAATGAGCATGACGGCAGTCTTATGCTCACGGCAGAGTCGTTTAAGCAGCCGGATGATCTGGGCCTGGATGGAGACATCCAGGGCCGTGGTCGGTTCATCGGCAATTATCAGCCGGGGATTGGCACAAAGGGCCAGGGCTATAACAACCCGTTGCCGCATTCCGCCTGAGAACTGATGCGGATAATGATCTATCCGCTCCGCTGCCGCCGGCAGCCCTACTTCCTTGAGAAGATCAATTGCCTGTCTTTTGGCTTCGGCTGCACTGACGGGCAGATGAGTAGTGATGGTCTCCACCAGCTGCCAGCCTACGGTATAGAGAGGATTAAGACTGGTAAGGGGATCCTGGAAAATGGCGCCGATCTGTTTACCCCGAATGCGGCGCATCGCTCCATAGGGAAGATTGTCGATCCTTTTGCCTTCCAGCAAAATTTTCCCTTTACCGATATAAAGCGGTGGTTCCAACAGACCCGTTATGGCTGCTCCGGTCAGCGATTTACCAGCACCGGACTCACCGACTACCCCAAGGACCTCGCCGGCAGCGATATCAATGGACACATCTTCCACCGCCGTGAGAAGACCCTTGCGGGTGGGAAGCATGACCGTGAGGTCTTCAACCTGCAGCAGTTGCTCACTCATCAGCGTAGTTTTGGATTGAAGGCGTCACGCATCCAATCTCCGAGAAGATTTACCGCAAGCACCAGTATCGCCAGGGCTGCGCCGGGAAATACAGTGATCCACCATTCTCCGGAGAAAAGATAGTCATTGCCGATCCTGATCATGGTGCCAAGGGAGGGTTCAGTGGGTGGAATGCCGACCCCGAGAAATGAAAGGGTCGCCTCCAGGATGATGGCCAGCGCCAGGTTAATGGTCGTAATAACCAGTACCGGCCCCATGACATTGGGAAGCACATGAAAGGTCATAATCATCGCCGGATGTCTTCCCGCCACCTGCGCTGCTTCCACGTAGGACTTTTCCATCTCCACGACGGTGGAAGCACGGACGGTCCGCGCATATTGCGGCCAGAAGGAGACACTGATGGAGAAAATCACCACATAGATAGCCATCGCCTCGGCTTCATAGACATTCATGATACCACGGCTGACACCGTCGACCAGCAGGGCGATAAGTATTGCCGGAAAGGTGAGCTGGACTTCCGCCACCCGCATGATAAAGGCATCAACCTTCCCCCCCGCTGACCCGCTGATGAGGCCGAGAGCGGTACCGAAAATTCCGGAAAAAATGACCGCGGCAAAGCCGACCCCGAGAGAGAGGCGCGACCCCCAGATTATGGTTGAGAGAATACCCCGCCCCTGGTCGTCTGTTCCTAAAAGATAGTTGGTGGAACCGCCCTCTATCCACGCTGGCGGGAGAAAGGCATCAAGCAGGGAAAGACTGGTGAGGTCATAGGAATTGTGGGGGGCTATCAGCGGGGCAAATATGGTTCCAAGGATGTAGACCACCGTTATGACGGTGGCCGCAATCGTCACCGGTGATCGGCGAAAGCTGTAGAAAATATCGCTGTCGATGATCAGGGTATACCGTTTTGCAATGTATCTAAAAATATCCACGTATTATAACGCCTCAGCTCATGTGCAAATCAAAGAAATTCCGTTTCCACCGTGTAGCTCTGCTAGGAGACCGAGCCGCCTTCCATACGGAGAC
The DNA here is from genome assembly GCA_963745765.1 of uncultured delta proteobacterium. Classification (GTDB taxonomy): domain Bacteria; phylum Desulfobacterota; class Desulfobulbia; order Desulfobulbales; family Desulfocapsaceae; genus Ww85. The sequence continues at coordinate 89,179 of CAVUYQ010000025.1, read as the reverse complement.
GGGGATCAACCGCATAGTAGAGGAAATCAACGATAAGATTGATGACCACGAAAATCAGGGCGACCAGCACCAGGTAGGCACCCATGACGGGCAGATCAACCCGCTGTACGGCCTGGAGGAAGAGATAGCCCATACCCGGCCATTGAAATACGGTCTCGGTGATAATGGAGTAGGCAATAATCTGGCCCAGCTGCAAGCCGGTCACGGTGATCACCGGTACCAGGGTATTCTTCAGAGCATGCCCGAAATTCACCGCCCTGTTGGTGAGTCCCCGGGCACGGGCAAATTTGATATAATCAGTGCGCATCACCTCGAGCATTTCAGAACGGACCAGGCGCATGATAAGCGTCATCTGGAAAAGCCCGAGGGTAATAGCCGGAAGGATCAGGGACTTCAGGCCGCTGAAAGAAAGAAACCCGGTGGACCAGAAACCTATTTGATGCACCTCTCCCCTCCCCATGGACGGGAGCCAGCCAAGTTGAACCGCAAACAGATAGATCAGCAGGATACCGACGAGAAATGGGGGAAGCGAAATACCGACCAGTGACACCGATTGAAAAATCTTACTGAGAAACCCATCCTTGTGCAGACCGCTGTACACCCCCATAAACACCCCAACCACGAGGGCAAAGAGACCTGAGACAAAACTGAGTTCCAGTGTCGCGGGTGCCCGTTCAGCGATCAGATCGATTACCGGGCGCCGCTGCTCATAGGAAATACCGAAGTCCCCCCTCGAGGCATTTTTCACAAACCGGCCGAACTGTACAATTATCGAATCATTCAGTCCCAGGGTTTCACGCAGCGCTTCGCGCTCCTCAAAGGTTGTATCCCTTCCCACCATGCTGACTACAGGATCTCCCACGTAACGAAAGAGCGTAAAAGAAAGCAGGGCCACCATGAGCATAACCACGATGGACTGCAGAATTCTTCTGATGATAAAAGCGAGCATCCCGGATCTGTCTCCGCACACCAGGGGCTCGTCCTTTCGGAAACGAGCCCCTGGCGCCAGGTAAAAAGGTATTTAAAAGAGGAACTGTTATTTAATGGTCACCCAGCGAAGGCTGAGTGTATTGTCGGCAGACTGGTGCATCTCCACCTTGTCGCTGACACCCCAGCTCAGGGCCTGCTGATGAAGCGGGATATGTCCGACCTCGTCCTTGTGAATTTTCATCATTTTACTGATGAGGGCCTGTCGTTTTACAGGATCAATTTCAGATGTCATCTCGTTGAGCAGTTTATCAACCTCCGGGTTGGAGTAGTTTCCGCAGTTCCAGTTACCCTGGCCGGGTATCGGATTTTTGATTGTCTGACCATTGGTCTGGACGTTGTTGAAGTAGGTGTTGTGCACATCAAAGCTCATCGGCGCCCATCCCAGCATATAGAAGCTGGTATCCATCGAAGCGATTTTGGAAAAGTGCTTGGCGCGGGTCTGGGAATTGAGCGTACAGGTGATTCCCACTTTGGACAGCATGGCGGCAACGGCCTGGCTGATTGCCTCATCGTTGATATAGCGGTCATTGGGGGTATCAAGAACAATACTGAACCCGTCCGGGTAGCCGGCCTCGGCCAGCAGACGTTTTGATTCTGCCGGGTCGTAAGGAAAACGTGTGTTAAGGCTCTCGTCAAAACCGTTGATATTTGATCCAATCATCAGCGCTGTCGGATAGCTTGAACCGCGCATGATCTTTTTGTTGATGGCGTCAATATCGATGGCCTGGTACATGGCTTTACGCACCCGGACATCCTTCAGCGGGTTCTTGCCCTTGACATTGGAGTAGAGCAGCTCGTCACGCCAGACGTCAAAACCGAGAAATACCGTACGTACGTCCATGCCTTCGATAACCCTGAAACCCGGAGTCTTCTTGACACGCTGAACATCCTGGATCGGCACCGGATAAATCATGTCAAGGTCGCCGGAAAGAAGGGAGGCGATACGGGTGGCATCCGACTTGATGGGCGTAAAGATTCCTTCGGTGACATTGTCTGTCCGCTTGTCCCACCAGTTCGGGTTCGGTACCATGACCGTTTTCACCTGGGGTTCCCTGCTCTGCAGCATGAATGGCCCGGTACCATTGGTGTGCCTGGTGGCAAAGCTTTCTTCCGTACCGGATTTGAAACCGGCCACGGTGGCACTGTTGTTCTCCTCACACCATTTTTTCGGCATGATATACCAGCGGAAAATATCGCCCAGCAGCAGGGGCCAGGGGCCCTTGGTGATGATGTCGACCGTATTGTCATCAATCTTCTTAATTTCCTTGATCCCGGCAACGAAGGATTTCATATCGGAGCCATCGCTCATCGCCCGCTGATAGGAAAAGATGACATCATCAGCGGTAAAGGGAGCTGCCGTCGTGCCAGGTGACGCCCTTGCGGAGGTTGAAACGCCAGACGTCCGGCTGGGTCAGTTCCCAGCTTGTTGCCAGACTCGGTTCAATGCTCTCGTCTTTTGCATGACGCACCAGACCTTCATAAATGTTTGCGGTAAAACCAAGGGTCATGGTGTTGTTCATGGTGTATGGATCCATGGATCCGGCATCTGACTGGAAAGCCCACTTGAATGTCTTGGACTGAGCGGGAATGGCGGCAACAAGCAGCATGACTGCAATTGCTGCGGTTGTCATAAAAATACGGGAGAGAGTTTTTCTCGCTACCATCTACCTACCTCCTCTTTACATTATACTGCTGATTTAACATAATCCGCACCTTACCCGAATTAATTGGGAAGAAGCTGCCTGACGATCGGTTTGACCAGACCGGTAATCTCTGAAGGATGACCACCGGGTAAGCAGCCATTGAATGGCGGTCCACACTGCAACAGTAGAAGATACTACAAATTCCGAGTCCCTGCCGTCAAGCCTTTTTCAGTAAACTTTTCGGTCACAAAGACTTCCAGAATGCGCTTCGATACAAGGTAACACACATTATGGTTTCCCTTTACAAAAATGTCAGCTCAGGGGATTTCAGCACACCACTCATTATCCTGTCACCAGTCGCCTGGTGACAGGATAATTATCACAGAATTGTCAAAGCAGGACGACAAAAATAAAATTATTCACCGGAAGCAAAAATATCCGCAGGACACTTTCCCGGGGGAAAAAGAGGGAAGTCAACTCAAAGGTTATGAATTTTGTTCAGGCTGATGGAGACTCCTCTCCTGGCCACCTTGAATAAACGATTTTTACGAGATGGACAGGAGTCAGAGGAAGAGGATATGATATTGTTATTCCTTGAGTCGCACCGTTAAAACAGGTACAGGACTCTTTCTGACAACGCCCCTGGCCACGCTGCCGAGGAGGACATCCTCCAGCATGCTGTGACCGTGGGTTCCCATGACCACAAGATCGAATCCACCCGCTATAGCCATCTTTACAATTTGTTCCACGGGATGACCGATCTTTACCTCTATTGAGCAATTCTCCGGTTTGTCTCCTTCTTCCCGGCAAACGTTTTGGATGCGTTCAATTACAGCCTGTTTACTGATGTTAAGGTCTTCCGTATAAAAACTATCCAACTTGTCCTGGCCAAAATGGCTGGCTAAGTCATAGCCCATACCGGCAGACATTTCCTCCACCACGTCAGGAATGACATTGATTACTGTCAATTCTGCCCCATAATTCTTAGCCAGACTAATTGCATAACGGGCTGCCTTCTTCGCGGTTTCAGAGAGGTCTGTTGCATAAAGAATTTTTGAAAACAGAGCGCGTTCCATAGTACCTCCAGTAGCTGCATTTACCTAGGCCACCTTGCATAATCGCCTTTTCGTCCGATCTCTGCGTTATGCTCGAAATTTTTCCTTAGAATATCAAGCATATGCCTGTGGTAAAATTTCTCGCAATCCTTGATCTAGAACAAAAAAACTGATTATTCAAGGCAACCCTTATTGTTAGCTTCTTGAAAAACATTTCACCTGTTGCGGATCTCAAATAAATATTCAGGCTCCCCTTTATTTTGAGATTACCTTCAGTCTTGCTGCTAATCCTCATCCTCCCCCGCCGGGCCAAAAATTTTGGGAACCAACTTAATATACCAGGCTGCGGACTGAATCTGAATGACATATGCCATTGAAATTAATAGAGCAATAGTCATGCCCTGTTCCTTGAAGGCGGTCATCGCAATGGCCAGGGCAATGGAGAGATCACGCATAACGACGCCGAAAACCATGGCAATGGCATCGCCGCGCTTAAAGAAATATTTGCCGGCAAGAGAAAGCAGGATATAGGAAAGGAGATAAAAAAGAATCAACGGCACCAGAATAATGAGAATATCTCCCGGGTTTGCCAAAATATTTTTCGCCTTCAGAGACATCGCGGTAAAGGCTATCATGGCGACGCCCAGAGCTGAAAAAGGAGGGAATTTTGGTTTATAAATTTCCACCCATGCTTTTTTACCACGCTTTTTAACCAGATAAGCCTGGGTAAGAAGTCCTGCTATCATAGGAACAAAAACGAAGATACAGATTTGCTGAAACATGTGCAGCATATCTACATCCACCGTGGCCCCCATAAAAATCTTCGTATAAACCGGGGCAGCAAGCGATCCGATAATGAGACCGAATACCAGCATTTTAGTTGCGGCCTCCTTATTTCCTCTGGCAAATCCGGTCCAGGAAATGGTCATCCCTGAAGCAGGAAGAACACCAATCAGGAAGAGTCCGACCGCCCAAAGGCCAAACTTTTCTTCTGCTCCGGTAAAAAAAATCTTACCAATCGAGTAAACTACAAGAGGAACAAAAACAAAGTTGATAACCTGGGTCACTACCTGCAATTTCAGATCTCCACCTTTGAAAATAGTCTTCGTATTAAGCGTGGCCATCATCGGATAGATCATGATAAAGGTAATAGGAATGATAAGCCGTTTGAGCGGCCTTGCGTCAAAGAGATATCCGCCGCCGATAACGCCCAGGATCATCGCAACCGGGATAACGTAAACAAGATTTTTTTGCAATAATTTCAATATATTCATAACTATTTTTTCTCCAGAAAAAACGAAACCCTACCAAAAACGCTTTCAATTGTCAGAAATAGATAGGCAATCAGTGCATAATAAGGGGGCTGATCAAGGTCTCTCCGGATAGAACCGCATCAATTTTGCTTTCCATAGCATCTTGACCGGTTACGCCGACTATCCGTTCCACCAGTTCTCCGTTCTTGAAAAACAGCAGGCTCGGTATTGATTTGACGCCGTATTTACCAGGCGATTCAGGATTTTCATCGATATTGCATTTAGCGATAATGAGTTGACCGGAATACTTTTCGGCAAGAGCCTCCAGCATTGGGCCGATAACCTTGCAGGGGCCACACCAGGGAGCCCAGAAATCGATCAGTACAGGGGTCTTATCGTTGGCAACTGTTTTCTCAAATGCTTTATCATCAACCGTAATAATTTTCTGCGACATCATATTCTCCTTTCAAGTAGGTAATACTGTAAAATCCTGCTGCGCCTGTATGGCGCACCTAACATATGCAAATTTGATGCCACGCAGAACGCACGCCCCCGCGCCGGCACCATTACCAAGACAAGATGCGCCATAGACATGGCAATTCTCTTAGTGTCGGCATGATTATTGCAAAGTTAACGATGGCCAGACTCGGACCGGACTTGCCAGGAAGACCCTCAGCTATGAAAACAAGCTGAAGATGAGATAGCCGAGCAATAACGCTCAATAGATTGAACTCCTGCACGAGGAGGTGCCCTGCATGAAAAATACCGAAGAAGCCTATCTACCTCGGCGTATCACCGACCTTATTACGCAAAAAACCAAAGGCCGGACGGTAACCTGCTTTCCTGCCTTTGAAATTCTTCCAGTGGACTTTCTCCATCGCAAGCACCCCTATAAGGCCTACGTCTTTCTGTGCCGATTTGAAGGAGAAATAGACGGCAAGGCCTATTCCTTTCGGAAATGTTATGCCCGGGGATGCCCGCACAACAAATGCGTACATGTCTCCCAGGCTATATTGATAGCAAACCGGTATTTACAAAGAGATTATAGTCGGTTAGCCAATGCGGATATCGAAACTGCCGGACAGCTCTTTACCCTTGAAGAGATGCTCCTGAAATTTGACGACTATAAAGAGGAACAAGTGACGATGCTCACACTGGAAGATTACATTGAAATGTCGGGAGGTGGAAGCAAAGTGAGCATAAGCATCAACCTGGAGTACGTTCCCGCGGTTGAGCACTTTGCCAATCACAAGAATTCCCAGACATTTCTAAACGCCGATTTTATCGTAACTGCCGATAATAAAGAGCAGAGCTTTCAACGCTGTCTGTCGTGCTTCCAGACCGACCGGGAAAACGAAGAAAAAGCCCGGCAAGTGGAAGTTGCCAACGCACGATTAACAGGGCTCTACCAGATCATGGCGAAGAACGCAGTCGACTATTCGGAGATATTTTTTAAATAATATCAGATTATTACTAATGGTCGTTTTGAATAATTCGATTATTCAAGGTGGCCTGATATCAGTCCAGCCGGAATTTCCTCTCCGAACGGATACCAAAACGCTTCATGCGATTCCAGACCGTTACCCGGGAGACCCCAAGAATCTCGGCTGCCCGTTCCCGATTACCGGCGGCAACATTCAGGGCCTCAAGAAGTTCCTTCTTCTGCCGAATTTCCCTTTTCTCCCTGGGGACGGCGGACTCCGACGCCGGGAGAACGGATTCCATCAGACCGCTTTGCACAGCCGGAGGCAGGTCTTCGGGCTGGATGCTCTCGGTGCGGCAGGTGACAAAGGCATATTCAAAGGTGCTGCGCAGCTCCCGCACATTTCCCGGCCAATCATAAGCCAGCAGCAAGTCCATCGTTTTGCTGCTTATACCTTTGATATGCTTTCCAGTTTTCAACAACAGGCGGCTGAAAAAAGACTCAGCCAGCAACGGGATATCACCGCTGCGTTCCCTTACCGGCGGCATATAAATGGGAATGACATTGATACGATAGAAAAAATCCTCCCTGAAGCGACCCTCTTTCACCATAAGGTTAAGATTTTTGTTGGTGGCGGTAATGATACGGACGTTTATTGGTATAGCCAGGTTAGCTCCAACCCGCTCAATGACCTTCTCCTCCAAGACCCGCAGAAGTTTCACCTGGGTAGCCAGAGGCATGTCGCCAATCTCATCGAGAAAAATACAGCCCTTTTCGGCAGCCTCAAAGCGGCCTTTGCGATCGTGTATGGCATTGGTAAAGGCACCTTTTACGTGACCGAACAATTCGCTTTCCAGAAGGGCTTCATTGAGGGCGGCACAATTCACCTTCACATAGGGAAAATCACGGCGATTACTGATTTGGTGTACGGCCTGGGCCACCAGCTCCTTGCCGGTTCCGGACTCACCGTAAATAATAAGCGGCGCATCCGAATCAGCAGCACTGCTTATGAGACTGTACACCTTCTGCATCGGCACGGAATTACCGACCATACCGTGAAAGGTATCCCTTTGGTTCAGCTCTTTTTTAAAGGCTTCGATCTTGAATTCCTTTTCCAGCAGCTCACTGATATCGGTTATTGTTTCAACCGCGCCGATAACTTTACCGCTCCTGTCTTTCAGAACGATGGCATTTTTCAGTATGTGAAGTTGATTGCCGTTCTTGGCGGTGAGGATGCAATGCTGTTTATTCATAGAACCGTCGCGAAACAGTCGGCACCAGTGATATCCGTCCTCTTTACGCGCGGCATTGCAATTAGTACAGTTCAGATGGGTGCAGAACTGCCCTATCAGCTCGTCCGCAGTATAACCGGTCATCTCCAGAGCCGCCCGGTTTGCCGAGACAATAACTCCCTCGGGAGTGATGATCATCACCCCTTCCTGGATGGTATCGACAACGGTTTTCCAATATTCATTCAATTCTTCGCCGAGCATCCCTTGCCTTTTGTTAATTTTTTTAACGTGCGTTAATCCTTTATCTTAACAAGTTAACGTGCTTCCATCAAAGGAAAAGTACCGATGCCTTGCCCGCCATCTCTGTGTGGCTGCATATCATTTAATAATTCATTTAAATACAATTCCTTAAAAGCTTCTCACCAATTCCCGATGCAACGATTGTCATCCCCGGCACGGTCATTGCATTTAAGGGTGCAAAACAGGAGCAAGGAAACTCGCAGAGGATGGAAAAGCGTCAACCACTATATATCGAAACGTTGCTCGACCCGTTCACTGTCCTCAAATTGTGTCAACTCCTCCGGGAGATTCCCGCCGGACAGTCCCTGGAACTTCTGGCCAAAGGTCAGAAGATTCCAGCTGAACTGCTGAAAATACTGGTTCCCGAACACTATGAAATCACCGTTGAGAAAGCGCCATTACAACCTGATCATATGAACGTTGTTATAAAAAAAATAAAGTCTCCGGCCCCTGACGTGATCGAGTCATCACGCAACAGGGGGTGTTGCAGTTAAAGTTTTTCGCAGCTTTTCATTATTAAAACCAGCCGAAAATGGCAAACATGAAATCCATACTCAAGGAGAAAAGAGATGTCCGAAGAACGACAGAAATTGGTGTATGTCCTCAATGACGGTGGCGATAGAGCGGAAAAAGTCCTGACCGCCATGGCTCTCGCCAATATCGGTATTTCCATGGAAAGCGATGTCACCGTCCTGCTCTTCGGGGAGGCGACTCGCCTGGCCTATAAAGGTTATGGCGAAACAGTTCATTCCATCGACCGCCTTCCGATGGCCAAGCTCATGCGTGATTTCATCGATAACGGCGGCCAGGTCAAGATCTGCTCTCCCTGTATAAAATCCCGTTCCGTCGATGCCAGCATGCTGATAGACGGCGTCGAGCCCACCACCGGCACCGTGGTTAATGATGTCTTCCTCGAAGCGGATAAAGTTATCTGCTGGTAGCAGCACACCTATTCCACCAATTCAAAAACCATTACAAAGGAGTCTATCATGGCTGATCTCAACACTATCGTCGCTGCAAGTACCATTGATTCACGTGGTTCCGCCTGTCCCGGTCCTCTGCTTGAGGCAAAGAAGGGTATAGGAAAAGTGAAAGTCGGTGAAGTTCTGGAAATCTATTCGAATGACGACGGCACCCGGGTTGATCTGAAGGCCTGGGCCACCAAGGTCGGACACGAATACCTGGGATACAAGGAAGCTGATGGCTACGATATCCATTTTGTAACCCGTAAAAAATGATGGCGTCGTAAAAACTTCGATCTACTGCGTCGTGGAACTTTTTCCCCCAACCGACATACTACTTGTATGCCTTCGTATCTGGAAAACCACCACTTCTTGTATATCTGTGTTTTTACTTAGCCATCTTTTGGCATGCGATAGACTTTTTACGAGTTTATCAAAAATAAGCAATCGTTGTTCAAGCGGAAGAACTCACTGGCGGGTTCTTCCGCACTTTTCGCATTTTCTCGATCAACTTTCTACCAGGCATATCTATCATGGGAAACGATACACAAGTGGGAAAAATCCTGATTCTGGCCACTGAATCCTGTGCCTATCCCGGTGCCAACTCTGTCGGTCAAGCGCACTCCACCTACCCGGCCAACACCTATATCATGCGAGTCAGGGCACCGGTTCTCTTTCCCGAGCATTTTTATATTGACTGTTTTCGTAAAGGCATCAGCGGCATTATCATCATGTCCTGCGGTGAGGAGTGTCCGTACGAAGGGGCGTATCACGCCTTTGCCAAACGAATCGACAAAGTGTTTCAGTTGATGAAGGGCCTTGATCTCGATTTGCGGAGATTGCGGCTTACTGCCATCTGTACCGTTTGTAACCGCCCATTCCTGAAGGAAGTAAATGATATGAACAAGCTCATCCAGGAACTCGGGCCGCCTGTTCTTCGTGAAAGCACCATTGATGCTGTCGCATAACGGCCGAAGGCAAGATCAGCAAGGGAGAATTACATGAAAGTACAGCAAGACCTACAATTTGATGCAGTTGTTATCGGCGGCGGCATTGCCGGCCTGCAGGCCGCACTCGATCTGGGTGACCAGGATTTCAAAGTGGCGGTGATCGAGAAAGACGCGACCATCGGCGGCAAAATGATCCGCCTGTCCAAGGTCTTTCCGACCCTTGACTGCGCCAGCTGTATTACCACCCCGAAGATGTCGTCGGCCGCGCATCACCCTAATATCTCCCTCTTCACCTATTGCAGACGTGAATGAACTGACCCGGGAGGCGCCGGACAGAATTGTTGCCCGACTGACCCAGAATGCCCGCTACGTCGATCCCGACAAGTGCATCGGCTGCCGCAAATGCGAATATGGATGTCCGGTCTACGTCAGCGATGAGGAACAGGGTAACTTCAATATGCGCAAAGCCGTTTACATCCCTTTTTCCAACGCCATTCCCCAGATTGCCCTGATGGATGTGGAGAATTGTACCCTGTGCGGCAAATGCGCCAATCTCTGTCCGACTAACGCCATAAACTATGCCATGCAACCCGAGGAGTTTACCGTCACTGCCAAGACAGCCGTGCTCGCCACCGGCTTTGAGTTGACCGCGATGGACCTGAAACCGCAGTACGGTCTCGGTAAACTCCAGAACGTCGTCAGCTCCATGCAGATGGAACGACTGCTTGCACCGCACGGCCCCTATAATCGCGTCCTCCGCCCATCCGACGGCAAGGAACCGGAATCCATCGCCTATGTTCAATGTGCCGGGTCCCGCGATAAAAGTATTGGCATCCCCTATTGTTCCAGGGTGTGCTGCATGTATGCCATCAAGCAGGCCATGCTCCTGTCAGGGGCTTTGCCGCTTGCCGACATCACTATTTATTATATGGATATCCGGGCCTTCGGCAAAGGCTATGAACAGTTCTTTCAGAACGCCAAGGCCATGGGCATCGAGTTTGTCAAGGCCAAAGTAGCCAAGATTGCCCAGGGAGAAGGCCAGACCGCCCGGGTCCGCTTTGAAAACCAGGAAGGCGACGGCGGGGTTATGGAGCGGGAGCACGATCTGGTCATTCTCTCACAGGGGATTGTGCCCCAGTGGGATCCGACTGGGATCTGCTCCGTTGATTGCGGACAGGATGGTTTTATCCAATCCGTCATGCCGAAAATCGCCCCGACGGTCACCAATCTGGACGGGGTTTACAGCGCAGGTGCAGCAACCGGTCCGAAGGATATTGTCGATACCATTTGCGAGGCTGGTGCCGCAGCCATGGAGGCCTCAAATTATTTAAAAATGCTCGCCGCCTGAACAACTTTTTAAAAAACAGGGGCGTCCTCAGAGTATAAAACCAGATCGCAGCAGTGCAGAAACGGAGAAAGCTATGTCTGAAACAACAAACAAACCGGCGGAAAACGAAGAGGCCAGGATCGGGGTCTATATCTGCCATTGCGGCGGAAATATTTCCGATCATGTGGATGTCGAAAAGGTAGCAGAGGCGGTCCGCACAATCCCCGGCGTCGAGGTTTCGCATACCAATATGTTCATGTGCTCCGATCCCGGCCAGGAACTCATCCAGGAGGATATTAAAAAGAGCGGAATCAACCGGGTCGTCGTTGCCTCATGTGCCCCTGCCCTGCACGAACTGACCTTTCGCGGCGCCATCAGCCGGGCGCAAATGAACCCCTTTCTCTATGAGCACGCCAATATCCGGGAACAGGATTCCTGGGTACATCACGGCGATTCGGCCACGGCCAAGGCCATAACACTGGTCGCAGCCGCCATCGCCAAGGCCCGCGGACTCGAGAAGCTGGAGCCGATCCGGGTCAACGCCGAGCACCACACAACAATTATCGGCGGCGGTATTGCCGGCCTGCGGGCTGCCGTCGATCTCGGGAAAAGAGGAATTAACGTCGCCTTGATAGAAAAATCACCCTTCCTCGGCGGCAACGCCAGCCAGCTGGACAAGGTCTTCCCGACCGGAGAAAAGGCAGGGGATCTCATAGAGTACCTGGCACATGCTGCCATGAATGATCCGAATATCGCCATCTACCCCTGCGCGGAAGTTACCGGTTTTGAAGGCTATATCGGCAATTTCAAGCTCAAGGTCAGCCGCCGGGCACCAGGGGACGAAACGAGCAGCGAAATGATGGAGGTGCTCAAGGGAGCAACACCCGGCACCTACCATCCCTTTGCCGGGTATTATCCCAGCCCGGTCCCCTCAGCCCCGGAAGAGCTGGAACTCAATACCGGGGTAATTATCTTTGCCACCGGTTTTTCCATCTATCAACCCAAACCGGACGAATTCGGCTACGGCAGCAATAAAGAGGTTATCACTCTGCGTGAGCTGATCCGCAGCATGGCAGACAACAACGCCAAGGGCTCAACACTGAGTTTTAAAGGAAAGGAAATCCGGCGGGTTGCCATGATCCATTGCGTCGGCAGCCGTCAGATCCCCGGCATCCACGAGGCGGATGCCAATGATTACATGAATGAATACTGTTCCAGGACCTGCTGCACGGCAACCCTGCAGGCAGCCCTGGAAATTCGGGAACAGTATCCGGACACCCAGGTTCTCGATTTCTACCGGGATATCCGCACCTACGGACACAACCAGGAGGATTATTATGACCGGGCCGCAGCCAGCCAGGTCCTGTTCTTCCGCTATCAACCCGAGGAATCCCCGGTTATCACCCGGTCAACCGGCGAATATCCGCTCAAGATATCGGTTCGCGACACCCTGACCTTCAACGAAGAAATCGAGGCGGGTGTTGACCTGGTGGTGCTGGCCACCGGCATGCAGGCCGCCCCTATCACGAACCTCGTCGAGATGATGAAGCTTCCCGTTGGCGCCGATAAATTTCTCCAGGAAGTTCACCCCAAACTGCGACCGGTGGAAATGGCCAACGGCGGCATTCTTCTTGCCGGCACCTGCCAGGCACCGATGGATATCAACGAGTCCTGCAACGCGGCCCAGGCAGCCGCAGCCAAAGCGGTGGCTCTGCTTGGCAGGGGCTATGTCGAGCTTGATCCTTTTGTCGCCAAGGTCAATACTGATAAATGTCAGGCAAACGGCCAATGCGTGGCTGAATGCCCGGAAGATGCAATTCGCATTGGAAATGGCGGCAAAGCCGAAGTCAACCCCGCGAAGTGTACCGGCTGCGGCATGTGTGTCGCCGTCTGTCCCGAGAATGCCATCGACGTGCAGGGCTGGACCCTGAAACAATACGAAGATATGGTTGATGCCATTGTAGCGTTCTAACTATCAAGAAACCTAGTGGGAAGAAAATGAAAGATGACAAAAAAGACTACCTGGCGTCCATGGACCTTAAAACCCTGCGGCAGGAGCGAAAAGAAAACATCGACCGCGCCCGCGACAAGGTCAAAGAGCAAAACAAGATTATAAAAGCCATCAGTCAGGTCCTGGCCGAGGGAGGCAGAACGATCCCGAGCCTGGCAGAGACCCTGGCCATGGACACTGATACCGTGCTGGTCTATGTATCCACGCTGAAACGGTACGGCATCATCGGCGAAGGGCCGAAGGACGGGGATTACTTCACCTACCAGATGGTAAAATAATTGATTTTGCACCCTAACAAAAGAAGACAAAGCCTGTCTCCGACGGAAGGAAAGATTTTTCCCGTCGCCGGGCATAAAAAAGGCTACCAAAAGTATTGCCCATAATCGGAGAGAAACATGGCCATATCAATTGATCCTGCTCTGTCGTTAGAGTTGAAAAAATATGGCGTCGCAGATGCCGCAACCTGCTTTAACTGTGGAAATTGCACGGCGGTCTGCGCGTTATCGACGGAAAACACCCCGTTTCCACGCAAAGTGATTCGTTATCTGCAGATAGGCGCGGCCGACAAACTGCTGCACAGTCCGGAACCCTGGCTCTGCTACTACTGCGGCGAATGCACCGATACCTGCCCGCGAGACGCCAATCCCGGCGAAATCATGATGGGTATGCGCCGCTACCTGACCGCCCGTTATGATCGCTTCGGCATCTCAAAGCTTTTTTATACCTCAAAAAGTTTCGAGATTTTTTCGCTTTTCTTTGTCGCCTTTCTGGTGGGACTGGGGTTCTTTTTCTTTCATGGCCCAATCATCACCGACCGGGTCGCACTCAACCAGTTCGCCTCCAGCCATGTTATCGAAATTCTGGATCTTATTATGCTTGCCCTACTCTCCTTCTTTCTGCTGACCAATGCCCGCTTTATGGCCAGAGCGATCCTCGGAGACCCCGGGCAATACCGGCAGCAGGCCCGGGAGAACGGGGGAGTGCAATTCAACGGTATCCCGATCAGTCTCTATTTCACGGAACTGAAGGTTCTTCTCACCCACTTTCTCACCCAGAAAAAATTCAAAGGCTGCGGCAGCAAAGAACAGCGTGTTCAATGGCTGGCCCATCTGCTGATGATGAGCGGTTATTCGATCATTTTCATCCTGGTGGTGGTTTTTCTCCGCTGGTTCCAGCGGGACGAGATCCTGCCACTGTGGAATCCGGTCAGACTGCTTGGCTACTACGGTACCTTCGCCATCCTCTATGGAACAACGTATGCAATCTGGGGACGGTTGAAAAAAGCAAAAACCGTCTATAAATATTCCCACTCTTCCGATTGGGCATTTTTGATTCTCCTCTGGCTGACAACCTTCACCGGTATCCTCATTCACTTCACCCGGCTGCTGGAAATGCCGCTCTCCACCTACGGTATCTATGTTATCCATATGATGATAGCCGTACCCATGCTGGTCCTTGAAGTACCATTCGCCAAATGGGCTCATCTGCTCTACCGCCCTCTGGCCCTGTACCTGATGCAGGTTAAGGAAAAGGCAATGACATGACGAGGCAATACAGACAAAAGATCACGGGAATAAACACATGAATACGAAAATAGAAAAACTGGAAAAACGTTTAAACGATCTTGAAGAACGGATTGAGGTTTTACAACAAAATACCCCTGAAGATCAATTGAGTATGGTGGTGTTCAGCGGAGACCTGGACCGACTGCTAGCATCATTCATCATCGCTACGGGTGCTTCCGCCATGTTCGAACGGGTAGTGATGTTTTTTACCTTCTGGGGGATTCCCGCACTGCGCGATCCGGCAAAGCATGTCGAGAAGGCGGAACTGCTGGCCAAGGCCTTCGGACAGATGCTGCCCAGTGGAGCTGAAGCAGTTAAAACTTTCCCAGATGAACATGGCAGGTCTGGGTACAAAAATGATACAGCACCTGATGCGAAAAAAAGGCGTTATGTCCCTGCCGGATCTCATGAAAACGGCAGCTGATTGCGGCGTGGAAATCGTGATCTGTGAAATGTCTATGAATTTGATGGGGTTCAAGAAAGAAGAATTAATCGATTATCCCAACATCACGGTAGCAGGTGTTGCAAAATTTCTGCAGGAAGCCGGCAAGAGCAAAATTTCCCTGTTTATCTGAAAAAAGATCCGCTTCAACAGCAAAGCATACAGAGAGAACAATCATGGGCACCGTTTCATTCAATGATATAGCAATTATCGCCTGCGGCACGATGAGCCTTGAACTCGAATATCTCCGGGAAGAAGGTTTTCTCGGCGAGGCATCCCTGCATTATACTGCTCCGGGCCTGCACCAGGACTGCCGGGAACTTGAAAATCAGCTGATCCGGCAGATCGAAAAAGTAAAAACGCTGCACGAGAAGATCATTGTCGTCTACGGTGGAAAATTCTGCTATGTGAATACCGAAGAGCCTACCCGCAAAATTCAGGAAATCCTTGAAGAGTGCGGCTCAAGCATTCGACGGATCAAGGCGACCCACTGCATGGACATGCTCGTCAGCGCCGACGAGCGGGACAACATCGCGGCCGAGATTGGTGGAGGTGAACCCGTATGGTGGATGACGCCGGGATGGATAAAATTTAAAACCCAGGTTTTCAGGGGATGGGACAAGGCCCAGGCGAATGAAAATTTTCCCCGACATACCGGCGGTGCCGTTGTCCTCGACGGTATCGGCTACATGGATAATTTCATGGCTGAGACGCCGGAAGAATTCCTGGAATACGCCGACTGGATGGGTATCACGCTCACCCCCTATGCCATAACCCTGGACCGGTTCAAAGACCTCCTGAGCCGGGAGGCAATGGCCCTCACCGACTGACCGGCCCGAACCTAGCTGCTACGACGACGAATAATCCGGTCATTTCAGCGACCTCGTTTTCAAACGAGGACACTCGCAAAACAAACCTATATGCGGGAAGCGAGAAGATCCATAATCATGCGACAGTGCAGTTCCACCCCGGTGAACAGCACTTCTTCGTTATAGTCGAACCTGCTGTTGTGCAGCGGAAACCCCTCAGGCCTCCCGACACCAAGAAAGACAAAGCAGCCTTTGGATTTCTCCAGGTAAAACGACATATCCTCGCCACCCATCGTCACTTCCGGTTCCCGCACGTTTTCTTCACCCACGACCTGCGCAGCAGCACTGTGTGCCAAAGCGGCCACCTCCTGGTCATTGAAGGTTGGAGGATAGCCTGCCAACATTTCGAGTTCATAGTTCGCTCCCATGGCCTGACAAATACCACGGATGATTTTTTCCATCCGTTCAGGCCATGACTGCCAGACATCCCGGTCAAATGTCCGGGCGGTGCCGCACAAAACAGCCGTATCCGGAATAATGTTAAAGGTGGTGCCGGCATGAAAGCTTCCCACCGTGACAACCGAAGGATTCACCGGGTTCATCTGCCTGCTGACAACCCGCTGCAGGGCGCCTACGACCTGTACGCCGACATCAATCGGGTCGACACAGAGATGGGGCATGGCGCCATGCCCGCCTTTCCCGATGATTTTCAGATCGAACCGATTCATTGCCGCCATCAACGGCCCGCCCTTGACTCCGATAGTACCGGCAGGCAGGGCCGGCCACAGGTGAGCGCCGACAGAATAATCCACATGGGGGTTTTCCATAACGCCCTCTTCAATCATCGGCCTGGCACCGCCGGGACCCTCTTCGGCCGGCTGAAAAAGAAATTTCACCTGGCCCGTGAGGCTTTCTTTCAATTCATTCATAACCAGCGCGGCTCCAAGCACCATGGCCATATGTCCGTCATGGCCGCAGGCATGCATGGCCCCCTCATGTTTTGAGGCAAAAGGCAATCCTGTCTCTTCAGCAATGGGCAATGCATCCATATCTGCCCGAAGCAGCACTGTTTTCCCGTGGCTGCCGAGAGGCATAAGTCCGACAACCCCGTGCTTGGCAATACCTGATGTAACCTGGAGTCCGAGCTGCTCCAGCTGTTCAGCAACAAAGGCCGATGTCTTTTCTTCCGTGAATGCCGTTTCAGGAATTTTATGCAGTGCCCTCCTGAACTTGATAATTGCCTCTTTGTGCTTGTCAACAAGTTGCTTTACATCCGGCATTGAGAGAGTCCTCCCTGTTATTAATGATGGCGTCGTAAAAACTTCGATCTACTGCGTCGTGGAACTTTTTCCGGCACTCGGCATACTACCTGTATGCCTTCGCACCGGAAAAACTACCACTCCTTGTTTATCTGTGTTTTCACTTAGCCATCTATTGCACCCCAAAAGATGGTCGTCTTACCGATACAGAACAGCTGTCAGCCTATCTGGCATTCAAACTGTTATAGCCGATCTCATGCAGACTGCCTACTCATCATATGCAGGACGGGGTAATTCCTGACGGACCGGTCCCGACTCATCCGGGAAATGAATACTTGTTGAAACAGATTACACCTCGTGAGTATAATCCTTGAGGCCATCGTGATTTTCCAACCATTTTCCCCGGACCAAAGGCAAAGAGTCTGCATGTCTGCCCCTATCATACACCTCGGCTACCTTCCCGGCTGCATCGGTCGTATTTCCGAGATTCATGGCACCTATTACCATGAACACTGGGGATTCGGTCTCTATTTTGAGGCAAAAGTCGCCACCGAGATTTCACAATTCCTGCAACGCTACGATGCTCAACGTGACGGAATATGGATTGCAACCAGGGATGGACGCATTGAAGGTTCAATTGTCATTGATGGCACTCATGGAAAAAGCCGGGGAGCACATTTGAGATGGTTTATCGTATCCGGGGAGATGCGGGCAAAAGGTGTCGGCCGGGAACTCATCAACAAAGCAATCGGATTCTGTCGCTTAAAAGAATACAGGATCGTCTATCTCTGGACCTTTGAGGGGCTTGATGCCGCCAGGCATCTCTATGAAGAAGCGGGTTTTCAGCTGGTCAGACAACAGAAAGGAGAGCAATGGGGCATCACCGTCAATGAACAGTATTTCGAGTTGAAAATCGGGTAAAAAGGTAATTATCCAAGATAGCCTAAGATATCTTGAACTTTACTGCATTTCTTTTTCCACCAAGCTTCTTCAAATCAGAGAGGTATCCCTTCGACTGGTCCAGATAAAAGCTGAGTGCTTTTGAAAAGTTTTTGCCGACCAATCCATCGATGAATACCTGGCTGATTTCCTTGTGGCGTTTAAGAATCAGCTGTGATCTATAAAAAATCAGCCACTCTTCCTCAGACATGTTCTGCGAAATCATGGCTAACGCCTTGCGGGCCCGTGGTTGGTACATCCAGAAAGACATCAGGTCCAACGCGTTGACAATTATAAGCTTCTCCATCTCCTGAGCCTCTTTACTCAACGTCTTCATCATAAATTTAGGAAATTGGAGCATCTCAAGAACATCTTCTTCCGGAAATTGCACACTCAATCGGGAAAAAACGGCAAACAACTGGGACACTTTGGTACGGTATGCCGCAAGCCGTTTGCGGATATTGGCTTGTCGGTCTGCCAGCCCTTCAATCCCTGCAGCCACACAATCGGAGGCAAATTTAGAGATTATCGCAGCCCACTTTTGCAAAGCGCCACTTACATCGGGAACTCCTGCGCTCAGCAGCAGCGCCCCAATGAGGCTGTTTAATACAACTGCGACCGGGATTGCCAGGATTGATCGGAAAAAATTCCCAATGGTTGCGCCCCTGGGCAGTCCCCGGAAGATATTGTGACTGGATATATATATGCCGTTGGCCAGGCCCATCACCGAATAGAGGAGTACCGGATTGGTACCTGTCGTGACACCGAAAGCTTGATCAAGGAATAGTGTTTTGACGAGGTAATCCAAAAGAGGTACGGAAAAACCTGTATACAATAATGAATCGGATATCCTGCTCCAGCTGACCAGGGAGTTCCAGGGCAGTAGCGGAGACCGGCGAAAACCGCCGCCACCCAGGACTGACTGGATAATATTTCTTGATCCGGTGATCCCAAACCAGATGAAGGCACCCAAGTAGGCAAGTACCCACCAATCTTTGGTGAGACTGAAGGTGAGAAAGGCGGGGATAAATCCAATAAATACCTTGAGAGTATTTTTTAAATTTGTATTGAGATATTTCCAGGGGGCATCGACAGTATTATTTTTTTGTGAATCATTGCCCAATAACTCATTCTCACAGCTTTTCCTCAAACCACCAAGGGTGGCAATGTTGCCGGGTCCCTGCCCATGGACTTGGAAGCCATCAAGGCTCCAATCCAGCCAATGCGTGTTAAAGAACGCTTTTAAAAAAGGCAGTTTGCCTGGCCAATTTGTTCCAGCCGTGATTTCTGCAGAGTCATAGAGGCGTCTATGGGAATTTCTGGTCAAGAGTGCACTGACCGGAATAAGTGAGTGGCTTTTTTGCCCCATTGTTCCTCGAAATGATTTCCGTGCCCGGGTGGGAAGGGTGTCCATTACCACGAGTCCCATACCATATTGGTGTTCAGCCTGGCCTGTCGACCCGGAGCCGATGTGTGAACGAAGGGGCCTGTTTTTGTAGTACTTGTGGAATGTATCGAGATTGAAGAGAATATCAATAAGCTCCAGTTTTCTTGTTTCCATCTGCTGGATCTTTTCGTTAACCTGTTGGGTTTCTTGCGATAGTTCCAAGGGTGAAGTACGCCTGCCCTTCTCGTCGGCAAATGCCTGGGTTTCTTTCTTTTCAGCAGGTTCCGGGAGTGGTTGTGTTTTCAAGTCAAGGTGCTGTTCTTCATAATCCCAGATGACGGCACGGATCACTCTCTTGAGACTGATGACGTTGTCGTCGTTGAGCGCTTTTTGTAATTCGCCTATCAGGTGGTAATGTGTTGCCGCCCCCTTGAGGTCTTCTGTTATTCGAGCCGTCTTGCCTATTCCAACGGTCAGGCCTGAACTCATACCGTGCGTGGCGCTTTTAAGGTTATATGCTTCTATATGGGTGATTTTACCTGCCGCTGCATAGAGTAGTTCCATGGTATCCTGAACCGAGAGGTTGCTGAGATTCAGGGTGAACTTCGAACTGGAATGGAGGGTTAGCAATCTGCTGAGTAAATCTGACAGGGTGTTCTGGAGCAGTTGTGGGAGGTTGGGATTGTTCTGCGGTATAGTCGGGTCGTGTACTTCAGGATTGTGTATCGGCAGCAGGAATTCATTAATGATAGTTTCGACGCTGATATTTTGAAAACGTTCCGGTATCCCGGATAGAAGATGTTCCTTTTCCTGTTCTCCTGAAAAGTTGGCACGTTTTTCCTTTACGTGATGACTGAGAGTATTATGTATAAATCTAGCCAGATGCAATATAGACGGCTGACCAGTCCCGACGAAAGTAATGAAATCGTCAAGGCTGAGTGGTTCAAATGAAAATGCCAGATTCTCGTTGAGAACCAGTCTATGCCTTTTATTAAAGACCTCGAGAACCTCGAATACGTATTTTTGCTGGTATTGAGACACCTCGCGCCCTTCATCCATCAGCTTCATTACCGCTTCTTCCTGGAGAAACTGTAAAAATGCCCGATTGTCGTTAAATCCGTGAGGTTCCCAGGTGAAGCGGGCATATTTGTCGCGAAACCGGGTCGACATCTCAATGCCGACCTGAACTCGGATATCCAGGATAGCGCTGGCCTCAACCAACTCCTCGACAACTTCCGGGCGGACGTAATTGTAGTACACCACTGTCAGGTAGCGGATTCCTTTGATCCAGGCATCCATTACCAGGTGGGTGGGTGATTTTCTCCCCTTGGTATTTGCATCGTGCACATGGTCATCAAAAGCAAACTGGTTCCATTCCTCGGGCATCTCGATGAGGTGGTATTTGGCCAGTTCTGTTCGCACTTTTCGCGGATTTCCCATGGATACGATACGAAAGTCATGGGCTAGTTTGAGTTGACGCAGTTCATCACCCTTGCTGCGAACAAGCTCCTTCATGATCTGCAGAAGGACTCTGGCGGTGTTCTTCTGGTAAAAGGAGGGCGAGGTAAGGAATACTTCGTCCCGCAGAGAGCGCAGTGATTTTATCCGGTCGATAGCTTTGCCCTTTTCAAAGGAACCGAGCAGTCCGGCAATCGCATAGGCAATGCGCAATCCAAAGGGGGCTGCCATTTCCTTGATACCATGCGGGTGCATATATTCAACGAGCAGGGAGCGAAGAGCCTGGGATTTGGGCCCTCTTTCCAGAACATCATTGACGATGTGCAGGAGTTCATAATCGTTCTTGTCGAAAAAAAATGCGGAAGGTTTGTTTTTCATGATCATGTTGAAAAGATTCAATTTCCATTTGCATCAATTTATTATTGATTAATTGTGGTGAGAAAAGCCGTCTTGTTGGTCAGCGCAACTGTATCAAGCAGAAGACGGAGGAAGGTTGTTGCATATCTTGAAATTGGCCGTTTACGCGGGTACAAAAGATAATAGGAAGCCTTTAGATTCAGTCCGTCGAGAGCCACTTCCCTGAGCCACCCCCCTTCCAGCTCCCGACGGACTGCAATTTCAGGAATGATAGTTACACCGTATCCCCCCTCTACCAGCCGTTTTGCTGTTTCTACATTTTGCACTTCTATGACATTACCAAAAATCAGCGAGGCTCGAGGTCCTCCGAGCATTTCCTCCATTTTCCGCCGGGTCAGCGTACCATGTTCCCGCCAGATAAAAGGGAAGTCCTTCAGATCATCTACGGCAACCAAGGACTTCGCTGCCAGGGGATGTTCATTGCCAACCACAAAGATATAGGGCTCCTGATGAATAAGGCAGTACTGAATATCGGGTTCCGATTTAACAACGCCGCCAAAACCAAAATCAGTTCTCCCTTCAAGCAGCTTGGTGATGACTCTATGAGAGTTGCCCGTATTGAGTTCAAGCTCAATTCTCGGATAATTTCTATTAAAAACGCCCATTGCCTGGGGCAGAAAGTAGGTGCTGAAAACAGCGGTAGAAGCAATAGCTATTCTACCGATATCAAGTTCAGACATGTCTTCAAATATTTTCTCGATATCACGAAGATCACTTAAGACGTTTGTAATTTTAGAAAAGAGAATCTCCCCCTGGTGGGTCAGTTGAATGGATTTGCCTTGTCGGTCAAATAATTTTACCCCATAGGCATTCTCCAGCTTCTTGATCTGCTGACTGACAGCAGGTTGACTAAGAAACAACTCTCTTGCCGCTTTCGTGAAACTTCCTGTTAAGACAACTTCCTGAAAGATTCGGAGCTGATCTATATTCATAATTATTACTTATGTAAGCTAGAATGAGATTTAATTTGCTTTTGCTCCAAAAAAGGGCGATGTTTATTGTATATTTTACCTAGTATTACTGATTATTTAACATGTTAAGCAAAATAAAACAAGCAGGCCGCGAAACTTTTCCGGTCAACAGCTGTTGCCGGCAGACAGGTAGCTATTATAAGTTATTCTTATAATAAGGCGGTACGTTCATATCCTGGAAAATGCGGCATGACCGTTGACTTTTGTATTGTATTCCAACCTTGATGCATGCCTTCGAGGATTACTCCCCGAACAGCGGAATTTCTTCTTGAAAGAGAAAAGATTGTTGATATGTGGCATGATAAAGGGATAAATGAGATGATCAGGCCTCATCCCGGGTTATCACGCAGCTGGAAGAAAGGATAGGCTTTTTAGAAAAGGGAAAAGAAACACCGGTCGTTCACATCATAAGGGTACCTTGAATAATCAGGCATCGTTCGAGATTAAGGCATGCGGGAAATTTTGCCGCAGGTATATACTCAATATTCCGATGATAAAATTCCCAGCATAACGCCGAGATCGGACGAAAAGGCAGTTATTCAAGGTGGCCATAAATCCCATACCGAAGAGGGAGACTGAACATGGGCATAGAAATAGAGCGAAAATTCCTGCTGATCGGCGAAGCCTGGAAAGAGCTTGGCGCCGGGACCGCTTATCGGCAGGGCTACCTCAGTGCCGTCAAGGAGCGTACCGTTCGGGTGCGAACCATAGATCATCAGGGTTTTCTTACCATCAAGGGGATCAGTGTCGGTGCCACCCGCCTTGAATATGAATATGAGATCCCCCTGGCTGACGCCAACGCCATGCTCGATGAGCTGTGCGAAAAACCACTTATCGAGAAGAATCGCTATAAGATCGAATACGGCGGTTTCACCTGGGAGGTCGACGAGTTTTTTGGAGAAAATGACGGGTTGGTGGTTGCCGAAATTGAACTTGATAGTGAGGATCAATCCTTTAAAAAGCCAAATTGGGTTGGCCAGGAAGTCACCGGTGATGTACGCTATTTCAACTCCAATCTGATCAAACAACCGTATTCACAATGGAAGTGATAATAAATACAGTAATCAGGTAAGCTCTGCACACCGCCTATACAACTATCTACTATCTCAGGGGAAAACAAATGAGTGTATTTGAGAAAAACACAGCGACCTCGGCTGCAGAGGCAGAGAAAATCATTCCTCGTGCCGAATTCAGAGTATTCGGTCAGGATATCATCGATATCGTAGGCCTTGCCATGTGGCATGCCCAGGCAAAACTGTTCAAGATCCGTCAAAGCACAGAAACGTACATTCTCTCCCGCCATACCAACGAGGCCAATGTCAAGATACGTGACGGTCTGCTCGATATTAAAACAAAGGTCGGAGGGACTGATAGGGGCTACGAGATTTTCCAGCCACGGGGAAAATTTCAATTTCCGGCAAAAGAGGACGAACTCGCAACTATTTTCGAGAACCTGCTGGCACCCGTTTCCACCGGCAAAGCATCCTGTACCCTCGATGAGTTCCTCGATCTCGTGGCAAAAAGTCCTGATCTGACGGCTGTCAGGGTCGAGAAGGAACGGTACGGCTTTTCGGTGGACGGTGTTATCTGTGAATATGCTGAAGTCCTCTTCAACGGTGCCCTGATCGAAACTGCCTGCGTTGAAAGCGAAGACTATGCGGCAATGGAGGCTGTCATCAAAAAGCTTGAAATTGATGCGTTTGAGAATACCAATTATTTGCTGGCGGCCAAAAAGGTCGTCGGAATGTAATGTGGAGAAGGCTGAGGATCTCGTTACACACCTCGGGCAGTAAACATATGCCTGAATCAAGCTCCACCAACGAAAAGTTAGGAGGAAACCATGAAAAAGGGATTTGTTGTTGTTCTGGTGGCACTATCCATCGTTGCAGGTTCGTTCACTGCTGCCATGGCGAAATTTCCGACCAAACCCATCAAGCTTATCGTCTACACCAAGCCCGGTGGAGCAATCGATGTATTTGCCCGGAAATTCACGACCATTGCTGAAAAATACACCGATGCCACCCTTGTTGTTGTCAATAAGGATGGAGCCGGCGGCATGGTCGCCCTCAAATATATCCTTGCCGAAAAGGCAGACGGATACCAGTTTGCAGCCGTCACCAAGTCTGTCATTGGCAAAATTGTCTCTACCGGCAACAAGGTCAACCTGGAAGATCTGGACTGGATGGCTATGCTGGTTTCCGATCCAGAGGCGATTATAACCAATCGCAACGCTGCCATAAATACCTGGGAACAGGTGATAGCTGATGCGAAAGCAAAGGATGGTGCGCAGATCTGGGTAGGTCCGGCTGCGGGAGGAAACGATCACATCATGGCCATGAAGGTATGGAATGCCTTTGGAATCAAGGCAAAATGGATTCCTTATGCAAGTGGTGATAAAGCAATGGCTGCCCTGCTGGGTGAACATGGTGTTGTGTATGTCGGCAACCCCCAGGATGTCATTGGCCGCCCGGATCTGAAAGTGGTGGCCATTTCCAGTGCCCAGCGTCTCGATGGCGAATTTGCCGACGTGCCAACATTTAGCGAACTGGGGGTCAGCGGTCTCGACAATGAAACACTGTGGCGTGGCTTCATGGCAAAAAAAGGGATACCTGCAGAAGCAAAAGCCTTTTATACGGATTTGTTTAACAAGGTAACCAACGATCCCGAATGGCAGAAATATGTTAAACGCGGCGGAGCCATACCTCTTTTTGACCAGGAAGAGAAGTTTCTTGCCACGGTCAAAATGGACCAGAAGGATTTCGGTGAAGCGCTCAAACAGATCGGCGCCGTCAAGTAAGCAGACCCTTATAACTGACCTGATAACTCCTATATGATAAACCCTGCCTCCTGACAGAGAACAAGATTCTTTGCGGCAGGGTTTATCCGGAGACATGGCATGGAATACTTCAGTGAAGGCAGCGGACTTTCCATCTGGGCCCTTTTTCTCGTGCTGGCGGGCATAGGGGGTATTGCCGGTTTCCGCTTCTCGAAACGTAAAATGTATACCGGGCAGGTAATCATACCAATTTTTATGATCGGGTTTTCACTGCTTCTCTGGGCAGTTACCTTCAGTTTCCCGGCAGGCGAGGCGGGACCGGCTGATATTCCACGCTTATGGATATTCTGGCTGGTCCTGTTCTCTGCTGTACTCGTGGGTTTCTGTGTTACCGGCAAAGCCGAGAAGGACTCAAAAGGCGGTAGAATCGGTTTTCTGGCTCTCGCGATCAGCCTGGTTATCGGGTATTATTTTGCCATGGATTATCTCGGTTATTTTCTCAGTTCATTCCTGTTCCTGGCGCTCCTCATGTATATGCTCTCCTACCGGAAACCGCTTATCATCATGCTGGTCTGCTCCGGCTGGGTTCTCTTCTCATACCTGATTTTTTACAAACTGCTCTACATCCAATTACCACTTGGATTTATTGAAAATTTCATCTAGAGGCGAGGCTCGACAGATGATTTCCTAACGGTGAAGGCATGGATCTCGTGGAAAGTTTTACTATTGGTTTCTCAGTCATTCTTGGCTGGAAACCAATTTTGATAATCGTGATCGGGGTGATCGTCGGTATTCTTGCCGGGGCAATGCCGGGTCTTTCCCCGTCAACAGCCGTGGCACTGCTCGTACCGTTCAGTTACACCATGAGTCCCGCGCTCGCCCTCATTTTATTGACATCCATCTATCTTGCCTCCAATTACGGCGGATCCATCACCGCTGTTCTGATCAATACCCCGGGAACACCAGCGGCTGCGGTCACGGTACTGGACGGCTATCCCCTGACGCAGCAGGGCAAAGCGGGAAAAGGGTTGGGAACGGCACTGGTTTCTTCCACCATCGGCGGTGCTGTCGGCGTTGCCATCCTCATCCTCTTTGCCGTACCACTCGCCCGTGTCGCACTGAAATTCAGCCCGGCCGATTATTTCGCCCTGGCCCTGTTCGGCCTGGCCACCGTTGCCTCAATGAGTCGAGGGAATATCCTGAAATCAATGGTCGCCATCCTCTTTGGGCTCATTATCGTAACCATTGGTATCGATCCTATTTCAGGTGTGTCCCGCTTTACCTTCGGCAACGATATGCTCTATGACGGCTTCACCCTGATTCCCGCCCTGATCGGGTTGTTTGCCGTCAGTGTTGTTTTTGAAAAGTTCGAGTCGTGGACCGGCGTCGGCCGAGTATTGGACAGAATCGACAATAAGCTGCCGACCATAGATGAATTCATGAAAATCAAGTTTACCATTCTGCGTTCATCAATCATCGGCACCATCATTGGTATCTTCCCGGGTGCCGGATCAACAATAGCCGCCTTTATCAGTTATGACATGGCAAAACGAAGCAGCAAGGAGCCGGAAAAATTCGGTAATGGTTCACTCGAAGGGGTTGCCGCAGCAGAAGCCGCCAATTCCAGTTCTGTCGGCGGCGCCCTGGTCCCGCTCCTGGCCCTCGGCATCCCCGGCAGTGCTACGGATGCCGTGCTGCTCGGAGCCTTTATGCTGCATGATCTGGTACCTGGCCCCATGCTCTTTCAGAATAATCCGGATATCGTCTACGGTATCTTTTCCTCCCTGATCGTTGCAAACATCGTCATGCTCTTAATCGGGCTCTACGGTAACCGATTGTTTATCAAGGTGGTCTCTGTTCCGGAAGCGGTCATGTTCCCGCTGATCCTGGTTATTGCCATCATCGGCAGTTATGCCGTCAGCGGGTCAATGTTTGATGTGGCGGCCTGTATAGGATTTGGCATTGTCGGCTGGTTCTTCAAGCGCTATGGCTATCCGGTCGCCCCGGTCGTGCTTGGTATTGTACTCGGGAAAATGATCGAAGAAAATTTCAGACGGGCGGTCATGATGGATGGGTACGGGGTGTTTTTCCGGGACAAACTGGCTTTTATCGTACTCCTTGTCGCCCTATTCTCTTTTGTCTGGCCGCTTTATAAATCCTGGCGTCAGCACAGGCCGGCAATTGCAGTGCAGAGAAAACGGTGAAACTATGAAAATACTGAAGACCAGAATAGGAATTGAAAAACAGGTTGAGACCTTTCTCAATCATGTCAGCCTGTCCGGCCTGATCTTCCGACAAGGCTGCGAATACTACCTCTATGGAAACAAAGAAGACTTTGAACGAAAACTCCAGGAAATAACAGACTGTGAACATCGGGGTGATGATCTGAGACGATCGATCAATGAACTTCTTTTCACGAAAACGCTTATTCCCGAATCCCGCGGTGATGTCATGGAGTTGCTTGAAAACATGGATTCACTGCTTGATCGATTCAAGGGAGCCTTGTGGCGATTCAAGATAGAACACCCCGATCTCTGCGAGGTATTTCATAGCGATTTCCTGCAATTAATAGAAACCGTCATTGAGGCCAATGAAGCCATCGTTTCCTCCTGCCGGGCCTTCTTCACCGATATAACCACCGTTTCGACTTACCTTCACAAGGTCTCCTATTGGGAGTCTGAAAGTGACAAGATCTCCACACGATTGCAGACCGCCATTTTCGCCAAGGAAGACCTGCGCCTGAGCCACCGTATGCAGCAGCGTGATTTTGCCCGTCACCTCGATAAGATAGCCGACCGCGCCGAAGACATTGCCGACAAGCTTAACATTTATGTTATAAAACGAAGCCTGTAGGGGATAGGATGTTTTCATTTTTCCTCTCAAGCGGATTCTTTCTCGGCTGGTCACTCGGAGCCAATGACGCCGCGAATGTTTTTGGCACCGCCGTCGGTTCCCGGATGATCAGATTCCGCACTGCGGCGATCTACTGCAGCCTCTTTGTCATTCTTGGCGCCGTGATAAGCGGTGCGGGCGCATCACATACCCTGGGCAAACTCGGGGCCGTCAACGCCATTGCCGGGGCATTTCTCGTCGCTTTTTCGGCCGGTCTCAGTGTCTACCTGATGACCATGGCACGTTTCCCCGTTTCAACTTCACAGGCAATTGTCGGAGCGATTATCGGCTGGAACCTCTTCTCCGGCTCAGTAACGGACATGAAAGCCCTGACAAAAATTGTGTCGACCTGGGTTTTCTGCCCGCTCCTCTCCGCCTGTTTTGCAATAATCCTCTATAAAACAACCACACTTGCCATCAGCTGGTTCAGAATCCGCATGTTCCAGCTTGACGAGATAACCCGCTACTCACTTCTGCTTGCCGGCACCTTTGGCTCATATGCACTTGGCGCCAACAATATTGCCAATGTTATGGGAGTATTCGTTCCGGTTTCCCCTTTTGACAGCATAACCGTGCTGGGTTTCAACTTCACACCCGCCCAGCAGCTCTTTTTTCTTGGCGGCATTGCCATTGCCGTCGGTGTTTTTACCTACTCAAAGCGGGTCATGCTGACCGTTGGTTCCGGTATTTTCCAGTTGTCACCGGTTGCAGCTGCCGTTGTTGTCTGGTCCCATTCCGCCGTACTGTTCCTCTTTTCGTCCCAGGCACTGGAAAACTGGCTGCTCAGTCACCATCTCCCGCCAATCCCTCTTGTACCGGTGTCGAGTTCCCAGGCGATTGTCGGGGCTGTCATCGGTATCGGCCTGCTCAAAGGGGGCAGAGGGATTAACTGGAAAACCGTTGCCGGAATAACAAGCAGCTGGGTGACTACACCGATCATTGCCGCCCTTATCTGTTTTATTTCACTGTTTTTCATGCAAAACGTTTTTCAGCAGAAGACCTTCCTGCCGGTTGAGTACAGCCTGACGCCAAGCGCTATGGAGAGACTTGCCAAACAGGGCCTTCCCCATGAGCAGTTTAAGAAATTGATGTGGGAGACTTATCCCGATGGGCGGTCATTCAACAAGGCTATACATGCCGTTGCCGAACTCACGGATAAACAGGCTGAGTCAATCCTTGAAACAGCTGAACTGTTCGAAGTCGATATTTCGACCGATACACTTCGGTATCTGCAGACCCAGCCATATACGCCTGAGCAGATGCGCGTGCTCTCCGATCTCACCGGTCGGAGTTTTCAGCACAAGTGGGAGCTGCAGGAGGCTTGTGCTGAACTGTCCGATGCTTTAAAATTCAAGCCGGGAGATAAAGACTGGAATAACCATGTGAAGGAATTTTTTCAGGACCTTTTCACCCAATTACGGAATTACGAAACCAGGGTAACTAATCTAACCCCACGTTCGTAAATATTTTTCAATGATTAAGGGACACTATCTGATTATATAGCCTTCCCAAAGACTCCTTGGCTAGCAGGCCGTATCAACTCGTGAACGTCAGGTTTAAGCCATGGCTCCCCCGGCAGCGGACTGCCCGGCCACCCAGCCGGTGCTGAAAGCAGCCTGCAGGTTGTAGCCGCCGGTATCGGCCTGGATATCGAGCAGTTCCCCGGTAATATAGAGGCCGGCAATTATTTTCGATTGCATTGTTTTCGGATCGATCTCCACCGTTCTGACTCCTCCCGAGGTAATGATGGCCTCGTCCCAGGAGCCGTATCCGGTGATCTCGAAGTTGAAGTCTTTCAGCCAGACGCGCAGCCTTCTGCGCGCAGCAGCAGTCAGCTGTCCTGCTTCCAGGCCGGGATCAATGTCGGTATTGCTCAGACAGCGGGCAACCAGTTCCTGGGGTAACAGTCCGCGGAGTACGCTGCTCATTGGTTCCCGGGCACGCGTACCCAGATCGCGCAGAAGACGGGCATCCAGCTTTTTATCATCAAGTACCGGCTTCAAATCAAGACTTATGGAGACCCTCTTCCCGCCTTGCAAACCATCGATGGCAGCGGGACTCAGGGTTAGAATAATGGGACCGTCAAGACCGCTGCCGTTAAATGCAAGTTCACCAAATTCCTGCTGTTTGCGTTTCCCGCCAATATAGAGACGGGCCATAATATTCCTCAGATTAAGACCAGCCAGACCATGCACGGCCTGACGATCGGTTTTGAGTGAGACAAGTGCCGGTTTAATCGGCGTCACGGTGTGGCCGGCCGATTCAGCCAGCCGATAACCGTCCCCTGAAGAGCCGGTCCTCGGGTAACTCCTGCCGCCGGTTGCCAGGATGACACAATCACCATAGATTTTTTTACCCTGAGAAACCACGCCGATTATTGTTCCGTTTTCAACGAGCAGATCCGTAACAGCGGTACCGGTCTGCATCCGAACGCCAACGTCTTCAACCCAGTCTATCAGAACACGGGCTACGGCCGGTGCATCTCCTTCCAGCGGGAAGATCCGGCCCCCTCGCTCAAGGCCAATCTTCAGTCCGTGTGCTTCAAAAAACGTAATCAGTTCCGGTGTAAAAAATGTTGCGAAGGCCTGCCTGAGGAAGCGGCCGGTTTTCCCAAAATGAGCTATGAAATCAGATAATTCAGCGTTGTTTGACAGATTGCAGCGGCCCTTGCCGGTGATACGGATTTTCCGTGCGGGGGTGGCCATCTTCTCCAGCAGCATGACACGGGCGCCGCAAGAAGCTGCCCTTCCGGCAGCCATCAATCCGGAGGCACCACCGCCTATAACAATCACTCTTTTCTCAGTCATCAGGATTGGCGCAGCCATCTCCTTCCGGCAATCGCAGCCATCTCCTTCCGGCGATCATATAGATCAGAACCGAGAAGAGAATCAGGTAACCGAACATTTCAACATTTTTCGTCTTGAGTACAAAAGATATGATGAGGATGATTGCAGCATTGGCCAGAAAAAACAGCGGCCGGGGTATCTGGTTAAGAATCACGCGGCCGAAATGGGCAAAACGGATATGGCTGATCATCAATCCCACCGACAATGCAGCAAAAAGCCATAACACCAGCGGCTCAGCCACCAATGCCGCACCCAGGACAACCAGGGCACCGGCCGGGCTTGGCAGTCCGTTGAAAATGCCGTCCGGCAGATCCGTTCGCCTCTTGTCAACCGTAACAAAGCGGACGAGACGATAGGCTACACCGGCAAGGTAGACGCAGCTGAAAAACCAGGCCATGGTACCCCCCGACTTAACAATAACGTAGGCCGGAGCGAGACCGAAACTGGCAAAATCAGCAATATCATCCATGTAGGGACCAAACCGGGTCCCGCCATGTTTTTCAGCCATCCTGCCGTCAAAAAGGTCAAACAACTGACCCGTTATTATGATGCAGATAGCCCAGGCAAAATAACGGTGATGGGTGAGATACAGGCTGGCGACACCACAAAAGAAATTCAGTGTTGATAAAATGTCTGCATAGAGCCAGTTGGGAATGAACTTAAAAATGATAGATGCAGTGGAAAGAATAATGCAGGCTATCAACACTTCGTCTCCGAGATTGATAAGATCCGGGTTTTTATCGAGTAAGGCACACAAAATCACGAGCATGAAACAGATGATCGCCTTGATTTTGCCAAAATTATTGGCTGCGCCTGAAGATTTGATCAGTTTAAGAATATGTCTGGCAAAGAATTGCCCTATCAGCTCGATTATCACCAGAATCCAGACAAGCCTAACCGAGATGATCCCGCCATAGGCAAATCCGAGCAAAGGGGGCAGATAGGTCAGCTTGTCGCACATCGGATCCAGCCACTCACCCAGGCGTGAACCGAGGTTACACCCCCTGGCAACAATGCCGTCGATACCATCGAGTACCGCGGAAAAAGTGAAAATCAGAATGGCAAGAGGCTGCCAGCCGATAAAAAAATAGAGAGCAAAGCCGACAATCGCCATTAAGGCCCGCCAGCAGCAAATAGCATTGGGGTGCATAAGCCACAGATTCGACTGGATATAGTCCTGCAGTCTTTCTTTGCGAATAGCCCGGTAAAACCAGTAATAAAATATGGTTACAAGTAATCCGGATACAGAAATAACAATAAATCTTTCCATAGAATCGCTCACGGGAGAAAAGAAATTCAGATACGAAGCTCATAAAATCCACTCCTATTTACCATTCTCCTGCAAATTAGTCCATTCCTGGACTGACAAGCGGTATGATTAGTGAGACTCATCTGCTCATCAAGGTTTCCTCGCTCCTTGTCAAAACGATGCGAACACGGTAGATACATTGCTGAAGGTCTCGGACTCTCTGCTGTCCTACAGGGCAAAGAATTCCGAGGAGATATATTCCTGAAACGCTTTACGGACAGATGCCAGTCACTCTCTTCCTGGTCATATGATAAAAACGCTGATGGACGCTATCCGCTTGAGATTCGGAGACAAAAGCCCCTCTCCTCGCATGCCGATCTGGCTGCAGCTCTCTGTTGCAGCCATGATAGTGCTTGCGGTTTCCATCGGCATACTCATTTATGTGATCATGGAGCGGCAGCGGGACAATCTCTATAACCATATCCTCAAGTTGGGCATGGTCAGCCTGAACTACGTTTCAAATAATGCCAAAGTGCCCCTGCTGACCGAAGATACCCTGGCATTGAACATGCTGATCAATAACGTTGCCTCCATTGACGGCCATTTTTACGCCTTCATCACCGACAGCAGCCAGATAATAAAGGCTCATACGGACCATGAACAAATTGACAAGCCGTTTAAACCTTTCACGAATGTTGACAAGAAGTTCAAACAGGGGGAAGTAACTTACTTCAACTACACATTGCCCGACAACACCCGCATATTGAACCTCAGTATGCCGATCTTATTCCAGGAGAAATATCTGGGTGAGGCACATGTGGGACTGTCTATCGACTTTATTCAAAGCCTGTTTATCGATGAACGGGCGTTTCTTACCTGGGCAACATTGGTCATTATTTTGCTGGGGATGGTGGTTGCGGTACTGTTCAGCCTGCGTTTTACCAAGCCGCTTTCGGCGCTCATCGATGCGACGTCCCAGATTGCTCGCGGAAACTATGGTTTCAAGGTGGATCTTAAACGCAATGACGAACTCGGAACCCTCGCCGATGCCTTCAACGAAATGGGTACCGAACTGCTCCGTCAGTCCATGATGAGAGAATCGTTCGGCAAATATGTCGGCCCGGAAGTACTCGGGATGATAATGGAAAACCCCGGACATGGGTGGCTTAAAGGACAGAAAAACGAGGCATCTATCCTTTTTGCCGACATCAGGGGGTTTACCGCCTATGCCGAGGGACGAGAACCCGAAGAGGTCGTTGAAAAACTCAACGAGTTCTTCGCTATTGCCACCGAGGTAATTCTCGAACACGGCGGCTATATCGACAAATTTATTGGCGATTCGGTATTGGCTGTTTTTGGTATACCCCTGTCTCGGGATGATCACAACAAACGCTGCATCAAGGCGGCGGTCAGGATGCAGCAGTCATTGTCACGGGCGTCTCAAGACGGTGACAATCCACTGCTTGCTTCAGTTGGCATCGGTATTGCTTCCGGTATTGTTGTTGCCGGCAATATCGGCTCACAGGTTAAAATGGAATATACCGTCATCGGGGATAGTGTCAACGTGGCCTCCTTCCTGAACAATCTCGCGGGAGCGGGAGAGATTGTCATTGGCAGTGATAACGAAACCAATCTGGAAGAGGCGTTCTTTATTGAACGCCTTGAACCTCAGAAGGTCAAAACCAGAGAAGAACTGGTTACCGTTTTTCGAATTACCGGGATCAAACCGTAGGAAAAAAATCAAGCATTCATAACCTGAGCATTCCGCATATCAATTCCCACGCATTACCTGCTTTTTTAGACCGTCAGCCGAAAGCTCATCTTTGAAAGCAGTGGAAATAAGGGGTATACTATTCTTTTCGGTAAAAGCACAAAATCATCAATTTTGTTACTTGCTATCCCCTCCTGCCCTATGAAAAGAATAATGGTCTCCCGTCTCCGCGCGTCACAATACATTCAGTATGGGGTTCACATGCTGTCTGCGCCAATGACTGGTATGATAATAGTAAAGCTATTGCAACGGACTGCCTGCCTGATCCTGCTGCTATCGGGATTGGTCGCATGTGGAGATATGTTTCAGGCAGGATCGGTCCAGCGCCAGCGCGAGGCCCTCGATGTTCCCCTGCCCGCAGACGCCCAGCGGCGGGCAATGCAGAATGAGAAAGAAGAGCAATATCTGGCAGCCCTCAGCTACTGGAAACACGCAGAGGGTGCCATCAGTGCCAGGATAAGCGTTCTTTCGAAGCATTTGAAAACTATCTCCGACGAGCATGCTCAAAACGGGATCGCCCTTTTTGAAGATAAGAAAAGGAGAAGCAGCATTTCGTGAATTCCTGGAGGCACTCAGGTATGATCCGTCCAATGATGTTGCCCTTGATTATGTAAAAAACAGGTACCAAGCCGGCCGGTATATTTCATATACTATTGAAAAGGATGATTCTTTAATAAAAATTGCCGAGACGGTTTATGGCTCATCGACCTACGATTTCGCCATCATTTTATTTTCCGATATCAACAAAGATGCAGATCTTGTTGAAGGATCAACACTCTCACTTGCCGCATTGGACTCCTTTCATTCACCGGCCCTGCTTGATTACAGGAAGAATATCGGTACCGCCCGGAAATTATTCAAGGAAGGACACTACGAAGAAGCAATACCTCTGGCGGCGTCAATACTGGATGACAACCCGGAAGATACGGAAGCATCATACATTGTCAACATGTCATTGCTCAGGTACGCTGAAGTGTTGCAGGCTGGAACCAGACACAGCGACGCAATAGCAGTCCTGCAACAGGTTTCTCCATCTTTCAAAAACGTCCGAAAAAACATTGAGGAAATCCGTCAGCAACAGAAAGAGCAAACGGAAAAGGAGGCCATGGGGACCAATCGAGCGCTTTTTCAACAGGGAAAGAAGCTCTTCGCCGAGGGCAAGTACCTGGAGGCGCTCAACTCCTACCGCCAGATTAATGGTTCTTATGAGGGATTGGATAGCGCTGTTAAGCAGGTAACGGAAAAGTTAAAAATGCAGGCGGAAATGCATTACAAAAAAGGGGTTAAGTTTTTTGTCGAAGAAGATCTGACAGCTGCTATTTCTGAATGGGAAACAGCCGTCAAGTTGGATCCAGAAAATAGTAACGCCTTGAACTCTATTGAAAAAGCACGCGATTTACTCCAGAAAGTTAAAGAAATAAATTAGCCTGATTCACGAGGAGCAGCCACTGTTGTTCAGCGGAAGACAGACTGATATTAAAATGTCTGGAAGTTACAAGGTGAAGTGATGAGGCAATAAATCGCTGTTTTACAGGACCGTTGTATTGTCAAACAGGTGGATGCACCTTACTTTTTCACCATATCTAATCCTGCATTTATTGTTCTGTTGCATTCCAGTGCCAGCAGATTCATTTTTCCAGCAAGCAAAAAGCAAAAGGATCAACCGATGAACAACTTTGCAACCGAGACCTTTATCTCTGCATATCAGCAGCAGCTCCGCACTATTCTTAGCGACCACCCGGAGATAGAAACGGTCAACCATATCGAGGGATTACCCCGTTTTCTTACAAAAAAGATTTTAGCCCCCAATCCTCTTTCTGTTTTTATTCCGTCAGCATACGGTGGTCAGGGTGATGATCCGGGTCATTGTCTGTCCCTGCTTGAGGCAACCGCCTATGAATCTATCGCCGTCGGTCTCATGATGGGGATCAGCGGCTCGCTCTTCCTTGAGCCGGTTGCCAAATATGGCCAGGAAGAAGCAAAAGCTCACGTATTCAAGTCATTCCTGGGGGGGAGTAACCTGGGGGGATTGATGATAACCGAACCTGATTTTGGTACCGATGCCCTTTCCATGCGTACATCCTATTCCGAGTCCGGCAGCGGCTATTCGCTAAAAGGCTCCAAGCATTGGGGGGGCTTGACAGGCTTGGCGGATTTCTGGCTGGTCACGGCCCGTCAAGAAAAGCAGAGCGGCAATCTGGCACGTGACATTGACCTCTTTATTGTGGAGAAAGCTCAACCCGGACAGAAGATAGAAGTCGAGGAATATTATCACAAACTGGGATTGTTTCTTATCCCCTATGGACGTAACAAGGTGGATGTAACGGTACCTGCCACTTCCAGATTTATCCCCGAAACCAGCGGTGTCAAATTATTAATGGACATGCTGCATCGCAGTCGACTGAGGCTTTCAGGGATCGGCCTGGGATTTATCAAACGCTTGCTGGATGAAGCAATCCTCCACTGCCGGCAGCGTTATGTCGGGGGTAAAAATTTGCTGGCATATGATCAGGTCCAGCACCGTTTGTCTCGTTTACAGGCCTGCTATACCATTACCTCCGCCACGTGCCGCTATACTGCCCGGGTCTCCGACGTAAAAAACGATCTGACCTCGTTTGCCCTGCAGGCAAACGCCACCAAGGCCGTTGTTACCGACATGATGCAGGACAGCGCCCAGTCATTACTGCAATTAAGCGGGGCAAGCGGATATCGCAGAGATCACATTGCCGGCAGAGCTGTGGCCGACAGTCGTCCATTTCAGATTTTTGAAGGCTCCAATGATGTCATGTACAGCCAGATTGCAGACATGCTGCTGAAAATGATGAAAAAGAAAAAAGAATTCAATCTTTACACCTTTTTCAGCACCTTTGAACTGACGGAAAATATTGCCGGCTACTACAAAAACATTCTGGACTTCAAACTCGACAAGGAGCCTCTGCAGCGGGCCAAGGTGAAACTGGGCAAGGTAATAGCCCGCTTGATTACCACGGAATTCACCCTTGACATGAAGGAGGCCGGCTTCCGGGCCGACCTGGTAGATAACGCGATCCAGGTAATGGGCAATACCCTTGCCGAACAGCTCTCAGCTATTACCAGGCTGCTGCCGATTCAGGTGATAGAAGAATACCGGGACAACAGCAGCTGGAATATATCCGCTTGAGAACAGCCTTGCTGATACCATGGCTGGAAAACTTATGACCCATCACCGTGCCACGGTACAACCATGATCAACGATACCAGGCTGCTTATTGTCGGTGGTTCCGGTCGGAACGTTGGCAAGACAGAATTTGTCTGCCGGCTTATCGAAAAATTGCGCTACCGGCATAAGGTATTTGCATTAAAAGTCTCGGCTGTTTTCCCCGATGAAGAAATCTTTCATGGCGATCATGTTGCAGATGAGTCATCTGGAAATCTGTTCGAAGAAACCCGAAGAGACACAACCAAAGACACCTCAAGAATGTTGCGGGCAGGAGCCTGCAGGGTTTTCTACCTGCGTAGCTCTGATGCTGACATCCGGAATGGATTTGCTGAATTCAAGAGACAGGTACCATCGGACGCGGTCATCGTCTGTGAATCGAACAGCCTCATTCGTTTTGTAAATCCGGGACTTTTCATCCTGGTCAAAGCAAAACGGGGAAGCGTGAAATCAAGAGTTCACTCTCTATCGGGTCGTGCCGATATGGTTGTCATCTCTCAGGGGGAATCAGGTTTCCCTGAAATTGAGAGGATTGAACTGAGTAATAACAATTCCTGGATACTCGGGGATGCAAAATAAATCCAACGCACAAGCCCCCACGCAACGGGTAGAGTAGAGACGATGTGGTTTCGGAACACGTAGTAGCCGCGTGCGGCAAGGCGTCATGAAAATGGCTGGCGACATCTGCTCGAATCAGTGCTCTACTCTACCCATATTCCGGCTCTAAACTCGATTGGCGATCCAGGTAAATTCGATGATCAAGCCATCCTTGAGAGCTATGTACTGAATCTTGTTACCCTTGTTTGGACCGGCATCAACGGTGATCTGCTCGCCGACCATTGTACAGCCAAAGCTGCATGCCTCGCTTGTCGCTATGTCAATGTCCTCAACATTGATCGACAGGTGCCAGTGACCGACATCAACGCAGCGGGGCCTGTAGGTCCGGCGATCATCGGGACCGTTGTATTGCAGCAGCTCGATTGCATGCCCGCCACCCTTGACGTAGGCTATCTCAACATGACAGCCGGCAACGCCGGTAACCTTCTCCTGGTTTTCCAGACCGCGCGGCGCACGCTCTCCGATCAGGTCATAGCCGAGAATCTCTGTGAAAAACCTGACGGTATAGTCAAGGTCCTGAACAGTTATCCCGGTGTGATTGGTTTCCAAAACTTTAACTAACGTCATCTTTATCTCCTTAATCCTAATATTTCACGGTTGTGAAAGTCTGCTCAGTTGAACATCAATTCCGGGTGATAAAACCCATGGTTAGCGACGTATAGACCGCCTGGGACGGCACACCTTGAAGTAAATGACGATGAGCGACAGCAACAGGGTCACGCTGTTCGCAATAATCACCGGCCACAGACTGAGCATAACACCATACAACAGCCATAACACGAGCCCGGTTGAGAAGAGTGCGTACATCCACAGCGAAATGGCGTGGGTATCACGCGTGCGCATTACGCGAAAAACCTGCGGCACAAAGGAAATCGTGGTCAGAAACGCGGCAATAATGCCGATTACAGATGAAATCGTCATGGAGGGGTACAACCACTTGGCTGAATTGAACACTTCTGCCGCTGCTGATAGTTATAGGGGTGACAAGATCTTGTATGCCAGGGTCTCACAGAGCAAAAACGAGCTTAATGGTTGCTCCAAGAAGTTACAAGTTTTTTATCTCACGTCTTATTCGATCCCTGCTGCCACAAACAACCCTTTACCCTCCGGACCGCCAAGAAATGTGACCAAGGCCTGCGCCTCATCATGCCTTGTACCGGTGTTCATCGGCACAGCGGTATATGAGGTATAATTCTGGATTTCCGGAGGTAACGGACCGACAAAGAGTAACCCGTGCTTTTTCTCGAGCAGGATTTCAGTAATGGGCCCGAAGGCGACCTCCCTCCCCTTGCCTTTAAGCGCGTGCTTCATTACCTCGGCGCCGGTGGCATAACGGGTGGTCTTCGGTTCGACCTGCCCCCAGACGCCCATCTGCTTCAGGAGGTTCTCGAAGTAGATACCGGTTGAGGCACGGTTGAAGACAATCGACTCAGCTTCAAGCACTACCTTCCTGATGTCCTCGGCCGTGGCGATCTCCGGCACCGGGGCATCGGGCCGCACCGCAACGCCGGAACCGACCCGGCCGACGTTTAGGCCACCCGCCTTGACCTTGCCTGCCTCGACGAATTCATTGATCACCTTCACCGGCGCGACCACTACGTCGAATCGCTCACCGGCCGCGATCCGTTTGCGAATCTGGGGTGCAGTGTTAAAGATGACCTTGACCGTATGGCCAGTCAGCTTCTCAAAGGCCGCAACGGCAGCTTTCAGACCGGGCTCGATGGCACCCCCGCTGATGACGGATATTTCCGTACCATTGATCGAACCCCCCAGGCTCAGGAACAGGCTTGGTACTGCAAAATTGAATAGACGCATGTCGTTCTCCTCTTAGGCTCTCGTATTGTAAGCACAGATGATGGTGCTACTCTTGAGAGACACTTGTATTGCTGCCACCAACAGTTGAAAATGAGGCTCAGGCAGCGATCATTTTATATAACTGCTGGATAATAATCCTTGCAGCCAGGAAAAACAGAAGCACGTTAAAGGCGATCAAAAAAATCCGGTCCGATATTGTATTGAGCAGCAGCTTGCCGATGTAAATGCCCGGCACGACCGCAAGAACCAGACATAGCAGCAAGGTGCCGTAATCCATAACATTTATCCCGATCATGCCGAACAGGAATATCTTCAAGGTATGCTCCAGGAGGGAACAAAAGGATTTCGTGCCGATCATGGCCTCCTTGATAATGCCCTGCCGGACATAAAACGGTGAGGTGAGCGGTCCGCTTGCCCCAAAAAAAATCCCGAAAAATCCCGCGGCAAGGCCGACCGGCAGAAATATCCACCTGTCCATCCGGTTTTTCTTTTTGGAGACCGGCAGAAATATCATCACCATGATGAAAATTCCCATGGCCAGTTTGATTACATCCTTTGGCAGCAGCTGGAAGATAAAAATGCCGAGAAATGCACCGGGAAGCAACCCCAGGACGTAGCGGAAAACAATCGGCCAGTTGATATGTTTATGAAAAATGGTGGTCCGGGCGCCACTGCTTACCATCATGACCGTGGCATAGATGGGAACGATAAAGGTTGTTTCGACAAAGGAGGCCAGGATACCCAGGAAAAGCACGCCGCCCGCCATCCCCATCATACCGCTGACAATGGAACAGAAAAAAATGGATACCGTTAAAATAATCAAGGACGAAATCGAGAGATCCATATCCTTTTTTTTCGACACCCTAGAAGAGGATTGCAGTCGCTTCTTTTTTCAGCCTGCCTGAAAGGCCATCCGGCTCTGTCGCAAACAAAACCCATCCGTCAGGACAATTCAAGGATATCAAGGCCGGCGTTCCGGTCCAGCAGATAAATGGTTCCCCGATCGTCAACTTCAGCATCCATACTCTGGGGTACCTGCCAATTGGTGCCTGGCGGCGGTATAAAGTAGCCACGCTCCCTGGGAGCCGATGGCGTTGAGATATCGACAATTCTCAGGCCCCCGGCAAACCAGGCGGCAAACACCAGTTCCCCGGTGGGACGTTCAACAATCTGGCTGGCTCCAAAACGGCTGCCGCTCCGGCTCCAGGGAGAATCCATCTCACTCACTTCGTAAACCGACAACGGGCGGATACATTCTCTATCGCTCACCTCGAACAGCCAGAGGGCGGCATGCGGCTGTCCCTTTGGATGGTTGTCATGTTCTTCATCGATTACCAACGCCAGATTTCTGCCCTGCTGTGTCTGCGGCAGTCCCATCACCGTATGGGTAGACTCCATGAACGGTGGATGATAGTTATAGCTGCCTGCCGTCACCGGATGGGTGATGTCGGAAATATCTATAGCCCAGACACCCGCCTGACAGCAGGCTGCCCAGAGCGTGTTGTCCTGTCTGAGAGCATGATGCAGCCATTTGCCATTAACAGGACCGGTCGATAGGCTATCTCCTGCCTCCTGTCCGGGCATCCACCAGCGGGAGATCTCACGGGGTCTTTCAGGATTTGACAGGTCGTATATCACGAGGATATTTCCTCTGAACCCGGACATTTCCGTCGAGACATAGGCATACCGACCGTCAAAATCAAACCCGTGTGCGCCCATGCCGCCTGTTGCCTGGAAGCTGATCTCGCGAGGTTTAGCCGGGATAGAGATATCATAAAGGCGAAAACCGCCCTGGCTATATGCATAGCTTCGTTCAGCTCGAAGTACTGCAACATCCGATGATTTGACACCCAGCGCCGCGGCTATCTCATTATCGTTTGGCACGACTCCCTTCTCAAGGGAAAGCCTCGATTCAACTTCTGCTAATTTTTCACTTTTACGGAAATAATTGCGGCGATGACGCTGACTGTTAACAATCATCAGATCACCGGAAACCATTACTTTATGAGAATGCGACTGCATATCCGGCAGAACAACGGTGGCCGCAAGGACAGGATTCTTCGGATCACGGACATCAATGATTGAGGTGCCGTTCGGGGGCAAGATATGACCAACAAAAAGATAGCCGTTTTGTTCAACAACCTGTGCGCCGCCAGGTATGTCCAGATGTGCAATTCTCCTGACTCCTTTCGCGATGCAGCCGTGGGAATCGGCAGCAGGAAACGTGTTTTGTGTTCTATGCATAGTGTCCGCTTACTGTCATTGATGATAGACCGTTTTATCTAGTGTCTGTCCATAAATGGCCATTTTACCCTAACTCTTCGTTGCTCTCAAAATTTAATCCGCGGAATATCGTCTATATGCCTGTGGTTAAATTTATCGAGCGCCTCGATTTAGAACAAAAAATCTCATTTATGGACAGACACTATCTAGCGCCCGGGCTCAGCCGTCTTTCCGATTGATAACCTTATTATTCTATTGATTAACCCGTGACGGAAGATTTTTCTCAAGCGCCATCTTGATTTTCTCAAGAAATTGTCTCGTTGTCAGCCAGGATGACTGTTTGGTGAGTAATGCCAGGTCCTTCGTCATGTTGCCTGATTCGACAGTGTCAAAGCAGGCCTTCTCCAGGGCCGCAGCAAACTCCTGCACCTCGGGGGTGTTGTCGAACAGACCGCGATAATAAATGGCTCGTGTCCAGGCAAACAGGGTTGCCAGCGGGTTAGTCGAGGTCTCCCGGCCGGCCTGATGCTCGTGAAAATGCCGCGTCACCGTGCCATGGGCAGCTTCCGCGAGAACGATTTTGCCATCAGGTGTCAACAGCATTGACGTCATCAGACCAAGTGAGCCGAATCCGGCGGCAACAAGATCCGAGAGGATATCCCCATCGTAGTTTTTGCATGCCCAGACAAAACCTCCCGATGACCGTATCGCAAAAGCAGCCAGATCATCGACCATACGGTGCTCATAGACAATCCCTTTTGCCTCAAACTTTTCTCTGAACAGGTGTTCATAGACATCGTCGAAGGAGTTTTTAAAAAGGCCGTCATAATGTTCCAGTTCGGTATTCTTTGTGCCGAGGTATACAGGATAGCCTCTTTCTAGACCAAAGTTCATGCAGGACTTGGCAAATCCACGCACGGATTCTTCGGTATTGAAAATTCCCAGGGCGGCACCGGGGCCGGTGAAACGATGAATTTCCACCTGTCTTGCTGCTTGC
This sequence comes from uncultured delta proteobacterium, assembly GCA_963745765.1. Taxonomy (GTDB): domain Bacteria; phylum Desulfobacterota; class Desulfobulbia; order Desulfobulbales; family Desulfocapsaceae; genus Ww85. The sequence continues at coordinate 46,403 of CAVUYQ010000025.1, read as the reverse complement.
TCTCCATCAGCAAGATAACTCAGAACAACCTTGCCGCCACCGGGTATGGACATGTCATGCCCGCCGTACATGCCGCCATAGGCATGGCGGGCGACAATGATCGGCTTCTCCCAGCCGGGTATCAGCCGGGGGATGTTCCTGAATACGATAGGCTGCCTGAACAGTGTCCCCCCTATCTGATTGCGGGTGCCGCTGTTGGGCGATTTCCAGGCCTTCTTGAGGCCGAATTCCTTAACCCTTTTCTGATCCGGGTTAATGGCTGCGCATTTGGCGCCTACCCGGTATTTTTTAATGGCCTCGGCCGCTTCGACAAGGATGTGGTTGTCGGTCGCGTCACGATTTTTGATATGGTAATCAAAGTAAATAAGATCCACATCCAGATAGGGCAGGATCAGTAATTCCTTGATCCAGCCCCACATAACACGCGCCATTTCATCACCGTCAAGCTCGACGATGGGGTTGCGGATTTTTATCTTTTTCAACGGTCCCTCCTTGAGTGCTAATCGTTCCACAAAACTATCCTGCACCGGTTCATCTCATCTCTTTTATTATAGCTTCAGTCATTTGAGACGTTGATGCCGTGCCACCGAGATCGTAGGTTACCGCCTTACCTTCAGAGATAACCTTTTCCACCGCCCGGGAGATAGTGTCAGCAGCCGTGGTTTCACCGAGATGGTTAAGCATGAAAGCGGCCGAAAGAATCATGGCGGTCGGGTTTACCTTGTTGAGGCCCTTATACTTCGGGGCGCTTCCGTGCGCCGGTTCAAAAACAGAGATCCCGGCACCAAAATTCCCGCCCGGGCAGAGCCCGACGCTGCCGACCAGCCCTCCAGCCAGATCCGCGACAATGTCTCCATACAGATTGGGCATCACCATGACATCGTAGTTCTGGGGTTTTCTGACCAAGTCCATGCATTGCGCGTCCACATTCGTCTCTTCAAAAACTATCTGCGGATATTCCTTGGCAATTTCCCGTGCCTCCCGGAGAAACATGCCGTCCGTCAATTTCAGGATATTTGCCTTTAATACGACGGTAACTTTGCGGCGGTTTTCCCTGACGGCATAATCAAAGGCAAACCTGATCACCCGCCGGCAGCCCTTTTTCGTAATAAATTTAATCGCGATGGCCGCGTCGTCGCCAATCATCTGCTCGCGACCAACGTAAACATCCTCAGTATTTTCTCTGACCACGACCAGGTCCACGTTTTCAAAGGGACTTTGCGCTCCGGCAAGAGTGCGGGCCAGGCGGAGGTTGGCATAGAGATCCAGTTCGACGCGCAGGGTAATATTCGGGCTGGGGAATCCGGCTCCAACAATGTTGGTCAATGGTCCCTTCAAGGCCACTTTGTTCTTCCTGATGGAGTCAAGAGCCTGTGCAGGGACCGGCCTGCCGAACTGGGGAATCGCGCATTGACCGGCCGCGACCTCGTCCCAGGTGATGGAAAGGTCGGTCGCCTCCACCACCTGCACCGCTGCTGCTACGATTTCCGGGCCAATACCGTCACCCGGTATCAAGGTTATTCGATACATTTTCTGTCTCTTGCTGTTGATTTTCCTCCCGCACCGGGGCGGGACAATTGCTTGTGTCTGTCAAGGAATGAGTCATTTTGCTCTAAATCGAGGCGCTTGATGAATTTAACCGCAGGCAAATGGTCAATATTCCGAGGATTAAATTCTGAAAGCAACGAAGAGTTAGGGGAAAAGGGCCATTTATTGACAGACACTGGCTTGAGCCGGTGGAACTACTCAGCCGTAATCGGGTTTCTCAGCACACCGAGCTTTTCAATTTCCGTTTCCATGATGTCGCCGGGATTCATAAAAGTCGTGGGCTTTCGATCCTTGGCCAGGCCGCCCGGTGTCCCTGTCGCGACGACATCACCCGGTTCCAGGGAGAACACTTGCGAACAGAAGGCGACAAGCTGCGGAACGTTGTAGACAAGCTGGTTTGTGTTTGATTTCTGCAGCACACGGCCGTTAACGCGCAATTCGACATCCAGGTTATGCGGATCGGGTAGTTCATCCGTGGTAAGCAGATACGGACCCATCGGCGCAAAGGCGTCGAAGCTCTTGCCCCGAAGGTTCTGGCCGTCACGCTTGGTGAGATCACTCGCACTCACATCGTTGAGCCCCATATAGCCGGCAATATAGTCATAGGCCTCCGCTTCTGAAACATGCTTGCATGGTTTGCCGATAACGAATGCCAGTTCGGCCTCATAACCCAGGGCCTGGGTCATTGCCGGGCGCGGTATGGGATCATCATAGGAAGCTACAGCATTGGCGAATTTAGCAAAAATACGTGGCTCGGGATGGGGCTTCATACCGAGTTCCTCAAGGAAATCGTGATAGTTGTGGGCCACACAGATGATTTTAGACGGTTTGATAACAGGAGCCAGCAGCTTTACCTTATCTCTCGCCTCAACAACCGGGCTGTTTCTGACGGAGATCTTTTTCCCCTTCTGGCTCCAATCCACTGCACTGCCTCCCGCGCGGCCTGCAGGGACTCGTCACCACCTTCAAGAAAAGCTATTGTTTCCGGCGGGATCATCAGCCCGGCTTTTGCCCGCGGGCGCAGTACCTTGTTTGCCGTCAACATTGCCTCATAGGCAAGATTTATATCAATAACCTGATCGTCGACCAGACATCCCAGCCGTGCGTCACCTTTTTTTTGATACATTATTAATTTCATCCGTCATCTCCTTCTTTTTATTTCTGATTCACTCGCCTTGCTTTTCACAGGAAAAGATGACGAGATTGTTGTTATTGCCACCAGTCATTCCTTTAAGAACGTTTATGCCTCAATTCCATGTTGTATTGGGTGTTGTCTTGATTCCGACAGAGGCTCTCACGTATTGATTTGAACCATTATCCGCCTGTGCTGCGCCTCTCATCAGAGCACACTTTCAGCAAACAGGTCGCGGACAGACAGTTCTTTTGCTGTCAGCCCCTGTTGGCAGGCGTAGCCGACCAGTTTTTTCAGCGTCTTGCGGTTTGCCTCCAGTCCATAGGGCCAGAAGTCCTCTCCGAATATCTGTCGTGTTTCCTCAACGTAGGCTGGCAGCATCGGCAGCATCGTTGCCAGTGCTTTACTGTCGGAAAGCGCTTTCATTGTCTGCAGCCGGGCTTTTTCCAGCGCGTCATAAATGCTGCGCAGAGCCCATGGGTTTTGTTGGTAAATGTCTCTTCGCAAGACAACACAATGCATAATCGGATGGACCCCTGTCTCCCGGTAATAATCGATTTCCGCTGCCTTGTAGTCAGGAAACATGCGCCTGACCTGAGGCATTCCTGCGGTAAAGCAGTCCGGTGCCTGGTGAATGAATGCTGCATCTACGTCACCGGCGGCCAGCATGCCGGACAGATTCTGGCCCTCGCCCATATATCTGATCCTGGCTCCGGCCGGCATCTCAATCGGTACCCGGGGCTTTTTCACGGCAACCCAGTCAACGGAGTTGAGATCGAAGCCGTACCTGTCTGCGAGAATGCCGACAATCCAAACAACGGCCGTCATACCCCATTCGCGAATGGCAATACGCTTGCCATTCAGATCTTCCGGTTTGCTGATGCCTGACCCGGTATGGTAATAGACCATGGAGTGACGGAAGGCCCTGCTTGGAAAGGCGGGCATTGCCACAAAAGGATTGTTCTCTTTACCGCAAAGATAGCAGTATGCTCCCATGGACATCTCCGATACATCAAATTCCTGATATTGGCACATGCGGAAGAATATCTCGGATGGAGATAGTCGCAAGACACGCAGATCAATACCCTCAGGACTGATCGAGCAGGCATCAAGAGCACGGATACGATCATAGTCACCGAAGGCGCCGGTGAGAGAAAGTCGTTGCATCATTTCGTCTCGTCCTCATGTAAGGGTAACGTTCGTAAGCTCACTTTTTTAGCTTTTCTCACGTCTTGCAGTTACACCTGTCTCTGGAATAGTCAGCGAGCGCGAATACTTTTCAGCTGACATGTTCAAGGATATCAAGCCCATTGACCCGATCCAGCAGGTAAATCAGACCCCGTGAGTCAACATCGACATCGTTGCTCATCGGAGTGGGGGCACCTTTGGCCGGTTCAGGGATAAAAAATCCTTTCTCTTCGGGCAATAGCGGGTTGGCAATATCAACGATCCGCAGACCGCCGCTGAACCAGGCTGCGTAAACCAGCGTCGAGTCCATGTGCTCCTGAAACTGGTGGGCGCCGAACACCCCGCCGGGGACCCTGCTCCATGGTGAGTCAGCCTCGCTGACATGATAGGTCGAAAGAGGCTGCATGCGAGTGATGTCGCTGACATCAAATACCCACATGAATGCATGCGGCTGCCCTGTATGGTGCTCATGCTGTTCGTCGATGACAATGGCGATATCCCGGCCGTCAATCTTGAAAGGCACGCGCAGGGCGGTGTGAGTGGTATCTGGAACCGGCGGATGATAATCGTATGACCCTATGGTTTCAGGCGAGGAGATATCAGAAACATCGACAACCCTGAAGCCGGCACCGCAGCAGGCGGCCCATAATTGATTTTCAAAACGCATGGCATGGTGAAGCCGCACCCGGTGATTGATCCAGAGCGGCTTATCACCTTCAGCGATTTTCTGGCTGGGAAGCCACCAGCGCGAAACTTCCTGCGGCTGCAGCGGGTTTCTGATGTCATAGATGACCAGGATAGGTCCGTTAAAGCCATCCATCTCGGAGGAAATATAGGCGTAATTTTCATCCACGTCGAAGCGGTGCACCCCATACCCGGCTGTTTTCTGGAAAGCAATTTCGCGCGGACGGGTGCGGTCAGCAATGTCAAATATCCTGAAACCGCCATCACCATAGCCACGTTTATCGGCCTCGGCCAGAAGCGGGAGATCAGTCGCAGCAACACCAAGCGCCAGGGCAATCTCTTCTGCCGAGGCTGGGCGACCCAACTTTTTTTCCAGGCTGGCGCCGATCTCAGAAATGCGTTTTCCTTTTCTAAAGAAGTGTCGCCGGTAACGCTCACTATTGACGATCATCAGGTCATCACCGACGACACGAACCTTGTGGGAATGGGAATCCATACCCGGCAGATCTATTTTCGAAACCAGGCGGGGACGTCTTGGATCGGATACATCGATGATGGAGGTACCATGCGGCGGAGCGATATGACCGATATAAACATAATTGCCCTTAACCTCGATCTGCCCGCCACCAGGGATGTCCATGTGTTCGATTCTTCGAACATTATGTGATAGCGGTCTACGATTTTCGCCGGTGCTGTTCATATGCTGCTACTCCATCCTTCAGTTCTGTCCATCTGCCCATCCAATCGCCATTTCACTTAAGACCGCGAGCCTCGCCACCAACATAAAAAACATTTGTTAAAGCGATTTACTCTTTCTCATTCGCCTCAATAGTGTCGGCAAAGTAAGAGAAAGAACAAGAAATACCCACAAAACATTGCCGATTGTCGAGGAGAAGAGTACCATCGGATCCCCCTCGGAAATGCGCATTGAGCGCATAAAATACTGCTCGACATATGGCCCCAGGATGATGCCGATAAGCAGGGCCGATACCTGGTAACCTGTCTTGCGGGCAATATAACCGATAACACCGAAGACCAGCGCCAGTCCCATATCAAACAGATAACCGCGGGGAGCAAAGGCGCCTACCAGCGTAAAAGAAATAATGATAGGGGCCAGGTATTGCGTGGGTATCAAGGTGATCCGGGACATGTAGCGGGCCAGCGGCAGGATCGTGCCGATCATGAACAGATAGGTGATAACCATTGACATGAGTACCCCGTAGGGAAACTGGGGGTTGTCGAGAAAAATCCGTGGTCCCAGGGTGATGCCGTGATACTGGATGACAATCAGCATGATGGCGGCTGTAGAGCCGCCGGGAATGCCGAGCGTCAGCAGGGGGATCAGGCTTCCGGAGGTGACGCCGTTATTGGCGGACTCGGGGGCAAGAATACCCTCCGGATGTCCGGTACCGTATTTTTCAGGAGTTTTTGAAAACATGCGCGACTGCTGGTAGGCGACAAAGGCGGCTATCGGGGCGCCTGCCCCGGGCACAACCCCGATTCCAAGCCCGATAAAGCTTGTCCAGACGATATGCCACCAGCGCTTGGCAGCCATGCGGACACCTTCAATGGTCTCCTTCCAGCGCGATTGAGTCGCCATACGGATCTTGCCGACCTCGGAGACAATAGATTTCACTTCGACCATCAACAACGCTTCGGAAATTGCAAAAATACCGATCAGGGCCGCCACCACCGGCACGCCATCATAGAGTTCGAGAAAACCAAAGGTCGCACGCGGTGCCGAATAGATTGCATCCGGACCAATGGCCCCCACCAGCAGACCGAACATCCCGGCGATCAGGCCTTTGAGCGTATTTCCCGAAGATACGACGGCTATCAGCGTCAGGCCGAAGAGCATGACGACCACCATTTCCACACTGTGGAAATAATAGCCGGCGCGGGAAAGAAACGGCATGGCAAAAATAGCGAAGACCGAGGCGATCAGGCCGCCGAATGCCGAAGCGACGAAACTCAGCGTCAGCGCCTGCTGGCCCTTCCCCTGCTGGGTCATCGGATATCCGTCAAAAGGGGTGGCGGCAGCACCGGCGGTTCCCGGTATATTGACCAGGATGGCGGGAATTCCTGCCCCCATGCGGGCCGAACAGTACAAAGCCACCATAAAGGCCATGGCCGTTTCGACTTTCAGGGACAGGGTGAACGGCAACAGTATTATCAAACTGTTGGCCGGACCAAGACCGGGGATCGCGCCGATGATCAGGCCGATAAGAATTGCCGGGATGATCACATACCACTGAGTCAGGGAAGAAACGAAAAGCGATGACAAAAAATCTAGCGAAAATTCCATCTTAGAATAACCATTGAATAAATTTTTCAAACGGACCCGGCGCAAACCGGGTATCCAGAAGCACAATAAAGAAATAATAACCGGTCAAGGACAGCACCAGACTTATGCCGATAAGCCTGGACGGTGAGAACACGCCGAGTATCAGCATGGCTGCAATCAGAAAGGCGAAGGTGGTCAGTGTATAGCCCAGCCAGGGAATAACCAGGACATAAGCGACCCCCAAGGCAAGGAGTCCAAGCTTTACCATCTGCATCCTGTTTATTTGAAAAAAGCTCTTGGATCGCAGGCTAGCCTCTCCCCGAATGACCTCACAGGGTGGTTTTGACCAGAAAAATAAGGACAAGAATGATCAGGATACTACTGATCAGAAACCCGTTTATCTGGGCCTCCCAGGCCAGATCCTTGATCGTGTAAAGGTAATAGAAGGCGAACAGCAGCGCCATTATCGGGAAAACAAGATCATCACCTTTTCTGGTGAGCTGTTTCTGTTCTGAATCTTTTTTTTCTTCCATGGCAGTCGTCGGTTGAAAAGGGATATCTTAGCCAGAGCAGAAGTCGAAATCAGTAACTGGCTCTTGCTCGAAAAAAAAATATTGCGCCGACATGAGCCACTCTCAAGCCGGCGCAATACGATGATAATGAAAAAGTACTGGAATGGGCTCCTCTATTTTTTGGCGGAAAGCAGCGGCAGATATTTTTTTGTCAGTTCCGCCATGTTGTGGGCATATTCCATACATTCGGCCTCATCCCCATAGGAAATAAATTCCCACGGCCGGCCCGTTTTCTCGATTGCGGTCTTGTAATCCGGATCGTCAAAGACCTTGCGCATCGTCGACTTGAGAATTTCATAGCGGTCAGGATATTTTTCTATCGCCTTGGTCTGAATACCGAAGGCACGAGCCGACGGCAGGTCCGGAATCTTGGTGCCGAAAACCGCATTTACCGACGGGGCGTTATTGGTTAGATCCGGAATAGGATTTTTCGGTGAAAAGACACCAAGAATCCGGGCCTGACCTTTAGTGGAAACGGGGTTGGCCATAGGCAGCGCACTGGCGTCAACTTCCCCGGTAAGACAGGCGACAACGGTTGGATTACCACCCCCGTAAGGAATAAGGTTAAACTTGGCTCCCGTGGCTTCCGCCAGCGCCAGTGAACCAATAGAGGCCGGGTGCGGCAAGCGGCTGACAGACAGTGTCACGGTGCGTTTCTTTCCTTCAGCGACAAAATCTTCAATGGTTTTGAAAGGGCTGTCGGCCCTGACCCAGATCACGCTGGGATCAACATCCACCCGGTTAAAGTAGACATAGTCCCCGGGAAACTTATACGGTGGCTTTTGCATAACGTACATAATGGTTTCCGGTCCCATATTGCCAAACAGCAGATTGTAGCAATCAGGCTCCCTTTTCCCAAGAAACGTTTCATAACCGACCTGGCCGCCGGCTCCTTTGAAAAAGTCGGAGGTGAATTCTGTCTTAAGGTATTTTTTCCAGACACCCGTAAATGCCTGCAGATTACGGTCAGCCGCACCCCCCGCGCCGGTCGGAACGACAATGTCAATAGTACGATCGGGGAAGCCGCTCGCATATAAACGTTCATAAGGAAATAGTGGAATCGAACTCAAAGCAAGCGATGCAGCAGTACCTTTGATAAACGTTCTTCTAGATAACCGGGTATCTTTGATTTTCATAAGAATCTCTCCATGACAGGATTAGCGATTAGATCAAGTCGAAGGTTCCAGACCCCTTCCGGCTCAACCGCCTTAGATGCAGGTTCTCTCTGCCTTAAGGCTGTGTTTCTCATCCCCCTCTCTTCTTCTCAACACCGTTTTGCCAGTATTTTCAAAAGATTGGGAGGGGCATCGTTCTCGTTCCTGGCCGGTCAACGGCCAATACACTCATCAGCACAGATGCGAACAACCACAGCAACAACCTCTTTAAGCTTTTGCATTCTCTTCATTTCTTTGGCAGCAGCTGACTCTCGTTTTTCTTTAATGTTTTTTCCAGAGCTTTCCTGGTGCGATTTTTCTGCTGCATTACCAATCTTGCGGCACGAGATGCGTTACCCTCTTCCAAGGCCTTAAGGATCTCCTTATGTTCTCCCCAGGAAGGAACCGCTCGCTTCGGGACATAGGCGAAAATACAATTCATCATCTCGATTTTCCCCCACAAATCAACAATCGTTTTGTACAGGTAAGGATAGGGGGCTGTATTGTAGATTTTGAGATGAAATTTTTTGTTCAACGCACCCAGCTTATCAATCTCCCCTTTTTCAATATCTCGCTCCGCTTCATTTACATAACCATGTAACGCCACAATATCCTCTTCTTTCATATGCGGTACTGAAAGCCTGGTGGCGAGACCCTCAAGCTCAATTCGCATAAGATAGATTTCGAGAAACTCAGCTCCGCCAATAATGTTGACAACGGCCCCAACATGCGGCGTGAATTTGACCAACCCTTCGCTTTCAAGTTTTCCTATGGCCTCGCGGACGGGAATTTCACTGATCCCGAATCTTTTGGCCAATTCGGATATGACGATTTTTTGACCGGGCTTAAACTCTCCTGCGATAATTCGCTGGCGGATATTTGCAAGAACAGCCTCTGCTTTTGTTACGAAATCTATCATCACTGGCAATCCGCAGCAGGTTGGTATTCATTGGCGATCGTATGACATATATGATATATGATATAGATATAGCCGCCAACCGTGTCAAGCGTATTTTTCCCATAGTCAAGATGATGCTGCTTATTAACCGGGATAACTAATTGTTTTATTCGATTATATCGGAAAGAAACATTTTCTAAAAAGAAGCTTCAACGATAAAATCCTGCCATGCTAATGGAACTGAATTGTTTTTCCCCATATTCCCAGTTAGACGGTAACCGACAGCAGGTCGTCTTTGACCAGTTCAAGATGGATTGTCATTAGGTGTTCCGCCTTCGCGGCGTTACGGTTCTCAATCGCCTCAATACATTCGTGATGCTGACTCGAATACGCTATCATCTTCTCCGGAGTAACCGCTGATTCCTTTAGCTGTCCCCAAAGCTTGTCCTTCCTCATCTCATTGACGATATTCAGAACGGACAGGAGCAGACTGTTGTGTGCCGCCTCGGCAATTGTCCGGTGCAGGGTTGCATCCCAAAGTTCGTAAGCACCGATATCTGTCGCCAGCTCACTCTTCTCTATACAGCGATACATCTTGGTTATCATTGCAGGGGTTGCACGTATTGCCGCAAATCCTGCAAGCCTGGGCTCAATAACCAGCCTCACCTCCATGATTTCCATGGGATTGGTGAATCGTGTAAGAGAAGATATTTGAAGCGTTTTTTCTGTCGGAGGATTCCCGACAAATGTTCCCTTGCCGACATGTCGCCAGATTTTTCCTTCAGCCTCAAGCAATGAAAGGGCCTTGCGGAGGCTGGAACGCGTGACATCAAGCTCTCGTGCAAGTTCTCTTTCGGGAGGAAGCTTAGACTGTTCCGGGATCTGTCCGTCCACAATCATCCTGTTCAGTCTTTCGATCAATTTTTTTATAGCCATATCGCCCCTGACTTCACTGTTTCAATCAAGTGCTCTTTTCCACCACAATAACCAATGCCTATATTGGTTTCAAGTCTGCCGGGTAATCCTGACACTTTCTTGATATTTAAAATAATTAATTAAGTAACTGTAATGATAAATTATATGGAGAATATTTAGCAGTCAAATTATTTTTTTAACCTGCAATTTTATGGAGTGGTTGACACCAATTAGAAATTGGAATAACCTGATCTGAAATAAACATGATGGAGGATATTATGCGCTTTGTTTCATTTGAGAAGAATGGGAAGCTCGCTGTCGGTTGCCTGATTCCCAATGAAAATACCATTATCAATTTAACGGGAGCAGGACTACCTGATGACCTGAGTTCAATTGTCGAAATGGGCGAGAATGGTTTTGTCATGGCCAAAAAAGCGGCAGAGACGGGTGAGCGGATCGCACTGTCGGATGTAAAACTCCTGGCACCGTTCCCTCGTCCCAGGCGTAATATAATTTGCGTCGGCAAAAATTATTTCGAGCACTCGAAAGAATTCGAAAAGAGTGGATTTGACTCAACATCGGGAGGCCAGGCCATTCCGGATGCCCCGGTAATATTTACCAAGGCACCGACGAGCGTTAGCGGTCCGGGTGCGCCGATCCCTGCAAGTTCTGATCCTTCACATTCTACTGATTACGAAGGAGAGCTGGGGGTAGTCATCAGCCGAACCGGACGCAATGTCGCCAAGGCCGATGCCTTCGATTATGTTTGTGGCTATACCATTATCAACGATGTGACGGCACGGAACCTTCAACAGCTTCACAAGCAATGGTTTTTAGGGAAAAGTCTGGACGGTTTCTGCCCGATGGGTCCATGTTTTATTACGAGCGACGAGATCGAAGACGTAACCTCGCTCAACATAGCAACCTGGGTTAACGGGGAGTTGCGCCAGCAAGGCTGTGTAAAGGATTTGATTTTTGATATTCCGACGATCATTGAAACCGTATCCTCACTGTTAACGCTTATCCCGGGTGATATTATTGCCACTGGAACCCCGGCGGGTGTCGGCATTGGTTTTACGCCTCCGAAGTTCCTGCAACCGGGTGACAAGGTAGTCATCGAGATAGACCACATAGGAGTACTGGAAAACCCCGTCACCTAGCGTCTCCTCGAGATGCACCAGGTAACGCGGCACACCAGGAGCGCTGCCGGCGTCAGGGTTAACTCTTGGCTGTTGACTCTTTGAATATCGGCTGTTTTACAAACACTCAAGTCAAAGGAGGTAGTATCATGAAACGAATACAGAACATGAGCAAAAAGTTACGTTGTTTAGTGCCTGCCATGTTGATAGCCTTGGCCATCGGAATGATCTTGCCGGCGATGTCCGTGGCAAAGATGAACATCTCTTTTGGGGGTTCGGCTCCAGGCGGTGTCATGTACTATCTGGTAGGTGCTGCCGGCAATATCATTTCAAGAGATCTACCCGAGTACAATATCACCCAGGTTACAACCGGCGGCTCAACGGAAAACTGCAAGCGGTTGCTGAAGGGTGAGCTCGATATGGGCATTGTCTACGGACCGCATGTCTACATGGCACTGCACAACCAGGGGCCATTCAAGAACGACCCGACGGGAACCATGCTTCGCGGGGTCGCCAAGGCTTACGAGGGAGCATCCTACGCCGTAACGCTTCCGGATTCAGGTATCAAGTCGATGAACGACCTGATCGGGAAAAAGGTTGCACTCGGTCCTCCCGGGTCCGGAACCGTGTTCAACAGCGAGAACGTCCTGCGGGCACTCGGATTGCTCGACAAGATCAAACCGTCCATGATGTCTTTTGCCGACGCGGGACGTGCTGTTGAAAACAGGCAGATAGATGCCTTCTTTCAATCCTCGGCACCGGCCGGTGCGGTTGCCCAACTTGCCGAAACAAAAGGTGCTTATGTCATTCCGTTCACTGATGAGGAAATGGCAAAAATAGTAAAAGACTATCCGTTTTACTATACCGGCATTATGAAGGAGGGCGTCTACAAGGGCGTTCCCGCCACCCAGATGCCGTACCTGACCGTCTACTGGGTAGCCCATGAGCGGGTTCCGGAACAGGCTATCTATGATATTACCAAGCTTGTCTTTCAGCCGGACGTCATGAAACAGCTGGGCGAAGCACACAAGAGCTGGAAACAGCTGGCACCGGACACCAAACGCTTCATGGCCCTTGGTGCTCCGATGCACCCCGGAGCTGAAAAATATTATAAAGAAGCCGGTCTCTGGGAAGAGTAAAGCGCATGACTATTTCGCTGCCACGGTCACTGCCGCGGCAGCGTTTTTTTATCACCTGAGCACCATCAATACAATTATTTCTTCCTCTATCCCGCGGAGAAACACGCATGGCAAGGTTGGCTTGGCTGACGGAAGTAAAAGGCAGGGATCGCACGCTGACCGGGTTTTGGGCTATCCTCTACTCGTGCGCAGCCATATTCATGGGTGCCTGGTATATGTACACCTCCGGGTTTGGACTTGTTTCGACAGAAACCAATAGGGGTTTCTATCTCCTGTTTACCTCCGTCCTCGTCTACCTGCTGTTCCCGGCTTCCCGCTGGGCACCGAAGGATCGCCCGAGCGTCTATGATATTGCCTGCGTTATGCTCATCTCGGTCTCGATCGGCTACTGGATCAACCAGTATATGGATTATGCCATGTTCAGGGTAACTGAGCCGAACACCTGGGATCTGGTCATGGGCATTATCGCCATCTGCATGATTCTCGAAACGGCCAGGAGAGCGCTTGGTCCCGTCATGATGTTCCTGGCAATTATCTTTATCGGCCAGATCTATTTTGGTCCCTACCTGCCGGGAAAATTAAGCCATGCGGGTATGCCGCCGGGACGAATTATCGAATTTACCTTCAATACCCAGGAAGCCATGTTCGGCGTAATCACCGCGACGTTTGCAACATTTGTCTTCCCCTTCATGATCTTCGGGGCCTTCCTGGAACGATGCGGCGCCGGCAGTTTTTTCATGGAACTGGCCAAGGCATTAACGGGAAAATGGCGAGGAGGACCAGCCAAAATTGCGGTGGTGACTTCAGCATTATTCGGCTCGATCTCCGGTTCCTCCGTCGCTAATGTTGTTGCCACCGGCACCTTTACTATTCCGATGATGAAACGCATCGGTTTTAAACCGAAAGTCGCCGGTGCCATCGAGGCAATCGCCTCCACCGGCGGACAATTCATGCCGCCGATCATGGGTGCGGGGGTCTTCATCCTGGCCACGCTGATTGAGGTCAGCTACCTGAAAATCGCGCTGATGAACGTCATTCCGGCCCTGCTTTATTTTATTTTTGTCATCATGATGGTCGACCTTGAGGCATTGCGTTCCGGGCTTAAAGGACTTCCAGACAAGGAAATACCGAAGGTATTAGAAATCCTGAAAAATGGCTGGCACTTTTTCCTACCGATAGTGGTCGTACTCGGTCTTTTGTTCCAGGGATTTTCCCCGGAAGTAGGAGCGTTCTGGGGAACCTTTTCGGCGTTTTTGCTGTCCTGGCGGCACAAGGACACCCGAATGAAGCTTGATGACGTTCTCCTTGGCCTGCGCTCCGGATCGTCTGCCAATAATTCAGCCGGTGCCGCCATAGGCGCGCTGGGTATCATCATAGGCGGAATCGTTTTGTCAGGGCTCGGTTTGAAATTTTCCGCAATCCTGGTGGAATTGGCCGCAGGATCACTGCTGCTCTGCGTGGTTATGGTCATGATTATTTCAATCATCATCGGTATGGGGAGCAGCACGACGGGATCATATATTATCCTGTCAGTAGTGGCGGCCCCGGCCTTGATCCATTTGGGCGTGATCCCGGTGGCTGCACATCTGGTTGTTTTTTATGCAGCCTGTCTCTCCAACATCACGCCGCCGGTTTGCGTGTCGGCATTTGCCGCCGCGGCACTCGCCAAAGCAGACCCGATGCAGACCGGATTTGCCGCCTTAAAATTCGGCGCTGCGCTGATTTTTCTGCCCTTCGCCTTTGTCTACTTTCCACCGTTACTGATGGAAGGATCGACCTTTGAAGTGGTCTATACGGTCTTCATGCTGCTGCTCGGGTTCATGGCTTTATCCATGGTGCTCCAAGGGGCCGATTACATTAATCCCCGGATAAGCATGCAAAAACGCATGATTTTCATGGTAGCCGCGTTGCTCTTATTGCTTCCGCTCCCCCGGATGATCAACCTGGTCGGCATAATCATTCTGGCCTTTGGCTGGTTTCCCGGGTTCCTGGCCGGTCGCAGGAAATTGGCCGCCCCTGACAAAGCCTGATGCGGGGATCAGGGGCGGCCTCTCTGCTGTCGCTATCAGTCGCAAGGTGCCCACCATTATTACAAAACCATCCCGCTTCTACCTGTATCATGCAGAAGTGGCAGCTTTAACCTCAGTTTGAGCCAGATCCTCAAGCACCGTCATGACACAGCACGAATCCATGGCACCATTCCCCCGTGTTTTTGCTGCACGTAATATATCCCAGGTGCTGCTGGTTGCCGGCAGACAGACGCCATATTCGTCGGCCAATTTTATGACACTTGAGAGGTCCTTGTACATATTGTCAGTGGAAAACCCGGGAGAAAAATCATGCTTTATCATCCGCGCTCCGCGGGTCTCCATGGCCCCGGTTCTTGCTCCCCCTACAGAAGTGATATCTATTACCTTTTGAGGATCAATACCTGCCTTGGCGGAAAGGACCATCGCTTCTGAGACCGCTTCGATGGCAACACCGAGAATCAGGTTGTTGATCAGCTTCAAGGTCGTTCCCATGCCGTTTTTCTCCCCGACATAGACAATTTTCGCAGCCAGTATCTCGAAAAGAGGCAGACACTTTTCAAAGGTTTCCCGCGGTCCGCCAACCATGACTCCAAGCTTGCCTGCCTGGGCTACCTTGGGATTTCCGGTAACCGGGGCATCCAGCATCAGAACACCTTTTTCCCGCGCCCTGTCGGCAATGGATCGGGACATCTCAGGCGCAATACTCCCCATATCAATGAGAATCGCTCCCTCCCGAGTTCCCTCCAGAATACCATCAGTCCCGCAAACAACCTGCTCTGATGCGCTGGAATCCGTCACCATGGTAATCACAATATCGGATACCTGCGCCACCCCTCTTGGAGAATCTGCCCACGTCGCTCCTGACGCCAGAAGATCCCGGGCTTTTTCTTCACTTCGATTCCAGATGCTCAAAGAATAACCTGCTTCCAGAAGATGCCGGGCAATATGACGTCCCATTAAGCCAATTCCTATAAATCCGATTCTTTGCATAAAGACTCCTTGTCGTTGAGGAAAAAATATAAGCGGTTGAACAATCTGAAATTGAGCTGATGGCAATTGTTCCAAGCTGCCGACATAACGCTACTTGTTCAGAAATTATGGCATTATGATTTGTTAAAGGACTATAAAGAGAAGCGTGAACCAATGTCAAGGAGCAAATGTAATCAGCGCTAATACCTTTCCAAGACGAATCTCCGGCAACTGACCTGTTTAAAATCTGAGCCAGGCAATCTTCTATGCACCGGGAAAACCCTCCTGCCGTCCCCCGTCAGGCTGGTTCAGGAACCTAACGTGGATACTTCACAAGTTAAGAAAGAAGAGCGCTATGAAAAAGACGTGCCCTCCATTTTAAAATCCTTTATGCCAATGATGCCTATTCTGAGACATCACCATGGCATCCATCGTCTGAATGATTATAGAGAAACAGTAATACGTGCCTATAAAACGGCTGTCGGCATCCCGCTTTATGCTCAATCCAAACTCAGGTGAATCATGATCAGGATTTTATGTTACGGCGATTCAAACACATGGGGATTTCGGCCGGACAAACCGTTTACCCGTTTCCCGCATACAATTCGCTGGACCGGTGTCCTCCGAATGCTGCTGGGTGACGGTTATGAAGTGATCGAAGAAGGTCTCAACGGCAGGACGACGGTGTGGGATGACCCGTTCGGGAATCACAAGAACGGCAAGACCTACCTGCCACCCTGCCTCGAATCGCATAGTGAACTTGATCTTGTTATCCTCATGCTCGGTACCAATGATCTGAAAGCCTATTTCAACCTGACACCGGCGGATGTTGCCCAAGGCCTCAAGGCACTGCACGGTATCGTCAAGTCGAGTGGCGCCGGCCGGGATGGAGCGGCTCCCGAGATCCTGATCATCTCCCCGCCGCCACTGGGGAAACTGACACTTCTCGCCGGCGCCTATGGCGATGCGCCTCTAAAATCACTGCATCTTGCTCAAGAGATAGAACGCATCACCCGCCTGTTTGGCTGCCACTTCATGAACGCTGGAAAAATAGTGACGAGCAGCCCGATCGACGGTGTCCACTGGGAGGCGGATCAACACCAGCTATTCGCCGAGGCGGTATTAGAAAAAATCCAATCTATTCTGTGAGGGACAAGCTGGCGTTAGCGATCTATCGACTCTGGCCCCCAAGGAGGATTATGAACAGACACCCAGGACAGGTGAACTATCTGGCACCATTCTTCGTCACCATAATGCTGCTGATGAACTGTGCTAATCTGCCCGCAGCAACGCAACAGGAACGCGTGCACCACATGGCGCATAGCGTAATGAACTTCGACATTGCAAAAACGGTGCACATTTTCATCATGACTGAATCCGGCGGTGTGCAAAAGGTCATCACCAGAGATCCGGACGCAGCCGATCAGATTCCGCTGATTCAGCAGCATCTGAAGCACGAAGCTGCAAAGTTTCAGCAGGGTGATTACTCGGACCCGTCAAAACTGCACGGTGCGGGCATGCCCGGACTCAAGGATCTGCAGGCCGGAGCCTCGCTGGTACACGTCAGCTATGCAGATCTCCCGAACGGGGCGGAAATAACCTTTGAAACCACGGATCTCCACCTGCTGACGGCACTGCATCGATGGTTCGGGGCCCAGCTGTCCGAGCACGGGGCCGACGCCCGGTCGGAGTAGAACCGTAAAGATAATTGATGTTTAACAGCAGGCTAGAGCGGGCGATTAAATGTCCAAGATAGGACTGTACCTGTTCATCTTCCACCAGTGCTTCAAAAGTTGACAGTTTTTGTACCTTTCCCTCGCGGACAAAATAGTAGTGCTCGCATACCACCTACTTTATTTCAGATGCACGGTCCTGGGTTGTTTACACATGAAGACCAACCTCCCCTTTTCTCTCAGGGAAGTGAAGAAATCGAGCATAAACCCAATATAACCGTCCTGCGTGTTAAACGGCTCATTAGAGAAGGTTTTCCTCGGTTGGTAGAATCGCTGATTCAAACTGAAATTCGACGGGTATGCTTGAAATGGCGGACCTGATAGGACTGGTGATAATGGATGGCCAGCCGATCCCGTTGCGCTATATTTCACCTGGTGAATATTGTGGCCATGACAATAGACTTCACCGCTGGTGGGTAGGTTGCTGCGGTGAATAATCCAACTATGTTGTTTTTCCCTAACCGTTGGGACCCATCAGTCCGACTATGGCTGGTTTTTCGATGGTAAAATCCGCCTCTATCTCAAAGGTTACCTGTTCGAGAAAAGCCCGCGGGTATACTCCTTGCGGAGATTTTTCACGGTGAGCAATGCGATATCTGTCATCAGTCAAGCCCCCAGAAGCCTTTTGCGCAGCCCTTTGTCCTCCAGAAGCTCCGGGGCCGAACCTGCGTAGATGATTTTTCCGAGATCCATAATATACACCCGGTCACTGACAGCCAGTGCACTGAGTGCATTATGTTCCACCAGGAGCACCGAAATACCTTCAGACTTCAGGTGCTGAACGGCAGACATCACGTCCTGGGCTACCTTTGGCGCCAGCCCCTGAGTCGGCTCATCAAACAACACCAGTCCCGGCGATCCCAACAGTACCCTGGAAATAGCGACCATCTGCAGTTCCCCGCCGGACAGGTTTTCACACTCCCGTTCCATCAGATATTCCAGGGCGCTGAAAAGCTTGAAAGCCTCATTCAGATCCCATGAGCGGAATTTGGATTTTTTGCGGGCGATGGAAAGATTACGGCGTACCGTCAGCGATGGGAAGATGCGACGATCATCAGGCACCCAGCCGATCCCTGACTTGGCGATCTCGTGGGTCGGGAGTTTTGTGATGTTTTGATCATCAAAAATGATGTTTCCTGAACGCGCCGGGGTCAGACCCAGGATCGAGCGCAGTGTTGTTGTTTTCCCTGCGCCGTTCGGTCCAAGCAGGCTCACGACTTCCCCCCGGCCTACCTGGAGTGATACACCGAATAACACGTGGGTTTCCCCGTAATAAGTATGGATATTGTCCAGGTCGAGAATCATGACAGTTTTCCCAGTGTCGATGCACGAACCCACTTGTTTGCCTGTATTTCTTCAGGAGTACCTGCGGCAATCACCTGCCCCCAATGAATGACCGAGATCCGGTCGGCCAGACGGAAGAGAAACCGCATATCGTGCTCAATAATAACGATGGTGTAGCTGCGCTTGAGTTCCTGGATCAGTTCCGCCAGGTAGGCAGTGGCCTCACTTCCCATTCCCGAGGTAGGCTCATCAAGAAACAGAATACGCGGTTCCGAGGCGAGGGCCAAACCGATTTCCAAAGCGCGCCGATCGCCGTAAGACAACTGATTGGCCTGTTCCTGAGCTTTATCCTTCAGTCCGACCTTTTCGAGAACCTGGAAGGCTTGTTCCATGGCTTCACTTTCTCTACGAATATCGCGATGCATATTGAAGCCATGCTCCCTGATCCGCGGAACAGCGACCAGGATATTTTCGAGCGTGGTATATTCATCGAAGAGGTTTATTGTCTGGAACGAACGTGATACACCCAGCCGGGCGATGACCCTTGGGGGAAGCCCCGTGATATCCTTGCCGTCAAAAAAGACCGAGCCCCTGTTTGGTTTGTAGCGTCCGGTAATAACATTGAAGCAGGTGGTTTTACCTGCACCATTTGGTCCCATGATCCCGCTGATCTGCCCCTTGCCAAAGGCAAGGTCTATTCTCTCCAGGACGACCTGCTCGCCGAATCGCTTGTGGAGATTGCGTGCTTCAAACAGAGGAGCTATGCACATTCGGTGCTCCCTCCGACGGGATACCCCCGACACGTTTTTTACCCCATCGTAGCGACAGGTCCTGCCAGATACCGGCAATGCCCTCTGGCTTGAATATCACAATTGCCATGAACATCAGACCATACCAAAGCAGCCAGGTAGGAGTTATCGCACCTAACAAGTCCCGGGCCAGAAAGAACACGGCCGTTCCCAGGACCGGACCCCAAAAGCTGACAAAGCCGCCGCCGATAAGCGTCATCATTACCACGTAACCGGAAACATGCAGACTCATCACATCAGGATAGGCGCTTTGCTCAGCCATGGAGAACAAACCACCGGCAAGCCCGGCAATTGAGGCAGAGATAACGAAGACCAGGAATTTGTAAAGCCTGACGTTGTATCCGATAAACCCAGCCCGCATTTCGTTCTGCTTGATGGCTTTTATGATCTTGCCAAAAGGTGAATGAATCAGGCGCCACAAGCCGAGAACGACGATACAGAAAAAGAAGAAAGAAAAATAATACAGCGCGATATTGCTCTTCAGGCTGAAAAACAGGACATCCGGCCGCGGGATATCCAGCAGGCCGTCCTCGCCGCCGGTGATATGAATGACATTTGACCGCTATCATACCGGAAAACCTGCCCGAAAGCGATCGTCATCAAGGCAAAGTAAATCCCCCTTTTGTGCGAGATAAAAAGTGCCACCAGAGAGGCGGCGAGCGATGCGGCCAAGATGCCTGCGGCCAATCCCAACCAGACGTTTTGCATCAGGTTATGTTGCACCAGCCCGAAGGCATAGGCGCCAATGCCGAAATATGCCCCATGGCCGAACGACGGCAGACCGGTATAGCCAAGAAGAAGGTTGAACCCTAAAGCGAAGATCATCCAGATAATGATCTCCACTCCGAGGTATTGGTAAAGGCCAACTGCTTTGATCCAGAACGGGAGTGAAAATAAAAATACAAAACAGAGCAGCATCGGTACGGTGAGCCAGCGTCGCAGAGAGAGATAAACGTCAGCTATCATTTCATACCTCGAGGAAGCTTTTTTTACCAAATATGCCGCGCGCCCGGAACGTGACCACCGCGATGAGCAGAATATACATGGACATCAACGACCATTTTGAGGCGAAGGCGCTGGTCAGTCCAACAGCCAGGCCGACCATTTTTCCTGCAATTACCGCTCCCCAGAAACTGCCTACTCCTCCCAGGACGATGATCAGAAAAGCCGGTATGACGGCATCGACGCCTACATGGGGGCGAAGCCCCCATATGGGCGAGAGGATAATCCCGGCAAGTGCTGCCAGCGAGGTCCCGAAAGCGAAAACGAACAAGCGCAGACGGGAAAGGTTGATACCGAGAGCCCGTACCATCTCAGAGTCATGGGCCCCGGCCTTGATGATAGCGCCATAGGGGGTGTACTCCAGGAAGAGCCATACCAGGACGATGGTCATCATGGCGAAGGCACTCGCAAAGAACTGGTATCTGGAATAGATCATGCCACCAAAAATAAACGGCCCTGACAACAGTTGCGGCACCGGCAGCATCTGTTCGCCCGAGCCCCAGATGACCCTGATTAATTCTTCGATAACCAGGGCCGCACCAAAGGTCAGCAGTAGGCCGTAAAGCGGGTCTTTGCCGTAGGTGGGACGCATGCATACTTCCAGCCCCATGCCAACCACGCCAACCAGAACCGGGGCGGCTACGAGGGCAAACGAGTAACGCACGCCCACGGGAAGTCCTGCATACCACTGGCCGATGGAACCGGCCCATTCCACGTGGGGTGCGATTACAACCATTGCCACATAGGCGCCGAGCGCAAAGAGCGAACCATGGGCCAGGTTGATCAGCTCCATGACCCCGACAATCAGCATAAAGCCGAGCGCGATAAGGGCAAACAATAACCCGAGACTCAAGCCGTTAATGATGAAAGGCAGGAGGTTGCTGATAAAATCCATGCAGCATCACCCCTCGTAGGTGGGAGTGTCCGCATACGATTCCATCTGGACTTCTGCCATTGAATCAGTGTCTTCAACCGTTTTGGGATCAGCCCAGCTGATAATCCTGAACAAATCGTTCTTATTCTGCTCCCAGGTTTTTTCATCATTGGCTGTGGCCAGGTAAACCGTCTGCTGCAGCTGGTGGTTTGGCGCCATATAGGCGTCAAAATGCTGCATCCGGTCTTTTGCAGAAACCTTGAGCTGCTCGAGTTCCTTGATGACTTTTATGTTGTTCGTCGAACCAACGCGCTCAACGGCGCTCAAGAGCTCCCGTGTAGCCATATCGCCATTATAAAAGACGTTGCCGGGTACCTCTAGGCATGTTTCCGGGTACATTTCAGCGTATTGAGCAACAAATTCTTTTACTCCCGGAAGATCAAGTTGTAGTACCACGTGGTGCCGAAAACGCCAAAGAGGTTATCAAGCGGCAGGCCGTAGACATCGGGCCAGTCCTGCTGGTTATTGATCCAGGCTGGACTTTTCCCCATACCCAGTTGAGCCACCTGTTGACGCAGTACTTTCGAATCGTCCCCGCCAATTGCAGCGGCCACGACATCAGGTTTGGCCTGCTGCACTTTGCGCCGGTAGGAGGTGAAATCCCGGGTGCCTTGCGGAACTAAAAGCTCATCGATAATCTCAGCACCGAAGGAGGTGGCCAGCTTTCGGGTAGAGGCGGAAGTATTGTGTCCCCAGACATAATCGTTGGTCAATAACAGCCACTTACTGCCGATTTTATCAACCGCGTTTTTCACTGCAGCTTTAGAGAAATTGGTGCCGTTGCCGTCCCAGACAAATTTGATTCGATGGGCATTTTTCCCTGACTCGGTAGGAGAGCTGGAATTGGTATTGAGGTAAATAACACCATACTTCTGGGCCACCTGCGAGATGGCATTGGCTACACCGGAACTGACTGCACCGATGAGAAATGAAGCCTCGTTGCGGGTAATCATTCTTTCCGCAACACGACTCCCAGTGGCAGGATTAGTTTCCGTGTCTAGATGCACATACTCAATTTTCCAGCCGAGCACTCCTCCTCTTGCCATTAAATTCCTCGATTGCCATCATCATACCCCGGCGATCGGAAGCGCCGCTGTTGGCATACTGGCCGCTGGCGTCAGATGTTATACCGATCGAGATGGTTTGTCCGTTGCAGAAGCATAGACACGATTATGCTTCCAGGGTCCATAGAACGTTGCACCGGCACTCACGGTAACCAGTCCGGCCATCTTCAAAAAATTTCTGCGTGAAGCATCTTTCTTTTTCATGACCACTCCTCTTCTTTGATTTCTTCCACAAGAGCATTGATAGCACAACAATAGTGCCATCCCTTTTGCAACAAAGCTTCTCAAGAAATACCGGCTGATTAAAGAGAGAGCACGGACAGTATTTTAACCCGCTCGTCCTTGGTGTCAGCCACCACTTTATGCGGGATTCTCGGAATCAAAGTACAGGCAATCCCCCTCTGCAACAGGAAACTTTTCATCGTCATAATGAAAAATCATCTTTCCTGACAGAACGTAAATCAACTCATTGCCGTCATGATAATTATAGGGGATTTCCTCGCTATCGAGACCATAGGGTAGCGTCACGATCAGAGGTTTGATATTAATGTCTTTTATTTTGCGTATAACAGCTTCGTATTGGTAGCCAAGCGGCGTATAGTCACCGATTAATTGTTTACGTTCATTTTTTTTGATAATAGATAACCCTCCCATTGGGCTCACTTTCGTCTTCGAAAAAGTACGAAACATGAACGCCGAGGGCGTAAGCTATTTTTGCGAAAGAGTGGGGATCGGAGGCGGGGTCGTGCTGTTTTCTATTTGGATAAATATACGCCCGGGAGTCAAATCGGTTTTCTCAGCCAGTCCTGAATGGTGATGGAGCGTTTCTTTCGCAGCGATTTAATTTTATACGAGATGTCTTTATGTTCTGTTGCGTCCATAACATTCCTGAAAGGTCTCTGGAAAGAGTATGAAAAACTCAAAAGATCAATTCGACTTGACCTGATGATCAAGTTTCTTATATAAGAAACAATATCATCGTTATTTGTCAACATTTTAGTTCATAAAAGGAAATTATATCCTTAAAAACTATATATTACAATATTTATAAAAAAATATAATCACAAAGGAAATAATATGCCGGCAATGTATTTATCGATGCGCTTTTGTTTGCAGTAATGTGCTGTACCTATTTCTTCCAAGCGAGCACATCTTTTAGGACTTGCTGATTATAGGCACCATGTTGTTCTTGGACCCAAACTAATCATCAGGGAGTCATGCGGCCATACGTTGAAAAGATCAACCTGAAAGCATTACGTGATGTCATGAAAATCTGGCCTTGTAAGTCGGGCCGGTTCATGATGCCAGCCTTGAAAAGGCGTTCGGCGGCAGTATAAAACGGAACTTTCCATTGCAGGAAAACGTCATCTGTAAAAGGAAAAAAATTATGTTGGACAGAGTACATCATTCCATAAATGAAGAGAAGAAATGAAGAAGGTTGTCAAGGAAGGTATCAGTTCTGAAGCATCAAAATCAAATGATGAACAGGTCAAAAAGACAGTAGAGACAATCCTTGCCGATATTGCTGAGCGGGGGGATACCGCCGTTCGCGAGCTGTCGGAAAAATTTGACAAGTGGTCGCCCCGAAGTTTCCGCCTGACAGAAGGACAGATACAGGAGTGTATTGATTCATTACCCGCCTCGACTATTACAGACATCAAGTTTGCCCAGGCACAGGTGCGCACGTTTGCCCAGGCCCAGCTGGACTCAATGCATGACATAGAGATAGAAACGCTGCCGGGAGTAACCCTCGGCCAGAAGAACATTCCCGTCGCAAGTGTCGGCTGCTATGTCCCCGGCGGCAAATTCCCGATGGTCGCATCGGCTCACATGAGCATTGTCACGGCCAGGGTCGCCGGGGTTAAACGCATCATCGCCTGCACCCCGCCCGATCACGGTCGCCCCCCGGCTGCCACGGTCGCGGCAATGTCACTTGGCGGTGCAGATGAAATTTACGTGTTGGGAGGTGTCCAGGCGGTTGCGGCAATGGCCATGGGTACCGAGACCATCGCTGCGGTAGATTTCCTGGTCGGGCCGGGCAATGCCTTCGTGGCTGAGGCCAAGCGGCAGCTATACGGACGAGTGGGCATTGATCTCCTTGCCGGGCCCACGGAAACACTGATTATCGCGGACGATAGTGCCGATGCCGAGATGGTCGCAACCGATCTGCTCGGCCAGGCGGAACATGGCTACAATTCACCGGCAGTGCTGCTTACGACAAGTGAGAAACTGGCTGGCGAAATCGAAGGGGAAATACAAAGACAGCTCAAGAACCTACCGACTGCGGAAACCGCTTCCGTATCCTGGCGTGACTATGGCCGGGTAATTCTCGTCGACAGTGAAGAGGAGATGGTAATCGAGGGTGATCGTATTGCCTCCGAGCACGTTCAGATCCTGACCAGGAATCCCCAGTATTTTCTGGATAATATGACCAATTACGGGGCTCTTTTTCTTGGCGAGGAAACCAACGTGTCATACGGCGACAAGGTAATCGGAACCAACCATACCCTGCCGACCAGGGGTGCTGCACGATATACCGGCGGGCTCTGGGTCGGCAAATTCATCAAGACCGTTACCTATCAGAAATGCACGAAGGAGGCGAGCCTATTGGTCGGTGAGTATTGCTCGCGGCTCTGTGACCTTGAGGGTTTCAAAGGACA
This sequence comes from uncultured delta proteobacterium, assembly GCA_963745765.1. Classification (GTDB taxonomy): domain Bacteria; phylum Desulfobacterota; class Desulfobulbia; order Desulfobulbales; family Desulfocapsaceae; genus Ww85. The sequence goes on along the minus strand of CAVUYQ010000025.1, from coordinate 21,265 downwards.
CAAGGCCCAGGCCGACCTGCGGGTTAAACGATATGCATACCTGAAGAAATAGGCTATTTGTCCGTTAATGTTCAGGGTGCCTCTCCGGGTTGCACCATGCCGGGTTCTCTGTCAGCGACAGATGCAGATTTTTCATTAAACAAGGCCAGCGTATGAAAGGAGCACGATTACATGAGTCAGTCAAACCTGGATAACATTTTTGATTTAAAGGGAAAAGTCGCGATGGTAACAGGTGCGGGGCGGGGAATGGGAGCCCATATAGCCCAGACGCTGGCGCATTACGGTGCCGATCTGATTATCTGCAGCAGAACGGATGCCGAACTTGAAGATATAGCAAAAAAGATCAGAGGCGAAAACCGCAAGGTCATGGCCTGTCCGATTGACCTGACCCGGGTGGAATTACTTCCGGACCTGGTCGAGGAGTGCGAGGCTCAGATAGGCAGCATAGATATATTGGTCAATAATGCCGGAATCAATATCCCGCAAGCGGCCGAAGATGTCACGGTGGAGGCCTGGGACCAGATCATGAGCATCAACCTCAAAGCACAATTTTTCTGTGCCCAGGCGGTCGGCAAACAGATGATCCGGAGGAAGAGAGGCAAAATTATCATGATGTCGTCCCAGGCTGGAAGTGTCGGTTTACTGAAAAGAGCCGCCTACTGTGCAAGCAAAGGTGCGATAAATCAACTCACCAGGACCCTGGCGATAGAGTGGGCCCAGCACAATATCAAGGTAAACGCCATTGCTCCGACCTTTGTCGAAGGACCATTTACCAGGCCGATGTTCGAGGATGAGGAGTTTAAAAACTATGTTCTTTCAAATATTCCCCTTGGCCGCATTGGACAACCCGGGGATATTTCAGGTGCTGTAGTCTATCTCGCATCGGCTGCCGCAGATCTGGTGACAGGTGCTATCCTGGCTATTGACGGCGGCTGGACCGCTCGATAATACTCCCGGAACGACAGGAAAAACAATATATCGAAAGGAAGAAACAGATGGATAAACAAATCAGTAAAGCGGTAGTAATCGGCTCAGGTGTCATGGGGCATGGCATTTGCCAGCTCCTGGCCGAGCACGGCATAAATGTCAGCCTGGTGGATACCGATGACGCAATCCTGGAAAGGGCAAAGGGATGGATTTCCGACAACCTTGCCTACATGGTTGAGCTGGGGCAGCTGGAGAGCTCCCGGGTCAGGGACGTTTTGGCGCGCATCACGCTCACCACCGATCTTGCCGGCAGCCTTGCAGGAGCCGGATACATAGTGGAAGCGGCAAGTGAGAACTTTGCAATCAAACGAAAAATCTGGGCCGTCTTAAGCGCCCATGCTCCACAGGAGGCGATCCTGGCCTCAAATACCTCCTCTTACGATATCAATGAACTGGCCGAGGGGATATCCGGCCCCGAACGGATCATCGGCACCCATTGGTTTCACCCGCCTCCCATCACCCCGTGTGTCGAAGTTATACCCTGTAATGGTGCGGACCAGAAAAACATCGATTTGATAATGGCGTTTTTGACCTGGCTGGGAAAAGCCCCGACCGTGTGCAAAAGTGGACCCGGTTTTGTCGCCAACCGTATTCAGATGGCCATGGCCAAGGAGGCCATAGCACTGGTGGAGGAGGGACTCGCGACGCCTGCCGAGATAGACCGCGTGGTAAAAACTTCCATCGGCTTCCGGCTTGGTGCCTTCGGCCCTTTTGAGATCATCGACCAGGCGGGAACCGATGTCTATCTCAGTGTCTATGAATATCTCGATAGCAAATTACCGGGCGATAAATTCAAGCCGCCTATACTTTTACAGGAGATGGTTGCGACTGGACGCTCAGGGCTCAAAAGATCAAGGGGGTTTTATGATTATGGTGCCGGCGCTGCTGACGAGATGCGACGAAAACGGGACCGTCTGCTCTATGCACGGCTCAAACAGTTCAGGAAGGAACAGGCGTCTGAAGAATAACAAGAGTACAGTAACCGGTCGCCTCATTTATAATCATTTACGAGAGGAACTCGCCATGGTCGGGAAATGCATTATCAATTGCGCCGTGACAGGTGCAATCCATATTCCAAGCCAGACACCATACCTGCCGATCACGCCGGCCCAGATTGCCGACGAGGCAATTGCGGCCAGTGAAGCAGGTGCAGCCACGGTTCACCTGCATGCACGGGTACCGGCTACCGGGGAGCCGACCATGGATCTTGGTCTGTTCCGTGAGTTCTGCGGCGAGATACATAACCGATGCGATGCGGTAATCTGTATAACAACCGGCGGCTCACCGCACATGAGTATTGAAGAACGGATGCTGGCGGTTGAGAAGTTCAAGCCGGAACTGGCGTCTGTTAACATGGGTTCATTTAATTTTGGTATGTTTCCGATGAAGGCCCGGGTGAAGGAGTTTATTCATGACTGGGAAGAACCCCACCTGGATAATTCCAGAGATCTGATTTTCAAAAACACTTTTTATGACCAGGAACGTATCTTCGCTATCATGGAGGAAAACGGGACAAAACCCGAGTTGGAATGCTACGACATCGGACACCTCTATAACACGGCTTACTGGGCCGACCAGGGAATCCTCAAGCCTCCCTTCTGGATACAGCTCATCCTCGGTATCACCGGGGCCATCCAACCTTCAGTTGAAAATCTGGTGTTCATGAAAAACACGGCAGACAAGCTCTTCGGGAAGGACTATGTCTGGTCGGTTCTGGCCACCGGCCGTCACGAATTCACCCTGGGTTCCGTCGGAGCTGTCATGGGAGGCAGCGTCCGGGTCGGACTGGAAGACAATTTATACCTGCAAAAGGGCAAACTGGCCCGGAGCAATGCAGATATGGTCAGCAAAATGAAAAGGATCCTGCAGGAATTCAGCATCGATAACGCAACACCCTCAGAAGCCCGCCAGCTATTGGGACTGAAGGGCAGAACCATGACAGGATTTTAAGGATCAGAAGTTGCGCCCCGACACCGCACTTCTGGATGCAGCAGATTCTCATCCGGTGCCAGAAGACCCGATGATAGCAAGACAGAAGAAGAAGCCCCCGGCACACGCATGCACCGCAACAACTGAGCGACATGGCCAGCACCGTTACATGTTTCCTGATTTCGGTATCTTGAGTCTTATATCGGAAGATCTGGAGCAATACACAAAACCCGAGGAACAAGGATGGAATACAAACTGGAATCAATGTACGGTTTGCAGGACGAGGTAGCGGTTATTACCGGCGGTTCCGGCAGCATCGGCGCCGAGGCAGGCTTGGCTCTTGCGTCCCTGGGGGCCAGAGTGGTTTTACTGGGGCGAAACGAGGACAAACTGAGCAGGATTCAGGAGGCATTTCAGAGTAACGGTATAGCCATAGATATCGGCACCGTGAATATCCTGGACAAGAACAGTGTCCAGACAGCGATGAAAAACGTCGTGGACAGGTACGGCAAAATTGATATCCTGATCAATTCCGCCGGCGCCTCGCACCTGGAAGATGCTGTGGATTTCTCGGAGGAAAAATGGGACCTGATCATGGGGGTGAACGTAAAAGGGGTATTCCTCTGCTGCCAGGCTGCGGGCAAATACTTTCTTGAACAAAAGAAAGGAAGGATTGTCAATATCTCTTCCGTCCGGGGTCTGCAAGGCCGGGCCAGGGACATGGCCTACGCCCCGAGCAAGGGAGCCGTCAACCAGTTGACGAAATCATTGGCCATTGAATGGGCTCCCCATAATATCTGCGTTAATGCTATTGCGCCGACCTTTACGGTGACGGATATCAACCGGGATGATCTAAAAAACAAAGCATACCACGACTGGGTTATCTCCAGAATTCCAAAAGGAAGATTCTGCGAGCTGAAATACCTGGCTGGTCCTATCGCCTTTTTATGCTCACCGTGCATGGAATTTGTTACCGGGCAAATAATCTATGTGGACGGTGCCTGGACGGTTGCCTAGCACGTGTGAAAAACTATTGAAGAAACGCTCCCGGTGAAAGAGAGGAAGAACCCTGTTGAAATGAGGTTGTCGTCAGAGGATTTTTCCTGAACACTTACCGGCTATTCAGGGTATACTGTCGGCAGATCAATAACCATAACCATTATCCATACAGGGAGCAATGACATGCCGGAAGCGCTCTTTTTTCTTTTTCTTTTTGGCTCCCTCCTCTACCTGCTGCCTTTTGTTGTGAACTATTATCTGGCCGGAACGAGGGGGAAAAACATTCTCCTGATGCTGCTTCTGACCATTCCTTTCTCCTATCTGGTTACCTTGATACTCGCCCTCATGCCCGAGGTTGAAAAGGAGGACCAGACAACCATTTCGGGCACCGTCACGGCAGTATTTTATATTATCCTGCTTATTCTAGTGACATTGCCAATGTACCGGTTCGTGATGTCGACATCACCTTGACAGGATTGCTCCGGTGAACACCGTCTATCCCTGCATTGAATTATTTCCCCCAGACAGCAATAGTAGCTGAACTCCATTGCTTCCGGTTGAAACGGCTTGTTGAAGCCCGATACCAGCTAAAAGAGAAAAACCTCGGTCAGGCTGCAGGGCTCCAGCACCTCGCCCGGCTTCATGATGATATAGCCATCTGCATGAACGATGGAGCTGATCATGTGCGAGCCCTGTTTTGCCATTTCCCTGATGACAGGGATTTCATTGGGTTTATTCTCTACGTTGACGCGAATGAAATTCGTCCGTTTCCCTTTATTTTCGACCCGCATGGTAGTTTTGGCGGTTATCGACTGATTGATCGATGAGGTTCCCTGGAGTTCAGCCAGGACCGGCCTCACATAGTTGCTGAAGCACATGAAGGCTGACACAGGGTTACCCGGCAGACCGAACAGCAGGGTGTCATCGCGGCGACAAACAAAAAGCGGTTTTCCCGGCTTCTGACTAATTTTCCAGAACAATTCTTTAAAACCAACCGCCTGCGCGGCCTCTTTCACATGATCATGCCTGCCTACCGACACCCCGCCGGAGCAGAGAATAATTGCGTCGCCGCCCTCCGTGGCCTGCCGCACGGCTGTAATCGTTTGTTCCAGGCTATCCTCAACGTGGGAAGTTGTTCGCAAGACTGCGCCGGAATCGCGGACGGCACTCGTCAGCATAATGGTATTTGAATCCCTTATCTGGTGAGGTTTTATGCCGTTATCATCAAAGCGTGCCAGTTCCGTTCCGGTTACCAGCAAAGAGACGCATGGGGGCTTGAAAACCTTGACGGTGTGCACCCCGACGGAAGCCAGCAAAGCCAGCTCGCGGGCTCCCAGACGCATGGATTTATGAAAAAGAGAAACACCTTTTTTGAATTCCTCACCTTCGAGCCGAATATCCTGTCCCAGCCCGCGAATGGCAAAAATGGCAACCCGGTTTCCGCTTTCTTTTGTGTCCTCCACCCGGACAACACTGTCAGCACCTTCCGGGAGCATGGCACCGGTACTGATCCTCACTGCTGCACCCGGCGGCACGAAACCGTCAAACGGCACCCCTGCCTGGGACTCCCCGATAATCTGCAAATAAGCCGGCTGCTGCTCTGTTGCCGGGCTGCAGTCAGCCCACCTTACAGCAAAACCGTCCATGGCGGAATTGGTGTAGCGCGGAGACGATTCCGGGGCATGAATATCCTCCGCCAGGTAGCAATTGTAAGCCTCTTCCAGGGAAACCATTTCCTGCCGGGGCGGGGGTATATTCTCATGCAGAATTTCCAGTGCTTCCTCTACCGAAATCACATTATCCTCCAATGATAGCAATTAATGGAATTATCCAGACACCCTCACAACAAACAGACCGATGACGACAGACGGCTGCCGTGAGACCTGAATAATCCTGTCAATTATAATACCCGAATGTGAGAAAGCCAGGCTTGTTTTGTGGGATCAGATGGTCATTGCAAAATCATCTGTTTCGTTGTGCGCCAGCGGTCAGACGCAAAACACAGAGAAGCGGCAAAGCGTAATTAAACAGTTAAATAGATACGCAAAAGAAACCGGAATAATTGCCTGAAACAATTATTCCGGTTTGACGGCAGGCGGGTTATCAGGTCTTCTTATTGTCCTCGAAGAGCAATGTCCCGGCAAGACCAAGCAAGCCTATCTGGCCGGCTTTCTGCACAGCCGGTTTCACCAGTTTGGCAAACATGGCACGCTTTCTTGCTTTCTCAAGATCGGCCAGCTCGGGGGTATAATCGTTAAAGAGCAGCTTGATGTCCTTGGGCTTGCCGTAATAGTAAACATTGGGGCCAAGTGTTCCGCCCGTTGCCTCGATGCCCTTGGCGCCCTTTTTGATATAAGCCGATACTTCGGATTTGGGATCAGTCATATCTCCAAAAATCCGGGCACCGGTAATGCAGGTCTGTACACAGGCGGGCTCAAAACCGGCCAGAAGGCGCGGCTGACAGAAGGTGCATTTATCCGCCTTGCCGTCTGATGATACATCATCAACAAGATCGGGGTTAACGTAGCGGGCATGGTACGGACACGCTTCAGCACAGGCACCGCAACCAAGACAGCGAGACTTGTCTATCTGTACCGTGCCGTCAAACGGGTCCTTCCAGGTAGCAGCGACTTCCATCGTCTCGGTCTCGCCGGTCTTGGCCGAGGTAAAGGTCCGTTCCACCAGATCAGCAGGACATGCCGGCACGCAGGCGGGCTCGGTGCAATGGTTGCATAGTCCCGGGTAATAGGTGGAGGCCATGGCCCCGTCAACAACACTCGGGCCGAGACGATAGACCCAGTTTCTGTGGAACTCCACGGGAATTTCCCACTCAGCCTTGCAGGCGATCGCACAGGCATGACAGCCCACACATCTTTCAAGGTCAATTATCATTGCATATTGCATGGGTTATATCTCCTTACATCCGTTTTATAGGTATCAGTTACGCCGGTATATCCAGAACTTTGCCGTCTTTTATCAATTTGACAAAGTTGTTCCTCATTCCGTGTGCACCGGTCTCCGGATCCACTGTAATTTTTGTGATCAGGCTCTGGTCATCAACACCTGCTTTCACCGCGACAGTCATGAGCGGATTCATAGTCCCATAGCCATGTGCCATATATACCGCGTCTTTGCGTATACCCGGGGTGACCTTGACTACCGTGCTGGTTCTGGATTTGAACCCTTCGCTGTTTACCAGTTCCACGGTATCACCGTCGCTGACGCCGATTTTCTGCGCCACCTCTTCGTTGATCCAGACCGGGTTTGTCGGCATGGCGTGATGGAGCCAGACGTTATTCTGGGTCCTGTTGAAAGTGTGTACCGGAACACGGCCATAGAGCAGGCGGGCATATCCTTTCGGCGGCTGATCTACCGGCAGGTAGGTGGGAGCTCCGGGGAAGCCGAAATCTTGAAGGTTTTCATTGAAGAAGACAACCTCGAAGTCATCGGGCATCTGGTAAGGATCTTTTCCCGGCATGAGATGAATACCATCTTCCTTGCGCAACATATCAAGAGAGAGCCCAGCTACCGCCAGGTCCTTCTCAACAAGTTCCTCGATGCTCTTGACCGGGATCTCCTTTTCATGACCCATGATCTTTGCGATGGCATTGGTGATATAGACCTGGTCCTTGCGCTCGAACATCGGCTCAACAAGAGGCATCCTGGCAGAGATATACTGCTGCTGCTTATCGGCAAAATCCCACTGGGTACCCGTCTTGATTAGGTCGTAACGTTCCAGGTAACTGACTTCGGGAAGGAGGATGTCAGCCCACATCGTTACATCCGTCGGCATGACATCGACACACATGACAAAGTCCATCTGCTCGAAGACCTTTTTCATTTTCTCCTGGTCGGGGATCGTCTGGATTGGGTTCTGTCCCCAGATCACACACCCTTTGATGGGATATGGTTTACCGGTCAGGGCCGCATCGCGAATCAGCTCGGTAGGTGTTCCCGGAGGGCTGTAAGGATAGATCGGTTCCTCATCCTCCTTCATGTTCAGGTTAAATTCGGGATCCGCTTCTTTCTTTGCCCAGCTGGTTCCACCTACTTTCGGGTCCTTTCCAGGCACCCAGCCTCCTACCGAATAGTAGGCTCCGAGCAGACCGGTAAGACAGGCAAGAGCTCGCTCGCGCTGAAAATCATTACCGTACCAGCTCACATGCCGCCCCGGATGTATGGATACATGGGGAGCATTTGCGGCCAGGAGTTCGGCGACATCCTTGATCTGCCCGACAGGGATATCACATTCGGCGGCAGCCTTCTCAAGAGTCCAATCCTTGATGGCTTCTTTAAACTCGTCAAAGCCCCATCCATACTCGTCAACGAACTCAGCATCATATTTCTTGTTTTTGACGAGATAGTTCATGATGGCAAGCAGAAAAGCCGTATCGGTTCCCGGTTTGATCTGCACCCAGATATCAGATTTTGCCGCCGAGGCGGAATATCTCGGATCCACGATGATCAGCTTAGCACCGTTTTCCAGACCTTTTATATAACGTTTGATATGCGAGACGTGAACGTTCTCGCCAAAATGTCCGCCAAGCATCATCATGACCTTGGCATTCGGCATATCGACGAATTCACCGGGAGCCCTGCCGATAGTGGCAAGATAGGCGGTGTCCCTGATGCCTCGACACTGGAAGAAAGAGGCCTCACTTACATTTTCCGTGCCGACCGCGCGCTCGAAGAAATGCATGGGATATTTTGCCGAGGAACCATGCGGGAATACGCAGATACCATGAGGGCCGTAGGTATCAACGACTCCTTTGAGCCTGGTTCCACATTCATTGAGCGCTTCATCCCAGGAGATTTTTTTCCATATCGGAGCACCGCGCTTGCCAACGTTCTTCAAGGGGTACTTGAGACGATCAGGGTCATACAGGTATTTGATACCCGCATTTCCCCTGGCACAGATGGACTTGCCATTGTCTATGGATTTTGGATTTCCTTCAAGCTTGACCAGACGATTGTCCCGAACCTTGCCGACAAGCTGGCATCGCCAGAAACACATCTCACAGATACCACCGGTCACAATTTTGTCTTCAAATGTGCCCGTTGGATACATCGGTGTCTTTATCACGCCTGTATCTGCCGATACAACTTTGGAGAGCGGTACTGATAATGCGGCAGCCGTCGCTGCCTGAAGAAAAGATCTACGATTGAGAGTAAATGCCATTTTACTCTTCCTCCTTGGTGAAGTAGTCTATCATGGTAATAACCAGCCGGTAGTATGGGTGGTTGGCCTCTTTCAATACAATATCTCTAAAATCAGGAAACCAGGTCAAAAAGAAGCGCTGCAGAAACTCCCGCTCCCCTTCCTGGTCATTATCTGCTGCCAAGTGCGACAAAAACTCAAGTTCATGAACAATATGGTCGGGAAGGTCGGAATCTTCCGACATGTCACAGCCTTTCTCACGGTAAAACGCCAGGGTCCGGGAAGCATGCACTCCCTGCAACGATTTATCCAGATAGACAGAAGCATAGGGTGGTGCAACCACATGCGGAACACCATTAATAAAAAGCCGGGTATATTCAACCTGGAGCTCTTCCAGCAAATCTGCGGATTCAGCAAAGGATTTCTCAAGATCAAGCGCCTCCTGAACAGCACCAAGCTGATTGAGCAGCGCTGCAAAACTCCCCCTGAAATCGGCGGTAAACCAGGTGATCTCAGGAAATTTGAGGCTCTGCCCGAGAAAACGGTAGAGGAGTGAAATATCCTGTAATTGCTGATTGCTGTTTTCCTGTTGCCCGGAGGAGGAAGAAACTGTCATGAGTGCTCGTGCATTTCTGATTGTATCTATTTCTTGTAATACTCGTACGTCTAATTAAGATAATAGTTAATTACTAGCGCACTATCACCACAATGTCAATAACTACATCGTGGTACTTTTTCTGATGTGAAATCAATAAGCAGCTAAATACAATACAATAACAGACGGGAAATGATCTCGACACAACGCATAAACGTAGGACAAAAAGATGCTACAGCGTAGCAGCAAAGAGATAACCCATTTATAAGATGAGCGTTTATAACGGTTTCATTTTTTGCTGCCCCAGGCAGGTCCTTATCATCCCCATGGCTACCCCGAATGATTATAGGTTATTCGTCAAATGTCAAGGCATGAGGGAGGCTTAGCCGACGAATAACGTGCTGTTAAGAGCGGAAAAGAACGACTGAACAGGGCCAGGCCTATGCCTATAACGGATTCTTGCACGAACTCACTCTATAAATTTTGCTATTATGCCATGATGTCGTTTAATTTCATTGATGAAGTTGTCGTAATGCCTCAACCGGATTATTGAGCGGATAATCAGGTATACACCTAAACCAATTAAAACAAGATTGAGCGCTCCCAATGGGATGATAAAATGTAAAACTTCAGTAACATTGTAATATTTGGAAGTGGCTATCAGAAAACTCATAACCGTCAGCGGTAAAGCCAAAACCGCTATACCTGTCCTCATTACAGCTAAAGATGTACGCTTTTCTGCCAAAACCAGTTGGACTTCATTGATTGCTATCGAATCAAACTTATTTGTGTCGTCGCTCATCCCTTTCCTTCTGTAAATACATCCCTTGCCTCAAGGTAAAAATCACCGGTTTGTCGACTGCCCTACTTTACTGGAATTAAATATGCTGTCACCAGAATTTAGAAGCGGAAAGGAGCTGTCTTGTTTTTGCAAAAATCCAGAAATCTCCGAAGCAGATACTGATTCTTAATAGCATAAACACTGCAAACATTGTAATGTACCGGATAAAGACAAGAATCACCAGCCTGCCTTCAGTCTCGTGCCTGAAAGCCACGCCTGAACAAAGAATGGAAATCCCCATTGGAGAGAATGCTTCTCCGCCACCGATATTCAACGGATGTTTCCAGCGGCAAGTGGCTGGGCCACATGGTGTAATCTATGTTCTCTACAGCACAATCATGTTTCTCTCTTAAGGCCGCCGTATGAAACTGCGGGTAAGTTGTGATCTGCAATTCAGCATAGCAGTCCCGACACCCTTCATATTGATGCTGAGACCGCGCAGCGGGACTCAGCAATGGGTCGCACGTGAAGAGTACCTGATCTCTCCACGGATACCGGTGCATGAATTTACGGACAATCACGGAAACTTCTGCCAGAGACTGGTTGCTCCCGCCGGCTTTTTTTCAATCAATACCGCAGCCGAGGTATACACGGCTGATATGCTGCTGAGGGCGCCTGAAGCTCCGTTTGTTGAGGTGCAGGAACTGCCGGATGATGTGCTCAAGTATCTTTTGCCGAGTCGCTACTGTGAAGCAGAGCAATTCGGCCAGTTGGCAACAGAAATAACAACCGGACAGAAGCCCGGCTATGACCAGGTCTCTGCAATTGAAACCTGGATAAGGAGATCACTGTACTATAACGCCCAGTTCAGCGACCTCTTTGTCTCAGCGGCAGAGGTTAATAACAGGCAGAGCGGCGTCTGTCGTGATTTTGCCCATCTGGGCATCGCCCTATGCCGCAGCCTCAGCATCCCGGCGAGAATGGTGGTTGGCTACCTCCATGCCCTTGAACCGATGGAAATGCATGCATGGTTTGAGGCCTTTGTCGCCGGCCGCTGGTATACCTTTGATGCGACCCAGCCTTACCTGAGAAGCGGTTATGTCGTTCTCGGTATTGGCCGCGATGCAGCTGATGTGGCGGTATATAACCAGTTCGGCCCGCCGGTATATCCGGCCATTCAGACCGTTACGGTGCGCCGCCTGGAAGAAATACCTCAGGAATCCTGAGCATTACCGCAGCAAGATCCTACTTTGTCGCTTTGCGCTCGGGGCCGGAAATTGAAATGAACATGAACGATCAATCGTGCCACCCGTCCTGTCCTCCATTGTGTGCAGAGGATTTTGAGCGACGAATCGGTGTGAGCCTTCGAACCAGATAGAGAAAGGAGTACTCGATGGAGACATTTAAAACGTATGATCTCGGAGATTTTTACGATGAATTGATCGATGAGAACGGCAGGCCCCGCCCCGGAGCCCAACTGCTTATTGACCGGATAGAATCGCTTCCGGACGGCGACCTGATTCTGCGCCAGAAGGAAGCGGAAGCATTACTCCTGAAAATGGGCATTACCTTCAATGTCTATGGCCGGGATGAAGGCACTGAAAAAATCTTCCCCTTCGACCTGATCCCCCGCATCGTCTCAAGAACTGACTGGCAGCAAATCGAGTCCGGTCTCAAGCAGCGTATCCATGCACTCAACCTGTTCCTGCAGGATATCTACAATGACAAAAAAATTCTCAAGGACAAGGTTGTACCCGAAGATCTTGTACTTTCCAGCAGGACCTATCGCAAAGAGTGTGAAGGCTTCACCCCGCCCCGTGGCATCTGGTGCCATGTAACCGGCACTGACCTGATCAGGGACCGTGATGGACGTTTCTATGTGCTGGAAGACAATCTTCGCTGCCCGTCAGGCGTTTCTTATGTACTGGAAAACCGGCAGGTGCTCAAGCGAACCTTCCCCCAGGTGTTCCAGGCCTCGAAGGTAAGACCGGTGGACGAGTACCCGGGCAAACTGCTCGAAGTTCTTGACTATCTTGCACCTGACCACGTGCAGGCACCGACCATTGGCGTACTCACTCCCGGTATCTACAACAGCGCCTATTTTGAGCACTCCTTCCTGTCGCAGCAGATGGGCGTGGAACTGGTTGAAGGCCGGGACCTGGTCGTCGCAGATGGTTTTGTGCATATGCTGACCACAAAAGGACTCAAAAGGGTGGATGTTCTCTACCGCCGCATTGACGACGATTTTATTGATCCGACGGTATTTCGTCCGGATTCAATGCTTGGCGTCAAAGGGCTCATCGACGTCTACAAGGCCGGCCGGATCGCCATGGCCAACGCCCCGGGAACCGGGATTGCTGATGATAAGGTGATCTATGCCTATGTGCCGGCAATTATCAAATACTATACCGGTGAAGATGCCATCCTGCCGAATGTGCCGACCTATATTTGCCGCAACGACAAGGACCGGGAGTATGTGCTTTCTCATCTCGACGAGCTGGTGGTAAAGGCAGCGAATGAGTCAGGCGGCTACGGTATGCTGATCGGCCCCCACGCCAGTGACGCTGAACGGGCTTCTTTTACTGAAAAAATAAAGGCGGAGCCTCGCAACTACATGGCCCAGCCCACGATATCACTCTCCCGGGTGCCGACAATTATCGGTGAGAAGATCGAGGGGCGGCATGTGGATCTACGGCCCTATATCCTTTATGGCAAGGACATCTACGTGCAACCGGGCGGTCTGACCCGGGTGGCGCTGAAAAAAGGATCGCTGGTGGTAAACTCATCCCAGGGCGGCGGCAGTAAGGATACCTGGGTAGTGTAGGCGAATATATTTCTGGAGGAATTCGATGCTGAGCCGTGTAGCAAACTCAATCTACTGGATGTGCCGATATATTGAACGAGCCGAAAACGTGGCCCGTTTTATCAGTGTCAACCTTAATCTGCTGCTGGACATGCCTTCGGAGGAAGGCAAGCACTGGAAACCGCTTGTCATGACCACCGGAGACCAGGAGCTATTCGAAAAAAAGGATCCCGACTACAATCAAGATGAAGTAATCCGCTTTCTCACCTTCGATCGGGACTATCCCAATTCCATCCTCAGATGCCTTGGTGCAGCGCGGGAAAATGGACGATCCATTCGTGAAATCATCTCCTCGGAAATGTGGGAGCACCTCAACAATTTTTTCCTGGAACTGACAACTGAGCAAAGTGTGGTCATGGCACTTGAAGATCCCCACCGCTTTTTCAAAATAATTCAGATGCGGAGCCACCTGTTCACCGGTTTGATGGATTCAACCATGAGTCACGGCGAGGCGTGGAATTTTGCCCGAATCGGCATGATGATGGAACGGGCTGACAAGACATCGAGAATCCTTGATGTGAAATATTTTATGCTGCTGCCTCAGGCAAGCCTGGTCAACGCCCCCATCGATCATGTCCAGTGGATGGCGGTGCTCAAGTCCGCCAGCGCTTTTGAGATGTTTCGTAAAGAACATCATGAGATTACCCCGAACAAAGTTGCCGATTTCCTTATTTTCGACAACCAGTTCCCCCGTTCAATCCGGCATTGTATAAACAAAGCGAAGATCTGCATGCACCGTATTACCGGGACTCCCCCGGGGGCTGCAATGAATCCGGCAGAAAAACGACTGGGTCGTATGCAGGCAGATATCGAATATACCGATATTAATGAGGTTATTGCGGTCGGCCTGCATGAATACCTGGATACGCTGCAGGGCAACCTCAATGAAGTCGGGGCGGCAATCGGCACAACTTTTTTCAACCTCCCCCCCTCATCGAAGCGGCCGCTCAGGAGCAGTAGAAAGCGGCTGTCAGCGACATCAATCAATAAGGGTACCGCCACAAGTCGTCTCCTGTGGTCATACCCTGCAGCAAAGGACGGTAAAAACGTGGGAATACATATCTCGCTCAATCACAAAACATCGTATCGGTATGATCGAAGCATAAACCTTGCTCCCCAGATTGTCCGGCTTCGTCCGGCACCCCACTGCCGTACGCCGATTCTGGGTTACTCCATGAAAGTGACTCCGGAGAATCATTTCCTGAACTGGCAGCAGGATCCTTTCAATAATTACCTGGGACGGCTCGTCTTTCCGGAAAAGACCGACACGTTCGTGGTGGAGGTTGATCTGCTTGCCGACATGATCATCATCAATCCCTTTGACTTTTTTCTGGAACCATCGGCCGATGAATTTCCCTTTACCTACGAAACCGGGCTGAAGGCGGACCTCACCCCTTACCTGGCCCGGACAGCACCGGGGAAGATGCTCGGTCAATTCATGAAGACAATCGATATCAGTCCCATGCAGACCATCGATTTTCTCGTTGCCCTGAACATGAAACTGAGCAGCGATATCCGCTATCTCATCCGCTTGGAACCAAACGTGCAAAGCTGTGAGCAGACATTGACGCTGGGCAGCGGCTCATGCAGGGATTCCGCCTGGCTGCTGGTAAATGTTCTCAGGCATCTCGGCCTTGCTGCCCGGTTTGTCTCCGGCTACCTCGTGCAACTGAAACAGGATGTCAAATCCCTTGATGGTCCATCCGGTGCCGAAAACGATTTCACCGACCTGCATGCCTGGACCGAAGTCTATATTCCGGGTGCCGGATGGATCGGTATGGATCCGACCTCGGGGCTGTTTGCCGGAGAAGGACACATTCCCCTCGCCTGTTCCCCCGAGCCGCAAAGTGCTGCGCCGATCAGTGGAGCCCTGGATGAGTGCGAGGTTGAATTTGAACACGCCATGTCCGTTGAACGTATTTTTGAGGCCCCGCGATCCACCAGGCCGTACCCGGAGGAGACATGGTCGTCCATCAGGGCGCTTGGAGATCAGGTTGACCTCGAACTCGCCGGCCAGGACGTCCGGTTGAGCATGGGGGGTGAACCCACCTTCGTATCCATCGACAATATGGATGGCGCCCAGTGGAATACCGAGGCTCTTGGCACCGAGAAACAGGAATTGGCCGAAGCCCTTATCAAAAGATTAAAAGATGAATGGGCACCCGGCGGACTGCTGCATTACGGACAAGGCAAATGGTATCCCGGAGAATCACTGCCCCGCTGGGCTCTCGGCTGTTACTGGCGAAAAGATGGCAAACCCATCTGGAACGACAGCAAGCTGCTCGCTGATGTCTCCAGGGATTATGGTTCAGGAATTTCCGATGCCAGGCACTTCATTACAACGCTGGCTGACATTCTCAAGGTAAACCGAACCTTTATTCGTGAAAGTTTTGAGGATATCCTGCATTATCTCAAGCAGGAACAGAAACTTCCGGTCAATGTTGATCCCACCGACCCTAAGCTGGAAGACCCCGAAGAAAGGGCGCGCATGATACGCGCTTTCAGGAACGGACTCGGTTCGGTGGTGGGTTATGTCCTGCCGCTGCAGCACGGATCATGGAAAAGCGGCCCATGGCCGTTCAGAGGCGAGCACATGTTTCTGTTGCCGGGCGACTCCCCTGCCGGCCTGCGTCTCCCCCTGGACTCGCTGCCTTGGGTGGAACCAAAGGATATCCCGACGCAATTCTCGCTTGACCCCATGGCCTCCACCCAACCCCTGCCCGATATACACGAAGGTCAGCAGGCACTGCCGGGAAAACCCGAGGAGCTTTACAACGAGAATGTACGCAGTCAGCCGGCGCCTTTCGCAGATCCCGTGCCAGTTACCGGTGAGTCAGCCGCCTGGGTGGTAAGAACCGCTCTCTGCGTGCAACCGCGTCACGGCCGTCTCTATGTTTTCATGCCGCCGATACCCTCGCTCGAAGGGTACCTGGAACTGCTCGCCGCCATTGAAAAAACGGCCGAGAGGACCGGCCTGCCGGTTGTCATTGAAGGGTACACTCCGCCTGCCGATGCAAGACTCGAGAGTTTGAAGGTCACCCCCGATCCCGGTGTTGTCGAAGTGAATATCCAGCCTCTGCACTCTTGGCAGGAAATGGTGGAGCACACCACCAGGCTCTATGAAGTTGCCCGGGAATGCCGTCTTGGTACCGAAAAATTCATGGTGGACGGCCGTCATACCGGAACCGGAGGGGGTAACCATATCGTGGTGGGCGGAGCCACGCCTGCGGACAGTCCCTTTTTACGAAGGCCGGATCTGCTGCGCAGTTTTGTGACCTTCTGGAACAACCATCCCTCTCTTTCCTTTCTCTTTTCCGGTCTTTTTATCGGACCGACAAGCCAGCAACCGCGCATTGATGAGGCACGGCACGACAGCCTCTATGAACTCGAGATCGCCTTTGCCGAACAGGATCGACAAAGCGCACCGGACCGGCCATGTCCGCCATGGCTTGTTGACAGACTTTACCGGAACCTGCTCGTTGATGTCAGTGGCAATACCCATCGGGCTGAATTCTGCATAGACAAACTCTATTCACCCGACAGCTCTTCCGGGCGTCTCGGCCTGCTTGAGTTTCGAGCCTTCGAGATGCCGCCCCATGCGCGCATGAGCCTTGCCCAGCAGCTCCTGCTGAGGATGTTCATCGCCTGGTTCTGGAGAACCCCCTATCGCCAGAAACTGGTGCGCTGGGGCACCAGGCTGCACGACCGTTTCATGCTCCCCCAATTTGTCCGGGACGACTTCGAAGATGTCCTGCATATTCTCAACCAGGCCGGCTACCCGATTTCCATGGACTTTTTTCATCCCCACTTCGAGTTCCGCTTTCCTGTATACGGCAGGGTAATCTATGAAGGTATGGAACTGGAACTCAGGCAGGCGCTTGAACCCTGGCATGTCCTCGGAGAAGAGCCCGGTGGCGGTGGTACGGCCAGATATGTGGATTCATCTGTCGAGAGGCTGCAGGTCAAAATCTCAGGCATGACAGGAGAACGATACATCGTCACCTGCAACGGCAGGCGGGTGCCGTTGCAGTCAACCAGGGTAGAAGGAGTTTTTGCCGGCGGGGTTCGCTATCGGGCCTGGCAACCGCCGGCCTGTCTCCACCCAACCATCGGTGTACATGCGCCCCTGACCGTTGACCTGTTTGATACCTGGTCATGCCGGTCTATTGGCGGCTGCACCTATCATGTCGGACATCCCGGCGGTCGCAATTACGATATTTTTCCGGTTAATTCCTACGAGGCTGAAGGGAGGAGGAATGCACGCTTCCGGCCGGATGGTCACACCCCCGGAAGCAACATGGAAATTCCGCTTCCGGAAACCAACGGCTATTATCCGTATACGCTTGATTTGCGCCGTTAAAATGGTTAGATAGACGACTCTGTCACTATTTGTATTATCTTAACGAGGCATCAATTGCATGATCAAGACTGAGTCGGGTGAACCCTTGAGCCCTCAAGCAACCGGGACATCGCTTTTTAATACTGTTGTGTTCCCGGAAGATTCCTATTGTGAAGCCTTCCAGTCCTCTACTGAACCCCGCCCGCAGTGGAAAGAACTTCTCCTGGCGCTTGCGGAGATGGGGCCGGAGGCACTGAAGAAGCATCATGCACGAGCCCGGCATATGCGGCATGAAGATGGTGCCACTATCAATCCCTTTGATGACTCTGCGCAGCGGAGCACCTCCTGGGATATTGATCTGATTCCCCTGCAAATCTCTGCTGCGGAATGGAGCACCATTGAATCGGGGCTGATCCAGCGCGCGACCCTGCTTGAAAAGATCCTTGCCGATACATATGGGCCCCAGCAGTTGCTCACAAGCGGCATGCTTCCTCCGGAACTGATTTTTGCCAACCCGAACTTTCTGCATAACTGCCACAATATCCAGCCCCGGGGAAATCGCTTTCTGACATTTTACTCGGCAGACATCTATCGCACAGAAGACGGCCGCTTCCGGGTATTGCGTGATTATGCGGCAAATCCTGCAGGATTGGGCTACGCCCTTGAAAACAGGATTGTCATGTCACGAATCTTTTCGGATTTGTACCACAAAACCCAGATCCTCCGGCTGGCCCCGTTTTTTCAGACCTTTCACCGTGCCCTCATCCAGATAGCCTCCCCGGGAAAAGATGATCCCGGTATTGTGCTGTTATCCCCCGGACCGGAAAACCCGCTCTATTTTGAACATGCGATGCTCTCCCGTTACCTCGGTTATACCCTGGTAGAAGCCCAGGACCTGACGGTACGAAACGGCAAGGTGTTTTTAAAAAAACTCGCCGGTCTCGAGCCGATCCAAGCCATATTCCGCCATATCTCAGATCAGAGCAGTGATCCGTTTGCCTTCAGGCGCGAGACAACGAACGGCGTTGCAGGTCTTCTCCAGGTATGTCGTGAAAAAAACATTTACCTGGTAAACCCTATCGGCAGCGGCTTTGTTGAAACCCCGGCACTCTCCGTATTTCTGCCGTCACTCTGTAGCCACCTGCTCGGAGAGGACCTGCTCCTGGCAAATCATCCCAGCTGGTGGTGCGGAACGCCTGATGGCTTGAGCCGTGCCATTGCCAATCCCGGGCAATTGACGGCAGGACCGGCGTTTACCGGCCATGATTTCAGGAAAATCTCTTCCGATCATCTGGCACAGATCAAATCTTTCCCGGAAAGCTTCGTCGTCTCCGCAGCAATAAATCCTGCTGCAGCACCCAGTTGGGACCGTGACGGGGTTGGCAGCAGCTATAACCTGCTGCGGGTATTTGCCTGTGCCACCCAGAAGGGCTTCGCTGTTATGCCTGGCGGCCTGGCAATCACCGCCGCTGATAGAGAAACCCTTACCGGAAACAACCCGGCGCGACAGCAAAGCAAAGATATATGGGTGCTATCCGACCGACCTGTCGAGAGCTTCAGCCTGATGGAAGGCTTCCATGCCATTGGCGAATTTAAACGCAGCAGTGACTTGCCAAGCAGGGTGGCCGATCACCTCCTCTGGCTTGGCCGTTACCTGGAGCGGGCGGAAGGACTCATACGGCTTCTGCGTTCGGTTTTCCGCCGGATTTTTGGTGAAGATCGTCCGCAGGACATTCCGGAACTCCACTTCCTGCTGAAACTTCTCAAGGGGAAGAATATCATCCCGACACCGCCGCAGGATACTCCGGACAGCCCGCTTTTCCAGGAGTTATACTCTCATCTTAACAATGCGCTTTACCAGAGAGACCGGATGGACAGTCTGGTTTCCATCCTGAAGCTCGTTCAAAAGGCCGCTCGAAAAGTTCGGGATCGTCTTTCTCACGATTCTTCCCGCATTATCAACCGACTCGAAGATCTTGCCGACTATCCCGCAAAAGATCCGCTGGAATTCATTGACGAGACGCTCTTTGCCCTGAGCGGGCTCAGCGGCCTGGCGATGGAAAGCATGACCCGCAGTCTCGGCTGGCGTTTCATGGATATGGGACGCCGGGTAGAGCGGGCCATGAACCAGACCAGCCTGATCAGTATTGCACTCCCCCAGATCGATAATGAGTCAAGTAATACGCTGGAAGCACTGCTGGAGGTTTCTGACAGCACCATGACCTACCGGGCTCGTTACCGTTCGTCCTTTCAACTGGCACCGGTACTCGATCTGCTGCTGGTTGATGAAACCAATCCGAAATCACTCGCCTTTCAGTTCAGCCATATTGCCGGTCATGTCGAGCACCTTCCCCGCCAGCACGAGCGACGCTTTGCCTACCCCGAGGAACGCATTGCTTTAAAAATGCTGACTGCTGTCCGCTTGCTGGATCTTACCGACATTCACCATGGTGAAGAAAGCTCGCAGACCGAAGCGCTGGCTATTTTTCTTGCATCCATGTCGGACAATCTCAAAGAGTTTTCTCAGCAGATTACCGGCCATTATCTGACCAGGGTACCAACTACGCCCCATTTCACGGTTATTCCGGGTGATCGCAAGTTATGAAATACAAAATCAGCCACAAAACATCCTACGACTATTCAGCGCCGGCCTCACTCTCGCAGAACGAACTCTTTTTACGGCCCCGGGAAACATACTGCCAGAAGGTTCTTGAATGCCATTTAACAATTGTACCGGAAGCGCAATACCTGCAGCGACGGCTCGACTATTTCGGCAATACGGTTGATGTCTTCATGATCCAGCATCCGCATAATGAACTGGCTGTTTCGGCAACCAGCCTGGTTGAAACCAGCAATCCGGTTGCGCCGGATCCTGCCGGAACCGCTGCATGGGAAGTGGTTACCGAGCGACTGGCCACGCACCGACAGCCGGCTGAGCTTGACGCCTGCCAGTTTGTCTTTGCCAGCCCACTGGTCACGCTCAGCCAGCAGACAGCCTCCTATGCCCGGCCTTCCTTCACTCCGGGAACTCCTGTTTTGCTCGGAGCTTTAGATCTCATGCGCCGGATATTTACTGATTTTACCTATGACAAATCGGCCAGCACGGTTGACACAACCGTTGAACAGGTCCTTATAAAACGCAAAGGAGTCTGCCAGGATTTCACACATCTGGCAACAAGCTGCCTGAGGTCGCTGGGGCTTGCCGCGCGTTATGTGAGTGGCTACCTGGAAACAATCCCGCCACCCGGTAAACCTAAACTGGTGGGTTCCGACGCCTCCCATGCCTGGGTCTCGCTGTTCATCCCCGATGCCGGCTGGGTTGATTTCGACCCGACCAACAACCAGCTGGCTGATGAGCGGTACATTACGCTTGCCTGGGGGCGCGATTACGGTGATGTCGCCCCGGTAAAAGGGATTGTTATGGGCGGAGGCACCCATCGACTATCGGTAACGGTTGACGTTGCCGCCCAAGATGGGCGGAC
Source organism: uncultured delta proteobacterium (assembly GCA_963745765.1). Taxonomy (GTDB): domain Bacteria; phylum Desulfobacterota; class Desulfobulbia; order Desulfobulbales; family Desulfocapsaceae; genus Ww85. The sequence goes on along the minus strand of CAVUYQ010000025.1, from coordinate 132 downwards.
GCTCTTTCCCGGGGAAGCAAAAAGGCAACCCGACTGGCTAGAGGTATCGCCTTCGGGCTTTGGCTGCGTAATTCCATGTGGAACAGGCCGCACAGGCTGGATCGAACAAGGCCCGGTACGTAAAGTTTATCC
>CAVUYQ010000024.1:0-209921 GCA_963745765.1 uncultured delta proteobacterium | reverse complement strand
GGAAGACTTAGTAAAATCTTATGTTTTTTCTGAATACCTTCATTATACAAGGTGTTTAAGAGAGTAAATCTTCTTCTTGTGCATCTGGAACCGGTCTGCGCCAAAGAAGATGAAGAGGTGTTGAGATTGCCAATTCCAATCTCTGCAACCTCTAAATATAATTCAACTTTACACTATTCCTGTGAAGGTTGGGTTTCCCCTGTTTAGTTTAGTGTGTATACGGAGCTTGCCAAGGATGGGGCTATTCTGAAGGGATACAGGAACATTCCTAAGTTGCAGGATTGTTTAAATGGTTAACATTGCCAATAATAGCCTCCCCCATTGCGATAACGTGTGTTCCTGCAGAGAATGAGGAACTATCTTCGACGATATAATTGGTTGAGTATGAAATGACCAGATTAGAGATGTTATTCAGTTATTGTCCAGATAACATTTTCAAACCATTAATTATATCTGGAAGCCTCATTTTCTTGTCTTGATCTGCATCCCATCGTTGGAGATCCCCAGAAAGATACGAATTTATGCTGGAAAATCTCTCCATCATTCCCACCATCAACTCCACCATACCCGTACCAGACAACATTATCATCTGATACTTGAGGGAGTAGGTCATCGTATGAATTGTTAGTCAATTGTGTGATTGTTGATCCGTTGTAAAGAAAGATTTCGTTATCAGAACCGTCATATCCGTACCAGACAACATTATCATCTGATACCTGAGAAGCCGTGTCATTGTATGAATTATCGGTCAATTGAGTGATTATTGATCCGTTGTAAAAATAGATTTCCGTATCAGACCCGTCCCACCCGTGCCAGACGACATTATCACCTGATACTTGAGGGTAAAAGTCATTGTATGAATTATCGGTCAATTGAGTGATTATTGATCCGTTGTAAAAATAGATTTCGTAATCAGACCCGTCCCACCCGTGCCAGACGACATTATCACCTGATACTTGAGGGTTAAAGTTATTGGATGAATTATCGGTCAATAAAGTGACTGTTGATCCATCATAAAGAAAGATTTTGTAATCAGACCCATCAAATCCGTACCAGACAACATTATTACCTGATGTTTTGGGGAAAGAGTCATTGTATGAATTATCGGTCAATTGTGTGATTGTTGATCCGTTGTAAAGAAAGATTTCGTAATCAGAACCGTCAGATCCGTACCAGACAACATTATCACCTGATACTTGAGGGGCAAAGTCATCGAATGAATTATCGGTCAACTGTGTGATAGTTGATCCGTTGTAAAGAAAGATTTCGTAATCAGACCCGTCATATCCGTACCAGACAACATTATCACCTGATATTCGAGGCTCAAGGTCCTTGGTTGAATTATCGGTCAATTGTGTGATTGTTGATCCGTTGTAAAGAAAGATTTCGTAATCAGAACCGTCAGATCCGTACCAGACAACATTATCACCTGATATTCGAGGCTCAAGGTCATCGGTTAAATTAATGGTTAACTGCTTAGAAATGATTTCCACTGCAAAAATACTGGGACAACCCATCACTGGAGAGAGAATGATTATTGAATAACATAAAAGATTCAAAAACAAATATGTTCTTTTTGCCTTCAGATCGTTCATGATACCACCTCTTAGCTTGAGTTGTTTACTTATCCTACCACAATTTGTCCGTCGCTACACATGATTGTTAAAGTGCTTACTGCGGATAATCAAGAAGTTCTGACCTTCCCCATAAATTTGTCCAGTTTTACGGTGGGTATGTAATATTGACCCTGCCAGTCTTGGTCAATTTACAATACTGACAAAGTGAGTTTCTACCTGTTAGCCTCCAGTACAAGATATTTCCTGATCAGGTGTTTTTAGCAACTCAATATTGAATTTAACATTTCCAACTCGAAGGTAATCAGTTTTGTATTTACCTTCTGCTTAGGATTCCTATTAACCCACTGTAAGGTAGCTGCCCTCTGATATTACCTTATCCTAAAAATCTCTGATGTCAGTTAGATCGTTGGCTGTAATACCTGAGTGTGATTCCTGAAATAAGACCCGAACTCGGAATGATATCTGGAGCTGAGATATTCTTTTAATGATGTAAAAGGGTTACGGCTTATATGGAACGAAAGGGAACGAAAGGAATCTGAAGGGATGTTAGAATAGACGCTACAATGAGTGATTTAATTTAAGTAATTACAGTAACTTAAACACCGGTATCGGTCTCTCGCCTTCGGCACCATTTAGTAGTCCATAGAAGTCCATAGAAGAACACAAAGCCCGCAACCAGTAATGGTTAGCGGGCTTTTGTTTATATCAACGATCTACGACGTGGCTATATCTGTCTTTCAACGGACAAGTTTGAATTAAGTATCCCCTTATTTTCAGGTTCGGCAAACGGGAAATAATAAGAAATGATCACAATGAAGCGCAGAATATCCCCAAAGTGCATGATATAAGCTATAATCCGATTTTAACTCCATTGAAATTGTCATGAATCGTTATCGGTTGACATGGTATAATGCCGGATGATGCAGATGATTTGGGAGAATTGATGAAAGTAGACGTTGTGAGGCTGACATTTGACAAGATACTTGCCGGCATTGAGGCGCTTGAGGTGCAACTTGCCCGTGAGGCACCCGCCGCTTATCAGGAAAACAGGTATGAGGATGCCGAAGATCTCAGCGATTCGATCAAAGGACTGAAACGGTTCAGGAATAAATTCGGCACTATTTGCTCGGAATGGGAATCACAAATTGAGTCACACGTTCGAAAACGTGTGAAAATTGAGACACGTAAGCCTTTGCAAAGTGAGACAAAGGGGGTTCTCCGAAACCTCAGGGTCACCTTACCCAGCGGTCGTGTCATTCAAAGGCCAACTTCGGCTATTACGATGGCGGAGGCTATTGAAGCCATGGGTATTGCGAAGGTCAATGCGCTTGGCATCACTATCTGCGGAGCCCCGCTCCTGAGCATTGAAAAGCATTCCAATTACGGTCAGACGCGGATCGGTAAATATTATATCTATACCCAGGGCAATACAACGAGCAAAAAACATATTCTTGAGGCAATAGCCGCAAGGCTTGGATATGAGGTCAAGGTTGATGTCTTTTAATCCCGACACAGGAATACAAGGATTGTTTTCTGTCCGGGATCTTATTATTTCTCGTCACACACATGTGTTTCAGAAAAATCTTTCCGCTCGAGGTTGGTGGGCATGCCGGGCAGTTCACCCTGAACCAGTTTTCCACATTTTTGCATCTGCTTCATAGCGGGGGATTTGGCTGCTTCTTTGGCAAAAGCAAGAGCTTTCTTCTGAGCCTTTGACCTGTCTCCTGCGGCACAGAGTTCGTCAATTTCACTGCCTACCTGTTCCGAACGTTTCTGGAGCTCAAGCAACTGGCTCTGATCGATGCTTTGCATGCATTCCTGTACTTTCTGCATTTGCTGCATCATGTTCTGCATATCAGCCTGATTCATGCCCTGGTTGTTCTGGGCAGACACCGTTGCCGGGACGGTCAACAATAGAGCCATAATGAGGGTTTTCATGTGATTGTTCTCCTTTTTGCAATGCTGCTCTTCGGGGCAAGCGAGAACCAGCGGATCTGAGTTTACCCCCTGATCAGCTGTCCCTCCGTGTTAGAGTCCTTTTTTTCCCGTATGTAGAGCACTTTTGTTATTTTCGCCACGGTTTTCGCTTTGTTATCAACCACCTTGATCCTGAACTCGGGGTAATAAATGGCGCCATCTTTCGTCTGTTCTTTAATGGTGACCAGGTCGTGGTCGTTAATTTCAAAGGCAGCAGTGACTTTTCCCTTGCCGGGGCGTACGAAGTCGATGGTTGCCGAACGGTCCCAGATGATATAATTCTTCCCGAGCAGGTTCATGAGCATCAGCATCAGGTGCGGATCTGTCATCGAGTAGAGGCTTCCACCAAAATGAACACCGACGATATTTTGGTTATACCAGTGCAGTTTCATCGAGACTCGTGCTCCTTTCCAGTCATTGCTGATATGCTCTACTTTGATTCCAGCCCCGAAGTAGGGGCCATAGATATTCAGGATGCGCCTGAGCAGGTTCGGGCTGAGTCTCTCATGGAGCCATGAATACATGGTCTTTTCTCTTGAAAGAAAATATCGACGAGTCTGCACTTAAATAGAATCGTTCGATGAAAATTTTAGCGAGCCGATTAAAGAGATTTTTTGTTTGCTGCCGACGGATATGCACAAATCTGTTTGCTCTGAGAGAGCATACCATCAAAAAAGTCCGCGGTTCGATTCATCTCTCAGGCACCAGGACCTTGCGGATCTGGCGTGACAACTCGCTCAAGGTGAATGGTTTCTGAATAAATCCGCTGCAGCCTTTTTGCATGATCGCTTCTGCTTTGCCGTCCAGCGTGTAGCCACTGGAGAGCAGTACCGGTAAACCGGGGCAGGTGGCCTGAATATAATCAAATACCTCTTCACCATCAATCCCCGGCATGATCATGTCGAGAATGACGAGGTCAATCTCGTTTCCCATATTCTTGACCCATTCAATTGTTTTTTCGCCGCCTCTGGAAATCGTGACATTATAACCCAGTTTTTCCAGCATTGACTGTCCGACATCAAGGATCATCTGCTCATCGTCTACCAACAGGATTCTTCCATGCCCGGTAAAAATTTCATTTGTCAGAGCGGTTTCGGCATTAGGATCTTTTTCTGAAATGGGCAGGTAGATATCAAAGACCGTGCCGACGCCTAATTCGCTTGTAACGTAGATATATCCTCTGTGGTTTTTAATGATGCCATAGGCGGAGGCAAGACCAAGACCGGTTCCCCGACATTTTTGCTTGGTCGTAAAGAAGGGATCGAAGATTCTTTTCTGGGTTTCCTCGTCCATGCCGATTCCGGAATCGATGAGGGAGATCTTAGCGTACTTGCCCGGAATGATCTGGTGCAGTTTCTCATCAGTTTTTCTGATGTGAGAGACCTCGGTTTTTATCTGTAACGAGCCGCCATCCGGCATTGCCTGCCAGGCATTGATGAAAAGATTCAGCAGCACCTGTTCTAGTTGCCGCCTGTCTGCTTCTATAACTACCGGGGTCCTGGCTGTTTCTGCTATAATTTCAAGTTCTTTATTGGTCCTGCCAAAAAGTGCTGCACTGTCTGTCACAAGTAAGTTTATATCAATGGCTTTTACTTCGTACTTGCCGCCGCGGGCGAAACCCAGGAGCTGCTTGGTCAGGTCGGTCGCCCGCTTGATATAATCCTGAATCGTTTCAATCTGCCCTGAAAGTCCCCTGAATGGTTTCAGGTCAAGTGCCATTAAGCTGATCTGTCCCTGCATTCCCATCAAGAGATTATTGAAATCATGGGCAATGCCACCGGCCAGTGTGCCCAGCGACTCCATTTTCTGGGCATTCAGCAATTGTTCCTGCAGTAGCTTGTTTTCTTCTTCTGCCTTTTTTTCAGACGTGACATCCCGAAGATGCTCGATGACTCTGACAAGCTCATTGTTCTCATTTAAAATCGGATAGGCGCGCACATCGAGCCAGGCATCCAGGGCTTTTTCGTAACGCACCACGGAAGACGGCTCTCTTGTCCGATAACACTCGGAGGTGGCACACAACTCGCATTGCTCGTTGCGTCCGAGCAACTCGTAACAGTGCTTGCCAACGACTTCTTCATGTCTTTTCTTCAGGATACGGTAACCGGCATCGTTGTATCGAATCATCTTGTGATCGTTGTCCTGAATACCGAGGATATCAGGAATGGCGTTCAGCGTAGCTTCAAGCAGAGAGGTTGTCTGTTCCAGGGCCTTGGTTCTGTCCCGCACCATATCTTGCAGTTGTTCCTGATATCGGGCCAATTTCTGTTCTGTCCGCTTCCTCGTATCTATGTTGATATGGCTGCCGACTACCAGTGTCGGCTGATCATCCTCACTCCATTCAATCACCTTGCCGCGTCCGAGGACCCACAGCCAATCACCCGATTTTGTTTTCAGGCGAAATTCCAACTCGTATTTATCATTTTTGTCCTGAAGATGGCGTTGAATGGTTAACTGGGTATTCTCCAGGTCATCGGGATGAAGCAGGTTAGTCCAGGTTTCGTAACTTGCCGGCAGTTCACTTGGCTCATAGCCGAGCATGGTATAGTAGGGTGGGCTGAAGTAGGCTTCACCACTGGGAATATGCCATGTCCATACACCATCACTGGTCGCCTCCAGCGCGAGTGACAATAGTTGTTGCTGGTTATTCTCAAACATCATGTACACGTCTGTTAACTATATCGGAAAGATTCGGAAAAAACTCCTGTACAGCACTAATGAATGATACCGTAAAAAGAAGTGACTTGCAAAAAAGTCTGCAAAATTTTCGACGTCTGTTGCAATAAAAAAGATAATCACTAAATCATCACTATTTATTTACACAATAGTTCATAGTATTAATCAGATATGAGCCCTTTGCAGAAGAGCAGGAAGCGCGGCAGGGACCATCACCCCTTCGACCTCATTCCCGGATTTTTTCTGTTATGACGGGATTACCGGTACTGGCCGATTTACAAATAGGACCTATTGTATCTTTCACTGATAAAGAAGGAACTATTTCTTACTATGTAATCATCTGATTTTTCAGATATTGTTAAACGTTATTGAAGCGCTGAGCGGACGGTTCTATTCGGGGAGGATATGAAATGAAATGGCTTGTGGTGCTCGACCCTATAGAAGGCTTGATATCAAGGACAGATACGTCGTTGGCTGTTATTGCCAAGGCGCGGGAGAAAGGCCACCAGGTTGACACGGCGTCAATTGAAAATCTGTTTTTCGAGACATGTGCCGCGGTGATTGCCACTGACGATACGGGGAAAAAGAAGATGGTTCCCCTTGATGATTATGCCCTGATTTTCATGCGCAAGGAACCGCCTTACGACCTGGCATTTCATTATGCCACGCACCTGCTTTCTCTGACAAAGGCGTGTGTTGTGAACAGCCCGTCTGCACTTCGGGATTTCAACGAGAAACTGATTGCCCTGCAATTTGTCAATGATATGCCGCCGACGCTGGTGAGTTCGGATGTGAAGATGATTGAGGATTTTTTAGGCCGCCACGGGGGCGGTGTCATCAAGTCGCTCGATAGTTTTCAGGGAAAATCCGTGCAGAAAGTTACTGCCACGGACCATTCGACAATCGCTGCATTTACCGGGGATGGGCGCCGGCCAGTGATGGTGCAGAAATTTCTCGATGCGGTGTTTGATGGTGACAAGCGAGTGATTATGCTGGGTGATACCTGTATAGGGGCATCTTTGCGCCGGCCGAAACAGGGATATCACGCAAATTTTGCCAATAGCGAGGCACTGCGGACGCAACTGAATGACCGTGAGCAGGACATACTGGCCAGGGTTGGTCCATGGATGCTTAAGCAGGGAATCCATTTTTCCGGGCTTGATTTTATCGGCGGCTATCTCACCGAAATAAACATCACCTGCCCGACGGGAATAGTGCAGATCTCAGAACTTGAAGGCCGGCTCCTGTCGGATGAAATTGTCGATTATTTTATCAAACTTGTTCAATAACTGAGAACCGAGATGCTATCAGCCCTTTCCATTTCCAATCTCACCAAGACCTACAACAGCGGACTTTCGGCCCTTAAAGGCGTATCGCTTGATGTTCGGGAGGGAGAGTTTTTTGGTCTGCTCGGGCCAAACGGCGCCGGAAAAACTACTATCATTGGTATTATCACCTCACTGGTCAACAAGACAGGCGGCAGTGTCAAGGTTTTCGGCATTGATATTGATCAGGATTTTGCGGCCGCCAAGCGCCTCATTGGCGTGGTGCCGCAGGAATTCAATTTTTCCATCTTTGAAAAAGTCCAGGACATCGTTTGTCAACAGGCGGGATATTATGGTATGGCCCGTGCTGAGGCGCTTGTGCGATCGGAGAGATATTTGAAAAAACTCGGTCTCTGGGATAAGCGCAATGTTGCTGCCCGGGAACTCTCGGGCGGGATGAAGCGACGCCTGATGATTGCTAGGGGTCTCGTCCATGAGCCGAAACTGCTGATCCTTGATGAACCGACGGCAGGGGTTGATGTGGAACTGCGCCGCGGCATGTGGGATTTCCTGGTAGAACTTAACCGGGCTGGTAGAACCATCATTCTGACCACGCATTACCTCGAGGAGGCCGAGGTGCTGTGCAGCCAGATCGGCATTATCACAGGAGGCAGGATCATCGAAAACACCAGTAAACGTGATTTGCTCAAGAAACTTGACAAAGCGACCTTCATTCTCGACAGCAAGGCGCCGGTTGCGAACATTTTGCCCCTTGAAGACGTGAGTTTTACCGTGACCGACAGCACCACCATTGAAATGACATTAAGCAAGAAACAGTCTCTGAACCGGGTCTTTGAACATCTTAATTCGCAGAACATAATTGTGGAAAGCATGCGCAACAAATCAAACCGACTGGAAGAGCTTTTTATGGCGATGGTGCAGGAATGAAAAGGAACCTGATCTGTTTTATTACTATTGCCCGTAAGGAGACGACGAGGATATTTCGTATCTGGATGCAGACCCTGCTGCCGCCGGTTATCACCATGACGCTCTATTTTATTATATTCGGGAGTTTTATAGGTTCCCAGCTGAGGGCGGTAAACGGCTATGATTACATGGCCTTCATTGCTCCCGGGCTGATCATGATGGCGATCATCACGAACTCTTACACCAATACGGTGTCAAGCTTTTTCAGTACAAAATTCCAGCGTAATATCGAAGAGATCCTTGTCAGCCCGACACCAAACGTAGTTATCATCCTCGGTTACATCGCAGGAGGGATGGTACGGGGCATGAGCGTCGGGTTCCTGGTGTCGCTGGTCAGCCTTTTTTTTGTCAGACTGCCCGTGCATAACGTTTTTTATATCCTGCTGTTCGGTTTTCTGACCAGTTTCGTCTTTTCACTTGCCGGCATGATAAACGGCATATTTGCGAAAAAATTTGACGATGTTTCAATAATTCCAACCTTTGTCATTACGCCCCTTACCTATCTGGGCGGGGTATTCTATTCCATTTCACTCCTGCCTGATTTCTGGCAGGCGGTTTCCAAAGCCAACCCCATCATCTATATGGTTGACGGTTTTCGCTATGGTTTTCTGGGGGCATCCGACATCAACGTACTGACCGGCATTGGAATGCTCATCTTCTTTGCTATCTCCCTGTTTTTATTTACCCTGTACCTGCTGAAGAATGGGATCGGCATCAGGTCCTGAGCTCTTTCCCGGTCAAAATTGTATCCTGAGGAGGAAAAATGATTCAACTCTACATTCAACAAAGCTGTCCGTTTTGCCAGAGGGTGCTCCGCGCGGTTGATGAACTGGGACTAAAAGAGGGTACACACTATACCATTATCGATGCGGCACCGGGAACACCGGGAAGGGCTACGGTGCTCAAAATTGGCGGTGACAGCATGGTGCCTTTTCTGGTAGATGATGATACGGCGATGTACGAAAGCCTTGATATCATTTCCTACCTTAAAGAGCACGGGCGCCATTGACAACCCCCGGCAAGCATCAGCTAGTGCGGGCTGCCTGCTGAGAAGATAATCATCGTATTAATGCCAGGAACTGTTCTTCGTTCAGCACTGTTTTCCCCATTTCTCCGGCTTTGCGCAATTTAGAACCGGCCTTCTCTCCGGCAACGACATGGGTGACTTTGGTGGTTACTGATGAAGCGATCTGTCCGCCGTGCTCTTTGACCAGCTTTTTTGCTTCATCGCGTGAAAGTTGGTTGAGGCTGCCGGTAAATAAAAATACAAAGCCGGACAGAGCCAGCTCCGTTCCTCTCTGCCCGGGGACGACGGGATATACGCCGGCTTTCTCAAGTTCGCTCAGCATGCCCGCAACCTGTTCGGAAGAAAAATAGGATATCAGGCTTTCGGCTGCCTGCTCGCCGATGCCGTCTATTTCGAGCAGATCTTCTTTTGCTGCCTGACGCAAGGCAGCAAAAGAGGCGAAGTGCTGTTCCAGCAGAGATCCGTTGATTTCCCCGATAAAGCGTATTCCGAGCGCGGAAAGAAAGCGAGACAGGGGTGGCCTTTTGGCATCTTCGACGGCCGCAATGACATTGTCTGCCGATCTCTCTCCCCAGCCCTCGAGGTTTTTCAGCCTGTCCCGATCGAGCCTGTAAATGTCGGGTATCGTCCTGACGATACCTCGTTCATAGAGCTGTTCGATATACTTTTTGCCCAGTCCCTCAATATCGAGACCGGCCTTGGAACTATAGTGAATCAGGGCGCGCAGCTGCTGAGCCGGGCAGAAGGCATTGAGGCAGCGGGTTACCGCTTCACCATCCGGTTTGATCAGCCTGGAATCACAGGCGGGACAGTTTGTCGGCATGGTAATGGCTTTTTCCATGCCGTTGCGAACGGCCGTGACCGGTTTGACGACCTCGGGAATTACATCGCCGGCGCGCTGAACAAGTACCGTATCACCGATTCGCAGATCTTTGCGCTGATATTCATCCTGGTTGTGCAAGGTGGCCCGGCTGACCATTGCCCCGTCAATCAATACCGGATCGAGCAGTGCTACCGGGGTGATCGCCCCGGTTCTGCCAACCTGGAAATCGACATCGAGCAATTTTGTCGTCGCCTGCGTAGCAGGGAATTTTCGGGCTATCGCCCAGCGCGGTGCCCGGGATTTTGCCCCGAGACGTTCCTGGAGTGAGAATTCATCGACTTTGACGACCATTCCGTCAATTTCGTAGGGGAGTGTATGACGGATTTCCGCCAGTGTCTGGTAATGATCAATGACCGCCTCCATAGTAGGGCAGAACAAGACGTGGCTGCAGACGGGGAATCCCATCTGCTTCAGGCCTGCCAGCAGTTCCGTCTGTGTTTTGTATGCGGTTGCAGCGGAATTGGCAACACCATAGGCGAAAAAACGAAGTGGCCGTTCGGCGGTGACAGCCGGGTCTAGCTGGCGCAGCGAACCTGCGGCGGCATTCCGCGGATTAGCAAACGGCTGGAGTCCCCTGGCTACCTGTTGTGTATTGAGACGCAAAAGGCCCGCTTTTTCCATGTAAACCTCACCCCGTACTTCCAGCATTTCGGGATAATTGCTGCGCAGGCTGAGCGGAATGGCGCTGATACTTCTTAACTGGAGGGTAATGTCTTCACCGGTGATGCCATCGCCCCTGGTGGAACCCTGCACGAATGTGCCGTTTTGATAGACCAGTTCCACGGCAAGACCGTCAAGCTTGGGTTCTGCTGAATAGCCTGTCTCAACCGGCCGGCTCAAAAAGCGATGAAGTCGTTCGGAAAACGCTTCCAGGTCGCTGTCTGAAAAGCCGTTTTCAAGACTGAGCATGGGCAGGCGATGGATAACCTGCTCGAATTTCTCCAGCGGTGCCCCGCCCACCCGCCTGGTTGGGGAATCCTTGCGTGCAAGTGACGGATAGGCGTCTTCCAGAGCGAGCAGTTCCTGGAAGAGCCGATCATACTCACCATCGGAGATGATCGGATCATCCAGAACGTAGTATCTGTGCGCATGGTCATTGAGGAGCCCGGTCAGCTCCTCAATTCTTCTTTTGGCCTCCACGCAGATCAGCCCTCGCTGACCAGCTTGCCGGCCTTGGCGATATTTTCGCGCTCCAATTCGTCGATCATGATAAGAACTGCCTCGGGCGGTTTGTTCGCTTCCCTGCAGATGACCTCGGTTACGCCCTTGCTGATATTTGCTTTCTGCTCTTTGCTCAGTGCTCCGGCAACGCGGATGTTAACGTACGGCATACTTGTTTCTCCTCGGTTATTGGGTTACAGGCCTCGTGCCATCAGGTGATATGTTCGTAAAGTATCACTGCTGATCGGCTTTCCGACCTCAATTGGACTGCCTGTTTTCTATTGCTAGCCACATGGCTTCAGACTATGATGCAAGGCAGTATCCTGCCACAGTAATTCGTTTTACTAACAGAGTAAATAATTTAGAGAAAGAGCAGCGACGAATGCACATACTTGTAACCGGCGGAGCCGGATATATCGGCAGTCATACCTGCCTTGAACTTCTTGGACAGGGACATGAAATCACGGTCGTGGACAGCCTCGTTAATGCCAAGAAAGAATCACTGAACCGTGTTGAAGGTTTGACCGGCAGGAAGATACGCCTGGCCGTTGTTGATCTGCGTGATCGGGCTCGCTTGAGAGAGGTTTTTGCCGAGTCATCACAGCCGGTTGATGCCGTCATTCATTTTGCCGGTTTGAAAGCGGTTGGTGAATCGGTTAAGAAACCGCTGCTCTATTATCAGAATAACATCACCGGTACCCTGGTGCTCTGCGATGTGATGCAGGAAATAGGGGTGAAACGGGTTATTTTCAGCTCATCGGCAACCGTCTATGGTGATCCGGCGACGGTTCCGATTACCGAGGATTTTCCGCTTTCCTGCTCAAACCCCTATGGACGAACCAAGCTGATGATAGAGGAGATTTTAAGAGATATCAACAGGGCCGATCCTGAATTCAGCGCGGTACTGTTGCGCTATTTTAACCCGGTTGGAGCGCATGAGAGCGGTCGTATCGGCGAAGACCCGAATGGTATCCCCAATAACCTGACCCCCTATATTACCCAGGTCCTCATAGGAAAACGTGAGGTACTGTCGGTTTTTGGCAATGATTACCCTACACCGGACGGTACCGGGGTCAGGGATTATATCCATGTTGTCGATCTTGCCAGGGGACATGTTAAAGCGCTTGACGCGCTGTTAAGAATTCCCGGAATACAGACATACAATCTTGGTACCGGCTGTGGCTATTCCGTTCTTGAGGTTGTCCGTGCTTTTGAGTCGGCCAGCGGTAAGCGAGTGCCGTACCGGATTGTTTCGCGTCGTCCCGGCGATATTGCCGAATGTTATGCCGACCCCTCTAAAGCTCAGCGTGAACTGGGTTGGCGGGCGGAATTTGGGCTGGAGAAAATGTGCCGGGATAGCTGGAATTGGCAAAAAGCCAATCCTGAAGGCTTCTGAGCTGTCAGGCAGTTCCGTTGCTGCAGTTGCCTCACCTCTCTTTCTCCTTCTGCTGGGCATTCATTGCTGAATTTTTTTTTGACCGTCCCATGGGGATCTCACCTCAAGGACAGGGCTTCGTATCGAAGTTCTCAGCTTAATCTTTGACATACTCGTAAAAAGTCTATTGCACTCCAAAAGATGGCTAAGTAAAAACACAGATAAACAAGGAGTGGTATTTTTTCAGGTGCGAAGGCATACAGGTAGTATGCCGAGTGCCGGAAAAAGTTCCACGACGCAGTAGATCGCAGTTTTTACGACGCCAGCAATCTTTAATAACCGGTTTTTCCCTCCTTCTTCCAAGGTCATCTCTGACTGATTTTCATCTCTACAATGTGACAGCAAACTGCTTTCTGATGTGATCTCTTCTGCAGGCGCAGGCTGTCTCAGGAAAATGCAAAACGAGGTTAAAAAATCCTTGAACTCGTGATTTTGTGATGCTAGGTTATCCCGATCTAAAAAACATGTTTGCAACTTTTGCACAAATTGACCACTTATGAATACAACCGTGATTTTCGGATGCGGTAATCTCCTGATGGGTGATGACGGCTTTGGCCCCGCCGTCATTGAGGAGTTAAACCAGGAACATCAGTTACCTGAAACAGCGGCGGCGATAGATGCAATGACGGGTATCAGGGAGTACCTCTTTGACTACCTGTTGAGCGAAGAAGGCAGGCCGGAACATATTATCATTCTTGATGCGGTCGACGTTGCCGATCGTTTTCCCGGAGAAATTTTCCTGATCGATTCGACAACAATTCCTGCCAAGAAAATTCATGATTTTTCCCTGCATCAGTTCCCCACGGTCAACCTGCTGTATGAACTCGAACAACATACCGGCATAAAAGTGACAATAATTGCGGCACAAGCTGAATATATACCCGCAGAAATTGAGCCGGGTTTTTCGGCATCGATGACAGCCGCCGTTTCTAAAGCCTGCGGTTTGATCATGAGCATTTTATCAAAACAGCCTAACGAGGTGCACCTCGATGATGTATGAATTCAGAGTCAGCGAAATGGCGGAGGAGTTCGGCGTCCATCGGAATACGGTGAGAAACTGGATCAACTCCGGAACGCTCCGGGCCAAGGAAGGGCCGGGTAGAAAGTATCTCATGAAATTCGAGGACTACAATGCTCTTTGCGAAAAGTTTGGCCGCAAACCGCAAATTCGCCCGTCAAGCTATGTCGACCCGGAAAAGGTCGAGACGTATCAGGATGAACAACCGTCTCCTGAACCGCTTGAGATAGGGTTTAGAGAAAAGACGATCTACTCCGATTCACAGTGGGCGGATACCTGCCTGACCTGTGGCACCTGTGCCAGTGCCTGCCCGATTGCCGGAGTGGACGGACTGGATCCGCGGAAAATTGTTCGCATGGCTGTACTCGGCATGGAGGATGAACTCAGGGACAGCAACTGGCCATGGAAATGTACCATGTGCGCCAAATGTGAGACAGGTTGTCCGGCCGGAGTGGAAATTATGGCTCTGATGCGGAGGCTTCGCACCATGCGTGAGCGGGACTTGGTTCCCGGCCCGATTCACAAGGGAGTTGTGACCTGTCTTGAGCGTGGCAACAATCTGGGTATTCCGAAAGATGACTACATCCATCTCTGTGAAGAGCTTGGCGAAGAGCTTGAAGAAGAGGGGTTGAGAGGTTTCAAGACGCCCATCGATGTGGTCGGGTCGCGGATCCTCGTTACCGTTAATTCCAAGGAACTGTTCGCTGAACCCGACAACATGAAATACTGGTGGCGCATCTTCCATGCTGCCGGTGAATCATGGACCATTCCCTCGGAAAACTGGGAAGGGGTCAACTGGGGGCTGTTTTCCGGTGACGATGAATCGATGAAGACCATCGTTGGTCGTATTGTTGATAACATGCGGCGCTTAAAATGTGAGGTGCTTCTCTTGCCCGAGTGAGGCCACGCCTACTTTGCAACCCGGTCCGGGTTGAACAAATGGTTTCCTGAAGCGCTCCAGGAATTCAAGATCATGTCCGTGTTTGATCTGCTCACGGAATATATCGAGGAAGGTAAAATAAAACTCGATAACAGCAAGCACACGATGCGGACCACCTACCATGATCCATGCAATTATGGACGCAAGTCCATGAAAGCCTTTGGTGTCGGATATTATGAGGAAGGTCGTGTCATCACGAAGGCATGTTGCCCTGACTTTAAGGATATGGAACCCAATCGCGAGTCCAATTACTGTTGTGGTGCCGGTGGCGGCGCCTGGGCCATGCCGTTTGCCCCGGAACGTGTATTCTATGGCCGTATCAAGGCACGCCAGGTCAAGGAAACAGGAGCAGCTCTGGTTATTGCACCATGCCATAATTGTCGTGATCAGCTGCTGAAATCACTGAATAAGGAATATGAGCTCGGGATCGAGGTCAAATATCTCTGGGAGCTCGTTGCCGGGTGCCTGATTTATCCGGGACCGGACGCTGCCGTCGCAACTGAGGCTGGGGAAGCTGAATAGTCTCGGAAAGAGACATTTTTAGAATATACATCAGGCTCGGTGATTACCCGATGAAACGGGCGGATCAATAGAATTTTTTGGAAAAGGAGACGGGTCATGCTTGACACCAAAAAAGTCGGATCGGTTATGATTGTAGGTGGCGGAATCGCCGGGATGCAGTCAGCACTTGATCTTGCCGATTCCGGATACTTTGTTTACCTGGTTGAGAGATCGGGAGCCATTGGCGGTGCCATGGCGCAGCTGGACAAGACCTTCCCTGCCAATGACTGCTCGATGTGAATTATTGCGCCGAAACTGGTTGAGTGCGGTCGGCACTTAAATATAAAATTGATGACGCTGAGCGAGGTTACCCGCATCTCAGGAGATGCGGGTAACTTTCAGGTTACCGTAACAGAACATCCGCGCTATGTGGATATGGATAAGTGCATTGCCTGCGGTGAGTGTGCGGTGAAATGCCCGAAGAAGGTCGACAGTGAGTACGATGCCGGCACCGGTACGCGCAAGGCAATCTATGTGAAATACGCACAGGCCGTACCGCTGAAGTATCAGATCGATGCTGACAGCTGTATTCGCTTCAAAAAAGCCGGGGCCTGTGGTTTCTGCGAGATAGTCTGTCCGGCGGACGCCATAAACTTTGACGACACCGAAAAACTCCACGAGCTTAATGTCGGTGCGATTATTTTATCTCCCGGTTTTGAAGCGTTTGATCCCACGGCTGCCGGAGTTTGGGGGTACGGCAGGTATCCAAACGTCGTCACTGCCATGCAGTTTGAACGCTATCTTTCGGCTTCCGGCCCAACCGCAGGACACCTTGTCCGGCCATCTGATGGTAAAGAGATTGCCAGGATTGCCTTTCTACAGTGTGTCGGTTCCCGCGATGAAAACAAGTGCGGAAACGGCTATTGTTCCTCCGTCTGCTGCATGTATGCGATTAAGGAAGCAGTTATGGCTAAGGAACATGTGCCCGGTCTTTGCACATCTGTTTTTATGATGGATATGCGTACCCACGGCAAGGGATTCGATCGCTATTATCAGCGAGCCAGGGAAGATTCCGGTGTCCGTTTTGTACGCTGCCGCGTGCATGGCGTTGAACCGGAGGGTGAAACGGGAGATTTACGGCTTCACTACATAAATGAGGAAGGGCGCCAGGTAGAAGAGTATTTCGATATGGTGGTCCTCTCGGTTGGTTTGCAGATTCCCGGGCATGTCAAGAAGCTCAGCCAGATGGCGGGAATCAGACTCACCAATGACGGTTTTGCCGCAACCTCTGACTTTTCTCCGGTTTCCACATCGAAAAGGGGTATCTTTACCTGTGGTGCTTTTTCCGGGCCGAAGGATATCCCCCAGTCTGTTGTTGAAGGCTCAGCCGCTGCCGCAGCCGTTGCCGACAGCCTGTCGCCGGCGCGCGGAGAATTGACCGAAGATAAGCGTTTTCCAGCCGAGCGTGATGTCGCCGGGGAGGAACCGAAAACGGGCGTGTTTGTCTGTCATTGCGGCTCGAACATTTCCGCTGTTGTCGATGTACAGGCCGTTGCCGATTATGCGGCAACGCTGCCTGGAGTGGTGCATGTGGAGCGTAATCTCTTCAGCTGTTCCCAGGATACGCAGGAGCATATGATTCAGATCATCAGGGATAAGGGGCTGAACCGGGTTGTCGTGGCGGCCTGTACGCCACGCACCCATGAGCCGCTTTTCCGTGAGACACTGAAATCAGCCGGTCTCAATGAGTATCTGGTGGAGATGGCTAATATCAGGAATCAGAACTCCTGGGTTCATGCTGCTGAACCTGCCGCTGCCGGCAAAAAGGCAAAGGGTCTGGTGCGCATGGCCGTCGCCAAGGTCAATCGGCAGATTTCCCTTCGGGCGATATCGGTAGCGATTACTCGGAAGGCGCTGGTCATCGGAGGTGGAATTGCCGGTCTAACGGCAGCATTCAACCTGGCCGAACAGGGATTTGAGGTCCATCTGGTTGAGAAAACCGACTCTCTGGGCGGCAACGCCATGTATCTGGGGTACACCTGGTCCGGCGAGGCGATCGTTGACCGGACCAGAAAGTTGATTGAGCAGGTGATGAAAAACGAAAACATTATTGTTCACATGGGCTTTGAGGTAACCGGGGCGGTGGGTTTTGTCGGCAATTTCACGACAACCATTGCCACCCGCGACGGTCTTACAAAGAGCATTGCACACGGTGTCGGCATCGTTGCCACCGGCGGCCGCTCCCTGCGTCCGCGGGAGTATGGGTATGGCTGGATTCCGAATGTGGTTACCGCCCTGGAATTTGACCGGTTGTTTAAACTCAGGGAGCAGCATGCCCTGAAGGCAAAATCGGTGGTCTTTATTCAATGTGTCGGTTCCCGAGAAGAAGACAGGATGTATTGTTCAAAGGTGTGCTGCACACACTCCGTGCAAAGTGCCATCGAGCTCAAGCAGGAGGATTCGAGCCGTATGATCTACATTCTCTATCGAGACATGCGGACGTATGGTCAGCGGGAGGCCCTGTTCAAAAAGGCAAGGGAACTCGGTGTGATCTTTATCAATTATGAGGTGCACGGCAAGCCAACGGTCAACCAGAAGCACAAACAGGTAAGCGTTGAAGTGTGGGATCATGTACTGCACCGGCCGCTGAAGATCAAAGCTGACATGGTCGTTCTAGCCACTGCCATTGTCGCCAACCCGGACGCGTCAAAACTGAACAATCTCTACAAGGTATCACTTGACGGAGACGGCTTCTTCCAGGAGGCCCATGCAAAGCTCCGCCCCGTCGATTTTGCAACGGACGGCATGTTTGTTGCCGGACTTGCCCACTATCCAAAACCGGTAGAGGAATCTGTTGCACAGGCGCTCGCCGCTTCGGCCCGGGCAGCTACTTTGTTGTCACGATCCGAGCTCAGCCTTGATGCGGTGAAGGCCGAACCGAATCTTGCCTCTTGTGACGGCTGTGCCCTGTGTCTTGATGTCTGCCCCTACCATGCGATTGAACTGGTCGAGACGGTGGCAGAGGATGGGACACCGGCAAAATATATTACCGTTAACAAGGCGCAATGCAAAGGATGCGGAATCTGTCAGGCGACTTGTCCGAAACGCGGTGTTGTTGTTCAGGGTTTCACCATGGATCAGATCAGCGCTCAGATAGAGGCGGCGCTTGCCATCTGAGGCGTCGATTGAAACAGTTCAATGCAATTCAAGGCACCCTAAAGACAAGGAGTAGTTCAATGAGTTTTGAACCTAAAATCATAGCATTCTGTTGTAACTGGTGCTCATATGCTGCGGCGGATCTCGCTGGTACCTTGAGGATGCAGTACCCCGCCAGTGTGAGAATCATACGGATAATGTGCTCAGGGATGGTTCATCCCGAGTTTGTTACCAACGCACTGAACCTGGGCGCCGATGGTGTCATGGTCCTCGGCTGACACCTCGGCGAATGTCATTACCAGGATGGTAATTATAAAACAATAGCCAGATCAGACATGATTGCAGAGCTTCTGGATGATTATGGCTACGAAGCGGAACGATTTGTCATAACGTGGGTCTCCTCGGCTGAACCTGACAAATTTGTCAAGGCGGTAACCGAGATGACAGCTCGTGTCAAAAAACTTGGTCCGGTTCACGATGATGCTCAGGCAGTGTAAAAGGAGGAAATGATGCCTGTAAAAACTGCTTTAGAATGGCTGAATTCGTGTTCCGGCTGTGAGATAGCCATACTGAACATTGGCGAGGCCCTGATACCGCTTTTAACTGAGCAGCTGGATATTGTACATGCCCCTGTTATCATGGACCATAAATACTATGGACAGTGTGGTGACGAGGGCAGGGAGCTGCAGATTCCGGAGGCAGTGATCGGTATTGTCAGCGGTGGTGTGTCCAATGAAGAGCACCTTGAAGTCCTTGAGCAGATGCGCAAAAAATGTAAGGTGCTCATTGCCCTTGGTTCCTGTGCCACCCAGGGCGGAATTCCGGCAATGATGAACGGTCAGGATAGCCGGAAAAGTTTTGCTGAGATTTACCAGGGTGAATCGACTGATCAGGGTGCGTGCCTTCCCGATCGGGGCGTACCGAAACTGCTCAATCGGGTTTATGCTTGCGATGAAAAGGTAAAAATAGACCTGCAGTTACCGGGATGCCCGCCTAATCCGGTTCATATTGCCGAGGTGATTACTGCCCTGCTGGAAGATCGTGATCCGGTGCTGCCGACCAAAAGTGTCTGCGATACCTGCCCGACACGAAGAGAGGGTAAAGGCAGTGTCGACAAGGTCAAGCGCTACCTGGAAAATGTTGCGTTTGATCCGGAAAAGCCGGTAAGCGAGATGCGCTGCCTGCTTGAGCAGGGTTTCATGTGCATGGGGCCGGTCACTGCTGCCGGTTGTGCCAGGCGCGGAACACCAGGCTGTATCGATGCCCGTGTTCCATGTCGGGGCTGTTTCGGTCCGGTGCTTGCCGAAGGCAATCAGATGCTTGATATGATGAATGCGCTGGCCAGTAATGGCATTGATTTCAAATCGGTGGTCGATCGCCGTTCGATGTTACGTTTCAGTGGCGCTCACGGGAATCTGCGGCCTAAAAAACCGGCGGCAGTGAAGGAGGATTTGTAGAATGGGTAAGGTACTGACTATTCAGCCGGTTACCCGAATTGAGGGACATGCCAGGATTTCCGTACATCTCAACGACGATGGCAATGTTGAAGATGCGTACATGAGCCTGATGTCGCTGCGCGGGTTTGAAAAATTTATCGAGGGAAGGCCGGCTGAGGAGGTTCCCCGCATCGTTAACCGTATCTGCGGCATCTGCCCCTGGATGCATCACACGGCTTCAAACAAGGCGGTGGATAAATGTTTCGGTGTTACGCCGACCCCGACCGGTCATAAGCTTCGCGAGTTGTTGCAGGTTATGGCCCACATCAATGACAAGATCCTGCACTTCTTTTTTTTGGCAGCCCCGGATTTCGTTCTCGGGCCGGACGCGGACTATTCTGTCAGAAATGTCATCGGTGTTGTCAAGGCAGCCCCGGAGCTGGCTGCCCGGGTGGTCAAAATGCGCCAGCTTGGTCAGATGATGATTGACCGTTTCGCGGGCAAAGCGATACATCCGGTTGCCGCTGTTGCCGGAGGCTTTTCCAAACCAATGCGGGAAGCCGAGCGGGTCGAGCTGCTCAGGGATACACAGACGCTGCTGGATTTTTCTCTGTATGCGCTTGATTTTGCGAAGAGCAAGGTGTTTGCCAGATATCTTGATGTCTTTGGCGAATTGGGTGCGATCAAAACCGGTTTTCTCGGCACCGTCGATCGTGCAGACGGCTCCTTCAGACTATACGATGGAAAGCAGCGGCTGATGAGGCCTGACGGTACCTACACTGATTTTGAAGGGGATGATTACCTCGATTATATCGGTGAGCACGTTGAGCCCTGGGGCTATGGTAAAATGCCGTATGCCAAGTCCTGGGGGGAAGGTTTTTCCCTGGATCTGGCGGCGCCGAAAGGTATTTATCGGGCTAATACACTGGCTCGGATAAACGTCTGTGAGCAGATGGCTACCCCGAAGGCCCAGGAAGCCCTTGAGGAATTCCGCGCTGCCTTCGGCAGGCCGGCACAGGCGACGCTGCTCTATCACTATGCCCGTTTAATCGAACTGGTCTATGCCTGTGAACGCACCATGGAACTGCTGAATTGGGACGGTATCACCGATACCAGGGTTCGGGCCAGGGTTCAGCCGGCTGCGGGCCGGGGTGTCGGCATTGTAGAGGCACCTCGCGGTACGCTGATTCACGACTATACGACTGACGTCGATGGCTGTATCGTAAAGGCCAATCTGATTGTCGGTACCACCCATAATATCGCTCCGATGAACATGAGTGTTAAGCAGGCGGCGTCCTCACTGATTAAAGAAGGCGTTTATGATCAGGGAATCCTGAATAGGGTGGAGATGGCGGTCAGGGCCTACGATCCGTGAATGTCCTGCGCGACACACCGTCTGGATGGCGGTATTCCTATGGCCCTGGAAATAGTTGACGCAAACGGACAAGTGATAGATACCATAAAAAACTGATTGTCCGATACAACCGCATTGCCGGTTCCGGAATTCCTGTGCCGGCAAGGTTCTCTTGACTGTAGTACCTTTTTTGGTTATCAAACACATTGGCTTACATGATTGAACCGGTTTGAATGGACGATAGCTATCGATTCTGACAAGAGAGTTTAAGCGCTCGGAGAGTGAAAATGATTGAACAGGCAATGAGATCCGGAAGACCGCAGGTTCGTGCCGAAAACCCGAGCGGTGCCTGCGGTAATGTGGATCATATGACGATAGATGAACTGAAGGCGCGCGCCGTTGGCGATAATTTTGACGGCAGTTGTCCGGCTTGCGGGATGTTCCACCTGACCAGGGCGGACATTGACATAATTATGTCCGAAAAAATCAGTGAATCTGATCATTATGCCGAAATGAAAAAAAAGGCTGAACAGCACTGATTATACTTTCAATGCTTTGCTTCCAACCACCTGTCAGCATGGCTGGATCAGGTGCCGGCGGGTGGGAGTGAGATCAAGTGTATGGATACGAGTGAAGGGCGTCTTGATAATGTTGTCCCTGAAGTCCTGTTAACAGAACTTCATGCACTGGTTGATCGCCCCATCCGCGTGATGGTTGTCTGCGGTACCCAGACCCGCACTATCCTGAAATACGCCCTGGATGACCTTCTCCCTGATAATTTTGAGATTGTTTCCGGACCGGGCTGCTCAGTTTGTGTCATGCCGGCAGGCCATATTGATGCCTTTGTTAAAATTGCCCTGCAGCCTGATGTCATCACGGCAACGTGTGAAGACCTGCTTCGTGTCAATGGCAGTACGGAATCCCTCGCCTCGATCAAGGAAAAAGGTGCCAGGATTGAAGTTGTTGATGCGCCGATTGAGGCGCTCAATCTTGCCAGGAAATTTCCTGATAAAATTGTCGTGTTCACCGCTGTCGGCTTCGAGGGTGCTGCCCCGGATGTCGCGGAGACCATTCTGGAGGCAGCTTCCGAGGGAATAGGTAATTTTTGCGTTATCCCCTCTATTCGTTTGCTGCCGCCATCTCTTGATAATCTATTGCGTGATCCCGACCTCAATATTCGCGGCTTACTCTTTTCGGCCCATAACGAGGCAATAACCGACACAGGGGCCTATGCCGATCTGGCCAGACGGCATCATCTGTCCTGCGCTGTTGCCGGTTTTTCCATTTCAGATATCCTTGAAGGGCTAATATCAATAGTCAAACAGATACGGTCTGGTACGACGGAGCAGAGTAATCCCTTTGCAGGAATGACGCCCACAGAAGAATCGGCCCGATCGCAGGATATGCTGTCGGAGGTATTCTTCGCCGTAGAGACGGACTGGCGCGGCATTGGCAATATTGAGGGCAGCGGTTTCGTGATCAGAGAGGAGTTGTCTCTGTATGACGCCATTAAACGTTTTAATATCCGATTCAAAAAGGGAGAGGAGCAGGTTCTGTGTCAATGTGCCGAGATCATTTCCGGTCGGAGTACGCCCAACGAATGTCCGGCCTTTGGCATTTACTGCACCTCCCGTCATCCTATCGGTCCCTGTATGGTTACCAAGGATGGAATATGCTCTTCATATTTCCGGTATACCTTCGGCAGGCTCTGATACGGTCAAATAAACTGGTTGCATTGAACCAGTGGAATGATATCGGCTGTGTGCGGGTATTGCTGCCTGCCATATAAAAACGGCATCGACACGTTCTATGTCAAATAAATAAGCGGCTCCCGACCGGGAGCCGCTTATTTATTATTTCTATCTGAAATGGCAGGGAATTCGTAAGAAAAACGCCATCAATGAACACTTTCTGTCTTTCCCCCTCCCAGCCCCTTTTCCTGAAGCATGACGAATTCAGCCCATGTCCAAGGGCTGTTCTCAATCTGCGCACCAATGGTCTTACTGTTGCCGTTTTCTTCTACCCAGATCGGCCGGGCGAGGAGTTTGAAATGGATACCAGGCCCATCAAGGATAACGGAGTAGATATCAGCAGTACAATCGAGTCGTTTCGGTATGCCTGTTATCTGCAGACCGAATCGGGAGATGTCAAGAACCATGCCGCTGAAAAAGCCTTTCCCGTCAGATATGTCAGCCTCGATATTGCTGATAGTTAGACGAGGATGTTTACGATTGTCCATTTATTCACCGCTGAATGCTCACGTGCTATTCTTCCTTTTAACCATCCGAAAATCCGCCGGCTCAAGACGAAATCTGTCTTTTTGATAACTGATTGTATCTCATCAATATAGAGAAGTCAAATATCCTAACATTTCTTTTTATCGGCTTTTTAGCTCGCAACGGCAGGCGTTTGCTATTATTAAATCAGATACATAAGAGATTCTGTCAGCCATTGCCAAACGGACAATTTTTAAAAAAAATACACCTTGCTGTGATAGGTCGTGCCCTTTTTTTAATTTTCAGAAATTTTCCAATGTCTCACTCTGTGACGGTAGAAACTTGTTTATACAATGATATTGGCATGTTATGTATTGCCGGTATCAACCGTAAATAACGATTTTACAAAAAGATTATCTGGAAAGGTTAACCGGGTTCGACGGTTGCAACGGCCGATTAATTGCCGGGCAGCCCGAAGCAAGGTTGCCATCTTGCTTCGGGTTCGCGGACTGATTTTGTTTTCTTCTCTGATCAGCCTTCTATCTCGTTACTATGTATATTTCCTGTTAGCCCAGCCTATTAGCGGTCCTCGAGCTTTACGCCATTGTTGATAATAGTAATCGTTTCTCTGGATTTTCATCAATAAATGGCGTACCTTTAAATTTCCTCATTTTGCAGAATCAGGAACTCAGCAGGGTACCTTAATAATGAGACATCGATCGAGATCAAGGCCTGCAGGAAAATTTACCGCAGGCACGGTTGATATTCCGGGGATAGAAGTTCGGGCATCACGAAGAGATCGGGCGAAAAGGCAATTATTCAAGGTGGCCAGCAGTTATAAAGAGGACAGAAGGAGAATACTGATGCCCGTTTATAATCGGGATGATTTTAAAGATAATTGCGGCTTTGGGCTGATAGCCCATATTGACGGAGAAAAAAGCCACCGGCTGGTTCGTACCGCGATCAGTGCCCTTGATCGTATGGATCATCGCGGCGCCATCGGTGCAGACGGTAAGACCGGGGACGGCTGTGGTCTGCTGCTGCAGAAGCCGGATGTCTTTTTTCAGGCGATTGCCAAGGAAAATAACTGGAGTCTCAGCAGTCGTTACGGTGTCGGCATGGTTTTTCTCGGCCATGGTCCCGAACGATTGACAGCGGTCCAAAAGATATTTGAAGAAGAGCTCACACGGGAGACGCTGTCTGTCGCGGGCTGGCGGAAAGTACCGGTGGATCCGTCTGTGCTTGGGGCTATTGCCAGGAAATCCCTGCCGGCAATTATGCAGGTCTTTGTCAATGGACCCTATGGCTGGGGTCCTCGTGATTTTGAACGCCGACTCTTCATGGTGAGACGACGTATTGAAAAAAGGATCACCGATGATCCCGATTTTTATATTCCCTGCCTGTCCAATCTTGTGGTGATTTATAAAGGTCTCTGCCGTCCCGGTGATCTGCCATTGTTCTATCGGGATCTCGGCGACCTGCGTATGCAGGCATCGATTGTTCTTTTTCATCAGCGCTTTTCAACCAATACATTGCCACGCTGGGAACTGGCTCAGCCATTTCGCTATCTTGCGCATAACGGGGAAATAAACACGATTTCGGGTAATCGTCATTGGGCACGGAACCGCGCATATAAATTGCAATCTCCATTGCTTCCCGATATGCAGGAAGCAGCACCCTTTGTCGGCACAAAGGGCTCGGATTCCGCCTCGCTTGACAATATGCTGGAAACCTTCCTGGCCGGTGGCATGGATTTGTTCCGTGCCTTCCGGCTGCTGATTCCGCCTGCCTGGCAGAACCACCCTGAGATGGACGAGGATCTCCGGTCATTTTACGATTTTAATTCGATGCACATGGAGCCGTGGGACGGTCCTGCCGGCATTGTCATGAGTGACGGTCGCTTTGCCGCCTGCGGTCTGGACCGCAATGGTTTGCGTCCGGCCCGCTATGTCATTACCCGGGATCGTTTAATCACCATCGCCTCGGAAATCGGCATATGGGATTACACGCCTGATGAAGTGGTCGAAAAAGGCAGAGTGGGACCGGGCGAGTTGCTGGTCATTGACACTCTGAACGGCCGATTGTGGAGTTCCTGGGATATCGACAATGAATTGAAGGCCAGACATCCGTATCGGCAATGGCTGCAGCAGAATTGTCGCTGTCTTATTCCCACCGAGCAGCTTGCCGAAGAGAAAACAGGAAAGCGCGCATTGTCGGACGATAAGCTCTTGATCTATCAGAAGCTCTTCGGCTATTCCATCGATGAAATGGACCAGGTGATCAGGGTTCTGGGCGAAACCGGCCATGAACCGATGACCTCAATGGGTGACGATACACCGATGGCCGTTCTGTCTCACCATCCGCGGCTGCTCTTTGACTATTTTCGACAGCAGTTTGCCCAGGTTACCAATCCGCCGATCGATTCGCTGCGTGAGCAGCACGTGATGTCGCTTGCCACCTGCATCGGTCGGGAACAGAACGTCTTTGACGAGACGCTCGGGCATGCCAATCGTGTTTTGTTCCAATCGCCAATACTGGTCTACAGCGACCTCGATCAACTGAAAAATCTTGATGAGGAGCATTACCGCCATGTCGTCATCGATCTCAATTATGATCCTCTGTTCGGGCTTGAGGAAAGTCTCGAAAAGGTTGTCGAAAAAGCGATAGCGGAGACGCGTGCGGGAGCGGTGCTGATCATTCTTTCCGATCGCTCTATCTCTCCCGCCATGTTGCCCATACCGGCGGCGGCCGCAGTCGGGGCGGTGCAGACTGGGCTGGCCGTGAACAATCTTCGCTGTGACGCCAATATCATCATAGAGACAGGAGAAGTGAGGGACCCTCACCATTTTGCCGTTTTACTGGGACTCGGGGCAACGGCGGTCTATCCCGTACCTCGTCTATGAGACCCTGGCAAAAATGGTTGACGATGGAACGATTCGCCTGGATCTGCGTTCAGTGATGGTGAATTATCGGGCGGCAATCAACAAGGGGCTACTCAAGATAATGTCGAAGATGGGCATTTCAACCATCGCTTCCTACCGTTGCGCACAGCTGTTTGAGGTGATCGGCCTGTCAACACGCGTTACCGATCTCTGTTTCAGGGGTGGGATCAGTAGAATTGAGGGCGCCGATTTTACCGATATTCAGGCCGATACCGCCAAACGGGCGAAACATGCCTGGAAAGCGCACAAACCGCTGATTGGTGCCGGGCTGATCAAATATATGCACGGTGGCGAGTATCACGCCTTTAATCCCGATGTCGTGCAGATACTGCAGAAAGCGGTGCGCAGCGGCTCATGGGAGGAATACCAGCGCTATGCAACATTGATCAACGAGAGACCTGTTTCCAGCCTGCGTGACCTGTTTAAGCTCAAGGTACCGGGGGCTCCCATCGCTATCACAGAGGTGGAGCCCGAGGAAAATTTCTATAAACGTTTTGATTCGGCTGCCATGTCCATCGGATCCTTGAGCCAGGAAGCGCATGAGGCCCTGGCTATCGCCATGAACAGACTCGGAGGGTATTCCAATAGCGGCGAGGGTGGTGAAGATTCTTCACGCTTCGGGACAGAACGGGTCTCAAGAATCAAGCAGGTCGCCTCCGGCCGATTCGGTGTTACCCCTGAATACCTGATGAGTGCGGATGTCATTCAAATCAAGATTGCCCAGGGAGCAAAACCCGGCGAGGGCGGCCAGCTGCCGGGACATAAGGTAACCGCAATGATTGCCAAACTTCGCCATTCAATGCCCGGTGTCACTCTGATCTCGCCTCCGCCGCATCACGATATCTATTCCATTGAAGATCTGGCACAGCTTATTTTTGATCTTAAACAGATCAATCAGGAAGCCATGATCTCTGTTAAACTGGTCTCGGAGCCAGGTGTTGGAACAATTGCCACCGGTGTGGCCAAAGGCTATGCCGATATGATCACCATCTCCGGCTATGACGGCGGCACCGGTGCCAGCCCCTTGTCATCGGTGAGATATGCAGGTAGTCCATGGGAACTTGGATTGATTGAAACACATATGGCCCTGGTGGAGAACGGCCTCAGACACAAGATCCGGCTGCAGGTTGATGGCGGCCTGAAGAGCGGGCTTGACATCGTCAAAGCCGCCATTCTCGGGGCGGAGAGTTTCGGCTTCGGTACCGCACCGCTGATCGCCCTTGGCTGCAAATATCTCCGTATCTGCCACCTGAACAATTGTGCAACCGGTGTTGCCACGCAGGATGAAACGCTGCGGCGTGATCATTTTGGCGGTCTGCCGGAGATGGCCATGAATTATTTCAGGTTTATCGTCCGGGAAACCAGGGAGTGGCTCGCGTTGCTTGGCGTCAGTAAGCTGACCGACCTGATAGGAAGGACGGAGTTGCTCGAAATCATTGCGGGGCAGAACAGCAAACAGAATAAACTCGCGCTGGACAATCTTCTGGTAAAACCGGCAGTCTCCGGCGATGTTCCCGTGCATCACCTGCAGCGCAATACTCCCCATGACAGTGGCCGTCTAAATACAGAATTGCTGGCTCGTTTCGGCGATGCCGTTGAAAACAAAAGCGGCGGACGGGGCTATCTGCCGATACGCAACACCGATCGTTCCGTCGGAGCCCGGCTCTCCGGGCTTATTGCCAAGTGCCATGGTAATAAGGGAATGATTCATGACCCTATCACCGTTGAGCTCAATGGTACTGCCGGGCAGAGTTTCGGCGTCTGGAACGCGGGCGGGCTGAAGCTCGTCCTGACCGGCGACGCCAACGATTATGTCGGTAAGGGCATGACCGGCGGCGTGCTTGTTATCAGGCCGCCGGCCGGGGTGTCCTACAAGACCCATGAATCGGTCATTATCGGAAACACCTGTCTTTACGGGGCAACC
This sequence comes from uncultured delta proteobacterium, assembly GCA_963745765.1. Lineage (GTDB taxonomy): Bacteria > Desulfobacterota > Desulfobulbia > Desulfobulbales > Desulfocapsaceae > Ww85. The sequence continues at coordinate 181,446 of CAVUYQ010000024.1, read as the reverse complement.
GGCGGCAAACTGTATGCCGCCGGTCGTGCCGGTGAGCGTTTTGCTGTAAGGAATTCGGGTTGTCGGGCGGTTGTCGAAGGGATTGGTGACAACGGCTGCGAATATATGACCGGCGGCGTGATAACCATACTTGGCGAGACCGGCGTCAATTTCGGGGCCGGAATGACCGGTGGCTTTGCCTATGTACTGGATGAGTTCGACAAATTTGCAGCCAGACTCAACCCCGAGCTTGTGGACTTGATAGCCATGAGGGACTTGCAGATGCTTAAAGAACACCTGCGGGGAATTATCAGTGCCCACCAGGCTGAAACCGGCAGTATGCGGGCAGAGATGATTTTGGAAAACTTTAACGGATTCAGTGATCGATTCAAACTCGTCAAACCAAAAGGAATGCGGGTGGAAGACCTGCTCGGCAAGCGCGGCAGGTCGGCCACGGAACTCCTGATGACGTCCCAATAGGAGAAGTAATGGACCAGAATGTCTTTCAATTTCTGGAAGTTGAGCGGATTACACCCCAGAAGAGATCATTACGCAAACGAAGAGAATCGTTTGTTGAAATATACAAACTGTTCAATGAAAACCAGATGCGTATGCAGGCTGACCGCTGTATTGCCTGCGGTAACCCATACTGTGAATGGAAATGCCCGGTGCACAACTATATACCAGACTGGCTGAAGCTTGCCGGTGAGGGCCGGATTCTGGAAGCGGCGGAGCTCTGTCACCTCACCAACAGCCTGCCTGAAGTGTGTGGACGGATATGTCCACAGGACCGCTTATGCGAGGGTGCCTGCACCCTGAATGAAGAATTTGGCGCCGTCACCATCGGCAGTGTCGAAAAGTATATTGTTGATACCGCTTTTAAGATGGGTTGGCGGCCTGACCTGTCAAAGGTAGAAATAACCGGGAAAAAGGTGGCGGTTATCGGTGCCGGTCCCGCCGGGCTTGCTTGCGCCGATGTACTGGCACGAAACGGGGTCAGCCCGGTTGTTTTTGATCGCTACCCTGAAATCGGGGGGTTGCTTACCTTCGGCATACCTGATTTCAAGTTGGACAAGGATGTGTTGGCGCTGCGCCGCGAGGTTTTCAGTGATATGGGCATCGAGTTTCGTCTGAATACCGAGGTTGGCACCGATATTGCTTTTGCTGCCCTGCTCGATGATTTTGACGCGGTCTTTATAGGTACGGGAGCCAGCGAGTCGATCAAGGGCGGTTTCGAGAATGAGAATGCCGACGGCGTCCTGGAGGCCCTGCCTTTTTTGATTGGCAATATTTGTCACGAGAGGAATTATGATTTTCAGGGCGCTGCCTATGTATCTCTGGCCGGAAAGCGTGTTATTGTTCTCGGTGGTGGTGATACAGCTATGGACTGTCTGCGCACCTCCCTGCGCCAGGGGGCTGAACGGGTAATCTGCGCTTATCGGCGTGATGAAAAGAATATGCCGGGCTCAGCCACTGAGGTTAAAAATGCCCGGGATGAAGGGGTAGAATTTCTCTGGAATCTTCAGCCCACCTCAATCCTGGTTGATGACAAAAACAGGGTAACCGGTGTGCAGGTGATCCGGACCAGGATGGGTGAGCCTGAAAGCACCGGCCGCAGCAGGCCGGAACAGGTTGACGGCTCAGAGCATGTCATTGGGGCAGATGCGGTGATCATGGCTTTCGGTTTCAGGCCAAGTCCGGCAGCATGGATGTCTGAATGCGGCGTTGCCATTGACGACAAAAAAAGAATCAAGGCCACGGGAAATTCCCTCTTTCCCTATCAGACCTCGCATGGAAAAATCTTTGCCGGAGGGGATGCTGTTCGGGGAGCCGATCTTGTGGTAACGGCGATTGCCGAGGGAAGAGATGCGGCTGCGGGGATTATTGACTTTCTCGGTGTTTAACCCGCATTCCCCGGGGAGCTACTTTTTCATAGGCTGGCAGTTGAGGAAGGCTTTCAGACCATCGATCTCTTCAAGTTTGCCGAACAGCGTGAGAACATCGCCGGGCTCCAGCGTGTGTCTTCCACGCGGAATGATCATTTTGCCCTCCCGCTTGATCGAAACAAGATTCACATGTTCAGGCAATGGCAGGTTTTTTACCTGTACGTGACAGCATGAATCTTCCTCACTGACGCCGATTTCCACAAATCCCGTTTCGGTCGAAGAACGCAGGGTAGTCTGCGATTCCTCCAGTTGCCCTCGTTGTTTGCGGACAACACCGACATCGTAGGCGCGAAGGATGTCACTTCGACTGATAGAGCCGACCAGACGCATTGATCCGTCACGGGAAACGACCGGAAGTCTGGCCAGGTCACGCGGCGACATCTTCTGGATGGCTACCCATATAGGCTCATCCGGAAAAACGGCAATCGGCCCCTCAATGGCCAGGTCAGCTACCTTCATATCACGCGGGTTGAAATTGTCCTCGGACTGGGCCCGGTGTATATCCTGAAGGGTTATGATTCCCCATAGTTTCTTCCCTTCGGTGATAACCGGGAAGCCGAGCAGGTTGGTCTCCTGGAAAAGAGCCATGAGTTCTGAAACCGACCTGTCCTTGTTAATGGTTACCAGTTGGGTGCGCATAACCTCTTCTACCTTCACACCCTGCATGATGTCCATATCCTTCCCATCGGCATAGCGAATGCCCCGCTTGGCCAGCTTCATGGTATAAATCGATTCAGGGTGCAGCCATTGGGCAAAATAGCAGGCGGTAACACCGGCAACCATGAGCGGCAGAATCATCAGATAATCGTTGCTCATTTCAAAGACAATGAGCATGGCAGTCAGTGGCGCATGAGCGGAGGCTGAAAATAAGGCGGCCATGCCGACGAGGGCATAGGCGGCGGGAGCACCTGATAGTTCTGGGAAAAAATGTTTGACAGCCGTGCCGAAACAGCCGCCGAGCGCCGCTCCGATAAAAAGCGAGGGAGCAAAGACGCCGCCGGAGTTTCCCGAGCCAAGGGTAAATGACGTTGCTATGGGCTTGAGGAAGACGAGCAGCAAAAGGAGCCAGAAGGACCCATTTCCATTGAGCGTATCTTCAATAAAAGGAAATCCCGATCCGTACATGAACGGCATGAATATCCCTTTGGCTGACGGCAGATACATAAAAAGTACGCCGCTGATGCCCAGTAGAGCCGCGCCTATGGCTGGTTTGTAGACCTGGGGGAACTTCCAGTCATCAAAGATAATTTCCGCCCTGTTCAGCATCCTGATGAACATGATGCCCACGAGGGCCGAGAGAAGACCGAGAACAAGGTAAAAGATCAGCGAAACAGGGGAACCAAGAGAATGAATCGGAATCGATAAGGCTGGCTGAGTCCCGAGGAAAAAGCGACTGACGATGGAAGATGAGACAGCGGCGATCACCACATTGCCGAAGGAGCGGACATTGAGGTTTACCATGAGAACCTCAATGGCAAAGATCACCCCCGCTATCGGTGCGTTGAATGTGGCGGCAATACCGGCCGCTGCACCGCAACCGACCAGGTTTCTGATACGCGCGTCGGAAAGGCGCAGAATCTGGCCGAGACTTGAACCGAGGGCGGATCCGACCTGTATGATCGGACCTTCCCGACCGGCCGAGCCACCCGTCCCGATGCAGAGGGCCGAGGCCAGAATCTTGGCCGCGGCCACCCGCGCCCTGATCCGGCCACCCCGGAGAATGAGGGCCTGCATGACCTCCGGCACCCCATGACCTTTTGCCTCTTTGGCGAAGAGAATCAACGGTCCGACAAGCAGACCGCCTATTATCGGAACGATCAGATAGACAAGATTGCCAAGAGCTGGCAGATATTCCGGAAGAGTGGTGTAGCTAAAACTCTGAATGGCGGCAATCAGCTTGATGAAAAGTACTGCCGCAAGACCGGTGCCGGCACCTATGATGATTGACAGGATCAGCAGAAAGAGCCCGACCGGCGGTGAGAATTTGTCGAGATAGGAACTGAATATGGTTTGTTTCGGAGTCATAAATAAGCCAGTCTGCAGGCTGTCCGGGACCATGATGCTGCCTGAACAGTGCTTGCGCGTATATTATTTCACAAAACTCCTCATTCTATCAGAGGTGGAGCCATTTTGCCATGTCTATTTTTTTATCTGTTCCCCGATCAACGGATCGGCCGCACGCTGGTGCGGGCCGCCTGACGCAGGGCCATGTCCATGAGCACCAGGGCGGCCATGGATTCAACAATCGGCACGGCACGGGGCACAACGCATGGGTCATGCCTCCCCTTAGCCTGCAGGGTCACCGGTTTTCCCTGATAATTTGCTGTTTTCTGGGGAAGGGAGATCGTAGCTGGAGGTTTGAAGGCAACTCGGAAATAAATAGTCTCGCCATTGGAAATGCCACCCTGGATTCCTCCCGAGTTGTTGGAAGTCGTGCCGAGTCGCGCCTCTTTCGGGACAAAAGGATCATTGTGCTCAGACCCTTTCAGCCTTGTTCCCGCAAACCCGGAACCAATCTCAAATCCTTTTGTAGCAGGGATGGCGAGCATTGCCTGGGCCAGTTTGGCCTCGAGTTTTTCATACACCGGTTCACCCAGTCCGGCGGGGACGTTTCGAATAACACAGGAAACGATACCGCCCGTTGAGTCTCCCTGATCTTTCAGGGACATGATCAAAGTGCGCATTTTCCCTGATATTTCCGGGTCGGGACAGCGAAGATCGGTACTGTCGACCTCTTTCCTTGAGATCGTTTTGTGGTCGACAGGCGCGGTTTCATAGGGACCGACTCCGCTTACCCAGGCGATAATCTCGATGCCGTACAATTCCTTGAGAAGTTTATCTGCAACGGCACCGGAGGCTACCGTTCCAATGGTTTCGCGGGCACTCGACCGGCCGCCGCCGGAGGATGATTTGATACCGTATTTAGCCATATAGGTATAATCGGCATGAGAGGGGCGGGGGATGGTCTCCATGTCACCATAATCTCCGGGCCGCTGATCTTTGTTGTTCACCTTCAGAGCGATGGGACTGCCGAGGGTGATGCCGTTTTCAGTGCCGGAAAGAATAGTCACCTGATCCTGCTCCTGCCTGTCGGTGGTCAACTTGGACTGGCCGGGGCGTCGCCGGTCAAGCTGTTTCTGTATATCGGTTTCGCTCAGCCTGAATCCTGGCGGGCAGCCGTCAATAACAACACCCACGGCTTTGCAATGCGACTCTCCATAGGTCGAAACATGAAATAATGTTCCAAAATTACTCGACATGTTCACTCCTCTCAAAGGTAGTCAGTCCATTATGAACTGAGTAATAACGAATTGATGCAACACCAATATTTCATGAACATTGCAGCCGTTGAAACAATGGTAATCACCGTATAAAGTGTATTTTCTCTATGCTGGAAGTGCCGCACTAAAAAATTTTCTTTCAATAATTAACCTGAAAAGGTGGGGCCAACAACGACTCAGCGGAATACCTTAAGCATTTACAGCTAAGATGAAAGATACTTTAAAGGCAGCCGTATGAAAAGGTACGGATTGTCCGCATTATATTGTCTGATAGGGTGCGACGGAGAATCACGATTTTATCCACCGGCTGGCCCCGGCTTTTACGGTCAACAAGGCAGAAAGAACCGGAATGTATAAATCCGCCTGGTGCATTCCTGTCCTCAGCAGCTCCAGGACCAGGAACATAGAACAGGGCTGTTTCGTAGATCTGTTCCCGGGATCGATAACCGGACTTTTATCTGGTAGTATGAAAATTTGATAGACTTCTCACCAGTTACATGATTTTTTACTGCTGACAACCGTTTCCGCCGCACTCTCGGTAAAGGTGGAACGCATAAAAGCCAGGGAAGGGGAAAACAATGAAAAAAGTTGTATTGATAACCTATAATCCGGAGATGATGTGCTTTTCGCATGTGCTTCTCTATGCTCTTGATTTCAAGGAGAAAGGGTATGAGGTAAAGGTGGTGATCGAGGGAGGAGCGGTGAAACTGGTATCCGCTTTTAAAGATGCCGAGGCACCATTTGCCGCCCTGTATGGGAAAGTGAAACAGCAGGGGCTGATTGATTGTGTCTGTAAGGCCTGCGCGAGCAAGCTCGGCAGTCTTCATGATGCAGAGGAGCAGGGCCTCAGGGTAGCCGGGGATATGATGGGACACCCGTCACTTGAAAGTTATATCAGGCAGGGGTACCAGATAATAACCTTCTAATCCGTTGGACGAAAAGCCAATCATCTGCACAATAACAGCATGCGGGTAAAGGTTTGCGCTTTTCTGGTGTTATCCGTGGTTGTCTTGTCCGACGCGGCCGTGGATAGAAATTTGTCTGAAATCGATATCGAGAATGGTATCTCCTTTGGCCATGGTACCATCCGTGCATGGTCTGTAAGAAAATAGTGTCATGAGGTGACAGCATTGGAATTTCCAGACTTGCTGCAGGAAAAAGAGAAACTGGTAAATGTCTTTTCCTGCGAGGAAGAGATTGAACCGGATAAGGTCAGGGTGATTGCCGCACCGTATCGAATCTGCCCGCTCGGTGCCCATATAGACCACCAGGGAGGACCGGTTCTGGGCATGACGATTAATGCCTGTACCCTGATGGCTTTTTCTCCGGCTGTTGACGGGCAGGTCAGATTGCGCAGCAAAAATTACCCCGGGAAAGTAAAATTCGACGTTCGGGATATCCCCGATTCTACCGGCAGTTTCTGGGGCATTTACCCATGGGCTGCAGTCCGGGCGCTGCAGGAGAAATATGTGATTACAAAAGGGCTTGTCGGCCTTGTGGACGGCATGCTGCCCGGTTGCGGTCTGAGTTCATCAGCATCGGTATTACTCGCCTATCTGCATGGATTTGCAGCGGTCAATGAGCTTGCTATTGAGCCCTGGGAATATGTACACCTGACCCGTGTAGCAGAAAACAGGTACATTGGCCTCAACAATGGCATCCTTGACCAGGCCAGTATAGTTTTCGGGCGGCGTGGGTGCCTACTGCACATCGACACGAAGGACAAGAATGTCGTACCATTGCCTGACCGGCTGGGAAACAAATATTACCGGATCATCGTCGCCTATTCAGGATATTCCCGGGAACTCACTACTTCTGGATACAATTCACGGGTTGATGAGTGCCGGCAGGCGGCTCAGCAGCTTTCCCGCATGAGCGGCAAGGATCCTGCGGGTATATTATCGGATGTCGATGCCGCGGACTTCCGGCGATACGGTGGCAGCCTGGAACCCTGCATCAGCAGGCGTGCCACTCATTTTTTCAATGAATCCCGGCGCGTTGTCGATGGTGTCGCCGCCTGGCAGGGTGGTTTAATTGAGAAATTCGGTGAACTGATGAGCGAATCGTGCATGAGCTCAATCGATCAATACGAGTGTGGCGTCCAGGCTATTTGCGACCTGCAGCAGATTGTCAGTTCCGCCGATGGTGTTTTTGGCTCGCGTTTTATGGGGGGCGGTTTTGGCGGCTGCGTCGTCGGTTTTGTCAAACCGGCCCATGCAGCTGTGGCTGTTGAAAATATTAAATTATCCTATCAGCAGCTTCACCCTGAAGTTGCCGGTCAGGTGGCTGTTTACCTGGCTCAGTCGGATGACGGAGTACGGTTTATATGAATGTCGTTATCCTGTGTGCGGGTTTTGCCACCCGCATGTATCCGCTGACGAAACATTTTCCCAAGCCGCTTCTCATGGTTGCCGGAAAACCGGTTCTGGACTATTTACTCGATCAGATCATGGCGATGCCTGACATTTGCTCTATTCACATCGTCAGTAACGACCGATTTTTTGATCACTTCAAAGACTGGCGTGACGATCATCAGGCAACCGGTAGTTTCGGCAGTATAGCGGTCCATGTTCACAACGATAAAACGACAGATAATGAGAATCGACTGGGGGCCGCTGGAGATCTTCAACTGGCCCTGAAAATGATTGGACGACCATCGGGCATAATGGTTTCAGGCGGTGATAACATTTACCGGTTTTCTCTTGCCCCGTTGTTGGAAACGTTTCTGAGCAGCGACCGTCATTATATCGTCGCCTTGCCTGAAAAAAATATTGAAAATCTTCGGAAAACCGGTGTCCTGGAGTTAGACCACCGTAACCGGGTCGTGAGACTGCACGAAAAACCCGCCCACCCGGTTTCTCACTGGATATCTCCGCCGCTCTATTTTTTCCAGCCGTCGGTATGGCCTGTTCTTGATTCCTTTTTACAGACATCGGCAAATCACGATGCACCGGGCCATTTTATTGACTATTTATGTCAACAGGAAAAAGTTGAGGCTTTCCGGCTTGATGCGGGACGGTTTGATATTGGCAGTATCGAGTCATACCGGCGTGCTGATCGGGAATTGCGTGAAGGACAGGCGTGACAGTTATTTCTATCACACCTGATCTGTTTCCACCGGGCTTTTTGCCTTGTCTCAGCGGTAATAAAGACTCGGACTTCCCATGGTCATCAGTGCCTTATACAGATTTCTTCTGAAATCACGACGATCCCATATGCCCTGGATATGGCCGCGCCGCAGGGCATTTCTGGCCGAGTGGTAGTCGGGTGGTATTTCGACGCCTGTTGTTTCTCTGATTACACGGGGACCGGCAAAACCGATCCGTGACGACCTGATGGCGAACTGGTACGGTGAGCAACCGAGAAATGAGGCCACCGGGCCGGCGTACGAGTTGTTGTCATAGACAACGATGTAGAGTCCGCCGGAATCAATATATTCCCTCACCGCCATGGTGCATTTGGGCATCTGGATGACCCCGAGGGTGCCCTCCTGGATTCTGATACCGCCGGTACTATGCACATAGGCAAGAAGCGGCCGTTTTTTCCGTTGCGCCAGCTTGCAGGCCTGGACAAATTTTTCCCCTTCAGTGGAACCGACAGTACCGTTCCTGAAGTCGGAATAGAGCAGTGAGGTGACAATCTCTATACCATCAATACTGGCCGAAAATGTCATGTTTGCGCTCTTCCGTCCCGTATTGTCCTTGGCCTTCTGCAGCCGCTCTGAAAAACCGGTATAAGCAAGCGGGTTCTGAGCGGTCAGGTGCGTATTGAACAGCCGAATCGAGCCGGGATCAAAAATGTTTTTCAGATACCACTGATATTCCAGCGGGAAATGATGACCGCATGTCTCGCAGACACCGGCGAATTCGCTGTAAAGGTCAGGTACCCAGAGATCCAGACAGCCTTGTGTATCAGCGTTCGGACAGGTCACGGTCCGGTCTTCATTGGCAAGCGGGCTGGTATAGGTATCGGTTAGCTCAAGCGGGTCTGTTCTCTGAATATCACTCTGGCGGTTCTGGCCATTGGTTCCGTAGGTAATCAGTCTGGTGCGATTCTCTTTAGTCTGTCCCGATAGATACCTGATGACTTTCCGGACTGGTTCGGATAACCGTTTAACCATAACGGAGCCTTCACCGGAAACGTCGTTGAGTAGTTTGTGGACGTATTTTTTATGGTTTTTCAGAATGTCGTAGCGCAGAGTGTAATAGACCTGCTCGCTGTAAATCCTGGCCTGGCGATACAGAGACTGCTCGGCTTCGGGTTGTCCGGCAAAACCGTGAGTCGCCATACCGAGATATTTCCGGGAACGCTGCCGTATCAGGCGAATGGTTTCATCGTTGCTTAAATGCCAGGATATTGCCACGTTGAGTTCCTGGCTCTCCTGTTTTGCCTTTTTCCGACCGATTTCCCAGGTCCGAAAGGATTTAAAGCTCTTGGCGGACAGGACCACGCGGTCGGTGGCTCTGATCATCTCGGTTCGCAGTTTTGCGAAAAAGGAAAAATCATCCCTCCGCGCGCCAAGCGGCGGCTCCTTAATAATGCTGTCAATGATGCCGTGATTGAGATTATCGAGCGCAGTAAGGCGCAACCGGTCGGCACATACCTCGATGAGTTCGCGCGGGACCTTGTTGCCTTCGGTTATCCGCCCTTCAATGGCCGCAGCCCCTTCGGGAGAAATAACCGAATAATAACCGTGACTGGCCATCATACGATAATCGCTCAAGCCGATTGCCTCGGCTCCGCCCGAGCCTCCTTCCGAGATAAAGGAAACGGTCGGAACCCTGAGTTTGGTGAGAGCATAGAGATTGCGGGCAATCTGCTGGGCCGCCCCGGGATATTCTTCGACCGGATAGGAGCCCGGGGTGAAGATGTAGAAATGGATAGGAATGCCCTCGGTCTCTGCAACTTTCATGTAACGCAGGGCTTTTTCATTTCCTTCAGGCTTACATGAGCCGCCGTTGCGAAATTCTTCCCCGTGACCGCTTTCCTGGCCGATGACCATTACGGTAAGCGTATAGGGCTTTTTTTTACCTTTCCTGGTGAGCGTGGCCTTGGCGCATATCATTGCCGGATCGATATTGGCATCCTCCTCGCCGCCCAGTTCAGTGTAATCGTCGTAGACATTTTCAAGAATATCCTTCAGGCTAAAGCGCTGGATACTTCTGACGATCCGGACGCGTTCCATCGGCGTGAGCTGTTCTTCCGCACGCTCTTCAAGGAAACTGATTGATTCGTGCAGTTTACGGATCTCACGGCTAATCTGTTCCTCAGTGAAATCGTAAATGGACTGCCTGAGTCGTTCGCAACTGGTCTTGAATCCGCCAAGGTTTCCCCAGTTGGAATAATCCTTTAACTGGATGAGATAATTGATTCTCTCATCGATTTTCTGTAGTTGTTTGAGTTGTTCCTTCATAAAACCGGTAGCGTCTATAAATGGATCAGAAGGTAAGCAACCGATCCAGGTTTTCTTTAAGATAGTCGAGATTGGTAATTATCGGCCCGCCGCGTGAATCTTCACCCTTAATCGACGTTTCGTCTATGAAAGCTGCGGCCCGCTTTTTTGCCTCATCCATGGTGTCAGCCCAGACCAGGGCAAGTGCCAGGTTGGGGTCAAAATCACTCGGAATCGTATAAGGACGGTCAGAAGGCACGTGCGAATAGACAGCAGACCAGTCATGATCCGGAAAAGCAAAATCAGTGATGGTCCCAATCCACGGGGCAAAACCTCGTTTGGTATCTTCAGCGACTATTCGAAGTTCAATGGAGGCACCGCGGAACATGATATCTTGCTGCTTAAAACCTATCCGTTCACCGAGGGCAAGCCTGATTTGTTCCCTGATAAGGTTCGGGTGCTCATTGTTCAGGTAGCTGATCCGAGCTGATATGTCGTTTTCAACCTGGATCCGGGTGTTTACCTCCAGCAGATATGGTTTCCCCTGTCGACTGACAATCCACTCCCAGGTGCCGACATTGTCGTAACTGACATGCTCGGCCAGCCGCAAAGAGTAATCGACAATCTGGTCCAGCACCTGTTGCTCGTCAAAATCGTAGGTATAACAGGAGGCGTGAAACCCCGGTGCCGCCTCCACCCGTTTCTGTCTGCCGGTCGATTGGATGGTGCAGTTCCGGGAACTGAAATGTATCCGTTCACTATATCTGGAGCAGAGAAGTTGAACTTCAAGGTGATTATAGTCACGCAGACATTGTTCAATAAGTACACCACCATCACCGAACTGCCGTTTGGCGTAATTTTTCAATTGCCGATAGATGCGTCGAAAATGTTCTATTTCCGTTACTTCCTCGATACCCATGCCGCCGCCGCCTGCTGCGGCCTTGACGAGTATGGATGGGTCCGCGATGCCCTCCTCTCGCTGTTTTTCGAGCAGGCTGAGGGCAATCTCCTCAGCTTCCATCTCGTTGTAAATAGGTGCATCGGTACCCGGGATGGTTGGAATACCAAGTTGATTGGCCACCCGCTTGGTATTGATCTTGTCACCGAGATTTTTGATTACCTCCCAGCTGGGTCCGATAAATGTAAGCGGACGACTCCTGTTAGCGGCTCGCCGGGCAAAGCGGAAATCCTCGGAAAAAAAGCCATATCCCGGATGGATAGCAGTACAGCCGGTATGGTCGGCAACGGCGAATAGATCGTTCGGTTCCGTGTAGCTGGTAATGCGCCAACCATTCTGCTCAGGTCCGGATAGGCGATTACGTTGCACATGCTCCGAGTCCTTATCAGCATCGGTATAGACAACAACATACTCCAAACCCAGGTCCCGACAACTATTCATGATGCGGATGGCAATTTCACCCCGGTTGGCGATGAGTACCTTTCCTTCCACATTAATCCTCTTGAAAATTATTAAAATTTAATGTTTGAATACGGTATAGCGAAACGGCTGTTTGTGATTATAAAGATGACAGGAAAACACCGGTCAACCTTTTTAATATAGTAAGCCGGTCCAATAAATTAAAGTAAAATCGGCGAACAACATATGGCCAGGACGGAGGATAATTGTCATTTTGGACAGTATTTCAAAGCGTTCCCCCTTGACTTTCCGTGCAAATATCCCTAAAAATTCTTTAACTATTTTCACGCTCCACAGCATTTTGCTGTCGTTCCCGAAATAGGACTCAATTGTTGTTTGGTTAAAAACACGCATCTATGAATGGAAATAAAGATAGCGAACTATCTTCGGCTGAGTCTGAGCAGGTTCCTTTTTTTAAGCGGTTGAAAGCGTTTTTGCTTTTTGACCGTTCACCCGGTACCACCGAAGCCCTTGAACACGAAATCCAGGAGTTGCTCGAGGAAGGTGAAGAACACGGATTGATATCCAGCCTTGAAGAGCGGATGATCACCTCCATTTTTGACTTCAGGGATACCCTTGCCGCAGAAATCATGACCCCGGCCGCGGAGATCATAAGTTTTGATGTTCTTGCTGAGATTTCTGAGATTATCGAGACTGTTATCAGAGAAGGATATACACGAATTCCGATATATAAAGAAAATGCCGATGATATTATCGGCATTCTGCATGCAAAAGATCTTTTACGCCTTTGTAAGCAGGGTGCACCGCCATTTGGAGGACTGACTGAATTCCTTAATCCGGCATATATGGTTCCTGAAGACAAGCCGATTGTCGATCTTCTGAAGGAGTTCCAGAAGAAGAAAATTCATATGGCCATCGTTATGGACGAATTTGGAGCAGTTCGCGGTCTGTTGACCCTTGAGGATATTCTTGAGGAAATTGTCGGAGAGATAGACGACGAGTCAGATACGGAAGATGATGATTTTGAACAGATGGATGAGCAGACCTGGCTGGTGCGCGGCAGAGTCGATATTGAAGATGTCGAAGAACGCTTGAAAGTAAGTCTGCCTGAAGGACCTTATGAATCGATAGGCGGTCTTATTATTCACGCCCTCGGTCGTCTTGGTGTTGAGGGTGACTCGTGATGGTCGGGGATGTCGAACTGATAGTCCATGTGGCTGGAAACCGGAAAATAAAAAAAGTGAAGATTATTGTTCCCGGGCAGAAGAGCCTCGGAGTAATGGCTATATTGAGTGATCGTCTTTTCGTCCGATCTCTGGGTTATGTCCTTGGAATGTTAGTCTTGAAATAGTAATTATAGACGTTTTGCAGGACATTTATTTCAGGGCACCCGGCAGCAAAAAAATTTCGTATGCCTTGATCTCGAACGATGTCTCCTTAATCAAGGTACCCTCATGAAAAGAACCAAATGGTTTATCCGCCTGCTGGGTTTTATTGCAACCCCGCTTATCGCCTGGATGGCGTTACCCGGCAGATTTTCCTTCTGGCCGTTGCTTTTTGTCTGCCTGGTGCCGCTGTTCGGTTTCTTATCGTCTGCGGGAAACCTTAAAAGAGCCTTCGGTCGAGGTCTTGTCTCCGGGATGTTTTTTTATGTGCTGCAGATCTATTGGATCGTGCCTGTACTCATCCAATTTGGCGGACTGCCCTGGTACATCGCTGTTCCGGCCCTGCTGCTGCTTCTCTTCTACATGAGCCTGTACCTGGCAGTTTTTTCCATTGGATTTCTCCTAATGGAGCGGCGGGCAGGGTTCATTTTCTTTCTTGTTGGTGTTCCATCTGCCTGGGTCGGTCTTGACTGGCTTCGTTCCTGGCTGTTTTCAGGATTTCCCTGGCTGGATATCGGTTATGGGTTCTGGTCACTGCCTATTCTGCTGCAGGCGGCGGACCTCTTCGGCCACTATGGGTTTACCTTTATCATCGTACTGATTAATTGTCTGATTCATGTTTTTGTTGCCGGAAAGTTTTCGTTGTTACAACGCTCTTACGGGGTCATTGCTGTTCTGTTTCTGGCTGTTATGATTGGAGGATATTCGCTGAGTCGCTGGGACACGATGGAAAAACGGGTTACCGGGGGGGACTCGGCGATAATTGGAATTGTCCAGGGCAATATTGAGCAGGGTCGGAAATGGTCACCGGAGGAAAGGAAACGAACCGTTGACAGCTATATTGAACTCAGCCAACGGCTTCTTGCCAAGGATGCTCCAACGCTTCTGCTCTGGCCGGAAACGGCGCTCCCTTTTTATCCGAATAATAATGAATTGTTTTTTTCGATTGTGGATTTTGTTCGGAAGAACAAAGCTGTACCTTCTGACCGGGGCTCCGTGGTATGAAGTAGAACAGGATCAGAAGCAGCGGTTGATCAGATATTACAATAGCGCTTTACTGATGGGGCCGGACGGGATAGTGAGCGGGTTATACTTCAAATCGCATCTGGTGCCCTATGGCGAGTATGTTCCGCTCAGCAATTACCTGTTCTTTTTATCTCCGCTCGTGGAAGCGGTCGGGAGTTTTACCCCGGGTCGTATAGAGGATCCGCTTGTAGCCGGTGACATTAGAGCCGGAGTCCTTATCTGTTTTGAATCAATATTTGCAGGTATCAGCCGTAGTTGGGTGAATAATGGGGCGAATGTTCTGATCAATTTGACCAATGATGCCTGGTATGGTAAATCGAGTGCCCCCTATCAAAGTTGGGCAATGACTGTTTATCGTGCAGTGGAGACCAGACGGAGTGTGGTTCGTTCTGCCAATACCGGTATTTCCGGCCTGATAGACCCATTGGGAAGGGTTCAGAGTGAATCTGAAATCTTTTCAAGGTGGTCAAAAACGGTCGATGTTCCATTAATGGAAGGAAGAACACTATTTGTCCAATGGGGCTATCTGTTTGCCCCCATTTGCCTGGCGTTGGCACTTTTTATCGGCCTGGCAGCAATGATGCGGTCCAGGCGGCCAGGAAGACGGTTATTGTAATCTGAGAAGATGCGGCAGCAAGACAGGCATCGAATCTTAATCAAAATATATAATCAAGCTAACAGGAAGAGTAGACGGATGGCACAGGAAACTGGTTCAGCGGTATCGTTTCAGAAACTTAACGAGATGAAAACAAGGATGCTGGCTCTCAAGGAGCATCTTTGACTTAGCCGGGAAAAAAGAAGAAGTTGAACGACTGGAACGCCAGACCATGGCTCCTGATTTCTGGAGCAATGGCGATGATGCCCAGAAAGTTCAGAAACAGCTTGGCCAGTTGCAGGATATCATCAAAAATTGGGAACGCGCCTGGCGTGAGATCGAAGAAGCTGAGCTGCTTTTGGCGATGGCTGTTGAAGAGCGTGACATCGAGGCTGAACGGGAGGTTGCCGAAAGCCTGACAGCGATGGAAGATGCTATCGACCACACTGAACTTGAATGCATGTTCAGTGGTGAGCACGACGCCAGTAATGCCATCATTTCCATTCATGCCGGAGCCGGCGGTACCGAGGCACAGGATTGGGTAGATATATTGCTGCGCATGTATCTACGCTGGGCTGAAGACAAAGGGCTGAAAACCGATATCATCGATTATCTGGCCGGCGATGAGGCCGGAGTAAAAAGCGTATCTGTCTACTTCAGGGGCAAATATGCCTATGGTTACCTGCGTTCGGAACTCGGTATACACCGACTTGTCCGTATTTCCCCTTTTGATGCCAGCGGTAGAAGGCACACCTCCTTCGCTTCGGTAATGGTCATGCCGGAACTGGACGATACGGTGCAGGTGGATATAAATGAGAAGGACTTGCGTATTGATACTTACCGTTCAAGCGGGTCCGGCGGCCAGCACGTCAACAAGACCGACTCCGCCATTCGCATAACCCATCTGCCGACCGGGATCGTCGTACAATGCCAGAATGAACGCTCTCAGCATCGAAATAAGGATACGGCCATGAAAATGCTGACGGCCCAGCTTTACGAGCTGGAAAAGAGTCGTCAGGCCGACGAGAAACAAAACCTGCATGGTGACAAGAAAGAGATTGGCTGGGGCAGCCAGATACGCTCCTATGTGTTGCAACCATATAGAATGATAAAGGATCACCGAACCGAACATGAGATGGGCAATGTTGATGCCGTGCTTGACGGTCGTCTCGATTCGTTTATCAAGGCCTATCTTCTGTGGGCGAAATAGATGCATGAGCGAAAGTCTGAAGCAGGAACGGTAATGCCAAAAAGGTGTGCCAAATGCGGGGCCTGTACTGCCGTCTGTCCGGTTTATCGTGCCAGCGGAAATGAGATATACAGTGCCCGGGGCAAGAGACACCTTGCCGAGGTATTCAAGGATGATCAACCCGGACCGGTATTTGAGGATATCTATGCAAAATGTCTGCTCTGCGGGGCGTGTTCCCAGGTCTGCCCCAGCAAGCTGGATATTCCTGCTGATGTTGTTGCCGCCCGCAGCGATTTTTCGCTGATGTATGGTGAACACGGCTACCAGAAGTTTCTGGCACGAAAGGTCCTCAACCATCCTGAATTATTGGGAGCTGTCCGGGTTCTCGGCAGCAGGGCTGCAGAGCTCCTTTTCGACCGACTTCCGGCGGCCAGTGGTTTGCGGCTCCGACTCGCCATGTTTGGCGGATCGTCAGTGCTTCCGCGACAAGACAGCGCAGCCCTTCCTCCGACCACGCCAGCAACTGCAGCTAAGAAAGATCTGGTCTGTTTCCCCGGCTGTGCGGCACGCTATCTCTACCCTGATATATCCAATAGTATCCGGCAGCTTTTGCACGGCTATGGTTATGAACTGAAAATCCCTGACGGACTGGGGTGCTGCGGCCTGGCCACCTATGCCTCGGGTCATCCCGAGGAGGCGCGTCAGCTGGCAAAGAAAAATATCAGCGTGCTCGAACAGGGAGACGGCCCGATACTGGTATCATGTGCTTCATGTTTCGCTCAGCTTGCAGACTATAAGGATTTGCTTGAGGGAGATGCTGACTGGAAGGCTCGAGCCGAGCTGGTCAGCGCACGTGTCGTTGAAATCTGTTGTTTTGTCGAGAACCTGCTTCAGGATCAGGATATGGCTGCGAAGAGCGGTCGACCGCTGAAGGTTTTCTATCATGATCCCTGCCATATGCGCCATGGAAGAACTATCACCGAAGAGCCGAGATCTGTTCTGCGCCGCCTGCCGGGTGTGGAGCTTGTTGAGCTGACGGATGGGCCGCAGTGCTGCGGGCAGGGGGGATTATTTCATATCGGTGCCCCGGAATTGTCTGCACGTATCCGGGACGATCTGGTGACAAAGATACTGGCCCTGCAGCCGGAGGTGATCACGACAAGCTGCTCAGGCTGTCTTATGCAGCTAAAAACAGCAGTAGCCGCGGCAAATAGTACTGTTCCGGTGATCCACTTTGGTGCTCTGGTCAACGCACAGATCTGATAACCCCGCGTTCACGAGTTGGTAAAGCCTGCGCCCGCCTGCTGTTCGTCCTGATCCGCAAAACTACAGCCAAGGCCGCCATTTTTTTCCCGGAACATATTTTACAATATGTATGGAACTTTCAGGTTGAATCCCTTGTAGACGATGAAACTCTCAACCGTTTGGATACCATCTATTTTGGCTACGTGTTCGGTGATACTGAGAACATCAGCGATTTTTTTGAAGGATTTCCTGCCATCGCGGAGTTGCTGCTCAGCGAATTTTATCGGCCGATTGAATAATTTGCTGGACCGCGGCCGAGCAGCTGCAGCCCGCACCGCCGCTACTCTGCTGGCAATGGCCGTGACCGGTCTTTCCGCTTCCTTTCCTGCAGGAGTTAACGAGCAGAGCAGCGCAGAAAAACAGCGGGAAGGTGACAAGAAGGGTGGCGATGAACAGGTTCATGGTACAACTCCTCTGGCCTCTCAGCCGAAATCGTCGAAATGGATATTCTCGCGTTCAACGCCGAGATCTTCGAGCATCTTCATGACAGAAAAGAGCATCATCGGTGGGCCGCACACATAGTAATCGATGTCCTCAGGCGCCGGATGATCTTTCAGGTAGTGATCATAGAGGACCTGGTGGATGAAGCCGGTGTGACCCGTCCACTTATCCTCGGGCAGCGGTTCAGAAAGTGCGAGATGGAAAGTAAAGTTCTCGTGTCTTGCCGCCAACTCCTCGAATTCTTCCTGGTAAAAGACCTCTTTCATTGATCGGCCTCCATACCAGTAGGAAACCGTGCGCCCGGTCTTTTCCTGCTTGAAAAGCTCGAAAATATGGCTTCGCAGGGGTGCCATGCCGGCTCCCCCGCCAATATAGACCATTTCCTCCCCGCCTTCCTCGATCAGGAACTCACCGAACGGTCCCGAAATGGTGACCTCGTCTCCCGGTTTGAGATTGAAAATATAGGAGGATACCTGTCCGGGAGGAGCCGCGACCTGCCCCGGAGGAGGGCTGGCGATACGCACGTTGAGCTTGATTATGCCTTTCTCTCCGGGGTAGTTGGCCATCGAATAGGCCCTGGTGACCGGTATATATACATGCGATTTGTACTGAAACATCTTGAATTTTTTCCAGTCACCAAGAAAACGGCCGTCAATATCAAAACTCTGGTAGTCCAGTTCGTGCGGAGGCACCTCGATCTGGATATAGCCGCCGGCCTTGAAGTCAACCTGCTCACCTTCCGGCAGTTCCAGGACCAGTTCCTTGATAAACGTCGCCACGTTTTCATTTGACTTGACGCGGCACTGCCATTTTCTCGTTGCGAGCATTTCCGGCGGTACTTCGATTTTCAGGTCCCGTTTGACCGGTACCTGACAGGAAAGACGATATCCTTCACGCGCCTCACGGCGGGTGATTGCCCCTTCCTCGGTTGGCAGCAGGGCTCCGCCGCCTTCGGTGACGATGCAGCGGCACTGCGCACAGCTACCGCCGCCGCCGCAGGCTGATGAAAGGAAAATCCCCTGATCGGCAAGCGAGGTCAGCAGTTTGCCGCCCGGCTTTGTCACCAATTCCTTTGTCCCGTTTATGACGATGTGTATATCCCCATCGGGTAACAATGATTTCTTGGCCAGGACAATAAGCAGGACCATGAGAAACTGGAGAATGAGGAATATACCGACGCCATAGAATATTTCGTTCATTGAGCGATCTCCGGACTAGAGTCTCATGCCCGCCAGCCCCATGAAGGCCATAGCCATGAGACCGGCGGTAATAAAGGTTATACCGAGTCCGCGCAGTCCTTTCGGCGGGGTCGCGTATTCGCATTTCTCGCGGATTCCCGCCAGGGCAACCACCGCCAGCAGAAAACCGCCGCCGGCACCAAAGCCATAGGCAGCACTTTCCAGAAAGGTGTAATCACGCTCCACCATGAACAGAGAGGCTCCGAGAATGGCACAGTTGACTGTCAGCAGGGGCAGGAAGATGCCCAGGGTGTTATAAAGGGCGGGAACAAAGCGGTCGAGCACCATTTCCAGAACCTGAACAATGGCGGCAATGGTGGCGATATAGATGAGCAGGCCGAGAAAGCTCAGATCGATATTCGGCTGACCGAGCCAGGCAAGTGCACCGGCTTTGAGAAGCGTATTGAGCAGAAAATTATTCAGGGGCACGGTGATTGCGGTCAAGACCAGCACAGCGAGACCGAGCCCCAGAGCCGCTTTAACCTGCTTGGAAATAGCAAGAAAGGTACACATCCCCAGAAAGAAACTGAGCGGCAGATTCTCTATGAAAACGGATCGGAAAATAATGTCAAGATAGTGCATCAGTTCGTCTCCTGCTGTTCCGGATCGAGGGTCCGTATTACCCAGACGAGCAAGGCGATAAGGAAAAAAGCACTGGCCGGCAGGACAAGCATGCCGTTTGGTACATACCAGCCGCCGTTGGTCACCAGCTTCAGGACTTCGACACCGAAGAGGGTTCCGGAGCCGAGGAGCTCACGAATAAAAGAGATCGTCATCAGGACGAAGCCATAGCCAAGACCGTTGGCGATACCGTCAATGAAACTGGAGATGGGGGGGTTGGACATGGCATATCCTTCGGCACGTCCCATGACAATGCAGTTGGTAATGATCAGCCCGACAAAAATGGAAAGCTGCTTGGACAGCTCGTAAAAGAAAGCCTTGAGAATTTGATCAATGATGATGACCAGTGTGGCTATGACCATGATCTGGATGCCGATCCGAACGGTGTTGGGAATCTGGAATCGTACAATGCTGATGGTCAGGCTGGAAAAGGCGGTAACCAGCGTCACGCAGATGGCCATAACGAGTGCCGTCGACATCTGCCCGGTGACCGCCAGGGCGGAACAGATGCCGAGCACCAGCAGGGCGATGGGATTGCGCTTGAATATCGAGCGAAAAAGCAGTTCCTTGTGTGTTTCAGCCATTGACGCCTCCCTGTTTCCTTACCTCTTCAAAAAACGGCCGGAAGCCGTGCTGACCGAACCAGAAGCGCATCAGCCTGTCCACCCCCTGGGTGGTAAGGGTTGCTCCGGAGATCCCGTCTACCCGGTAAACGGCGTTTTCAGGGCTGCTCCGGGTACCGCTTTTTACCACATCAAATTGCATCTCACCCTGCGGCGAAAAAAGTTTTTTATCCTGCCAGCGTTTTTCCCAGCGCGGGTTGGCAACTTCTCCACCAAGGCCGGGGGTTTCTCCATGCTCATAAAAAGAGACACCGCGAACCGTGGTAAGGTCGGCATCTATTGCTACATAGGCATATAATGTTGACCAGAGCCCTTTTCCGCGAACCGGCAGGACGATTGCGTCTGTTTTTCCGTTTTTCTTTACCAGGTAGACCAGTGAATATTTCTCAAGCCGCCGGATTCCGGCGATGTCGCTGCTCTTGTCCAGTTCTTTGCTGGTATTGTCCGACAGCGTTGACGCAAGCTGGTTGAAGGAGGCCGGGTCGACTTTGTCCGGGTCGACAAAGACTCCTGATTCAAGATTGATAATTCTGGTCTCAATCGGCTTGAACTGTTCGGCAACCGGCTTGTTTTTCTGGTAGATGCCGGCCGCAACCAGGATATTCTTTTTCTGGTCAAGGCTGCGGTTGGCTTCCTGGAGCGGTCGCAGACCAACCGCTGCGGCCGCAACCAGCGCCGAACAGGCAAAGGCCAGAACCAGCACTGAGTAAAATGGTTTAAGCGGGTGTTCTTCAGCCATGACGAAGTATCCTTCTTTTTACATTGGCGCGAATGACGAAGTAATCGAAAAGCGGGGCGAAGACATTACCCATCAGGATTGCCAGCATCACTCCTTCGGGATAGGCCGGGTTGGCAACCCTGATCAGGATTGACAGGAAACCGATGAGGATACCGTACATCCATTGGCCGGCCGGGGTCTGTGCCCCGGAGACCGGGTCCGTTGCCATGAAGACAAGGGCAAAGGCAAAGCCTCCGAGTACCAGGTGCCAGTGTACCGGGATAGCATAGAGCGGGTCGGTCGGTTCCGGGAGCATGTTGAAAAAGAGTACGGTGGCGACAGCGCCGATCAGCATGGACAGCATGATGCGCCAGGAGGCAATGCCGGTAATGAGCAGCAGGGCGGCTCCAAGCAGGCAGGCCAGGGTCGAGGTCTCGCCCATTGATCCCGGTATGGTTCCAATAAAGGCCTGATACCAGGTGATGTCAAGTGCTGCTATCGGGTTTTGTGATGAGGTCTGCGCCATGACGCCGAGCGGCGTGGCACTGCTCAGGCCGTCAACCGCTGTCCATATCTTGTCGCCGGTCATCTGGGCCGGATAGGCAAAATAGATAAAGGCACGACAGGCGAGTGCCGGGTTCATGAAATTCTTGCCGACCCCGCCAAATACCTCTTTGGCAAAAACGACCCCGAAACTGACGCCGACGGCAACCTGCCAGAGCGGGATAGTTGCCGGCAGCGTCAGCGGGAGAAGCAGGCTGGTTACCAGGAAAGCCTCAGAAAATTCGTGCCCCCGGATCAGGTTGAACAGTGTTTCCCAGATACCGCCGACCACCACGGTGACGATGTAGATCGGGAGAAAATAGAGCGATCCATGTACGATATTTGAGATGATCGACCCGGGGTCGATGCCAACCCCCTGCATGATTGCACCGCGCCAGCCCCCAGGCACTGCGCCCATTGCTACCAGGGCAGTGTTGGCCTGGATAGCCGGTATTCCACAGCGCCATGACGGTGCAGGGTACCAGGGCAAAAATCACGAAGGTCATGACCCGTTTCAGGTCAATGGCATCCCGAACATGCGGTGCAGCTTGTGTCGATTTCGTCGTTGAGAAGAGAAACGAGTCTGTCGCCTCGTAGAGCGGGTAGAGCCGCTCAAATTTACCACCTTTGACAAAGAGCGGCTTTATGTCGAGAAAGAATTTATTCAGTAATTTCATTGTTCAGACCGCTCGTGGTTAACCTTCTTTTTCGATTGTTGAAAGGGTTTCTCGCAGCATTGGGCCGAAGTTGTTCTTGCCGGGGCAGACGTAGGAGCAAAGAGCGAGATCTTCCTCCACCAGCTCAAGACAGCCAAGTTCCTTAGCTTTTTGCGTGTTACCGGAAGCGAGGCTTTTCAGGAGGTAGACGGGAATAACATCAAGCGGCATTACCTTCTCGTAGGTGCCGAGAGGAAAGATGGCCCGATTCCCGCCCCAGGCAGCGGTGTCAAAGGGTAAAATAGTTGGCTTTTTGAATGATGACGAAAAGGCCTTGGTGATGGAAAAGCGGTTGCCGCCGGCCCGAAGCCAGCCAAAAAATTGCCTTCCGGTTCCTTCGGGCAGACAGCTGATCTGCTGATGATAACGGCCGAGAAAACCGCGGATGTCATCCGCCCGCCGACCATCCAGTACCGAGCCCGATATCACCCTGAGCTGAGCACCTGCCAATTCCTTGTCGCAGAGTTCGCCAATACAGGCACCAAGCCGGGTTTGTATATGCCTGGGTTCCTTGACGGCTGGTCCGGCGAGCGCCACAATCCTATCGGTGTGAAGCGAGCCGGTGCGAAAAAGGGCGCCAATGGCAATGACGTCCTGCGCTCCCAGATGCCAGACCGTTTTGTTTTCATGCACCGGGTCGAGAAAATGAATATGGGTTGAAGGCAGGCCTGCCGGATGGGGACCGGCAAAACCGATCTGCTCGATACCGGAAATTGCGACCTCGACGATCTGCTGTTCTACTGCCTGACAGAGGTAGACAGGGACGCCAAGGCATCTGGCAAGTGCTTTGAGACCGCTCAGAAAATCAGTTTCAGCACGGGCAATAATTCCCTCCATATCAGGTCCCAGCGGGGAGGTGTCGATGGCCGTGACAAATAAAGAGGCCGGGACCGTGTCAATGGCTGGTATCTTGCCATAGGGCCTGGTCCTGAGCGCGCACCAGAGACCAGAATCGATAAGCAGTCTTCGCAGATCTTGCGGGTCTGTATCATCCGGATTGCTTTCGGAAGGACAAAAGGTGAGCATCTCATCGCCTTCAAGCCGGATGACCAGAGATTCAAACCTGCGCTTGGCACCCCGATGAATAGCGACAACTTCGCCGCTGCCGGGGGCGGTGAAGGTGACTCCGGCGTTCTTCTTGTCTGTCAACAAAGGTTGGCCGCAGGTGACACGCTCGCCGACGCTGACCAGCATGGTTGGTTTCATGTCGGGGTAATCATCACCGACGAGGGCCACATGGCTTAACGGTCTGCTGCTTGTCACCGTATGCGATGGCTTTCCGCCTATCGGGATATCAAGTCCTTTTGAGATGTTTATCTGCCTCATGTTAGCCGAAGGAACCTTTTGTCTGATATTTTTTCAGGTGTTTAAAAATGGAAGAGCCTTTTTCTTCAGGGGGTGATTGTTTCGTCCATTATCCTCTCATTGCCCATTAAGACAGGTGCTGACAGAGCAACCACTATCGGAGTTTTCTGTAGGGAATACCTGGATAAATCATGTCAATCGGAACGACTATAACCATGATGGAGTAGCCGGGCAAAATAAATGTTTGACGCATGCTGCCGCCTTGCTGGTAACGATATGGAGCACTATTATAATCATTAATTGAGGAAAGATTGATTGAGGAAAGACTTGACATTATGCCTGACGGGTAAGTAATGATTGATGGCGTCGTAAAAACTTCGATCTACTGCGTCGTGGAACTTTTTCCGGCACTCGGCATACTACCTGTATGCCGAGTGCCGGAAAACTACTACTACTCCTTGCTTATCTGTGTTTTTACTTAGCCATCTTTTGGAGTGCAATAGACTTTTTACGAGTATGTCATGATTAAAACCACCCATAAATCAGGGAATGCATCGCGCGACGGCCTTACCGGTTTATTTGACAATCAAGAAATGAGGGATCCCGTGGAAACGAGTTTTCCGTATGAAAAACTTGGGTTGCTGTATCTCGGAAGAGAACTGGCAATCGGCAATGAATCGGCAACGGATATACCGCTGCTCTATAAGAGTAAAAACCTCACCACGCACGGGGTTATTATCGGCATGACCGGTAGCGGCAAGACGGGACTGGGGATCGGGCTCATCGAAGAGGCGATAATGGATGATATTCCATCTATTATCATTGATCCGAAAGGGGATATGGGCAACCTGATGCTTACTTTCCCGAACCTGGAACCGGCTGATTTTGAACCATGGATTGATCCGGCTGAGGCTTCGCGAAAGAACCTCTCCGTCTCCCAGCTTGCCCAGAAGACATCGGTTGACTGGAAGCAGGGACTTGCCTCCTGGGGACAGGGGGCGGATCGCATTGCTGCACTTCGTCAAAAGACAGATGTTACGATTTATACCCCCGGCAGTACGAGCGGAGTGCCGGTGTCAATCATGGGCGGGTTTGCTGCTCCTTCTGCGGAACTCCTCAATGATATGGACGGGCTGCAGGCTATGGTAGGATCAGCAGCCACCAGCCTGCTGTCGCTGGTTCATATCGATGCAGATCCTCTGACCAGCAGGGAGCATATTCTCATCTCCTCTATTCTGCTTTACCACTGGCGTAAGGGTGAGGAGCTTGATCTGGAATCCCTCATCGGCTCTATCGTAAACCCGCCTTTTGAAAAAGTGGGTGTTTTCGGCCTTTCAAGTTTTTTCCCGCAGGCGGAACGCATGAAACTGGCAATGGCGATAAACAATGTTATCGCCAGTCCCTCCTTTGCCTCCTGGTTGCAGGGAGAGCCGCTTGATATTCAGAGAATTCTTTACGGCAGCAGTGGTAAACCGCAGACGGCCATTTTTTCCATTGCTCATCTCGGGGAGACGGAACGCATGTTTTTTGTCACCCTGCTGCTCAGCGGAATCATCGGCTGGATGCGCCGGCAGCAGGGCACCTCATCCCTTAAAGCACTGCTCTATATGGATGAAATATTTGGCTATTTCCCGCCTACCGGCAACCCGCCATCGAAAAAGCCGATGCTGCTTCTGCTGAAACAGGCACGGGCCTTTGGCATAGGCGTCGTGCTTTCGACGCAGAACCCGGTTGATCTTGATTATAAAGGGCTGTCAAATATCGGTACCTGGTTCGTCGGTCGTCTGCAGACGACTCAGGATCAGAATCGCGTCATTGATGGCATTGTCGGAGCCAGTGAGGGTAATCTTGACCGGTCAATGGTGCGGAAGTTGCTCTCTGATATGAAAGGCCGCCAGTTTCTGCTCACCTCTGCACATCAGGATGAGCCGCTGCTGTTTGAAACGCGCTGGGTCATGTCCTACCTGAAAGGACCGATCAGTCTGCAGGATATCAGCCGGCTTATGCAGGGACGCCGGGAACCTCCCGGAGATGCTGCTGCCGATACCTTGAAGCCGGAGCGAGCCGACGGATTGCAGCAGGCGCTTCCTCTCATCAGCGAAACGATTCCCCAGCGGTTTTTCCTGCCACCGCTGCTGTCTGAACAGGCTGTATTTGAGCCCTGGCTTGCGGCGACGGCCGATGTCCGATTTTATAATGGTGGCCGTAATATCGATGAGATCCGTGCTCATAAGCTGCGTATCTATCTCGACGAATCCTTTACAGAACCGGATTGGCAGGAGGCTGAAGCATTTGATCTGGCTCTGCAGGATTGTCCTGCAGCAGCGCCTGCCGGCAGCCTTTTTTACAGCCTGCCGCACCTCTTTACCTCACTGAAAAATTTGAAACAATTTGAGCGGGATTTTGCGGACTATCTCTATCAAACACAACGAATGGAACTGTTGCGCGCTCCTTCCCTCAAACTGGAATCACGGCCCGGTGAAAGCAGGGCTGATTTCGGCGTGCGGGTTGCTGATCAGTTGCGGGAGCTTAAAGATGAGGCGGCCGAGAAGCTGATGCGCTCTTATAAGACAAAACGAGAGCGGCTCGATGACAAGCTTGAACGGGCACGTGCCAAAACGGAGCAGGAAAAAAGTGATGTCTCCGCAAAAACCACCGATACCATCCTCTCGTTTGGAACGGCGGTGCTGGGAGCATTTTTCGGGCGCAAGGCAATGTCATCTTCGACCATGACCAGAACAGCGAGCAGCATCAGGAAAGCCGGTCGATTGGCCAAGGAGAAGGATGATGTCAGTCGGGCTGAAAAAGCAGTTGCGCAGGTAGAGGAAGAGATTCGTCAGCTCGAGGAAGAGCAGTCACGGGCGCTTGCTGAGTTGACCGGGAAGTTCGATCCGGCCCGGACAGAAGTGGAATCTTTTTCTGTTAAACCGAGGCGAAGCGATATCTTCAACCTCAACCTCTGCCTACTCTGGGAGATGATGGTGCCGCGAACCCGCTGAAGAGAGGGACCGGGCGGGTCACGGTTACTTTTAAGTCGATAAAGGGGATCTCCGGTCCTGCTGGTGACCGATAACTTTAATTGTGTACCTGGGCAACAGTCTTTGAATAACGATTTCGATCATAGCCTGTCATAGGATGTTACAAGCTGATCACGCGGGATGGAAATACTCTGGGATGTTTTACTCCGACAGGAATTCATACCGGCAAGTAAAAACAGGAAAACAAATGACCGCCCGGCAAGTCGTATGCTGAGGAGCTCCAGCCATTCTTTCTCGAGAAAGCCTGTCAACAAAGTGTGGTCGATCCTTGATTCTCTGTGTTCAGCTGTGCCGGAGAAGGAGCGGCAAATATGTTTGTATTCAGGTTGACGATCAGGTATTTGAGCTGTTACGGTTAGGTTTATGAATGATCAGATCAATTTTCCGGGGAGGACACATGGCACCTGATAAAGGGAGAGAATTAGGAAGGAACGATGCAAAACACTTCATCTCCAGAGAGCTGATAGACTATGAGCCCTTTGTTGCCCTGAGTGACATGCACCTGGTGCGAAAGACAGTACCGGTCAGTTTCGATTCATTGCATAAAACGGTCTTGCAGCTGGATCCCGATCTCTGGCAGGCTATTGACGGATCGGTTAGCGAACTCGCCCGGAAACATGGCGTGCCTTCAGTTCCGATAACTACGCAGAAGGCTTGGTGGAAGGAGTGGCCGCCGTCTGGGACGAGATTAGAGAGGAAGTGCTGAAGCAGCCCTCCGGTGATATGTAAATAATGGGCACCCTGAATAATTGTCTTTTCACCCGATCTCTGTGTCATACTTGATCTCGGATGAATAATTTGATAATTCAAGGAACCCGAGTGAGATATAGCGGAGCGGGTTTCCCGGTAATGGTGCGATGATCTCTGCCTGGAATGGTTCCAGGAACGTCACATTCTTTCTGTTTCCCTGGCTGAAGATTCCCGTTTTCTGACAAATTGGCTACTTTGTGAGACTATTTAGGCCGAAATCCCCAGAAACTGTTTAATTCCGAAGATGTATGTGCTATAATAACAAGGCGGTGCAGTATGTGAACTGACGGCGACAGATACATGCACTCATGCAAAGATCGAAATCAAGCTCTTCCTGGATCAGACAACGATGGTGAATCGAAAAGCATCAAGGAGTGTAAGGGTTCGATATATCATTGGTTTAAGTGTCATTGCCCTTGCGCTCACCGCTTCTTTTTTCACTATTCGGAAAGTTGTCTCAGAACAACGCCAGTTCTCCAACCTTGTCAGTCTCGCCGCACATCAGCCCGGCCTTGCCAATCGTATTGCCTATTTCTGCCGGGTGATGGTCACAACCTCAGACAAGAGCGAATTCCTGACGGCCCAGGAGCAAGTTGGCCGATCTATCAAAACCATGCAGTCTGCGTATCACTTTCTCCGATTCGGCGATCCGGAAAAAGGGGTCCTGCCGATAAAAAACGACCATCTCAGAGAACTATACGAGGCCCCTTCTGTAGGGCTTGATCGAGCTGTGCGGCAGTTTCTCGAACAGGCTGATACAATCTATCAAAGCGAAATGGGGTCGTTTGCCGGAGGGACGGCGACGTATCCTTTTCTTGCACTCAACGGTCCGCGTGTATTGGAGTCGACTCTTGATGCTGTCGCTGCCGAATTTCAGACCATAGGGAATGAGGCCATCCTGCGCATTGAAAAGTTCGAACTGCTGCTCTGGCTGGCTGCCATTTCCGTCCTGTTGCTGGTAATCGGCTTTATTTTTTATCCCATGGAACGATCCGTCCAAAAGACTATCGAACTTGTTTGAATCCTCCATGGATGATCTCACTGCCAGCCGAAAACGACTGCTGAATGCCCAGCAGCTCGCCTCGGTGGGTGACTGGCTGCTGCAGGTGAAAGAAGGCCAAATGAGCTGGTCCGATACACTCTACGAGATATGCGGTGTCAGCCCGGAAGATTTTGATCGTTACCGTGGAAAGCTCCCGAAAGCTTATCCATCCTGAGGACCGGAGGGCAGTAGTTGCCTCCCTGCAGAGCGTCAGGAAAAACAAGAATAAATATGCAAGTCTGGAATATCGGATTATTCGTCCGGATGGCAGCACCAGACAGGTTTACCAGCGAGTTACCGGTATAAAGAACAGCTCCGGTGAAATTGATATGCTGGCTGGAACTATTCAGGATGTCACCGATCGCAAAGAGCTTTCAAACCGTCTTGAGAAACTGTCTGAAAATATTCCCGGCTTCTTGTACGAATTTCAGATTGATCCGGAAGGGTATCTGTCATTTCCCTATGCCAGTGAAGGAGTGCTCGATACGGTCGGTATTACGGCCGATGAAATGAGGCTCGATCCGCGCAATGTTTTAAGCCTTTTAAATTCTGAAGACCTCGGGCGTGTCAACATAACGATCTTTGAATCTGCAGAGAAACTGCGGGTCTGGAGGGACCAGTTTCGGGTAAGACACCCACAGAAGGGTGAAATATGGCTCGAGGGTCACGCGACGCCCCAGAGACTGTTTGGTGGCGGTACACACTGGTTTGGCTATCTCCTTGATATAACTGAGCGTAAGCTCTCGGATGACAGAGTCAAGCGGCTGGCCTTGTTTGATCCTCTGACCGGACTGGCAAACCGGCGGCTGCTGGAGGTTCGGTTGAAACACGCAATAGCGACCTCACGCAGGAACCGGAATTTCGGCGCGGTGCTGATGCTTGATCTGGATAATTTCAAGACCCTGAATGATACCAAAGGACATAATGTCGGGGATGCTCTTTTGATAGAGGTCGCGCTTCGGCTCAAGAAATGCGTAAGGGATACCGATACGATTGCCCGCCTCGGGGGTGATGAGTTCGTTGTCATCGTGGAAACACTCGGCAGCAGCATCAAATCTGCGAGCCGACAGGCGATGATGGTCGCCGAGAAGATTCGTATAGCACTGAACCAGACCTATCAGCTCTCCGATGGTCAACATGTTCATCATACAAGTGCCAGTGTCGGAGTGGCACTTTTTCAGGGTGATGGCAGAAGTATCGGAGAATTGTTGAAACGAGCTGATGTGGCGATGTTTGAAGCAAAGGACCTTGGCCGAAACCGCGTGTGTTTTTTTACCGAACAGCGGCAGGCGATTATTAACTCCCGCACGGCTATGGCGCACGATATGCAACGTGCACTGGACAACGGTGAGTTCTCCATGTTCTACCAGCCTCAGGTGGGTATTACCGGAACAATGTGTGGTGCAGAGGCGCTTATACGCTGGCAGCCACCTGACGGGCCGCTTATCTCGCCAGCTGAATTTATCCCGATTGCCGAGGATACAGGTCTGATTATTCCGATCGGTGATTGGGTTCTCAAGACGGTTTGCCGGCATACCCTGAATTTTGGTTTTTATAATCTGCCGGATATTTTTGCCGTTGCCGTTAACATCAGTGCACGGCAATTTGCTGAGGATGATTTTCTGAAGAAGGTGGCGAATATTCTGAGCCGTACCGGGGTGGAAACACAACGGTTGAAATTTGAACTAACTGAGACCTGCCTGCTTCATGATATGGAGCGTGGACACGAAAATCTCACGAAGCTGCGGGAAATGGGATTACATATTGAACTCGATGATTTTGGGACCGGTTACTCTTCTCTCAATTCCCTGAAGAATCTGCCCCTTGACACCATTAAGCTTGACAGCAGCCTGATACGAGGCATAGAGGGTGATGTCCGGGATGCAGCAATCATCCGTGCGGCGATTGCCATGGGTAAGGCTTTATCCCTGACGGTTATTGCAGAAGGGGTTGAGACGATTCAGCATAATGATTTCCTGATTAGAGAGGGGTGTGACATGCTTCAGGGCTTCCTCCATGCCAAGCCATTGTCCTACCGTACATTTTTGACCTATCTGCAAAACCAGGAATTTATACAATCTATTGATATAGATATAGAAAAATCAAACATCCTGACACTGTAGAGAACCTTGAATAATCAGATTTTTCGTTCGAGATCGAGGCAGTTATCCGCAATACATCCTTGTGTTTTCGGCACGGTTGCAGATGTCTTGATTGTATTGAGAGATGTAATTATTGTCGTAGAATGAGGAACCAATCCTGCCGATTCAGCGGTCAGCTGACAGCAACTTCAGGTGACGTATTACTGCAAAAGGAGACATGATGGCACAAAGCACAGAGCTGGAAATATTCTCGGATTACATCTGACCGTGGTGTTACTTCATTACCGGGCGTATTGAAAAACTGAAAGAAAACTATGATATTACTGTTCGCTGGCGGGCATTCCCCCTGCACCCCGAGACGCCGGAAGAAGGCCGGCTTCTTGAAGAGCTCTTCAGCGCAAGTCCGGAAAAAATCCGTTCAATGATCGAGCACCTCCGGCAGACGGCGGAAAGCCTCGGTCTGCCATTTGGGCCGCGGGAAAAAACCTATAACAGCAGAATGGCTCAGGAGCTTGGACTCTGGGCCGAGGATAAGGGTGCTGGAACACTATTCCATCTTGCGGCCTTTAGGGCCTATTTCGTTGATGGTCTGAACCTGGCGAAGCATTCGGTCCTGCTCGGTCTTGTCCGGGAGTCGGGACTTCCGGAAGATGAAGCCGAGAGGGTACTGGCGGAAAGGAGTTATCGTCAGGCGGTTGATCGGGACTGGGAGGAATCAAGATTGCGAGGTGTCAGTGCGGTTCCTTCCTTTATCATGGGCCGGCATAAGCTGGTTGGCGCCCAGCAATATGAGGTTCTCGCAGAATTGGTCGAACGGTATGGAGCGGAAGCGAGGTAGCTTGGTGTAAGTCCGCACCCGGTGTCCGGCTCTTACATAAGGTGGCCATAAGTGACATACTCGTAAAAAGTCTATTGCACTCCAAAAGATGGCTAAGAAAAAACACAGATAAACAAGGAGTGGTAGTTTTTCAGGTGCGAAGGCATACAGGTAGTATGCCGAGTGCCGGAAAAAGTTCCACGACGCAGTAGATCGAAGTTTTTACGACGCCATCATAAGTGACATGGCGCAAACAGGGGATTCAATCCTGCTTTTTCAACCTTTCGGGGCCAATTCCGGCGTCGTCCAGCGGTGATATTATATGGAGCTGATATTTCAATAAGCGCTTGCCGGGATTGGTATGCTCGTAAATGCGCATTACCCCCAGTATGGGTATCTCACCGGTCGTGGCGAACACATCCTCAGGCTTGAACGTCTGGTGCTGCCTTTTTAATTCCTGGCTAAGCTGCCTGGTCAGAGATTCAAAGGAAAAGGTGGCAAATTCTCCAAATTTCCCAATACCAAGAATCCTGGTCAGTCCGGTAAAACTGTTCTTTTTATAACGCGTGTCGTGACAGACTACAATATAGGGTGGATAGAGAATGGTATTGTCGGAAGACAGTGTATGATCGCGGGCCTGGTCCAGATCATGTACGAAACGCTGGGCCTGTTTCTGTGAAAAATTCAATTCACTCTTGTTAAAGGCAAAAAACATCTGCGGCTCAAGCAGGCCGACGGAGACGCAGGTACTTATCCGGGTACGGGCGCCATAGGGCGGTTTCATGTAAACAGGACAGTGGCTTTTTATAATGTCATCAGAGGTTATTTCAACCAGGGCCGCGTTGGTGATTTTTTTTGAGCGTCGATAGGCGGCTTTTTTGTAGGTCAAAATTCTGCGGGCCGCCTTGGAGAAAAAGCCGCCGTCGAGGTTTATGGCTGGAGCCATGCCGTCAGGATAGAGAAGGGTTGCGTTGTCGTTGCGCATGGCCTTTCTTATTTCTGCCCGAAATCTCTTTGCCGGAATACTGCCGTACTGTTCATAGCGGATGAATTGTTCATCGACATCCTGATAGATCAGCCCGCCGGGGATGAAGATGGCTCCCTTATTGTCATGCCTGCCGGTAGCTCCTTCTTCAGTCACTCCGGGCAGGCCTCCCCTCTGCATTTGTTCAAGCATCTGCCAGAGGGTATCGAGGCGGATGGCAATAATCTCTTTTATCAGCTCGTTGCCGAAGATCTGTTTTTTTGTGATCATATCTTACTTTATCGGGCCGAAGGAAACATTTGTCCAGGGATCAGGTAGCTGGCTGGCATCAGACCGGATTGCTATCAATTAGTTGTGATACTGTTGCCGGTACCTGACCAGCGAAGCCAGCTGGCTGCAGCATGGTGTTGCCACACCATGTTCCCGACCGGTCGAGGAAACATATCCGACCAGTGCTTCAACTTCTGTCGGCTTATTGTTTTCAAGATCCTGCAGCATCGAGGGGCGATGATCATAGGTAGCGGGGATCAGCTCTTCATAGAAGAGCTTTTTAAACTGAGTGGCGTTGTTCCATGGCAGTGTTCCGCCGATTGCTCGAATAACCTGAAAGGTTTCATCGATGACGTTATTCATTATTTCCCTGGTTTCAGCATGTTCAGATAATTTACCGTAGTTGACACCCAGAATTGCACCAAGTGGATTGAGGGCGCAATTATAGAGCAACTTGGCAAAAAGCGACTGGTGAATATCCATAACAGCAACACAGGGGAGGCCGGCCCGGTCGATGGCAGAGGCAAGTTTCTCTGCCGTTTCAGGAATGTCTCCAGCCCGACTGCCACCAACATGAATGGCATCGGCAGAGACGGTTATTCGTACATGAGGCCGGTGTCTCTATTTCAAATCCGGTGATGATTCTGGCCCCGAGACTGCGTTCGGCGCCAAACTGACGGACGAATTGCTCGACGTTACCGCAGCCGTTTTGCATGGAAACAACCGGACATCTGCAATTTTTAAGGGTGGCTATATCAGCAAGGGCAGTCGCGGTATCATAGGATTTGGTCGTGATCAGTATGTAATCATAACTGCCTGCATCATTACCGGAGACCCCGGTCATAAGCCCGAATACATCACCATCTGCCTGAAAATCTCCAAATATCCCTGTAACACGCAACCCCTGACTCCTGATCTGGGACAGGAATCGTTGTCTCAGCACAAGATCAACACTATGCCCGTCTGCTGCCAGCATACAGCCGAGAGCCTGCCCTTGGGCTCCGGCACCGTATATAAGAAACTTCATGAAGATTGCTCCGTGATAACAGTATCGGTAAAGCTCCCGATTTTCGGAAATGCTCTAACAAGGATTTGAGTATAATCTGTTACGACTTAAACAATCAAGTCCTGGTGATCACATTTGCTGCCGGCCTTATGGACAGACAGCACCAGACCTCTGGGGACAAGACATTATGACCGTTAATGCCCTTAGCCTGGATATTTCACGACTTGAGACAGGAGCGTTTCTGGAAAATGTTCATGAAATTTTCAGGTTAGGCAGGCGGGGGCAGCCTAAGCATGCCCTGACTGTCCGGGAATTCCCGGACAGTCAGGGTGCCAGGTTAGATGGAGTCTGTCTGCGGGGCGTGGTTTAATGAATCTTTTTCCCGCACCGGATGTGTTGCCGGCTGTTTCAGGCACTTTCTCAGAATCGCCTGAAAAGTGTCCCAGTCCCTTGTTGCAAGAACACACTTTTTCGCAAAAACAAGTTCATTCTGGCTCATGCTTCCCTCCTCGAAATGAAGAGAGGTCGGGGGCATTACTATAAAAAGGCCCCCAGACCAGGTTAATGATCCGGGGGCCCTGTCACCACAGAATCAGACCGATAATCCCAAGTCCACGGGGATATATTCGACGCTATCAGGACAGGTCTTCTGACTTCCGTATCATCCTTTCGCCGTGCCTTCCCGATATACATCAGTGGCTTCTACGACGATCGTCCCCGGTTACAGCGGCGGGCCCGTTCCCGATTTTCACGGGATTCCCTTTTATGTCTATACGACATCCTGATACAGAGATAGTTAGCCGCAGATTATCAATCTGTCAATGAGAAATGGGAATCGCTAT
This sequence comes from uncultured delta proteobacterium, assembly GCA_963745765.1. GTDB lineage: Bacteria > Desulfobacterota > Desulfobulbia > Desulfobulbales > Desulfocapsaceae > Ww85. Next base: position 146,913 of record CAVUYQ010000024.1, on the reverse strand, counting down.
TCTTTAGAAAAGCATGTTTTAACAACTTTCTTTCATCAAGGAACGTGTAGGGAAAAGGGCTTTCTCCTACACGCTCCTAGGCAGCCTTGCTGCCTGTTGCCGACCCATCTGCTTTCAGGCGAGATGCTTGAGCAGGATGGTCAGGCACCGGTCGATTTCCTCTTCAGAGACAATCAAAGGCGGAATCAGTCGGATGCTGGACGGCTTCGGAGCATTGAGGATCAGTCCATCCTGCAGGCAGTGCCCGACGAGTTCCGCCGCCGGGGTGCTTGCCAGATCAAAGGCAAGGAGAAGTCCCTTGCCCCGTATATTGCGAATCTCATGATGGCTGGAGAGCGCCTCAAGTTTCTCTTTTATCAAGGCTCCCATGCGCTGACAGTGTTCCACCAGCTTTTTATCCAGCAGTTCCTGCAATACCGCATATCCGACTGCCATGGCAAGCGGCTGAGCGGTGTAGGTTCCGCCCTGATCACCGGCTTCGAAAATGTTCAATTCCTCCTTGGCAAGGAGGGCTGCAAGGGGGAATCCTCCACCGATACCTTTGCCAAGGCTCATGATGTCAGGTTCGATACCATAGTGTTCATAACAGAAGAGTTTTCCGGTTCTACCCATGCCGGTCTGGACTTCGTCAAATATCAGCAGGATATTTTCCCGGTCACACAGTTCGCGGAGTCCTTCAATAAATTCGGGTGTAGCACTGTAAACACCGCCCTCGCCCTGAACCGGTTCGATCATGATCGCACAGGTTCCGGATCCGACGACCTTTTTTACCGATTCCAGGTCGTTGAAGGTGGCCTTGACGAACCCGCCGGGTGTCGGTTCGAAGAGCTTCTGCCACTGCTCCTTGCCGGTAGCAGCCATCATGGCCAGTGTCCTGCCGTGAAAACTATGCCAGGTCGTTATTATTTCCGAGGCCCCTTGTTTCTTGAGCTTGCCATATTTTCGGGCCAGTTTCACGGCGCCTTCATTTGCCTCCGCTCCTGTTGAAGTGAAAAAGACACGGTCAAAACAGCAGTTCGAGAGCAGCAGGTCGGCGTACTCAAGCATGGGCCGATTATAGAAAGCGGGACTGGCGTTGATGAGTTTTGCGGCCTGGCGGGCCAGGACATCGACGATTATTTTAGGACTATGCCCGAGGCTATTGACCGCCCAACCGCCGATGAAATCGAGATAACGGTTGCCCTCTGTGTCAAAAAGATACATTCCTTCGCCCCGTTCCATGACGATTTCGGGTCGTTCGGTTACCTTGAGAAGCTGCTGGTTGGCAATGTTTATGAGATTGTTGGTATCCATGGTTTCCTGTTTTGTATGATGCTGCATTATCAATTTTTCCGACATTATAACAAACGTTTCCGCCTTGAACATACCATTTCTGAAAACGGATTGCCACGGTCTCATGCGCCGGATAATTATGCTTGACAAGCAGTTGGGTAGGTAAGTAAGTAAATCAGCTTGATATCGATGCATGAGGGGGTAGGCAAAGGATAATTTTCAAGGAGAGAGAAATGAAAGTAACCGGTTTAAGGATTTTCGTTCCATTGTTTTTGGTACTCGCTGTACTCGTCATCTCCAGTTCTCAATCAACCGCTGCGGAGATTCGCATAGGTGCCATTCTGGCAGAAACAGGTCCGGCGTCTTTTCTCGGTGGTCCGGAAGCACGGTCTTTGAAGATGCTGGCCGATGAAATGAATGCTGCGGGGGGCATCAACTCTGCGACCATTAAACTGATAATCAAGGATAGCGGGGCGAGTCCTGAGAAAGCAATTTCTTTTGCAAAACAGCTGATTGAAGAGGATAAGGTGTTTGCTATTATCGGTCCGTCAACCAGCGGTGAAACCCTGAAGATAAAAAAACTTGTCGAGGACGCTGGTGTTATCCTCATTTCCTGTGCCTCGGCCGAGTTGATCGTCAATCCCGTGGTTCCCCATGTTTTTAAGACCGCGCCGAGTGATTCCTTCGCCGCCCGCAAGATTTTTGAGACCATGAACAAGATGGGAATTAACAAAATAGCCGTGGTCACCGGCAATACCGGTTTTGGTAAAGCAGGGAAACAGCAGCTGGCGGAGATTGCCCCGGAATATAAGATTGACATCGTTGTCAGTGAAGTATACGACAAGGACGCAAACGATTTGACCGCGCTTGTGGCAAAGTTGAAGGCCAACCGGGATGTTCAGGCCGTTATCAATTGGTCGGTCGTGCCGGCCCAGTCCATCATCGCCAAGAATATACGACAGGCCGGCTGGGACGTGGTGCTTTTCCAGAGCCATGGTTTCGCCAACATCAAATATGTCGATGCGGCGGGTGCTGCTGCCGAAGGTATCATTTTTCCGGCCAGTCGCCTGATTGTTGCCGAGTCTCTGGCTGCCGGGCCGAAGAAGGATTTTCTGCTGAAGTTCAAAGGCGACTATGAAACCCTTTATAAGGAGGAGGCCTCCACCTTTGCCGGACACTCCTATGATGCCCTGAAAATCCTGGCAATGGCCGTTGCCAAGAGTGGCCTCGACAAGAAGAAGGTCCGCGGTGAAATAGAAAAGCTCGAGGGCTATTTTGGCACGGCAGGAGAATTCAATTTCTCCGCCCAGGATCATAACGGCCTTGGCCTTGATGCCTTCACCATGGTGACCGTTAAAGACGGTAAATTTGTACCGTTTGAGATGTAGTTGATACCCGTGCCGGACGTGAATGATAGCAAGAGGCCTATCCGGGAGAATGAATTTGACAATTTCTTCACAGCAGCGCGTGGTCATTATTACTGCTGCGCTGTTGGCACTTTTCCTGGCCGCCATGGATTCTCTGGTTGTGTCGGCGGCCATGCCGACGATCGTGTCGGAGCTTGGCGGCCTTCCTCTTTACAGCTGGGTCTATTCAGCCTATTTCCTGGCCCGGGCCGTGTCTCTGCCCATTTTCGGCAAACTGGCTGATATTTACAAGAATCGAAATCTCTTTCTTATAGCAATCGGCCTGTTCATTCTCTCTTCGGCAGCTGCCGGCTGCGCACCTAACATGATCGGTCTGATTGTTGCGCGTGTCTTCCAGGGCATTGGTGCCGGAGGAATTTTTGCTCTTGTCTATATCGTTCTGGCCGGTGTATCGCTGCCCCAGAGCCGGGGACGCACTTTGTCGTTTGCCAGCTCAATCTGGGGCGTTGCCAGTGTTCTTGGACCTACGCTGGGAGGCTTTATTGTCACCTATTTCTCCTGGCGCTGGATTTTTTTCATCAACCTTCCTATGGGCCTGCTGTCTGTCTGGGTGATAGGGCTATATCTTTCAGAACTGCCGGGGAAAAGCGAGAGACGTTCCCTGGATTTTGCCGGGGTCGCTACTCTTTCAACCGCTATCCTGGCCTTTTTGTTCGCCTTTTTGCTGGGCGGAAGGGATTATGAATGGAACTCCCCCTTCATTGTCGGTCTACTGCTCCTTTCTGTGGCAAGCCTTGCTGTATTTATCGTTGTCGAGCATCGGGCCGATGATCCGATTCTGTCTATTAGCTTCTTTCGCTTACGCGGATTCAGCACCGGAAACGCTGCCGTATTTTTCAGCAGTTTTTCGATCTTTTCAATGTTTGCCTTTGCACCTCTATTTATCCAGGGAGCGCAGGGAAAATCACCGATGGAAGTGGGCATCGCCATGCTTTCCCTGAGTCTCGGATGGTCACTGGGATCACTGCTGCTCGGCCAATTTGTTGACCGGCTGGGACTGCAGAAAACAGCCATTGCCGGGGCTCTTTTTCTTTGTGCGGGCTGCGCTGCAACGCTGACCTTTACCCCGTTGACAACAACAGCTTATATGTTTGTCAGTTTTTTCGTGATAGGCGTTGGTATGGGGTGGGTCGCTCTTTCCACGCTTCTGGTGGTTCAGTCATCGGTGGAGGCAAGGGATATGGGAGTAGCTATTGCTTCGAACCAGTTTGCCAGAACCTTGGGTGGAACCGTTGGGGTAGGGATTTGCGGCAGCTTCATCGCGGCGCAGTTTTCCCGATTGTCTGAGGGTGCCCAGGTTGACGGGCTCATGGATTTTCTGCCTGCCCAACTCAGCGAGACCGGGTTAAGCCAGGTGGAGAGCCTGCTGAATCCGGATGTCCAGGCGGTATTACCGGCAAAAATCCGCCTTATCCTCCAGAGCGCAGTCGTGGACGGCGTGAGCGGTGTGTTCTGGGCGGCGACCGTGGCGGCCCTGCTCTGCCTGCTGGTATGCCTGATTATCCCGAAAACCGGGCCGCAGAGGGAAACAGCCGGGTAGACATGGAAGTCCCTTCGGCACGCCTGGATTCACTCCGGCTCCAGGCGACGTGCGCAGGCTTTGCCAAGTCATGGATTCTCCTGCCGTATTCAGCCTTTAACCTGACGTCCATTTCATGGAAAAGCAACACAAGACATTGATATTTAAACAATATCGAAAAGTTATTGAGGCTTTCCATGAACGTCAGGTTAGTCGTGATCATGTTGTTTGTAAGTGTTTCCTGCCCCACCAGGTGTTTGCCATAGGTGTGCCGCCGACAAAGTTTCCAGTCCCCAGGGCATCTTGAATCCGCAAACACTCGTTCCATTTCGCCATCCGCTCCGATCGGTTGAATGAACCGACTTTAAGTTGACCGCTGCCAAGTCCGACCGACAGATGACTGATCGAAACATCTTCTGTTTCTCCCGACCGGGCAGAAACGACACTCTGCCAGCCGGCTTTGTCGGCGGCGAAGAGGGTATCCATAGCTTCGGTGATTGTGCCGACCTGGTTGACTTTGATGAGTACCGCGTTGCATGCGCCAAATTCGGCTGCATCCTTGACCAAAGTGGCGTTGGTAACCAGATAATCATCGCCGATAATCTGTACCCGATCACCAAACCGCCGGGTGAATTCGCGCATGCCTTCAGGGTCATCTTCACCAACAGGATCCTCGATTGAGACGATCGGATAGGCATCAAGCCACCCTCCAAGCATATCGATCAAGGCGGCCGTATCCATTTCCCGATCTTCCAGCGCCAGACGGTAGCAACCTTTTTTACCAAATTCTGAAGCGGCGATATCGAGAGAAATAACAACTTTTTCGCCCGGTTTTTCACCCGCTTTTTCAATAGCGGCGACCAGTGTTTCCAATGCCTCTTCGTTGCTGTCAAAGACAGGCCACCACCCACCTTCATCAGCAATACCCGATAAACGACCCTTTTCAGCCATAATATCACCGGCGGCAAAATAGATCTCGCTGGTGATTTCCATGACCTCGTCAAAACTGCCGGCGCCCGGTACCATGATCATAAAATCCTGAATATCAACGCGCCGTGCGGCATGTGCGCCGCCCCCGAATATTTGAATTTCAGGCAGCGGAATGGAGGGGGTTCTCTGGTAGTGATCCGCGATATGCTGCCAGAGCGGTTTCCCTGCGGCGGCGGCGGCAGCATGCAAGACGGCCAGGGATACCGCAACTATCGCATTCCCACCCAGTTTTTCTTTCAAGGGTGACGGATCAAGCGACAGGATTGCCGCATCGATTTCGTCCTGGTTGGTGATAGTATAGCCGGACAAGGCGGGTGCGATGACTTTGTTCACATTTCCCAGTGCTTTTTGCACGTCCATGCCGCGCAGCGCCGAACCTCCGTCCCGCTGATCCATGGCCTCGCGCATACCGCGGGAAGCACCGGCCGGTGCAATCGCCCGTCCAATCAATCCATTCTCAAGGACCACATCGACTTCAATCGTCGGATTTCCGCGTGAATCCCAAACACGGCGTCCTTTGATGTTCTTTATGGCAACCATTATGAGTTATTCTCCCTGGTAAAGGCTTCAGTGACCGTTCGGGCAAGTGAGTGCTCCGGGGCTTGTGATTAACACAGCCGCCGCGATGTGCACAAGATAAAATACCTTTTGTTCCGGAGAAACCGACAGTAACCGGGATTAGTGGTGCCGGAATTTCTCAGTCTGTCCGAATTTTTCAAAGTAGCCAAAAGTTTTTATTGTGCCTGAAACCTGGATGAGCAGCAACGGTAAAAATAAATCCTGAAATCATGAAGAGCGGGATGCCAGCGACCAGATTCTTGTCGATGGCGTTACTCAGTAGTAGTGGATGGGCCGTCTATGCTATTGTTTCTGTATGTTTTTGGTAATTGCCAGGTTGACACCGATAGCCTGGAGAAGTACTATTCGCTGCTGTCGGTAACGGGTATATACCCATAAGCGGCAGGGGCAACGTATCCCCGACGAAAAATCCTTATGGCTGATAAAAGAGGGTCTTCATATCCTTAACATGACGGATTTCTAAAATGAAAAATTCAGAGAAAGAAATAGCATCATTTATCGCCGATTGGCCAAACTCCTCGCCTGAGTGTCGAGCAGCTTTTGTTGAGTTGATGGCGTGTATGCTCTCCCTGGATGGAACTGCCGTTGAGTTCCACGCCCGGCCGAGTGTAACCTATTCCCTGCGCGCTGTTCATCCTAACCAGACCCGACCGCTGTATGCCATGGTTGACGTTATCGATGACGAACCGCGTTGGCTCTCGGTCTGTTTCTACGGCGAGATGGTGACGGACCCCGATGAATGGGGAGAACCGGTACCCGGAGGCCTGCTCGGAGAAGACGGTCTTTGTTTTGCTGCGGAGGAGATAACAGAGAATGTGGTGAACTACCTGAAGGAGCGAATCAGTCAGGCGTATGCATCGGTGATTGAAGATGGTCTGAAGAATAACGGAAGAGTAACTTCGAATCTATAAATATGACCGGGATCTTCTGAAATGTCTCTGAGCGGTCTCCTTATTCTCTTTGCCGTCCTTCTGTTATTTGTTTCAACCTGGTATGGCCTGAGTTATCTTTTTACTCCTCATATGGATGAACCTGATGGTTCTGCTCGGGTGACCGGTAATTGCGGTGATACCATGGAGATCGCTATCAAGGTGAAGCACGGCCGGGTCGTCGAGACCCATAGCTTGACTGATGGCTGCAGCATGAGCAAACAATGTGTCGAATCTGCCGCACGTCTTGCTTTTGAGAAAAATATAAAGGATATAAGGGTCATAAACATGACCCATATTGCCGATGAGGTCGGCCATGTGCCGGATTCCCATCTCCATTGCGCCCAGCTTGCAGAAATAACCCTGCAAAGAGCACTTGATGATTATATTAAAAATCAACAGGCGGCAAAACAGGGATAAGCCCTGCGAAATAAGTGTCTGAACCAATGGATTACCATCAGGGTTGAATATCCTATCATGAGTCAAGCACGTCTGACGGTTGTTGTCGATAATCATGCTGCCCGCGGTCTTGCCGCAGAGCATGGATTTGCGCTCTGGCTGCAGTATGAAGGTCATACCATCATGTTTGATACCGGAAACAAGGATACGCTGTTGCCTAATTCGCAAGCCCTTGGCCTGGATCTGGCGAAGGTTTCAGACCTGGTGCTCAGTCATGGGCATTACGATCATACCGGTGGCATTGATGTGATCCTCGAGCAGGCCGGGAACGTCGAGGTGTACCTGCACCAGGCCGTATTTCAACCCCGATACGTTGGTGCAAACAGCAGTGCTGAACCGGTCCGGATGCCCGGCAAGTCCATGCAGGCATTGGGGCACGTGAAGGATGAAGCATTCCACTGGATGACGCATTACAAGCGGCTGTCGAAAAATATCGGTATCACCGGACCTATTCCGCGGGGTAATGATTTTGAGGATACCGGGGGGGCTTTTTATTATGACCAGGAAGGGAAACGGCCGGATCCGATAGATGATGATATCGCCGTCTGGCTCCGCACCTCGGAAGGGCTCGTTGTCTGTGTGGGCTGCAGCCATGCCGGTATTGTTAATACCCTGCAGTCGATTCTGAAACATACCAAAGAACAGCGCGTTCACACGGTTATCGGCGGTTTACACCTGCTCAATGCATCCCCTGAACGGCTTGAGCAGACGGCCAGGGCGTTAAACACGCTTGGTGTCAGAAAACTCGTTGCCTGCCATTGCACCGGTGATGATGCTACGGCCTACCTCAAGAAGCATATGGATGCTGAAGTTATGAGAGGGTACGCTGGATTCTCTTTGTCTTATCACCCCGTTTATGCCCCCGATGGGGCATAAACTCCTCTCCTGCCTTGTCGGTGCCGCAGCAATTATCCTGAATCATACGAGCATCAAACCATTCTAGCAATTTTCGGGATTACCGGTTAATGCTATTGGAATCGGACAGGGAGATCGTGAATGATGATGCAAAGAAGAACTCTTGGCTGCAGCACCCTTGAAGTTGGAAGAATTGGTATTTCTTCCAGTTTTGGAGCTGAAACCGGCGTGTATCACGAGGCCCTTGAGCGCGGCTGCAACTACTTTAACTGGGGAACTTTCATCAAAGGGCGATCCGCTGCATTCAGAACCTTTTTTAGCGAGATTGTCGTTGACGGTAAGAGGGATAAGGTTTTCCTCGGCCTGCTCAGTTATTCCCATAGCGGTTTACTCGGGGATATATTTCTAATATCAGCCCTTCGGAAGCTTGGCACTGATTATGTCGACGGACTGGTCCTCGGCTATTACCCGAAAAGACCACCGCAGCGTGTTCTTGACTGGGCACAGAAGGCAAAGGCCCAGGGGATGGTTCGGGCCATCGGCATGACAACCCATAATCGCCGGGTCGTTGCTCCACTTGCACAGGAGGGATTGATAGACTATTTTCACGTTCGTTACAACGCGGTACATCGCGGAGCGGAACAGGATATTTTTGCCAGGAGCACGCGTCCCGGGCCAGGACTTGTCTCGTTTACGGCAACCTGCTGGGGCCAGCTGCTTAAACAAAAGAAGATGCCGCCTGACATGATTGCCCCGGCAGCTGGAGACTGCTATCGTTTTGTTCTGTCACGCGAGGAGATTGATATCTGTATGATGGGGGTCAGGAATCAATCCATGCTCAGGGAAAATTTGCAGATAATTGAGAAAGGTGTGATGAGTGCTGAAGAACTTGCATACATGCATCGAATAGGCGATCACATCCATGGCAAACCGCGACAGGCATCGGTAAGTGGATTGGTGCCCTGACGTGGTAATCGGTTTAAGCAACCGGCAAGGACAGCCGGCTTGTTATCGCATCCAAAAATGCATAGATAATGAGGTAAAGCTCCAGTGCGAATGACAGGTATTTAATCCCTGATGCTGGAGTGTTACAGCGGATCAGAGCTGCCTGATGTTGCCTGCTGCAGCAAATACAATCAGATTGCAAGGGAGGACAATCCTATGGTACTGACACCTTCGACGATGCTTGAACTTGGCACCATTGCTCCGGATTTCACGCTGTCTGCCCCGGACGGCCGGCTGTTCAGCCTGGCAGATCAGAAAATCGACAAGGGACTGCTGATCATCTTCATGTGTAATCACTGCCCTTATGTGATTCATATCCGAAAGCAACTGGTGGCAGCTATCCGCCGTTATCAGAAGCAAGGGATCGAGGTTGTTGCCATCAACAGCAACGATTATACGGCTCACCCCGATGACAGCCCGACCAAAATGGCTGATGACGCAAAGGTTTTTGACTATTCCTTTCCCTATCTGGTTGATGAAAGTCAGCAGGTAGCCAAAGCTTATCATGCCGCCTGTACGCCGGATATATTTCTCTTCGATGCAGACAAAAAACTGGTTTATCGGGGGCAGTTTGACGGTGCCCGGCCCGGCAACGATATACCGGTCTCCGGGGTCGATCTAACCGATGCGGTGCAGAGCATGATAAGCGGTAAAGCGATCAGCGCTCATCAGCAGCCGAGTATGGGGTGCAACATCAAATGGAAGCAAGGCCAGGAGCCGAGCTATTTCGGCTGACAACAGGATATCCGGCCTTTGCTTGTCCCCTCCCTTTGTCGTTAATCTGGAAATTTTGTCTTTTCATCATTGCTGCTAAAGGGTACAAACTGTGTCATCTGCGTATTTGCCAAAGCACCGAATAACTGATTGATAATGTTCAATTACAAATGATTATTGTTGTTTTTTCATGACATATTCAGGTTGACCGTTGACATCCCCTGTTTTATCAGCGCTGTTGGCTGGCAGCCGGAGGTAAAGCAATGACAGTAAGCGTGTAAAGTAGTGTCGCTCTACTAGGATTTTCACAATAAAAACATTAATTTCAGAATGTTATATGAATTATTTGGGAATGTCCATGAGTTGTTGGGGTTAAAATAAAACGCATACGTCGGCCTGCAGGGGCATTGTTTATGGATGCTGCACCACTGTTGTTTGCTTTTTTGTCCGCGGTATTGATGGGCACCATTGGTGTCTTTTCAAAGATTACCGGATTACCCGCCGAGGTAATCACCTTTTTTCGCCTCATGCTCGGGGCAGGTTTTATGCTGATCTATCTTGTCGTGATAGGTAAAGCGCATCTGCTGTTTCGGCGACCGTCCTGGCCGGTACTGATCAACGGCTGTTTTCTTGCCGGTTTCATTATTTTTTACGTGCAGGCGATGAATTACACCTCGATGGCGAATGCCATTATGCTTGTCTACCTGGCACCGCTCGCCGCCTCGCTCATTGCTCATTTTTTTCTGAACGAGCGTTTGGGCATTCTCGGGTTTAGCCTGATAATTCTGGCCCTTCTCGGCTTCGCGATGATGATGGAGTTCAGGCTTGACATTTCCCGGCAGAGTTCAGAATTTATCGGTGTCTGCTTCGGCCTGCTGGCGTTGATCTGCTATGCCGGATTCATTCTTCTCAACAGGCTGATTCCAAGGCATATCCATGTCTATACACGATCATTCTATCAGCTCCTGACAGGCGCTCTTATCATGCTGCCCCTGGTATTAAACTCAATACGGACGGTGACGGCGGACCAGATTCCCTGGCTGATCGGCACCGGTTTTTTCCCCGGTTTCCTGGCAATTTCTTTTGCGATAATCGCGCTCAGCCGTCTTCCTGCAGCGACCTTTGGCACCATTGCCTATATAGAACCGGTTGCCGTGGTGGTCTTCGGCTGGACTCTTTTTAACGAGACTTTGAGTCCTCTGCAGATTGCCGGATGCCTCGTTGATCATTGTCAGCGGCATCGTCAAGACCCTGACGGCAAACTACGGGCGGCAGGCACAACCGCTGGCTCCTGCCAGGTCACGGAAATCAGCCGATGAAGAAAGCACCACGGTTATGCCGTGATTTTCCCTATGATGATCCGTGCCCCTATCTGGATAGTAAAAAAATTCTAGCTGAGATTCAGCCCCGGATTGAAGCAATCCGTCATTACCAGCTGCCACCTCCACCTGAGCGTTCTTCCTCCAGACCAGTTCCAGTTGTCGATTTCCGAAAGGCTGCCACGCTGCAGTTTGACCTGTTGTCCATCGGCTGTGGTACGGTACAATCCGTTGAGCGCAAATAATTGACCGGGACGGACGGTAAAGATGCGCTCTCCTCCGTTCCAGGCACCATTGAAAACTATCGTTTGTTGTTCCCGGATATGCAGGCGTCCTTCATTATCCAGGCGGGCAATGACAGAGAAATCCTGCCAGTGGAGTGTTTTATCTTCACCGTGGACGGAACTTGTCGTCAGAAAATTGAAACTGCTGAATACCAGGAGAATGACAACCAGTCGTGGTGTCATGGAATCTGCCTTATTGATTAAAGGAACCCTTCATTTAATAATCAGATTATGCAATTCGTTCTTGTCGTCTTCTTCAATCGGAAAAAACTCTCTGAGCATCTCTGCTACACGGTTAATCGCATCGCAGATTGCTTCACATTGGCGATTATTTTTGATCCCATCCGTGACCAGATCAACAATTTCCTGCCACCGTTCAGGGGATATCTTCTCATTTATTCCACGATCACCCAGAATCCACACGCGACGTTCAAAGACGGAAATAAAAAGAAGTATGCCATTTTCAGCCTTGGTTCGGTAGAGATTCTCATTGAAAAAAGCAATGCTTGCCGCTTCACGCACTTCCTCGTTGATGCTGCTTTCCGAGAGGAAGGCGCGTTTGAGCCATGGTACTCTTTGCAGCAGTTGATGAGCGCTCAGGAAGAAAAGGATAAAGGAGCCGAGAAAAAGCCACAGATTGTCAGGAATCAGCCAGAAATAAATGGTGATGAACCGGGTTGCAAGCAGTGACAAGGGTAGAGCGATAAATGTTGCCCCGGTAACGGCCGCCATCGGGTAGTCATGGCTGGCTGATACAACCATTGGCACAATTTCACCGGAAGTCAGTTTCTCCGCCTGTTGCACACAGCGGGTTATCTGCTGCCGTTCCTCAGGCGTCAGGAATGATTGTGCCGGACTTTTCATCTGTTTACCAGCCTCCCGAGGCTCCGCCGCCGCCAAAACCGCCACCGCCGCCGCTAAAGCCGCCAAAACCCCCGGATGAGCCGCCAAAGCCGCCGCCGGGTGGCAGATAGAAGCCGCCTGATCGCCCACTGCTATGCCTTCCTGCAGAGGTTGAAGCCATCGAGCTTGCGACCAGTCCGCCGACAGTGCCGACGAAAACAAGAGCAAGAAGTGCAAATCCGCTTATGCCGAAGAGAAAAAAGCCGACCAGGGGTGAAACGAGGCCACCTGTTGCAGCGGCCAACGAGCGGTTTTTTCTGAACATGGAGCCAAAAAAGAAGAATATGAAAATAAGGGAGATGACCAATCCACCAAGATCACCGTTGCTTGCAGTGTCATTCTGTTTTCCTGCTGCTGCGGGTGCCTGGTATTCTCCTTTGACCGCGCTGATCATGGCACCGACACCGTCAATAATGCCCTGGTTGAAATTTCCCCGGCGAAAGTCGGGGGTGATGATATTTCTGATGATCTGGCCGGAAACCATATCGGTAAGAGATCCCTCCAGGCCGTATCCCACCTCAATCCGTATCAAACGGTCATCCCTGGCGATCAGCAGCAGTGCTCCGTTGTCGGTACTCTTCTGACCGAGTTTCCATTTTTCCACCGCTCGCAATGAAAAATCTTCCAGACTGTCTCCGTCGAGGGAGTCAATGGTTAATACCGCGATCTGGGTTGAGTCGGTAGACTCCAGATCTGCCAGAACCGTTTCAAGCTGGGCAATTGTTGCACTTGAGAGAAGACCGGCATAGTCGTTGACCCGACCCTTGAGTTCAGGTACTTCGCGTGCCAGCGCAGACGATACGGCCATTGACGCCAGAAGGACGACCAGCATGAATCTCGCTGCAAAACGAAGCGCAGGGACCGGAGTACGTGGAGCTGGAGCGAGTCTCATCACGGACTACTTAAAATTGACCTGCGGAACCGTTTTTGCCGCTTCGTCTGCCTTGTAATATTCCTTGCGGTCTAGTTTCAGAATAAAATTATTTGTCAGGCTTTGCGGGAATGTGCGAATCGCCGCGTTAAACCCTTCAACGGCACTATTGTAGCGCTGCCTGGCAACGTTTATTCTATTCTCGGTTCCTTCAAGCTGATTTTGCAGATCAAGAAAATTCTGATTTGCCTTGAGCTCAGGGTAGCGCTCGACAACCAGCATCAGCCGTGATAATGCCGATGTCAGGCCGCCCTGGGCAGCAGCCAGCTGCTGCATGGCTGCCGGGTTGCTCAGATCTTCCGGCGACAGCTGGACAGACGTGGCTTTGGATCGGGCGTTAATGACCGCCTCGAGGGTTTCCTTCTCATGGCTTGCATATCCCTTGACGGTAGCGACGAGATTAGGAATCAGATCCGCACGTCGCTGCAGTGTTGCTTCTACATCGGCCCACGCCTTGAAGACCTGCTCTTCCTGTATCTGCAGGGAATTGTAGCCGCAGCTGGTCAAAAGAACGGCTGCAGAGAAGAAAATAATAAGACGAGTCAATCGTACCATGTAACCTCCTTGATATCTGATAGAGAGATGCCGCGGGCCGGCTGGTTAATCGTTTACCAGATAGTTCTTGAGCTTTTCTGCAAGATTTTCCGGCAGATCCTCTCCGTAGAGAAAGGCCCGGGCTTCTTCACCGCTTAACTGCTGCTTGATATTTTCGGGCAGAGATCGCAGGGCCGCCATCCGTTCAGGAATAATTTTGTCTTTGTCCAGAGGTGCTTTTGGGTTCATTTAGTCCCCTCCCAGGTATAACATTGTAACCAGGTGATAGAAGGCAGAGCCGGGACTGACAACTCAGTTGGCCCGGCCCTGCTTTCGATAGATATTGTCAAAGAAGACATACTCGTAAAAAGTCTATTGCACTCCAAAAAATGGTTAAGTAAAAACACAGATAAACAAGGAGTGGTATTTTTTCCGGTACGAAGGCATACAGGTAGTATGCCGAGTGCCGGAAAAAGTTCCACGACGCAGTAGATCGAAGTTTTTACGACGCCATCAAAAAAGATTAGCATATCGTGAATGGCTGTCAAGAGCTGCCTGAGGTTGCTATACTGCTTGATGCAGATCATTTCCACAAGGAGATAAGCGGACCTTCAGAACCAAAAAACGGGTCTGAGTCCGGAGTAGGGACGGCCTTGATATTGCCATCGGCAGCGGGTCGGTCGCCGGGATTTCCAAATTTCATGTCCCACGATTGCCCGGCAGGATAGGCACCGACAACACTGAAGTCAGAAGACTGCCCTTTGTTGCAGTGCGAGACACCGGCCGGGATGATGATAACATCACCGGATCCGGCTTCAAAGATCTCACCGCCAGGCCCGCCGAAACAGCCGCGCACCCAGCCGGAGTATACGCCGAGGGCTTCGTGTGCCGATGAGTGATAGTGATGACGATCGTAGAGTCCGTTTCTCCAGGCGGCCGGCCAACCGTTTTGCGTGAAAATACATTCAAACCGCTCCGGGCTGATCATATCTTTTTCCAGTGCCGCCTTGATGATAATAAGCGGCAGATTACCATTATTTGGAAATCTGCCGTCATCGGTAAACAGGCGGGATATGATGTCGGGTCCCGGATTCTTCATGCGTTTTCTTCTAGTGCTTCCAGTAATAACGAGCCTCCCGGCCGAGTTCATGTTCGATTTCCAGCAGCCTGTTATATTTGGCAATCCGGTCACTGCGTGAGGCCGATCCTGTTTTAATCTGGCCACCGTCCATGGCGACTGCGAAGTCTGCAATGAAGGTGTCTTCCGTTTCCCCTGAGCGGTGCGATATCACATAGGTCCAGCCGGCATCCCGGCAGAGCCTTATGGCTTCAATCGTCTCGGTGACGGTGCCTATCTGGTTAGGTTTGATCAGTACGGAATTTGCCGTTTTCCAGTCTATACCACGTTCGATGTAGCGGGTATTGGTGACGAAAATATCATCCCCGACAATCTGGACTTTTCCCCCTACCTTGCTGGTCAGTATGCTGAAGCCGTCCCAGTCCCCCTCTGCCAGTGGGTCTTCCCATGATACGATGGGATATTCCTTGATCCACTTCTCAGCCATTTCTACCATCTCCTTACTGTTCATCATGCCGCCGCCTGACCACTTCAGCTCGTACTGTGATTTCAGATCCGATGAAAAAGAACTTGCGGCGCTGTCGAGTGCCAGCGAAATTTCAACACCGGGCTGGTAGCCGGCTTTTCTGATGGCCTCGATAATGACGTCCATGGCTTCTTCATTGCTGCCGAGGTTTGGAGCAAAACCCCCTTCGTCTCCGACTCCCGTCGCCATGTTTTTCTTGTTGAGAATCTTTTTCAGTACATGAAAGGTCTCAGCCACGGCGCGCAGCCCGGCACTGAAAGAATCAAACCCGTGCGGGACCGCCATGAACTCCTGGAAATCAACACTGTTGTCAGCGTGTGCACCGCCGTTGAGAATGTTCATCATCGGTACCGGCAGCCGACAGGCGCCGCTGCCGCCAAGATAGCGGTAAAGCGGTACCTTCAATGATTCAGAAGCAGCCCGCGCAACGGCCATGGAAACACCGAGAATGGCGTTGGCCCCGAGATTTGCCTTGTTGTCTGTTCCGTCAAGATCGATCATCATTCGATCAATTGCGGCCTGTCTGTCAACCGGGATTCCGATGATCTCCGGTGCAATGATTTTAGTAACGTTATCGACGGCGGTCCGAACACCTTTGCCGTTGTAACGTGCTGAGTTGTTGTCACGAAGCTCCATTGCTTCGTTTTCACCGGTACTGGCACCGGATGGAACAGATGCTGCGGCCCTGGTTCCATCCTCCAGTTCGACGAAGACACGGACAGTCGGGTTGCCGCGGGAATCAAGAATTTCAAGAGCGTCAACCGCGGTTATAGCAGAAGTCATAGTGGGTCCCTCCTTGCTTGGGATCTGAGAAAATGATGAAAAAATGAATTAATGAAAGGCCCTGACGGCCTGTTTGCAACCTATTTATAGAGCTAACATATACACCTGTTTCAATAAGTCAAAGGACCTGCTTTTTTTGTCTGAGAAGTTTAAAAAAAACGCCATTTTTTTGGTGCCTTGATAAGCCTCCGTTGAGCAGCGGAACCATCTCATCACTGGTACAAATCGTCGCGATAAGCGTGTCCAAGCAGGAAGCTCAGTCCATTCTTGTCAGGCTCATCACAAGGGGCGCCTCCAAATTTGAAAACAAGGATTTGTGCTGATTCAGCAGCTACCGGTGAGAGGAATATCCTGGTGCGATTTTTCTCGGCCTGCATCCAGACCGAGAAATTTATCGGTGCCCCCCTGGCGATAAATATCTCCTCCATTTCCGCCCTGAGAATAGCAGCAAAGTCGAATTCTGCCTGTTCCGGAGTCAACTCAATACAATACCATGACATGACCGTGTCACTCCTGATTTTATCGCTGGCAGTGAGGACAGAAAAATGAAGATCTGCCGCCAAGCCGTACTTGCCTGATTAGTCTCGAACAGCGCGGACAGTCCTGCCCTTCTTTGCCATATACCGCAAAATTCACCTGAAAATAGCCACGCTCTCCGCTTGCTCCGATAAAATCCGAGATGGTTGAGCCTCCGCAGGCAATGGCTTTTGCAAGTACCTCTCTTATTTCATCGATGAGATCCTGCCATTTTTTTGAGCTTATTGAACCAATGGACCTGCCTGGCCGGATACCCGAAGCAAACAGGCTCTCGTTTGCATAGATATTGCCGATTCCGGCCACCACACTGCTGTCCATAATAAATGTTTTTACCGGCTGACTCCTGCCGGCAGCTTTTTTGCGGAGGTAGCCGACGCTGAACGAGGAGTCAAAGGGCTCAGGGCCGGTCCTTTTGAAGAACGTTTCCTCCATGGTCGAAATTTCTTCGGGCAGCAGCAGTGCGATGGAGCCGAACCGGCGAACGTCATTGAAACGCAGTTCCTGACTGTTGTCGAGCAGCCAGGCTACATGGTCGTGTTTCATATCCGGGCTATTGGCGGGGAACAGGCCAAGTTTCCCGGTCATACCCAGGTGGATAATAAGCACCGCGTTGCTGTCCAGCTCAACAAGAAGGTATTTTGCCCTGCGTTTTATCCCGGCAATACGTGTTCCCGGCAGGTGCTGCTTCATCGCTGCCAGCGGAACCGGCCAGCGCAGGGATTTGTCATCACATCTGATTTTGGTGATAGTTCGACCCGGCAGGTGAAGCGAAAGTCCTTTTCTGACAACCTCAACTTCAGGAAGTTCAGGCATCAAGCCGCTCCGGGGCTACGGTACAGACAGCCAGGGCGTAGGAGTCGTGGACATGCGTTGCAACGGCTATGGTACCGATGTTGGCAAATGGGTGGTCAAGCTGAAAATGAAGCACGTGACAGTCCTGTTCCAGACTGCTTCTTTCCAGCCTGATTTCCATGAAACCAAGTAATTGTACCGGGCTTAGACATTTTCTCACCGCTTCTTTGCTGACCCACAGTCGTCCGAGCTGCTGCAGATGGTTATCCGTGATATTATCCAGAATAGCGGCTTCGGAATCGACACAATATTTGTGTCGGACTTTGAAAAGCGTGTCATTCAGAAGCTGTATATCGACACCGCACAATCCGTCGCCGGCGATGGAAACCGCCATATCGTGGGAATGTGAAATAGATATGTCAATAGTGCTGAAACCATTTATGCCGCCTTTCACGCGGAGATGAGGTCGGCCGGCCAGATTGGTTTCTATGAGGATATCATGCGGCTGCATGATTTTCGAGTCATCGCCGGTGTTGAGCAGTTCAAGGGCCGCCTGTTTTGCGCAGATTCTTCCTGAAAGCCATTCGGCCCGTCTTTTCTCAAATGAGAAACGATTGAGCTGCTGCAGTTCCTCGTCCGTCAGCCACATGCCTTCGAGGCTCTTTTCCTGGCTGTTTCTTGATGAACGTATGTCAGTGACGGCAATAGCCAGTTTGTTTCCCGGCGCCTGAACGCGTATTAACTCTTGAAGATTGCCGGGTAACAACGGGGATGAAAATTGGTTGGAATAGGGAGATAGCATGGTAAATTATAGAATTTTATTGCAATTTCAAACGGTATTGATAACTAAATTAAGGACGCCTTGAATAATGGGGTTATTCGTCCGGGATCAAGGATTGCGAGAAATATTTCCGCCGGCATATAACAGATGTTCCGGGGATAAAGATTCCAGCATAACGCAGAGATAGGGCGAAAAGGCAATTTATCCAACGTGGCCTTAAACACTTCACAACCAACACGGTACGACTCATTTCTCCGTTGCGCAAGAGGTTATAATGGAAAGTCTTCAGTTGAGCGCCTATGATTTTGTTATTATTGGTATAATCTTTCTGTTTGTCGGCAGAGGAATGTGGATCGGTCTCCTAAAACAGATCGTTCCACTACTCGCTCTTTATGGCGGTTATTTTGTCGCAAGTCAATACCATGATCAGCTCTTTCCATTTCTTCGCGATATTTCAGATAATCCGAAAGTAGTATTCCTGAGTGCTTACGTCATATTGTTTGCCGTGACCTATCTTGCTGCCACGTTGATCGGCAAAGGCCTGTCACACGTGATCCAGGTAACCATCGTTTCCTGGTTTGATCGCCTGCTCGGGGCGTTGCTGGGAGCGGCAAAGGCAGGTATCGTGGTGGTGCTGCTGCATATTATTCTCGGTACCCTGATGGCACCTGAGAATGAGATGCTTCGAACCTGCCAGACCTGCCCGGCCCTGAACGACCTTTCTGAATTGGCGAGAAAGGTCATTAAAGATGACGATATCAGAGAGGCTCTTCCGACAGAAAACCCCGGCTATTTCATTTGAGAGTGTCCAGGACTTTTTGAAGTTGAACAGCGAAGCCTTCACCGGGGTTGACCAGGCCCAGTGAAAGGTAATGAACTTTGCACCCTTGTCTGGGGAAACGGAGTTTCCTCATCGCTTGCGTGCAGGATGGTCAGAGATGAAGCAATGGCGAAAAAAGCAGACAAACACAGAAGAAATCCCGGATCCTATCGGCACAGGATCTATCGCCAATTAACCGGGCAGCAATCTCTTGTTTCAACATTTTTCCGATTCAGGGAAACTGATCTACATATCCTGGCAGAATCGGATGTGACGAAAACCTCAGGTGAACTGGCGATGCGCTATCGGCTGCAGATTGAGCATTACGTCGAACAGCATCCGGAATTCATGTCGTCTCTGAGCCGCTGCCTGAGGATAATCTGGCTCCCCCCATCATCCGTGACATGCTGGCGGCAGCGCAGATTGCCGGTGTCGGGCCGATGGCTGCTGTTGCCGGAGCTATAGCCGAGTATGTCTGCCGGGGACTCCTGGATTCGGGGCAGAAAGAGGTGATCGTTGAAAACGGAGGTGATATTTTCCTGCAGCGTTCGGAGTGCTGCATTATTGGTATCTTTGCCGGCGAATCGCCTTTGAGCAACCGTGTCGGCCTGCAGTTTGATCCACTCGATATGCCGCTCGGAATATGCACCTCTTCCAGAACAGTCGGCCATTCGTTGAGCTTCGGCGCTGCCGACTCCGTTACCGTTACGGCCGATTGCGCAGCCATTGCAGATGCTGCAGCCACCAGGCTTGGCAATGAGGTTAAGGGCGGTCATCCTGAGAAGGATGGTATTGACCGGGCATTGAGCATTGCCAGGGAAATTGACGGCATCAGGGGTGTTCTGGTGATATGCGGGGAACGCATGGGTGCGGTTGGTCAGGTTGAACTGATCCCATTAACCTGAACGTTCACTCGTGTTTTATTCGAATGAGCTAAAACAACTATTTGAAATTAAATAATAAAGGGTACCTAAATATTCATTATTGATAGTTTTCCATGAAGGTCAGGTTATCTTGAGGTAGACGATGAAAGAAAAAGGGCAGGAATTTCAAAAACAGGAAAATCGTTCGATAGAACGTCGCCACCTTGTTTTCTATCTGCGGGTGTTTGATGGGATGAGCAGTAAAATCATCGGACATCTAACTGACATCTCCACCGGTGGGCTGATGCTGGTCAGTGAGAAGGTTATTAAAGCGGATCGTGACTTTCGTCTGCGGATAAAATTACCCAAAGAGGTTGTCGGCCGTGACGAAATCGTCATTGAAGCGAAAAGCTGCTGGTCAAAATGCGATTCCAACCCGGACTTTTTCATTTCCGGCTTCAGCATCGTGGGTCTGGATGCCGATCTTGAGAAGCAGATTCAGCTCCTGGTAAGGGATTTCAGTATGGAGGAAAGCCTGCTGAAGAACAATGCCGATAGGCCTGCCTGCAATCTTACTCACACGACAGGACGCTAGCACTCATCCTCGCCTATCCAGCCGATCGGCTCATTCTGCTCTGGAATGCATCAGGTGGAATCAGCCGTCAAGAAGCGTCCTTGTTTCCTTTAGCAGCTTATCTTTATATCGGGCGACAAACTCGTCGACGTCTTCCTGCCACGATCTGAATACGGATAAGCCCTTACTCTTGAGCACCCCGTTTTCCAGGATCGAGTTTTTCGGTCGACTGGCGGCTGTCGGGTAATCTGCCGTGGTGCATGGTGCAAATGAATGCTCAACTCCCATTTTTTCAAGGAAATAGCAGGCTGCCTGGAACCATGATGAATAGTCTTCAGATGTGGCGTGCATAACTCCGTTTATCGGGGTTTCAATCAGACGCTTGATCTGGCCTGCCAGCCGGTAAGACCAGGTCAATGATCCGAACTGGTCGTCAACGATGGTGAATGGGCGTGAACTATCCGAGAGGGCAAGGCGCAACATGGTCTTCAGAAAATTCGGTCCATGGGCCGAGTAGAGCCAGGCGGTTCGCAGTATCATCGCATCCGGCAGGTTCTCAAGAACGCTTTTTTCCCCGGCCAGCTTGCTTCTTCCATATTCCGAAATCGGGTTGACCGGATCATTTTCAAGGTACGGCTCAGGCACGGGCCGGGTGCCGTCAAAGACATAGTCTGTGGAGATATGAATGAGCCTGCCGCCTGCACTCTTTGCTGTCTCGGCTATGATGCGCGGGCCTTCCGCATTTACTTTCCAGGCAGCTTCGTGTTCGCTTTCACAGGCGTCAACGGCAGTAAAGGCGGCGCAGTTAATTATTATTTCGGGCCCGGCTGTTTTGAATAGTTCCTCCACACTTTCACGGCTGCTAATATCGATCTCCGGATAATCAACCGGGATGATCCGGTGTCTGTCCTGTAGCACGCTGATGCAGTCGGTGCCGAGTTGGCCACCGCTGCCGATGATAAGAATCTTCATATGGGGTTGTTCTGGCGATTTTTCTCTTCTTGAATAATATCGAGTATGTACTGGCCATACTGGTTTTTCAGGGTGTCCCGGGCCAGCCCTGCCAGATCGTCAATGGTTATGTAGCCGAGCTGGTAGGCAATCTCCTCTATACAGGCAATCTTGAGTCCCTGGCGATCCTGGACGGCCTGGACATAGCTCGAGGCCTGCTGCAGTGACTCGTGGGTTCCGGTATCAAGCCAGCAGAAGCCGCGGCCCAGGGGCTGTACCTTGAGGTCGCCGCGCCGCAGGTAGGCCATGTTGATATCGGTGATTTCCAGTTCACCTCTGGGTGAGGGCTTTACCTGCTCGGCGATGGTCACAACGTCATTGTCATAGAAATAGAGTCCCGGCACCGCAAATTTCGATTTCGGCTTGATGGGTTTTTCCTCAATACTGACAGCGTTATTGTGATCGTCAAACTCGACGACACCATAGCGTTCAGGGTCTTTTACCAGGTAACCGAATATGAGGCCTCCTTTTTCAAGTGCGGCGCTCTTCTCGACAATTGACGTGAATCCTGGTCCGAAGAAGATATTGTCACCCAGAATCAGGCATACTGAATCACTGCCGATGAAAGATTTGCCGATCAGAAAGGCCTGGGCCAGTCCATCGGGACTTGGCTGAACCTGATAACTGATAGACAGGCCAAGCTGCGCGCCATCTCCGAAAAGTTCCTGGAAATGCGGTTTGTCATGGGGAGTTGATATAATCAGTATATCCCTGATTCCGGCAAGCATCAGTACCGAAAGGGGATAGTAGATCATCGGCTTGTCATAGACCGGGATGAGTTGTTTACTGATCACCTTGGTAAGCGGATAGAGCCTGGTGCCGCTACCTCCGGCCAGTATAATTCCTTTCATAATAAGAGATAAGTTGTCAGAAAATCTTTACTAATTAGCTTGGATAAGGGTAATGTACGATGTTGATGACCAAAGATGGAAAACTATACCAGCCTTTTAAAAAAAGGGAACGAAAAATGGCCGATGAAGTGCCTGACTGCTTTAAAGCCTATGATATAAGGGGGAAAGTCCCGGACCAGCTCGACGCTGATCTGGCGCTGGAAATCGGCAGGGCTTTTGCCGCTGTTTACAAACCGACCAGGATTGTGCTGGGGCACGATATCAGGCTTTCGAGTCCGGAGATGACCGAGCAGGTGGCACGGGGCCTCAATGAAATGGGCGTTGATGTGCTGCACCTCGGACTCTGCGGCACGGAAGAGATCTATCATGCTGCCTTCAGTCTGGCCGGAGAGGGGATAGACGGCGGTATCATGATCACCGCCAGCCATAATCCCGCTGACTACAATGGCATGAAGTTCGTAACCCGCAATGCCCGCCCGGTTACCGGTGAGAACGGC
This sequence comes from uncultured delta proteobacterium, assembly GCA_963745765.1. Lineage (GTDB taxonomy): Bacteria > Desulfobacterota > Desulfobulbia > Desulfobulbales > Desulfocapsaceae > Ww85. The sequence continues at coordinate 124,080 of CAVUYQ010000024.1, read as the reverse complement.
CTGTTCCGGATGGGGCAGCTAATTTCAGCCGGTGCGCTTCCCCGTCCGGGGAAACGAAGAGGCACGCAACTTCAACTATCGGAAAAGTCATCATATATAAAGCACCTGCTTGGGTATGTCGATGTCAAGGCTCTGGCGCCGCTGAAACTTGTCGTCAACAGCGGCAATGGCTGTGCCGGTGCGGTGGTCGATCTGCTCTCGGAGCATCTGCCGGTTCACTTTGTCCGGCTGCATCATCAGCCCGACGGCACTTTTCCGAATGGTGTGCCAAACCCTCTCCTGCCCGGAAAACGTGAAGAAACAGCAGCCTTGGTGCGTGCAAGCGGTGCCGACCTTGGTGTGGCCTGGGACGGCGATTTTGACCGCTGTTTTTTCTGGGATGAACAGGGACGGTTTATCGATGGTTATTACGTGGTGGGATTGCTCGCCCTTGAGATGCTGCGCCACGAGAACGGCGGTAAAATCCTTCACGACCCTCGCCTGGTATGGAATACCCGTGAACTGGTGAGCCGGGCCGGCGGGGTGCCGGTCGTGACAAAAACGGGTCATGCCCTGATCAAGGAGCGGATGTGGCGGGAACACTCCGTCTATGGCGGAGAGATGTCCGCACACCACTATTTTCGTGATTTCGGCTGCTGTGATTCGGGAATGATTCCCTGGCTCCTGGTCTGTTCGATTATCAGCCGGACCGGAAAAGCGCTGTCTGAGCTGATAGGTGAACGGATGAGTGCTTATCCGATCTCAGGGGAGATAAATTCCGTCGTCCAGGACCCGGAGGCAGCCATTGCCCGGGTTGAAAAACAGTTTTCCGGCGGCCACCATGAGTATATTGACGGATTGAGTGTTGCCTTTGATGATTTCAGATTTAATATCAGGGAATCCAATACGGAGCCGCTGCTCAGGCTTAACGTTGAAAGCCGCGGTAATACCCTGTTGCTTCAAGAGAAAACCGAAGAATTATTGAAGCTTATCCGCGGCCTGTAGGTAGGGCGAAGCAGCAGAGCCGTACTATCTTTTAGTGCATGAGGAGAAGAGAATGAAGTTTATTCAGCCGGTCATTCTGGCAGGTGGAACCGGGTCGAGGTTGTGGCCTCTTTCCCGGGAGATATATCCCAAGCAATTACTCTGCCTGACCGATCAGACATCGCTTTTGCAGACGACACTGACGCGAGTCAACAGTGTTCCCGGCATGCGGCCGCCGGTGATCGTCGTCGGCGAAGAACATCGTTTCATTACCCGCAGTCAAATTGATGAGATCAGTCGTGATAAAGCTTATACGATTCTGCTGGAACCGGTCGGACGAAATACCGCCCCGGCAATCAGCGGAGCTGTTGAGTATATCTTCAGCCAGGAAGCCGATGACGACCTGGTCCTTCTTGTCTTACCGGCTGATCATCTTATCCGTAATCTGGATTCATTTGTTGAAGTAGTCAAGGAGGCGGCGGAGAAGGCCGGACAGGGGCATATCGTGACCTTTGGGGTTGAGCCTGATCGGCCGGAGACAGGTTATGGCTATATTGAACGGGGAGAGAACGGGAAAGTACTGTCTTTCAAGGAAAAGCCTGCTCTGAAAGTGGCCGAACAATATATTGCTGAAAAAAACTATTTCTGGAATAGCGGCATGTTTGCCTTTTCTCTGGGAACGTTTCGTCAGGAAATGAAAGAGCACGCTCCGGATATTCTCTCCTGCATGAGTGCCGCTGTTGCAAACGGAACACGGGACGGGCAGTTTTATCGTTTTGCCGGTGAGGAAATGGAGGCATGTCCCGATGATTCAATTGATTATGCCCTGATGGAAAAGACATCTCGGGCCGTTGTTGTCGCAGCAGATCTTGGCTGGAGTGATATCGGCTCCTGGCAGGCACTCTACGAAGTTCTTGACAAGGATGAGAACGGCAACGTGAGCCGCGGCGATGTCTTGCTCGAGGATACCAGGAACTCATTGATACGGGCAGATGATCGGATGGTTGCCACGGTGGGGCTGGTGGATACACTCGTGGTTGAGACGTCCGATGCGGTTCTGGTAGCGCCGTTGTCGCGGGCCCAGGATGTGAAAAAGATCTTTCAACGGCTCAAGAAAGAAAACCGCAATGAGTTCAAGATACATCAGACCGTTTACCGTCCCTGGGGAAGTTATTCGGTCCTGGAAATTGAAGAACGCTACCAGATCAAGCGGATTACCGTCTATCCGGGAGGTAAACTCTCTTTACAGATGCACCATCACCGGCATGAACACTGGGTGGTGGTAAAAGGTACGGCCCTGGTCGTCAACGGTGACAAAGAGATTCTGCTGCATGAGGATCAGTCAACCTATATACCTGCCGGCAATCACCACCGGCTGGAAAACCCCGGTGCGATCCCGCTTGAACTCATAGAGGTCCAGATCGGCAGTTACCTGGGGGAGGACGATATCGTTCGCTTTGAAGATGTTTACGGGCGTCACGTCTAGCCAATACGGAAATGGCAGTTGGAAGATTCAGGGACGGAAAACAGGGTCAGGGCCAGCCGAAAATGGTTTCTACTTGTTGCCTTCAGTTGCCAGTTTCTTAAATACTTCGGCGTAGCGGCGGAATACCCTGCGCCCTTCTGCGGACATTTTAATGAACTCAACACCTGAGATGAACCTGTCGCCCTCGGGTTTGCAGAAGGTGACGCGGCCAATGAGGTCGATCAGATCCTCTTCAACGCCGAGGGTGACTTCAATCGTTTCTTCGCTTGCCAACGCTTCGACCGATTCCATCCTGATGCCATTCAGGCTGACGTCAAGGGTCCTGCCCATCGCGTAACGTCCCCTCGTACCGTTTTCGTCAAGGATAATATAATTGAGCAGATGTGATGAATCCCATCGGTCAAATTTTCGTTTCTCTCCGTGTGCCATGATAGTACCTCGCCGTTGAGATTGTCCGAGGGTTGAAGCGTGATCAGGATACATTGCATGAATTGCTGAGCGTTCAGCCTCGACAACTCCCCGCTCGGTGATCAGTGCCGTGACCAGCCGGGCCGGGGTTACATCGAAACCGTAGTTGCGTGTGAGGGTGTTTGCAGCCGCTATCCTGACTGACTCTATTGTACCATTTTTTGAGAGTCCGGCAATAGTGGTTATTTCATCCCCGGATCTTTCTTCTATTGGAATTTCTGCACCTTTATCGATGTTCCAGTCAATGGTGGAGGACGGCAGTGCAACGTAGAAAGGAATATTGTTGTCTTTTGCCGCAAGCGCTTTGAGGTAGGTGCCGATCTTGTTGGCAACATCCCCGGTATGCGTGGTTCGATCGGAACCGACAATGACCATGTCGACGAGTCCCTGCTGCATCAAGTGTCCTCCGGCATTGTCTGTGATCAGCGTATGGGCGATTCCTTCCTGCTGGAGTTCCCAGCAGGTCAGTCGGGCACCCTGGTTCCAGGGCCGGGTCTCATCGACCCAGACATGGAGGTCAATACCGTCATCACGCGCGGCATATATGGGAGCGGTGGCACTGCCATAGTCCACAAAGGCAAGCCAGCCGGCATTGCAATGTGTCAGGATGTTTACACGTTTTTTCCTCTTTTTCTGCCAGATGTCACCGATCAGAAGTCTGCCATGCTGGCCAATCTGCCGGCAGTGTCTGGCATCCTCGTTGGCTATTTTCGAGGCGACGGTGAAAGCCGCCTGCCTGACATCATCCGGATCCTTGATATCTGCGACGGCAGAGAGCACCCGGTCAACGGCCCAGGCGAGATTCTGTGCGGTGGGGCGGGCCGATTTCAGATAATCGCCTGCGGCCTTCATGTCCTTGTGGAGTCTTGTGCTGCCTCCATTGAGTGCAGCCAGGTAGATGCCATAAGCGGCAGTAACACCGATGAGACCGGCGCCTCGAACGAGCATATCCCTTATCGCAACGAAGGCGTCTTCAGCGGTGACAAGCGTTTTGGTGACGAACTCATGCGGGAGTCTGCGCTGATCAATGATAACGATCTGACCCTCCGTTTCCGGGTCAGGCCAAATGGTTCTGAAATGTTTTCCGGCTACTTTCATCTGCCACCCTCTGTCAGGAGCCTGTCATTTTATGAGACACGGATACCCATTCTATTTCCGTGGAACGCGGTAGTTTACTTACCTAAACCATATCGGGATATGGTTCGTCAATAGGAAGAATGGCGGACTCAAAGGCTAATAGCCGCACGGGCGCGGATGGCTCGCTGGAAGAGAGAAGGGGTCAGCTCAAGCGAACATTGGACTGATGCTACAAAAAAGCAAAATAAATTCGATCCTTTTCGAGGATGTCTGTTTTTGTTAAATGATTACAAACTCTTGTGGGTTTTTAAAAGATATCGAAAGCATCGGCTTGAATGAAAAAAATATTGAATATTATCCCAACCATGTTATCCTCAAAACAGAAAAATGCAATATTATTACAAATATGTAATAATCTGACCGGTCTCTGAACATCCTGTCGGTCGATAACCATGGAGAAACGACATGAATAAGGCGGATACAGCATTCATCCTTGCGTCAGCCGGACTGGTCCTTTTGATGACACCAGGGCTGGCCCTCTTTTATGCAGGCATGGTTCGGGGAAAAAACGTTCTGGGAACGATCATGCAGAGTCTGTTTATGATCTCGCTGATCAGTATCGAGTGGGTCTATCTGGGCTATTCCATGTCCTTTGGTCCTACCATCGGCGGATTTATCGGAGACCTGTCTTTTTTCGGGCTCAGCGGTGTGACGACAGAGCCGAGTCCGCACTATGCGACAACGATACCCCAGACCGTCTTCATGATCTACCAGTGTATGTTCGCCATTATAACTCCCGCCCTGATTACCGGCGCTTTCGCCGAACGGGTCAGATTCGTACCGTTTATCGTATTCTCACTGCTCTGGGCGATCCTGGTCTATAACCCTGTTTGCCATTGGATATGGGGCAGCGGCGGCTGGCTGGGTGCACGGGGTGTTGTGGATTTTGCCGGTGGTCTTGTCGTGCATGCCACCTGCGGCATGGCGGCTCTTGCCGGTGTTCTTGTTATCGGTCCAAGAAGAGGCTATGGTCGCACAAGTTTTATGCCGCATAATCTGCCGATGACCGTTCTTGGCACCGGCCTGCTCTGGTTTGGCTGGTTTGGCTTTAACGGCGGTTCCGCTCTGGCTGCAGACGAAATCGCCGCCACAGCCTTCGTTGCCACCCATCTTGCCGGTATGGCCGGTATGTTCATGTGGGTGGTTATGGAAATGGTGACCCAGGGCCGGCCGACGACGCTCGGTGCGGCCTCCGGAGCCATTGCCGGCCTGGCCACAATTACTCCGACGGCGGGTTTCGTCGGTCCCAATGCGGCAATCATTGTCGGCCTGCTTGGCGGTGCACTCTGTTATACCGCCGTGAATCTCAAAGTGAGGTTCAAGCTTGATGACGCGCTTGATGTTGTCGGAATCCATGGTGTCGGGGGGCTGCTTGGCACCCTTTGTGTGGGCCTGTTTGCCACCACTGCCGTGAATCCAGGCGGTGTTGACGGCTTGTTTGCCGGAAATCCCGCCCAACTGGGAACGCAATTATTTGCTGCGCTGGTTGTATCGGTATATGCCTTTGTGGTGAGTTGGGTTATATTCAAGGTAATTCAGTCAACGATCGGACTGCGTCTCACGGATGAGGCTGAGGCGGCCGGTATGGACTCGACAGAACATTCAGAGACAGCGTATAACAATTAACCCGACTAATTCAGGATAAATCCGGATAATCTGCCAGTATGGTATCTGTTTCACAGGAGTTGAGAACTGGAAGGATGGTACGGAAGAGATGAGCGAGGGATGGTATGAAAAAGATTGAAGCGATTGTGAAGCCTTCTAAGCTTGACGATGTCAAGGATGCCTTAAACGAGATCGGTATAAAGGGAATGACGATCTCGGAGGTGAAGGGGTATGGCCGCCAGAAAGGTCACACGGAAATATATCGTGGGGCCGAGTATGTTGTCGATTTTATCCCGAAGGTGAAGATCGAAGTGGTTGTGTCTGAAGATATCGTCGACAATGTCGTGGAATGTATCAGAAAGGCCGCCAACAGCGGCAAAATTGGTGACGGCAAGATCTTCGTGATACCTGTTGAGAGGATTGTCCGGGTCAGGACGGGTGAAGAGAATCTTGACGCCATCTGATGGCTGGATCCAGCAAGCTTAATACGCAACGCCGGGCCCTGGATGAACTCTGGAGCCAGGGGTTGAGTGGCGTCTCCCTTCTGCGGGACCATAGCGCTCTTGCAGACGAGTTCATTCTGGAGTGTTTCTCCTCGATCGAAAACTCCGCTGCCGCGTCGAATATCTCCCTTATTGCTCTTGGCGGTTATGGCCGCCAGGAGCTCTTCCCCTTTTCAGATATTGATCTGATGATCCTGTTCAGGCCGGGAATTCGTGCAGACATCGGCGAATGCGCCGATGCTATTCTCTATCCACTCTGGGATACCGGATATGAAGTGGGGCATGGTGTACGCACGATTGCAGAGTCTATAAAGCATGCTGGAGAAGACTTTATTTTCCGGGTGGCCCTGCTTGAGGCCCGCCTTATCGGAGGATCTGAAGCGCTGTTTGATGAATTGATGGAAGTGTATAAGAAGGAATTTGTCGACGGCCGCCGGCACGAGTTTATTTCCAATCTGAACCGCTTCAATGCGGAACGGCGTACCCGTTTCGGCAGCCACGGTTATCTGCTCGAGCCGAACGTAAAGGAGAGCAAGGGGGGCTTGCGCGATATCCAGTCAATGATCTGGGCGGCCAAGGTGGTTTTTGGCATCAACAGCTTTCAACAGATTGTCGAAGCCGGTTTTCTTCTGGAAAGTGAGGGAGAGCGCTTTCAAGGCGCCTGCGACATGCTGGTTCGTATCCGAAACCGCCTGCACTATATCAGTGGCCGGAAAAACGATCAGCTCTATTTCGATCAGCAGGAGGAGATGGCGGAAGCCTTTGGCTACAAGGACAGTGAAGCCGGATTGCGTGTTGAGCGTTTAATGCGTGATGTCTATGGTCATTTAAGAACAATTACCGTAATTAACGATCTGTTTTTCGATCATGTCAACGAGGTTCTCGACCTGGTTGAGGGGGGGCATGATGTCGCTGATCGGGAGATAGAGAAATGGATCGAGATTCGACGGAACCGGATCCATCTGGTGGCACGCAGCGAAGAGATCAGCGGCAAGCCCCACCTTATGATGAGAACCTTTCTCGCCTCCGCCCGAACAGGGGTGCCGGTGCACCATCGTTCAAAAATGACAATTACCGACAATCTCGGGCTCATTACGGCCCGCGTAAGATCTTCGCCTCGTATGGCAAAGCCGTTTATTGCCATACTTACCTCAGCCGACCGGATCCTGCCTGTGCTTGAAGGCATGCTTGAAACAGGGCTGCTTGGCATGTACATACCGGAGTTTGCCAGGATAGACGCCCTGGCGCAGCATGATATTTATCATATTTATACGGTGGATCGCCATTTGCTGCAGGCTGTGGCCGAACTGCACCGGGTTGTCGAGGAAGAACCGGAGATAGCTGCCCTGATCGGCGTCGTCGCTCCATTTTATCTTGCCGCCCTGCTGCATGATATCGGTAAAAATTCCGGCATGGATCATTCCGAGTACGGGGCAGAGTTGGTAGCCACGATTGGCCGGCGGCTTTGCCTGGACGATGAGGAGGTAGATGACCTGTCTTTTCTGGTTCGCTATCATCTCTTTATTCCCGAAAACGCCTTGCGCAGGGATCTTGAGGATCGTGCCTTTATAAAGCGATGCGCCGATACCATCGGCACATCAGAGCGTCTTGCCATGTTGTACCTGCTTTCAGTTGCCGATTCACGGGCGACCGGTCCTTCCGCCTGGAGCGATTGGAAGGCGATGCTGATGAAGGATATGTATTTCAAGGTGCAGGCGTATCTCTCCCACGATGATACAGAGGACGATTTGCCGGCCTTGGTTGACCGGCAGTATGAGGAGGGGATTTCCTGGCTCCGTGACCAGGTGGCGGCCCTTGCCGGGAATGAAGCAGGCTTTCGCATGGAGCTCAGCGCACTCCCGGCTGATTACCTCAGTTCCTTTACGCCGGGTACGATTCTTTCGCACCTTCTCTATCATCGGGATCAGTATCATCTGGTAAGGCAGAAATCTCTGGTGATCGCGGAGGAAGCAGGTGATCACTGGTCTGTCCTGGTGATGTCTGCCGACCAACCCGGTCTTCTGGCAAAAATTTGCGGCGTGTTGACGCTGAACCAGCTGACCGTTGTTAATGCCCAGATTTTCACCTGGCCGGACGGCACCGTCGTCGATGTTATGGACGTGCGGCCGGCGGATGAATTTGATTTTGACGAATGTGATTGGCAGTCTATAAACAATGATCTTGATCGGGCTGTCAATCATCGTTTGGCGCTTGGCTATCGGTTGTATGAGAAGCTGAAAAACAGCTATGGCCGAAAACGTGAACTGATCGGCAGTCATGAGCGACGGGTCGAAGTGGAAAACGAGAGTTCCGATGATTTTACGGTAGTCGAAGTCCATGCAACTGACTTTCCCGGTCAGCTGTACCGGATTACCCAGACAATGGCCGATTTTGGCATCAATATCTATAAAGCTTTCATTGCCACGGAGGTGGGGCAGCTTATTGATGTGTTTTATGTACTTGATAAAAAAGGAAAACGTATCGAAAGTGACGGCTTCAGACAGGAGATCATCAACGGTCTGATGCACGCAATCGGCGAGGCGGCTGGGCAGGGGCAAAAATAACATATTTGTAATAGAAAAATATTTTGTGTTTTTTTTCTTGCGTGTTTTGTAACAAATTGGTAAACGGATGATGACCTAATACATCGGCACCAGACCGATAGACTTAAACCTTCGATGAGGAGACAGTAAAAATGACAAGAGATGACATTTTGAGAATTGTTGAGGAGGAAAATATTCATTTTTTTCGCCTCCAGTTTGTAGATATTTTCGGTTTCATGAAGAATGTGGCTATTCCTCGCAGCCAGATCGAAAAGGCGCTCGATGGCAAGATGATGTTTGATGGTTCGTCAATTGACGGGTTTGTTCGTATCAACGAGAGCGATATGTACCTTATACCCGATTACGAAACCTTTGTTGTCCTGCCCTGGAGGAACAAGGACGGGGTTGCCGCAGCCCGTGTTATCTGTGATGTCTATAAGTCGGATGGTGTAACGCCGTTTGCCGGATGCCCTCGTAACAATCTCAAGCGTGTTCTGGCCGAGGCCAAGGAACAGGGCTTTACCATGAACGTCGGTACCGAGGCTGAGTTTTTCCTCTTTGAGTATGATGAAGAGGGCCGGCCTTCAACCATTACCAACGATGTTGCCGGTTATTTCTCCCTTGATCCGGAAGACACGGCAAACGATTGTCGCCGCGAGATTATTGAGACCCTTGAGAAGATGGCTTTTGAAATTGAGGCCTCCCATCATGAGGTTGCCGAGGGGCAGCACGAGATCAATTTCAAGTATGCCGATGCCCTGACCTGTGCCGACAATACGATCACCTTCAAGTGGGTTGTCAAGTCGATTGCCGCCAAATACGGTCTGCACGCCACGTTCATGCCGAAACCGATCTTCGGTATCAACGGTTCCGGTATGCATACCAACCAGTCACTGTTCAATCTTGACGGCACTAATGCATTCTTTGATGAGTCAGACGCTCTTCAGCTCTCGAATGTTGCTTACAAATATATTGCCGGAATCCTGAAGAACGCCAGGAGTTTTGTTGCGGTCACCAACCCGCTGGTTAACTCCTACAAGCGGCTTGTGCCGGGCTACGAAGCACCGGTATACGCTGCCTGGTCAGCCTCCAACCGTTCGGCACTTGTTCGTATTCCCGCCGCACGCGGCATGTCCACCCGTACCGAGGTTCGTTGTCCGGATCCAAGCACCAACCCCTACCTCGCCTTTGCAATGATGCTGAACGCGGGTCTTGACGGCATTAAAAACGATCTGCCGGTTCCTGACCCGGTGAACAAGGATATCTTTGAGATGAGCTCAGGCGAGATGGCGATTGACGGTATTACCGTTCTGCCCGGCAGCCTGAGAGAGGCGGTGGAGGAGTTCAAGGCCAATCCGCTTTCCAGGGAAACCCTCGGACCGCACATCTATGAGAAATATATCGAGGCAAAAGAGGCCGAGTGGGATGACTACCGAGTCTCTGTCTCTGAGTGGGAACTCGAAAGATACCTGACGGTTTACTAGTAAGACCTGCCAAGCTCCACTCCCGGCATGTAGGCCTGTATGTCCCGTGTGACATACAGGCCTACTTTTTTCTCCTCTTGTCATCACTACTGCGAAGCGTTAAAACAATCCGGGTATTCAGTCGATCTGGTTTTATAGTGAGGCAGGTGTGAGCAGACAAGCAAAAAGAGACAACAAGCCGGAGCTTTCGGAGGCATTTTCCGCTCTTATCAAAGAGAAGGGCTGGGAGCGTAAATTTGACCAGCACCGGGTTTTCCCGGTTTGGGATGACTTGGTGGATAAGGATACTGCCGCGCACTCCCGTCCGCTTAAGGTCGTAAAAGACGTGTTATGGGTCGAGGCGGAAAACTCCGCCTGGGTGCAGCAACTCCAGTTTCAGAAAATCTTCCTGCTGGAAACACTCAATGCCTATTTGCTGAACTCGACATTTTCCAATATTCGCTTTGTTGTTCAGGAAAAACCTCTGCCGGCAGTGAAAAAAAAGCCGGATTCCGTGACCTTCGTTCCTCCGCCTGTCGCCGAGGTTGAGCAGTTCCGGCGGCAGATAAGCTTTATCGAGGATGAGGAGACAAAAGAATCGCTGCTGCGTCTCTGGTATCTCTCGCGCGCCTGCAGGAGAGAGTAACAGGTGGTGCTGTCGTGAGAGGCTTTCCGGCACCCTCGAAAAGAGATTGACCGACCGGCAAAAGAAAGTACTTTCATTTTTTGCTCGGTAACCTCCTGCGGTGGATCATATAATCGTACAGCAATCGGGAAAAACGATGATTTACGATACCATCCTTCAAACCATCGGCAATACGCCACTCGTCAGGATCAACCGTCTGAACGCCAACAGTGCGGTGACCATTGCCGCCAAGCTCGAATCCCGTAATCCCGGGGGCTCTGTTAAGGAACGCATCTCCCTGTCGATGATCGAGGCGGGGGAGAACTCCGGGGAGTTGAACAAAGATAAGATCGTTCTTGAGGCGACAAGCGGCAATACCGGTATCGGTCTTGCCATGGTCTGTGCTGCCAAGGGTTATCGCTGCATGCTGGTCATGCCGGAATCCGCATCGATTGAGCGTCGGAAAATCATGCAGGCCTACGGTTCGGAAATCCTGCTTACTCCGGCTGCAAGGGCAACTGATGGTGCCATTGAAAAGGCCTATGCGATGGCTCTGGAGTATCCGGATCGTTATTTTCTTACCGACCAGTTTAACAATGACGCCAACTGGCAGGCTCACTATTATACAACCGCACCGGAAATCTGGGAGCAGACAGGCGGCAGGCTTACCCATCTGGTGGCGACGCTTGGCACTTCCGGCACGGTCATGGGGCTGTGCGCCTGGTTCAGGGAATTTCAACCGCACGTCAAGGTTATTGCCGTAGAACCGCATCTTGGTCATAAGATCCAGGGGCTGAAAAACATGAAGGAGTCCTACAAGCCCGGTATCTTCGATAAATCAGTACCTGACCAGATTGTCCATGTTGAGGATGATGAGGCCTTCGGTACAGCCCGTAAGCTGGCCCGGCTTGAGGGCATTTTTGTCGGTATGAGCAGCGGCGCCGCCATGCATGCCGCGCTGCGGTGTGCTGCCGTATTGCAAGAAGGGGTGATTGTTGCCCTGCTGCCGGACGGAGGCGAGCGTTATCTTTCCACACCGCTCTTTACACCGAAGGAGGCAGTGGCCGGGGAAAAGAAATCGCCGTTACGCTTTTTTAACACGATCAGCAAGAAAAAAGAGGTTTTCGCGCCCCAGAAGAAGGGAGAAGTAAGCTTTTACTCCTGCGGCCCAACCGCCTATGAACGGGCCAATCTGTCCATGTGCCGGCGATTCGTCGTCGCCGATCTGATTGTTCGCTATCTTGAGGCCCGGAACTATAAGGTCTCCTCGTTCATGAATTTTACCGATCTCGATGACAATACCATCGCCGGGGCGGAGAAGGCGGGAATGGGACTGAGGGAATATACCGAGAAGTATATCGACGGCTTTCTCTCCGATATAGACACCCTCGGTGTTCATCGGGCCACCGGTTACCCCAAGGCCTCCGAGCATGTGCAGGATATGATAGATATCAGCCACAAGCTGATGCACAAGGGCTATGCCTACGAGAAACATGGTTCAATCTATTTTGACATCTCGAAGTTTCCGCGTTATGGCAAACTTTCAGGTGTTGATCTATCCAAAATTCAGCTTGGAAAAACCGTTGATCTGGATAATTACGAAAAAGATAACGCCCGGGATTTCACGCTGCTCAAGCGCTCAACCCTGGCAGAGTTGAAAAAGGGCATATTTTATGAAACAGACTGGGGTAATGTCAGGCCGGGCTGGCATATCGAGTGTTCCGCCATGTCCACCGGCCTGCTCGGGGAAACCCTCGATATCCATACATCGAGCCGGGACCTGATGTTTCCCCATCATGAAAACGAGATCGCTATTGCCGAGGCCCTGACCGACAAGCCGCTGGCCAGGTACTGGCTCCACTCCGAGCTGCTGCTGGTGGACGGAAAGAAGATGTCCTCTGAAAACGATAACGTTGTGACGCTGAAGGACCTGCTTGCCAAGGGCTTCACCGGACGTGAGATTCGGTTTATGCTTATGTCGGTACAGTACCGAAAACCGATCAATTTCTCCGTTAAACGGCTCGAAAATGTGCGCACCGCACTCAAACGGCTCGACGAGTTTACCTGTAAACTTCTCTGTCTGCCGCCTGGTCGGCCGCACCCCGAAGTGACGGCCTATGTCTCTTCCATGGAAGAACAATTTTATGCTGCCATGGATGACGATCTCAACGTCTCTCTTGCCATGGCGGCAATTTACAATTTCATCAAGAAGACCAACCCTATCCTGCAGGTGAACCACCTCGACCGGGACCAGAAGAACTACATCCTTGAAAAACTCGAGCAGCTCAACCAGGTCCTGAAAATTTTTAAACTCAAAGGCTGCCCCCTTGAACCGGAGATCGATGCTCTTATCCAACTGCGTGAAAAAGCCCGGGTGGAAAAAGACTGGCAGGTTGCCGACGAGGCCAGAAACGAACTTGCCGAGCGGGGAATCGCCGTTATCGACACCGCTAACGGTCCGGTCTGGAAGCGTGTAACAGGCGTTGACGAGGATTAGAAAATATCCGGTTGATTTTTAACCGCGTTCTATTATTATATGTCGTCCCGGAGCCTATATGCCAATATTGCTTTTTGGGGCAACCTCACTATAGTCATAATACATAAATGCGCCCGTAGCTCAGCTGGATAGAGCAACGGACTTCTAATCCGTAGGTCACAGGTTCGAATCCTGTCGGGCGTACCAATAATATCATATTATTACCAGATACCGTTCTTCCTTTTCTTGTTATTTTTTATGTTTTGGTCAACCCTTGGTCAACCTTTTTCTTCTAGCATAAAGATTTCGTTCAGTACTAGCCAAGCTAGCCAGGCATTGGCTGAATCCGAATTGCGGTTGGAACAAGACAGCTTTCCGGTTGATATAGCCGGTGATATGACAAGGACTCAGGTATTGAATTGTAATTTTTAACCCATTCAAGGTTTGGGGCCTGTCTCCATTCATTGACACCATTTTTCTGTATAACACTCACTTGGGCGTGTTATACAGGGGCTATATAATTACTTGTAATGGCTTCCAAAAACCGGGAGCCATCGCCCAGGATCAGGCACGCGCCTATAAATAAATTATGTGCAAAACTGCAAGCACTCGCCATCAACAGGAGGCAGCCAGACGCATAATACGCGCTCCTGATCCTGGACGATGGCAAAGAAAAATCATGAGAAGAAAACTACTTATCATTGGGCTGCTACTGGCGTCGCTTGCCACTGTTGAGGCAAAAGAGATCAATATGCTGTTCATGGGAAACAGTTTTACGTTCCGGCATGATCTGCCGCAATTGGTTAAGCAGGTGTTTGAAGAAGGGCAACCTGATTTGACGGTGAATGTCGAACAAATCGTTTATGGCGGGCAGGATATGTTCCGGCATCACGACCTCTATTTTTCCGAAACGATGGTTCGTCTCAACAGCATCACTGTTCACGAGGTCGAGGAAAAGGCCGTTGCCATCAAGTCCATGCTGGCTGCAAACAAGGCTCCAGATTTCTACAACGCCTATTGGGAAAAGACCGATATCAAACCCGTCGACTGGGCAATCACCAAAAGAAACCTTAGGTCGGCCCTTGAACGCCAGCAACTGGTCATTGGGCGCATCAAAGACAACGAGAGGGTCAAGTGGGACTATCTGGTGCTGCAAAGCTGGAAGGATGTCGTGGCCAACGTTGATGCGGGCTATGCCGAGTATGCCCAGAAGTGGGCGAAGCTGGCGGAGCAGGAAGGGATCAAAGTGATCCTATACATTACGGCCCCGTACGCGCAGAATCAAAAGTCGGTGACTGAACCGCTTGGACTGGCGCAAACGGAGATGGAACTGAAAACCATTCAGCAACTGGTGGAACGCATCAAGCCGCATGCCGTGGTACCGGTCGCGCTGGGAATCAAGAACATCCAGCAAAACGGAACCGACTTAACATTCCGCTATGTTAATGACATGCATCCCAACCAATATTCCGCCTTTCTCGTAGCCAACATGTTCTATGCCTCCTTTTTCAAGAAAAGCACCGAAGGGTTCAAGTTCAACACGGTGGTTGAAACCAACCCCAAAGGTAAAGGCGAGGGCAAAGATCCAGACGACGGTGACGCAAAAGTCGTCTTTGACGACAGCACAAAAATCCTTCTCCAAAAAGCCGCCTTCGACGCTGTGATGGAATTTATAAAAAGTAGCCAACAAGGAGTTGAAGGCGAAGCGTTAAGCCGCGCGCCTTAGCTCAGACGTTAATCTTGGTTGAGGAGGTGCTTGAGGATTTGAAACCGGATGTAATAAACAGAAACATATCCTGGAGGACCGTTGCGGGACTGCCCAAAGTGTTTGGCGATCGCCCCATGCTTGAACAGGTATGGGTCAATCTGCTGGATAACGCCGTTAAATTCACACGGAATAAAGATAAAGCCGACATAGAGGTCGGATTCACCCAAGAGTCCGACCATTGGGTATTCTTTGTTCGCGACAATGGCGTCGGCTTTGATATGCAGTATGTGAACAAGCTGTTTGGCGTGTTTCAGCGGCTACACTCCCTAGCGGATTTTGAAGGCACCGGTATAGGCCTTGAGAATGTGCAGCCCGCTCACACTCTTACCGTGGAGACCGTGACGACGGCTGGCCAGCAAACGTAGAACCATGGGCGAATGTTCGAGTATGATCTATCTGGCAGATGGTTTGGTATGCACTGGAATCGGGCGAGAAGGACCGATGATTGACTGAACACGTGGTGCCCTGGCGTATTCTGATGTATTGGCCTTCCGATTGACAGTCTTCACCTTGTTGGACATTCAGACGGTTGAGCAAGCAGTCAAGGGCGCACAAAAGATCAACAATTTGCTAGAAATCTTGCTTCTAAGCTCTCCCTGCACTAACTTAATATAAAAATGATGAACATCAAGCATAGATACGTAAAGCGTCGGCCATGAAGATTGCCAAATGAATACAAGGAAGGGATTGAAAACAATGAGACATATTCAAAATGGAGAAGGCCATTAATTGTTTAAAATAAAGCGCGTCAGAGCGGGGCCGGCCTTGCCTTTGCTCTGGTCGTTAACCAAGAAAAGAGACTATTATGACACCATCACTGATCGTCCTCATCGTGCTCGCTACGTTGGTATTGGTTGCCGTGATGTTCGTTGTCGGCATGTACAACAAACTCGTCGCGCTGCGCAACCGCTTCAAAAACGCGTACGCCCAAATTGACGTACAACTCAAGCGACGCTACGACCTGATTCCGAATCTGGTCGAGACGGCGAAGGGCTACCTCAAACACGAACGCGGCACGCTCGAAGCCGTCATCGCCGCGCGCAATGCCGCAGCGTCCGCCAACACCGGCGCTGCCGCCAATCCGGGCGACCCTGCCGCGATGAAGCAACTCGCCAGCGCCGAAGGCACACTCAGCGGCACGCTCGGTCGCCTCTTCGCACTTTCCGAGGCCTATCCCGACCTCAAAGCGAACACGACCATGTTGAGCCTGATGGAGGAACTGACCTCGACAGAAAACAAAGTCGCCTTCGCCCGGCAGGCGTATAACGATTCGGTGATGGCCTACAACACGCAGCGGGAGGTTTTTCCCAGCAGCCTGCTCGCCGCCAAATTTCACTTCACCGCCGCCGAGCTCTTTGTCATCGAAAAGGCAGAGGAACGTGAGGCGACGAAAGTTTCATTTACTTGAAGGGGAGTTCATGGATTTTTTTGAACATCAAGACAAGGCCCGCAAGAACACTAAGGTGCTGGTGGTTTACTTCGTGATCGCCGTCCTGTGCATCATCGTGTCGGTTTATCTCGCCAGTTTGCTGATTTTTTACGGCGCCAACGCCAAACAGCGACCTGGAGCCTTGCCGCCCGAACTCGTCCTGTGGGATCCCCAGCTATTCCTCTACGTCGTGCTTGGCACGCTCGGCGTCGTCATCATTGGCAGTCTCTACAAAACCGCCGCCCTGGCCAAGGGCGGCAGTGCCGTCGCCGAATCGCTCGGCGGACGGCTCGTCAATCCCAACACGACCCATCCCGATGAGCGCAAGCTGCGGAACGTGATCGAGGAGATGGCCATCGCCGCCGGCGTGCCTATCCCCAAAATCTATGTCCTCGACCACGAGAAGGGCATCAACGCCTTTGCGGCGGGCCACGCGCCGGGGGACGCTGCCATCGGCGTCACCCTTGGTTGCATGACCTTGCTCAATCGCGATGAATTGCAGGGCGTCATCGGCCACGAGTTCAGCCACATCCTCAATGGCGACATGCGTCTGAATCTGCGGTTTATGGGCATCATTTTCGGCATCCTGTGTCTCGCGGTCGTTGGCCGGATTCTGATCTACTCGCGCGGCGGCCGAGACCGAAATCCGTTGATGCTCCTGGGGCTGGCCCTGATTGTCATCGGCGCGATCGGCGTATTCTTTGGCCGGCTCATCCAGGCCGCGCTTTGCCGGCAACGGGAATTCCTGGCCGATGCCTCCGCGGTTCAATTCACCCGCAATCCGGCGGGACTCTCCGGGGCGCTGCAAAAAATCGGCGGCGCCGGGTCGCAGGTCGAATCCGCTCACGCCGGGGAAGCCAGTCACATGTTCTTCGGAAACGGCATAGGTAAACCGTTTTTCGGCGCGCTGGCCACCCACCCGCCGCTTGACGTGCGTATCCGCGCCATTGATCCAGCTTGGGACGGAAAATTCAAGCAGGCCAGCGTCAAAACAGTTGACACAGAATTTTCACGCGAGGCGGGGAAACCAACCTCATCACGATCTCCGTTTCCGACGATTCCCGGGATGCCCGGCGCGTGGGCTGGCGACGCCGGATTCGCCACCAACGCGGTCCTGATGGGAACAGTGCTACCTAATCTTGGCAAGCCAACACCTCTGCATTTGCGCTACGCCGAGGAGTTGCGGAATTCATTCTCGGAGAAGGTCCAGTCCGCAGCTCGCGAACCGCTCGACGCTACGGCGCTCGTTTTCGCAATGCTCCTGAGCCCGGACGAACCCTTGCGCGCGAAGCAACTCACGGAACTTGGCAAACGAGCCGCATCGGGGGTTGCCGAAAAAATCGTCGTGCTCTCGCCTGAAGTCGCCCCCATCGCCTCGCGTGCGCGGCTGCCACTTGTGAACCTCGCCTTGCCCGCACTGCGTCAGCTTCGGCCCGACGAGTTCGAGCAATTCAGCCAGGCGTTGCAATGGCTTGTTGAGAGCGACGGAAAGATAGAACTTTTTGAGTTTGTCCTTCAGAAGATCATCCGTCGGCATCTCACGTCGCAGTCGGGCGAAATCCGTCCGACCTCCATTCAGTACGACACAATCAAACCGCTCGTGCCGGATTGCAGCATCGTGCTCTCCGCACTGGCGAACGTCAGCAGCAGCAAAACCGGCGAAATCGAAAAGGCATTCCGGACGGGTGTGCCTCATCTGGGGGCGAAGGCCGACGGGTTGCGACTCCTGCCGCGCGAGGAATGCGGGCTGGAACAACTGGATGCCGCACTCAACCGCCTCGCGTTGGCCGCGCCGCAAATCAAAAAGAATTTACTCGAAGCCTGCGTGCAGGTCGTCGGCGCTGACGATTTGATCCAGGAACGCGAAGCCGAATTGCTCCGTGCCATTGCCGACACGCTGGATTGTCCGATCCCGCCGTTTGTGGAGATTGCCGAAAGCTAAAAACATGACCGGAACCCCCTTATCAGGGAACACGAACACGCAGTCCCCAAAAAGCCCGAAACCAAGCCGGCGCATGACGAGGTTGTCAAGAAGGCATACGCCATCTATGAGAAGGAAGGGTGTCCACAAGGACATGCCGAGCAGAATTTGAGGTAGGTTGAAAAAAGTGGAGACCAAACCTTGCTTCCATTTTTCCTGATAGATACTTCTGATGGAAGTTAACTCCAGTTCATGCTGTACGGTTAATTTTGCCACATCGAATATATGGTTTTCCTACCAGTTCAGAAATTTAAAGTGCCTACCGTTTCTCTACAGTTCCGCTCAAATCCGGTCGTAATGTCGAATCTGTTCCTTCGAAACGATAGATGAGCAGGAAGTATCAAGCTGGCATAATTGCACTACCGTTATGATTGCCAATTGTTATCTTGTGAGTATGATCTGTGTTGATAGTAAAAAGAAAGTTCCCAAAAAGCGTCTGCCGTCTATTGCATTTTATGCTTCAATGAAAGACTCAGTCCATGATTGACCATTTAAGTGCGTTTTCAAAAAAAGTTGTTTGGTTAAAACCATTATTTTTTATTACTACCGCCGCTGCATTCATTGTGTTTGGTTACGTTGTGCTCATTGAGACAGGCGCAGATAAAGACGTTTATATCATTCCGAGTATAGTAGGTGTGCTCTGGTCGCTTGTCTGCTTACTCTTGCTATCCGTTTTCCCCTACGTACCACCAAAGCCTGACAAGCAAATGCGTTTTTATAAGCGTCTAAAAATCCGGCTTGCCAGAGGTGGTTATCATATAGGATCATTGATGTTTTGCGTGTTAAGTGCATCAGTTGTATGGCTTACATTAAAACTAATAAACGTTTGGCGTGCAGACTTTTAAGCATAACATGTTTTTTAACACTGCTAATTCAACAAGGGCGTTTGCGACCCGGTGGGACTGAGGCGGGAGTTCTTGCAACAAGTGCTCTGAGGGTCAGAAGCGTGAGAACACAGGCAAACGCGGGTCGCCTCATGAAACAGGTTTAAACATAAAAGCCCCAGGCGCCGTCATCACGTCCTTTTTCGGTATGGATTGCACGCGGCCATGACCATGCCGAATGCAGCAAAACCCAAAAGACCAAACATCCACTGAGGATCGGGGTAGACGTAAAACACGACCCTTATTCCGCTCCCCCACAGGAAAAGAAGAAAGGCGGTCAGGAATAAGATTGCCCATTCACTCAGCCGGTTTCCACGTGCAAAAACGGTATACATAATGGGCAGGATTTTTTTGAAGAGAACAAACAATCCGACCACGAGCAGCAGTGTTCCGGCAACAAAAATAATCCAGGGAGAAAGCCCCAGTCCCCGGTTGAGATGATAGACATCCCCGCTTGAAGCAAAAGAGCGCATCAGGATATAGGCGATCAGTTCCATGAAATTAGCTATAACGAACCAATAAAGGAGGTGAAAACCCCATCTCCATTTTGTCGCCCGTTCCCTTTGCAGGAAAAGGATGCCCAGAACAACAATAACCGTATGGACAAGCAGCGGACTCCCGCCAATGATAGCTTCTGCCGGATTATGCCCGGAGGGGAAAAGTTTAGAATAATGCACTCCTTCATCCCACCCGGTCATCATCAAGGGATTGCCCCAAACAATATCAGAGGGGCTTGGCATGTCTCCCAGGAGCCAGGCCACAGTACTATGTGTAAACTCGTGCATGACGACAACAAAAGCCTGCAAGCATGCGAAGGTGATTATCACAATGAGTATATATCCCAAGGTTTCTCTGATCGGTACTGAATCTGAAGACATAATTTCTCTTCCAGCTCTCCGGTTAAACGATCGAGAGCATCGCGCTCCTGGGTATTGCCTTGTTATGCGTTTTTCAAGAATTCAATGGCTGAATATTGGTCATCCGTTGAGAAACACTTTATTTGCTACTCTTCGATACTCACGTTTAACCTGGCTAAAAGTGGCCTGAACCGCCTTTTGATCCGTAGGTCACAGGTTCGGATACTGCCTTGTGTGCCAATAAAATCAATAGTTAGGCTGTTGAGGCTTAATTGCTTTTTGGTTTGGTCAGATGCGCGTCAGATGAGATTGTCTGGTTTCGTTGTACTACTCTTTGAAACCTTAAATACTGTGGTTCGGGTAACCAGCTTACTGCGGCTGCTGCAATGATGGGGGGTGACACGCAGTCGATCTTTTAATTTAACGAGAACTGGACCGATTAGGCCGGGGCTGGTTAAAAAGCTTTTTTTACGCAACAGATTGACAGATTGTGTTCCTGAGCGGCAAAAAGCCGTCCCCGGGCCAAATCATATTCATGACGGATTCGGGGGTGTCTGTTGTGCCTCTACTTCCGCAATATCCCACAAATGCCGGGCATATTTCATGAACCCCTGAACATTATTGGCTCGAGTATCCTGCCCAGGTTCAGAGAGGATAATGTTGCCGTTTAACAGCGGTTTCAAGTATTTGGCCAATTCCTTGCTGCCGCCGCCGGTAAGGACAATTGTGTCCATGTCCCAGTCATCGGCCCAGGCCTGATTGACTTCGTTGGCGATAACCTCGGCGGTTTCCTTGAAAACCTGCTCTTTGATCTTGTCCAGGTTGTAACTCTGGCCTTTTAATTTGATAGTGCCATTGTTTAAGGGGTTGTAAAGCCGATACAGTTCAATGCTCAAGCCGCTTTTCTGACGAATTTTATCTGCGATCTGACGAAAACAGTCGGATATTCCCAGATTGATGGTCTTTGAGCCACGGCTGATATAGTGCAGTTTGTCGATGAGAATATAATCCGTGGTGTTGAATCCGATGTCAACCACGCCAACTTTCTGCCCGGCCAGATCCCGGTTAGTAATTTTACCGCGATCATTCAGAAGAATATTCATCAGACTTCCGTAGGGCTGAGGAACCATGCGGATTTCACTGATGTTCAGCCGACGAAGGATATCCTTCCCGTCCGGCTGGTGGAAGGTGATTTCGTGATGTCCCACCAGAATTTTCCTGTATTGTTCACTGTAGTCGCGAAAATACAATACCGGCAGACCGGACACGACCTTGAGCGGGATATATTTGTCATTTAACAGACCGATAGCGGTGAGGGATAACACTTTTAAAAAATTTGTGGTGAGTTTGTCCTGTTCAAGGGTGTAGTGGCGCACAGCGCTCTGTTTTTCCGCATATTCGCCAATAAAGTAATCATTGCCGTCTATGGTGACATGAATGTTCTCGGTTGCCGATGTCAGCACGAAGTTCGACTTGAACTGAATTTCTTCGGCGTTGCCGATCAAGGACTTGAACATCAGGTGCTTATTATTGTTGGCGACCTTAGTAAATCCGAAACCAATATCCAGACCCAAAACTCCCATTTTCACCTCCACAGCATAATGTAACAATCGGGGAAATACCTAGTTGATGGTATCAGCCGGGTCCGTAACAATCGGACGCTGACCTTTTAGACAGGATCAGTAAAATCGAAGTAACAACTTGCTTTTGTTATTATTTATCTATAGCAAAGCTGGTCTGACGTGTCAATGTTTTTTCTTTTGCTGAACAAGAACTGAGGCGAGCGCAGCCGGACAAAGCTTCGTCGCGGAGCTGCCTCTCTCTGTATTCTGATTTTTTTTTTGCAGTGCATTCACCAGCAGGAAAGGAGGAACTCCTGACCGAGACTGAGCAAGTGTTCATGTCAGCGGGAATGAGAGACCTGACTAAAGATCAAGAACACAATCAGGCTCACATGCCAGTAATTTCGGGTCTTCAATATCCATCACCCGCTTCAACGCCACTCCACCGAACAGCACAAGCTTCGCCAAGGCCATTTCGGTACCTTCCGCTCCGGCAAGGCAATGGACAATCCGCTCAAGGGTTGCGGGATACATTTTTTCACCATTATCGATGATAAGAACCATCGGCTTCCCTCGGGACAGGGATGCATTCAGTTCCGTGGCAAAAATCTGGAGAACCTGATCCTGATCAGTGGGGTCAGTCAGCCCGGTGTTTGATTCTGCTGATATTCGAAGGAGCAATTCCCTGAAAGAGCCGCTTGAGTCGCTGATGAAAATGACGTTAAAATCATTGTCCAGCATCGCTTGCAGCTTGAGGCACAACTTTCGTCTTACTTCTGATTTATCTGAAGTGACAATGACCAGCTGACTGCCGCCGCGTACGGCAGCCGACAGGCTGGCAAGCGTTTTGCCGTCCTCGTCCTCGAACTCTGCAGACGCCGGGGTAAAACGCCGGATACCCAGTGACGCGAATTCCCCCCTTCCGGGTAATGGGCCAGCACCGTTGCCCCAGCTCCGGACTGCCGGTTCACCATTTCTATCGTTTGCGATCTTCATTTCCCCGACAAATCTGGCCCCCGGCATCATCTGAAGATCCTGCGACTCAATACTGCCCGAGATATCAGCCGATTTTCTGAGGATGAGGCGGGCCGAAAGCACCATTCCGTCAATGTTCCCATGACAATCAAGCTCCTGGAGCCGGATATCACCTTCAAGGCACCCGTTGAGACTGAGACCAGCCCGGTCTCCAACCAGAGAGCCGGCAATGGTGCCTTCCACATGAAGGTGTCCCTGGAAGGTCACATCTCCGGTAATGGTCATGTCGCGCCCGACAACTGAGCCTGAAGCTTTCTGATTTTTTGATTTTTCCATCTCTCTAACGATGTTGGGATTGCCGGGTTCTACCGCACTTTCTGAAACCATTGCTACGTTTACTTTGCCTAAAATCGGCTTGAACCGTCTTCTGAGAAAGAGATGACCGCCATCTTCTCCTGGCCATTTATCGACCGGCTTATAGCTTCCAACTCTCCAATTAGGTGCGAGGCGGTTCCTCTATCGCTGAGGAGTTCGTTTGCATCGAAAGAAAATTCCAGACAAGCCTTGTGTTGCCATATCCATTGTTTCGCTTGCCTGCGCTAATCGCATCATATTTGAAATGAATAACAAAGGCAATCGTTTCAAACGGGCGGGTAAAGTGCATGATAGCGATTCCTGATATGAACCGTACGGTTGATGATATTCGTTTAGGAATCATTTTTTTTTGTCAGAGTGCGTGCTTACAGAGTAAAGTGGTTAGGACAAAAATTGCTGAGATGCTTCTGAATGATAATATAATCTTCTGGTGGAGTTTTTGGTCTTGGATGCCTCTGTGAAAATTGCTGAACAATCACTCTCCAGAAGGCGTGGAACACTTGTGGGCGGGGGGATTGCCCATTTCATTCATGATGGCCTGACTGATAGTCAGTTTGTGTTGCTGCCGATTTGGGCAGAGGCCTTCGGTCTCAATCATGCTCAAGTCGGCCTGATCAAGATGTGCTCAACCGGGGCGCTGGCCTCGTTACAGGTTCCCGCAGGCATACTGGCTGAAAAATTCAACGAAAGAATCATCCTGGCTCTGGGAACGATGCTGGCTGGCGCGGGATTCATTATTGCCGGGTTTGCCACGGGCTATGTAAGCCTGTTGATCGGTGTCTTGATTCTTGGCAGTGGTGCCTCGACCCAGCACCCGTTGGTGTCGGCGCTCGTTTCTCGTGCCTACCGGGGGGGGGCCGTTCGAGCCGCACTTGGGACCTACAATTTTACCGGTGATCTCGGTAAGGCTATTGTGCCATTTGCCCTTTCCGGGATAATTGCGCTGTGGGGATGGCGTGAAAGTGTCCATGCCTGCGGTACTGTCGTTATTGTTTCCGGAATTCTTTTCTTTTTTCTGATAGGGCGGATTGCCCCGGAAAAGAAGCTCCCTGACAAACCCAGAGTGACCCTGAAAGGCTGGGGTATACAAAACCGGGTCGGATTTTTTGTCCTTGCATCGATAAGCATGATTGACAGTTCGTGCCGGATGGCTTTTCTGACTTTTGTTCCCTTTCATTTGATCAGCAAGGGAATCGAGGGACCGTCGATTGGTTTTGCTCTAGGCCTGATTTTTACGGGAGGTGCAACGGGAAAGCTGGTGTGTGGTTTTATTGCCGAGAGGGCGGGTATTATTCGTACCGTAATCGTCACTGAACTGCTGACGGGCTTGTGTATTCTCGGGGTCATTTTCTTGCCGATGCTATGGGTCTGGTTTCTCTTGCCCATAACGGGGATGGCTTTGAATGGCACATCCTCAGTGTTGTACGGAACTGTCGCCGATTTTATTGACCCTGACCGTCTTCCCCGTGCCTATGGGCTGTTTTACACCCTTGCACTCAGCGCCGGTGCTGCTGCGCCGGTGCTGTACGGTATCCTAAGTGACATCACCAGCGTTGATCAGGCACTTATTGTCATCGGGATGAGCGCCTTATTGACACTACCCTTGTGTATGCTGCTAAGAAAACTAATCGCCTGAGTTGAGCATCATCGGCTGCAAAGTGATTCAAATGAGTGAGGCGACCTCCGTTCTTAAGAAATAGCAACTCATGCTGCACTGCCGGATAAACGCAAGTTTCGGCAGGTTATAAATCACTGATTCCCCGGGGACCGGTGGTAATCAGATGGTTTTTAATACAATCGGAAATCCATGAAAACTAAAGAAATTAAAGGAATTTATCTTAAGCTCGTAAGTTCGATTATCATCCCTACCGTACTTTTTTTTGGCACCATGACCTTCATGACGGTTAGTGACTATGAAAAAGCACTCAAGGCAGCGATGGAATCAAAAATAGATACGATCTCGAATTTACTGAGAAAAATAAGTGTGTTAGGTTATCAGCATTTCGACTATTTGATGCTTGATGAACTTGCAGCTAATGCTTCCAGAGACCCAGAAATTGCCTACGTGGAATTTTTGGACACAGACAGCCACTACCTGACAACAATCTATGATAAAACAGTAAATGACGGCTCGGTTC
Organism: uncultured delta proteobacterium; assembly: GCA_963745765.1. Taxonomy (GTDB): domain Bacteria; phylum Desulfobacterota; class Desulfobulbia; order Desulfobulbales; family Desulfocapsaceae; genus Ww85. The sequence goes on along the minus strand of CAVUYQ010000024.1, from coordinate 98,842 downwards.
TGCAATTTGAAAAAGGAATCACTGCAACAGACGATGGTGTCACCGGTTCTGTTTTAGGCATTATCCGGATCGGCTACAACGCCCGTTTGATACAAGTGAGGGTGAATCATGCAATAAAGGATATGCTGTGGTACAGCGTTTCAGGGGTTATCATTTTTTTATTATCCATCCTTTTTTTAACCGGAGGATTGGTCAAAAGATTAAAAAATGCCCTGGAAACAACCAGAACGGTTGTTGAAAAACTTCCGTTTGGGGTGGTTATCGTTGACAGGAACAAACGGATCAAAATGGTTAACAAGGCAGCATTGGATATGATGGGCTGGGAGAGTGGTCGGGAGCTCATTGGCAAGGCATGCCATGAAACGATCAGTTCGGTTGGAAAAGACAACTGCTCAATACTGGATTTAGGTCAGCCCCTGAACAAAGCGGACCGCCTACTGCTCCGCAAGGATGGCACAAAAGTTCCCATCCTGAAGACGGTAATCGAGGTTAACCTTGATGGTGAAGATATTCTGCTTGAAACATTTGTCGATATAACAGAAAAGCAAAAAGCGGAAGCTGATTTGCGGCACGCCTTCACCGAACAGGCAGCAATTTTTGAAAGCAGCCTTGTCGGGATCATGGTGCTCGAACATCGCATAATTAGGAAAGTCAACCGGCGAATGGCCGAGATGCTCGGTTACAAGACGGACGAGATTGTCGACAAAAGTCCTGAGCAACTTCACCTGTCCACGGAAAACTTCAACGAATTCGGGGTTAAATACCATCGGCGTCTTGCAACAGAAGACTTGGTCAACATCGAATATCCCCTTCGCCACAAGGACGGTCACACCGTCTGGTGCCAGTTCAGCGGTAAAGCCATTGAACCGCCTGATCTGGCCAGGGGCGCCGTCTGGATCATCGACGATATAACGGGAAGAAAGCAGGTGGAGAAGGAGCTGCAGCAGGCCAAAGTCCAGGCCGAGGCCGCCAACCTTGCCAAAAGCGGATTCCTTGCCACCATGAGCCACGAGATCCGGACTCCCATGAATGCCATCATCGGTATGTCTCACCTCTGCCTGGGGACCGAATTGGATCAACAGCAGCGTAATTACATCCAGATGGTTCACAAGTCTGCTCGGTTACTACTTGGTATTATTAATGATATCCTGGATTTTTCAAAAATTGAGGCAGGAAAACTGGAACTGGAATCCATACCCATCAGCCTGGAAGAGATATTAAACAATTTAAGCGCTATGGTTTCCATCAAGGCCCAGGAAAAGGGCCTTGAGATCCTGTTTGATATCGCTCCAAAGACGCCGATTTATCTGATCGGTGATCCTCTGCGGCTGGGGCAGATACTGCTCAATCTCATGGGAAACGCTTTGAAATTTACCGAATCCGGGGAAGTGGTGGTCAGTATTCGATCTATTAAAGCAGACAAGGACACGGTGGAACTGGAGGTGATGGTAAGGGACACCGGGATTGGCATGACCCCTGCTCAGCAGTCAAAACTCTTTCAATCCTTCTCACAGGCAGATAGTTCCACAACCCGCAGGTTCGGAGGTACGGGACTCGGACTGGCCATCTCCAAACACCTGGTCAATGAGATGAAGGGGAGGATCTGGGTTGAGAGCGAGCCGGGCAAGGGAAGCTGTTTTTACTTCACCGCAGTCCTGGGCCGGAATGGCGAGGCTGAAAAAAAAGCCGAATCTCTCTTTCCTGTTGATCTGGCGCAGCTTAAAGTCCTGGTGGTGGATGATGTGGCCAGTGCGCGCCAGATGTTTGCCGCGACCCTCGGCTCCTTTTCCTTCAGGGTAACCTGCGTCTCCTCCGGTGAAGCCGCCCTGGAGGAACTCGAAAAGGCCCCGGCAGAGGATCCTTTCCGCCTGGTGCTCATGGATTACATGATGCCTGAAATGAACGGCATCGAGGCATCCAGGAGGATTAAAGGATCCTCCTGGGCCGCCCATACTCCCACCATCATCATGGTGACCGCCCTGAGCAGGGACGAGGTACTGGGACAAGCCCGGGAGGCAGCACTGGATGGCTTCCTGACCAAGCCGGTAACGCCCTCCGACCTGCTGAACGCCATCATGGATACGCTCGGCGGCAAAGGAGGACTCCGCGGGGCGGGGCCGACGTCTGATCATTGGGAAATTAAGCCCCTGGAAAGTATCAGGGGAGCCCGGGTGCTTCTTGTTGAGGATAACATCATCAATCAACTCCTGGCCAAGGATCTTCTTACCAGGGCAGGGCTGCAGGTGACCATCGCCGGCAATGGCAGGGAGGCGGTTGAACTGGCCGGAAAGACAGCGTTTGACGCCATATTGATGGATATTCAGATGCCTGTAATGGATGGTTTTGAGGCTGCTCAAGTCATCCTGACAAATGGTTCCGAAAAACAGCCCCCCATCATTGCCATGACGGCCAATGCCATGGCAGGAGATCGTGAGCGCTGTCTTGCCTCCGGAATGGTTGATCATGTAGCCAAACCCATTGAACCCAGGGTCCTGTTTGAAACCCTGGTCAGGTGGATACCGGCGTTTGCAAAAGAGCTGCCGCCGGTTGCACAGCCGGAAGAGGATTCGGAGGTAAAAGTGTTCCTTCCATCTGACCTGGCCGGCATCGATATTAAAGCCGGATTAGGGAGAACCGGAAACAATCGTGCCCTTTACATCACTCTTTTGAAACATTTTATTAAGGATCACAGTGCCGACAGCCAGGTTATCATGGAGGCTGTTGCACTAAATGACATTTCCCTGGCACACCGGACAGCGCATACCCTTAAGGGTGTTGCGGGGGGAATTGGGGCACAACCACTCTATGAAAGTGCGCAGCAGATTGAAACGGCGCTAAAAAAGGAGCAAACCGGGCAATTAGATCCGCTGCTGGAAAAGCTGTTCATGGATTTGCAGGAAGTTGTGGGCGATCTGGAAAAGAAAATCACACCACTCGCAACGGCTGACACCATTGCCCCAACCACGCAGCCCATTGACAGGGAAAAGTTGAAAACCCTTCTCGACGAACTCGAGGGGCTCTGCGAAGATATGGATCCTGATGCGGACAAGATAGCCGGGGAGATAAACCGGCTGCTTCATCGGCATGACAATATCCATAAAGAACTGGGTGCAAGGCTTGCGGATCAGGCGGCAAACCTGGATTTTGGAGAGGTACTCAAGACGCTGCCAGAACTCAGAGATGTCTTGGATGGTTGAGGTTCCTTCCTGTGCGGAGACAGACAGCAAGCGTTTTCCGGGAAAAATGGAGAAGGAACGGAAAAACAAATTCAGGCAGAGCAAGCACCATCGTCAGCTGATCTTGTCAAAGGAGCCAATGCTTTTCCTAATGTCAGGGCAAACAGCCGGAACCTTTTTTTCCGGTTACTGAAAGAGGAACTTAAGCGAGGAAGAATAAAATGGATGAGAAACCCCGTATCTTAATTGTAGACGATGAACGATTTAATATAATGACTTTAACTGAGCTTCTCCATGATGATTATAAGATCATGGCCGCCAAAGATGGTGAACAGGCCCTCGCGGCAGTTCAGAGAGAAATCCTGCCGGACTTGATTTTACTCGATATCATGATGCCGGGTATCAACGGATATGAGGTTTGTAAAAGGCTTAAGGCAAATGAGAGAACAAAACCTATTCCCGTCATTTTTGTAACAGCGGTCACTGAAATAGAGGATGCCGCCAGAGGGTTTCAAGCGGGTGCCGTGGATTTTATACAGAAACCGCTGGATCTGGTAATGGCCAAGGCCAGAGTCGATCTTCACATCAAACTGCATAAAACCATGCAGGATCTTAACGAGGCCTTATCGAAGGTTAAGACATTAAGCGGGTTTCTGCCGATTTGTATGCACTGCAAAAAGATCCGTGATGACAGCGGCTATTGGAATCAGATAGAATCGTATATCAGAAAGCATTCAGAAGCAGAGTTCAGCCACAGCATTTGCAAAGAATGTGCTCAAAAACACTATCCCGACATGATGGACCTCTATGAGGGTTGAACCGGGAAATTCGGGGACAGTATACGTATCTGTTTTATCCGGTCTTTTGTTAATGCAGGTGTTGCAGGGAAACTGTCATCTTTATTTGGCTCGGTACTGAAATAACGATTGCTGATCACCTCCGGGCAGCATGGGAAGTGCTCCTCGCAGTTGGCGGCCACGATGACAATACTCTTTTCGAAAACAAATTATGGGGAAAGGATTGAACAATGAATCATACCATGAATTTCAATATCCAAAACAAGGTGGTGTTAATATCCGGTGGTGCCGGCGATATCGGTGAAGTCATTGTCCGTAACTTCGCTGCCCAGGATACTCGGGTGGTGATCGCCGACCAGGATCTCAAACGAGCTGAAAAAATTGCCGAATCACTTGCTCCAACGGATGTGTCGGTCTGCCGCATGGATGTTACATCGGAGGAAGACATCCGAAAAGCCGTTGAATTCACTGTCGAGCGGCACGGACGGATCGATGTCCTGGTGAATGTAGCCGGCCTGTTGTGCAGAAAATCGTTCTTCGATACTACTAAACAGGATATTGAAACATTGTTTGCTGTCAATTTCACCGGCCTTTTCCTGATGAGCCGGGAAGTCGGTAAAGTCATGTGTTCACAGAAACAGGGTACCATCATCAATATCAGCTCCATGAATTCGAAACTTGCCGTGGAAGACCGCTCACTATACGGCGCCAGCAAAGCCGCTATCAACTCGCTGACCCAGTCGATGGCTCTGGAGCTTGCCCCCCATGGTGTCTCCGTTAATGCGGTTGCTCCTGGAATCGTTGACAGTAAAATGGCCAGGGTTCGCCTTAACACCCCGGAACTGGTAAAAAAATATACCGATTGTATCCCTCTTCGACAAATGACCTTGCCTGAAGACGTCGCCCATAGTGTTGTTTTTCTGGCTTCACCCTTCGCGAAAAATATCTGTGGCGAAGTCCTTACGATTGATGGCGGGCTGACGGTAAGAATGTCTTTACCGCTACCCGGCTAAATATGTAGGCCACCTTTATGTGTGAAAGTCGGTGACAGTATACCTAACTTATCTGTCACCGACTCAAGGCAGATGTTTGGCCGCCCACTCGATGCCGAGTCTTTTCAGCGTGGCCTTTCGCGGAATACCCTTTTCATCCCAGCCCTGCAGGTGATAGTAATCTGATCTGGCCCTGAGAAACAGTTCGGAATCTATGCCCTTTAACGGGCTGTTCGGAGGGGTTTCGCTAAAGCGTTCAGGGAGGACATCGTCATCTGCGGTGTACCCTTCCCGGAGGTTTAATATGCGGGAGAGGGTCAGTCCTCGCTCAACGGCTTGCCTGAGCTCCTGGGGAGTTACCTCCCAGCCCGTTATGTGTCCTATGGCATCGTTGATCTCCTTCATTTTCCAGGGAACGAACATGCAGAGTCCAAGATGATTGGCCAGATTGCGCAGCGTGCTTCCGTTGCAAAGTTTTTCGGCGCTTTTGCTGTCAAGAGCGGTTTCGCTGTGTAATCCGGTGCAGTGGTCAGCTCCGGCGGGGTGGATGCTGTAATGAAGGCCCAACGATTGTTTTAAGCGAGGTTCGTGCATGGGGATTTCTACCCCTTTTACCTGCATGGCAAATGCTTCTGAACCTTTTCCGAGCCGCTCGGCTGCGCGCTTGGTTCCCTCAGCCAGCAGATCCCCGAATCCCTCGCGCCGGGCAATGCGTCCGATCATCGTGAGCATGGCTTTATCGTTTCCCATGTTCAGCTCCAGCCCGTCGGTATCTTCCATGGTTAAAATACCATTTTCATAGCACTCCATCGCGAAGGAGATCGCAACTCCCGTTGATATCGTGTCCAAACCGTAGCGGTTACAGTACTCATTTGCCTTCATGATGGTTTCGAGATTGTCAATATCACAATTGGATCCCAAGGCGGCAAGGGTTTCGTATTCCGGTCCGCCGTAAACGGGATCCACCGTTACTTCACCCTGCAGTTCGACTACTCTCTTACACCTTATCGGGCAGCCATAGCAGCCGTCCATTCGTTTAAGATAGCTGTTATACAGGGTAACCGCCGAAATTTTATCGGTGCCCGGGAATTGACCGGCCTTGAAATTCCGGACGGGCAGGTTGCCGTTTTGTCCATATGCCGCCATGGTTCGGCCCGTACCGTATTTCCAATGCAGCGTCAGCTCTTTGTAATTACCGGCCATTCCCCGATTCATTTCCATCAGGTCTGCCCGCCGGGCCGGCAGTGGTGCCTGACTGCCTTTTACAGCAATGGCTTTGAGCTTTTTCGAGCCCATCACCGCTCCCATACCGGTCCTTCCCGCAGCGTGGGATACATCGTTTAAAATACAGGCATAGCGTACCATGTTTTCCCCGGCGAGCCCGATGATTGCCGTTCGAACATTTTTTTCACCGAGAGATTGCTGTATCTTCTCCCGGCAATCGGCCACGTCCAAACCCCAGAGAGCAATGGCGTCACGTATTTCAACCGTTCCATCATGAACCCAGAGATAAACCGGTTTTTCAGATGCACCCTGGATGATGACAGCATCGTATCCGGCCTTTTTGAACTCCGCTCCCCAGAATCCACCGGCTTCAGACTCGCCAAATCCGCCGGTAAGAGGCGATTTGGCGCCGACACTGTTGCGCCCGCTACCGATAAAGGGGTGGCCGGTAAGGGCGCCCAACGCGAAGATTAACTTGTTTGCGGGACCAAGCGGATCTATGCCCGGCGCGAGTTCCTCTAAAAGGTAATGGACGATAAACCCACGTCCTCCCATATATTGGCGATAAAAATCGACAGACGGGCATTCTACAGTTACCTTCTTGATTGTCAGATCGATGCGTATGATTTTTCCGTTGAAACCTTTCATTTCTGCTCCTCTTCTCTAGGGCACCTTGAGTAATTGTCTTTTCGTCCGATTTTTGCGTTATACTCGCAATTTTATCCTCGGAATATTGACTATATACCTGCGGTAAAATTTCTCGCTTGTCTTAATCTCGAACGAATATCTCGTTATTCAAGGTTCCCTCTATTCAGTCGGACCTGGGTACTCCAGAACTGTGATGAATATTACTATACAATGAACAATTTGGGGGTCTAATTCTTTTTTAAAATTCTATTTTTTCCAAATCTTACTGGTATCTTGAATAATCAGGTCAGTCGTTTGAGTATAAGCCAGGGAAAGGGTGAAAAAGCGATGTCAGCAGCTACTGCCCCAGCGACTTGGAAAACGAGCTGATTTTCGTGTGCAGGATTAAAGATTTCTGGTCCGATGTCGGCAATTTTACCAACTATCCTTTTTCCCAATGATGTAAATGGCCTTGGGCTGTATTATCTTTAACGGAAATGCTGAATGGATTTACTATCGTTAACTGGAAATGTGTGCCATGGCTGATTTTAAATCTTCGGACAAAGATTCCATTGGTTTGTGGAGTGCTGTATCCATCGGTGTAGGCGGAATGGTCGGTGGTGGTATCTTTGCGGTGCTGGGTCTTTCGGTACAGATCTCCAAAGCAGGAGCGCCTCTCTCTTTTTTGCTGGCCGGTTTTATTGCACTTGTTACCTCTTATTCGTACACAAAATTGTCCGTTGCCCTGCCTAGCCAGGGTGGAACGGTTACCTATCTGAACAGGGCCTTCGGCTCGGGAATCGGACCAGGTTCACTGAACATTCTGCTGTGGCTCAGTTATATCATCATGCTTTCGCTCTACGCCTATGCCTTTGGTAGCTACGGCGCCGAACTTTTTCCATCGTCCTGGCACTCTGTTGCCAAACACGGCCTTATCAGCGGTATTATTCTTCTGATTACAGGACTGAACTTATTAAGTGCCAAACTGATCGGGGAGGCTGAGGAATGGATTGTTGCCATTAAGGTGTTTATCCTGCTGGTGTTTGTCGGGATCGGATTTTTCGGAATTGACCCATCGCGACTGGCGGTTTCCCATTGGGCGGCTCCCGTGCCCCTGATTGCCGGCGGGATGGTTATCTTTTTAGCCTATGAAGGTTTCGAGCTTATCGCCAATACGGCGGGTGATATTGAAAAACCAACAAAAAACCTGCCGCGCGCCTTTTTCATATCGACGATCTTTGTCGTTGTCCTGTATATCCTGGTGGCCTTGGTTACCGTAGGGAATCTGCCTGTCCCCGATATTGTCCAGGCGAAAGATTACGCACTGGCCGAAGCCGCCCGCCCTTTTTTGGGCCAAAAAGGATACTACATTATCACGGTGGCAGCCTTGCTTTCCACGGCGTCGGCGATCAACGCGACCCTGTATGGTGCGGCCCGATTGGCTTTCATCATTGCCAAAGATGGCGAACTACCTGCTTTTCTGGAGAAGAAGATATGGAATAAGCCCATCGAAGGCCTGTTGATTACCGCGGCGACTACCCTTGTCGTGGCCAACTTCTTTAACCTGAGCAGTATTTCCCTGATGGGAAGTGCCGGTTTTCTGCTGATCTTTGCAGCAGTCAATGGTGCCTCTTATCGGCTATCTGGAAAAATTGGAAGCAGCAGGGGGATTTCAGTGATCGGATCGTTTCTTTGTCTGGCTGCTTTAGGAAGCCTCCTCTGGCTCACCATGCGGGACAATCCTACGCATATCTTGTTTCTGGCGGGAATGGTTGGACTTTCGATTATGATCGAATATGTTTATCGTGTCATGCGTGGACGGGAGATTGATGTGACTAAAAACGAACGATTTTAATTTCGCAAGCAGTGCAGTTCCAGAGTCACGGGTTATTTCTCAAGCTGTCTGATTTCCATTATGAATTCCGGGTTTCTACTCCAAAACCTGCCTTTTTCAGTCAGTCGATATCAATTTGTGATGTAGCAATATTTCATAAATCAGGATCAATTTTCGGAATGACTCCCCATTTGAACCCATCGTTGGCATTAGCCATGCCAACATAGATGGTATTACGATTTTCCGATAAAAAATTTGTACGCCATATCTTAACATGGTGTGCATCACTGAGCCAGTTTCGTCCAGAGAGTTTTGCAAAGCTTAGATTCTGTATTTTCGCGTTCCAAAAAGAAGGTGAAATCGGTGCGCTAGGATGTGGTATATTTAACAGCAAAGCTTTAACCGCCTTGCTCAGTGACAGGATACCCGCCTTGTCGGTTAGTACCCAATCTGCCTGCCGCAGTGCTGCAACGAGCTGATTATCATTCTTTGCAAGGAAAATAACGTTTAGAGGCTCTTGTCTCTCTCCGAGCAAGGTCTCCGTGTATCTCATCTGTTCATTTGTGAAAATATCGGTACTTTTCGATACCATAATGGCTTTAGATGCCGGCACAGATGCCAGTGGCTGCTTGTAATGAACTGAAAATACCACATAAAACAGGATGGCAATAGACACGAGCACGAAAGAGATCGGACGGGCACTGCGAACAACGGGTGCGGAAATATTACGTTTTCCTTGATATCCGAGCCATTCGGAAAAAGAAATAGCAATAATCAGCCACATTGTCCCGATAAGGTAACCGCTCCATACATCACTTAAATAATGCACCCCAAGGTATATCCGGCTAAAGCCAATAAGGAGGATGATGAGAAGTGTTATGAAAAGGATATTTATTTTTGTTTTCCAGCTGCGGGCAAAGTGCATAAGGAGATAGCCGGCAAATCCGTAGAAAGCGACCGCAATCGTTGCATGCCCGCTTGGGAAAGAAAAAGAATGTTCTGCATACACTGCCATTTCCGGGCGAGGACGATGGAAAGTCAGTTTTCCCAGATAGGTAAATGTTTCACTGCCGGTAACGGCGATGAAAAGAGCGATAATGTAATAGCTGCTGCGCCAGAGCCAGAGGAGCGCAACGGAGATAGCAATGAAGCACAGAATGACCTGGCTTTTACCAAGCAGGGTTATCCCGGCCCAATGAGAATTACCGGAGTTCCCATTTAATAGCATTTATTGCTTGATTGAAGCAACTTAGATCTTATTTTAGAAAAGACCTGTCAGGAACTCATTAGTAAGCAGAAATGGTCCCCTGCATTTTCACGAATGGCACCGCCGGTGCATAAGTAGCATGAACGAATTACGGAGGAAACAATGGCAAAGATTACCAGGAAGGGCGCTGAGATAGAACTCATAGGAGAACTGCCTGAACGAAATAGTGCAGCCCCTGATTTCTCTTTGGTTAAAACGGATCTCTCCGAGTGCAGTCTGAAGGATTTTTCCGGTAAGCGGGTCATTCTCAATATTTTCCCAAGTATTGACACACCAACCTGCGCTGCATCGGTTCGACGCTTTAATGAGGAGGCCGCCCGTCAGGAAAATAGTGTTGTTCTCTGCATTTCACCCGATCTGCCTTTTGCCCATAGCCGGTTTTGTGAGACAGAAGGAATAAAAAATGTCATTACCCTTTCCACCTTTCGCTCGCCGGGCTTTGGAGAGGCCTATGGCGTCACCATGACAAGCAGTGGACTCAGGGGGCTTCTGGCCCGGGCCATTGTGGTAATAGCTGGCTCCGGCAGGGTGATCCATACGGAGCTGGTGCCGGAATTGACCCAGGAACCGGATTACGAGGCGGCTCTGAAAGCGCGATGAAACCAAGGCATGAAGACGAGCTTTGGAACTTCAGGAAATTTGGGGACAGTATACTTATCTCTATAATCCAGTTTTTGATTAACCATCATGGTTCGAGAAATAGGAAATGAATTAAGTATACTGTCACCTTAATTCGTCAGGAAGTGCAGGAGCTGCATGGCGGCAGCGGTGGGCGAGATCGTCTGGTTTTCAATTTTTGCAATCATTGCACCTATGTTCCCTTTTATTTCAGGACTATTGTAGAACCAGTTGCGTAATCCCTCATCGAGGAGGAAACGCATCCAGTCCAGGGCCTGTTTTCGTCTTTTTTTCTCCAGGTCGCCGCTTTCCTGCATGATTTTCTGAAATTTACCGATCATTTCCCATATCTCGTCCAGTCCGGCCGGTTCGAGTGCCGAGCAGGTAAGCACCGGCGGAAACCAGTTCCTGTTGCCGGCGGAGAGCAGATGCAGGGCCGTTTGGTATTCTCTCCTGGCGCGTTCGGCGCGCTGGATGTTGTCTCCGTCCGCCTTGTTGATGACAAGGGCATCCGCTACTTCCAGGATGCCTTTTTTGATACCCTGCAGCTCGTCGCCGGCACCGGCAATCATCAGGACCAGGAAAAAATCGACCATCGAGGCGACGGCCGTTTCGGACTGGCCGACACCGACCGTTTCGATGATGATGACATCAAACCCTGCGGCTTCACAGACAAGCATGGTCTCCCTGGTTTTTCGGGCGACCCCGCCCAGCGTTCCCCCGGAAGGGGAGGGGCGTATAAAGGCGTGTTTATTAACAGATAGATTTGAGCATTCTTGTCTTGTCGCCAAGGACCGAACCGCCGCTCCGTACGCTGCTCGGGTCAATGGCCAGGACCGCCACTTTGCAGCCGCTCCTGGTCAACAGGGTGCCAAAGCTGTCGATGAAGGTGCTTTTTCCGGCACCCGGTACACCGGTAATACCAAGACGGATGGCCTTGCCGGTATGGGGAAGCAGGTTCTCGATAATGCGGTTGACCGCGTCCTGGTGGGCAGGCAGCGAGCTTTCGATCAGGGTGATGGTCCTGGCCAGCATGAGTCTGCTGCCTTCAAGCACACCGTTAATATAGTAGTCCGGGTCTTTGAGCATGTTTCCTGTCGCTAAAAAATGGCGGGTGAGACGTTCCCCATCCATGATCAGAAATCATTCGGGGCGCAGCCTCTACACGGCAGCACCCCGAATTACTATCGTCTCCTTCGTATTGAACCCGAAGTCTGCTGATCAGGCGACATTGGCCTCAATCAGGTCAAGCGTTTTATTGGCCGAGACAAGCACCGATGTTCCCGGTCCGAAAACGGCCTTGACGCCTCGTTCGTAGAGATAGTCGTAGTCCCTCGGCGGGATAATGCCGCCGGCGACCACCAGGATACTGTCATCGCCCTGTTTTTTCAATTCCTCTACCAGGGCCGGGTACCAGAGTCTTGTGGCCGGCGGTGAGGCTGGAAGCACCAACAACATGGACATCATTTTCTATGGCCATTTTTGCGGCTTCCTCGGGAGTCTGGAACAGCGGGCCGATATCGACGTCAAAACCCATGTCCGCATAGGCGCTGGCAATCACCTTGATGCCGCGGTCATGACCATCCTGCCCCATCTTGCTTACCAGGATCCGCGGTCGTCTGCCATGCTTGGCAAGAAAATCCTCTGTCCGCTGCCGTAATTTGTTCAGACTTTCCGGATTGGCCGTAAATTCCGAGGCATAGGCGCCGGATATACAGCGGGTATTGGTGACATATCTGCCGAAAACCTTCTCCATGGCATCGGATACTTCCCCGATGGTTGCCCTGGCGCGAATGGCCGTCAGCGCCACTTCAAGCAGATTGCCGTCACCCGCCGCCGCGCCGTAATGTCACTCAAGGCCTTTTCAACGGCGGCACCATCACGTGTTGCCTTGATCTGCTTCAGCCGGGCAACCTGGTCGTCACGCACCGAAGCGGGAACCTCCCTGATTTCAAAGTCGATCTGTTCATTTTTTAGCTGGTACTTGTTGACGCCGACGATAACGTCCAGGCCCTGGTCTATCCTGGCCTGCTTGCGGGCAGCTGACTCTTCGATGCGCATTTTCGGCATGCCTGACTCTATGGCTTTGGCCATGCCGCCGAGTTCCTCCACCTCTTCAATGATCTTGAGAGCTTCGTCTGACAATCGAGTTGGTCAGTGACTCAACATAATAGGAACCGCCGAGCGGATCGATGACATGACAGACTTCGTGATTCTTCCTGGATAATGATCTGGGTGTTTCGGGCAATGCGGGCGGAAAAATCAGTCGGCAGACCAATGGCCTCGTCAAAGGAATTGGTATGCAGGGACTGGGTGCCGCCGAGCACCGAGGTCAGTGCCTCAAGGGTGGTCCGGATGATATTGTTATACGGGTCCTGCTCGGTAAGACTCCAGCCGGAAGTCTGGCAATGGGTCCTCAGCATGGATGATTTCGGGTCCTTCGGATTGAAGCGACTCATCAGTTTGTGCCAGAGAAAACGGGCAGCCCGGAGCATGGCGATATCCATGAAAAAGTTCATGCCGATACCGAAAAAGAACGACAGCCGCGGGGCGAACTCATCAACTTCCATACCTGCTGCCAGCGCTGTCCTGACATACTCGAGACCGTCCGCCATGGTGAAAGCGACCTGCAGAACGCTGTTGGCCCCGGCTTCCATCATGTGATAGCCGCTGATGCTGATGGTGTTGTAGCGCGGCATATGTTTTGAACAGAAGCCAATAATGTCCGAGACAATCCGCATGGAAGGGGTCGGCGGATAGATGAAGGTGTTTCTGGTCAGATACTCCTTGAGAATATCGTTCTGTATTGTCCCGGTCAGTTGCTCGTGCGGGACCCCCTGCTCCTCTGCGGCCACGATGTAACTGGCCAGGATCGGGATGACCGCTCCGTTCATGGTCATGGATACCGACATCTTGTCCAGGGGAATGCCGTCAAACAGGATCTTCATGTCCTCGACTGAATCGATGGCAACCCCCGCCTTGCCGACGTCTCCGGTCACCCGCGGATGATCTGAATCGTAGCCTCGATGTGTTGCCAGATCAAAGGCCACCGAGAGCCCTTTCTGGCCGGCGGCCAGGGCCTTGCCGGTAAAATTCGTTTGATTCTTTTGCGGTCGAGAATCCGGCATACTGCCTGATGGTCCAGGGGCGTCCGGCATACATGGTGGCCATGGGCCCCCTGACATAAGGAGCCATGCCGGGCAGCGTGTTGACACATTCCAGCCCTTCAATATCTTCCGCCGTGTAGAGCGGCTTTACCTGAATACCTTCCGGTGTCTGCCAGTTCAGTTCGTCGAGAGATTTTCCTCTCATCAGTTTGGTTGCAAGACCTTCCCATTTCTCGATATCCGGATGCTGTGACATGATTTACTCCTTGGAAAAACAGGGCTCGGTGACCCCGCTGTTGAGAGAAAAAGCATTACGAGCGTTCACATAATTCAACCAGGATGCCGCCGGTGGCCTTTGGATGCAGAAAGGCGATGCGTGCCCCGCCGGCACCAAGACGCGGCTTTTCGTCAATCAGCTGGATGTTTTTTTGCTTCAGCTCGGCAAGCGCTTCGTCAAGATTTGCCACGCGAAAGGCGATATGCTGAAAGCCCTGGCCCTTTTTCTCGATAAACCTGGCAACGGGCCCGTCGGGTGAGGTTGACTCGAGCAATTCGACCTCGCTCTCACCGACTGGGAAAAATGCGGTTTTTACCTTCTGCTCGGCAACGGTCTCCTCTCCCTCGAAGGCGAGTCCAAGCACGTCGGACCAGAATTTCCTGCCGATTTCCAGGCTGTTTACCGCAATTCCCAGGTGATCGATTTTAAGTATCTCCATACTTCTCTCCTCAGTAAGAAAAAATCTTCATTTTATTGTCTTGGGCGATTTGTGTGTGGCGCTGTCCGTTGCCGATTGTCTCTAGCTTCTGGATTTGTCATACCGCGCCAGACCATTTCGAACATGGTGTTGGCCTGGGCTGCCAGGCTCTCTTTCTGGCCGCGCAGAATCCACATGAAGAAGCTGCGCTGGACGAACCCCATCAGGAAATCAAGCAGCGTGCCGGCGCGGACATTCGGGTTCAGGATTCCTTCTTTCTGCCCTTCTCTGAGCACGTCGATCATCAGATCCATCATCCGGGGCTGGGCAAAGGTCTGGTCACCCATCCAGGTATTCATCGGCAGCGTCATGAAGACGATCCTTCCCAGACCGACATGGCGTTCGTAATAGTCAAGCTGCAGCCAGAAGACTTTGCGAAGTTTTTCCTTGAGGTCTTCTATGCCCTGCAGGTGGTCGACAATTCGATCGGTAAGTTTTCCCATCCAGACATCGACGAAGGCAAAAACCAGCCGTTCCTTGCTTCCGTAATGTTTATAAATGGTAGTAAAACTGACCCCGGCCTTATCAGCAATATCCCGGATGCTCGCCTTGTGGAAGTCGGAGTTTGAAAAAATTTCCAGTACCGTTTTTTCAAGCCGCTCGTGCACATCGGGGTGAAAGTTATCTGTCATCGGTCTTATTTACCCGTGATAATATTTTTGCAAGCTGCCGGAACCATTTCAGCCAATAACGCAGAGTACGGCACCCTTGGTAATGGAGTCACCGCTGGCAAAATCAATCGCCTTGATGGTCCCGCTGGCCGGCGCAGGGAGTGCGTTTTCCATTTTCATGGCTTCAAGAACGACCACGGTCTCACCCTGTTCTACCTTGTCGCCCACTTTTTTCTCATACTTGACAATCATTCCCGGCATTGGGGCGAGCAGCAGCGAGCCGGAAGACGGCGGCACCGCGGCTGCCGGTTCTGCCCTGGCGACTGGTGGTGCGGCGGCGGGAGCTGCCGGCGGCGGCACCGTGGCTGCCGGCGGTGTCATGGCGGCCATGGGACCGCCTACCGGATCGACATCAACGCGGAAATATTCCTGGTCGATAAACACGTTAAAGCTGCGAAGCGCTTCGGTTTTGGTCGGTGCAGCGCTCTTTTTCTCCACCAGCTGGCCGGCTTTGGCCTTTTTGATGATCTCGTCCTTTTTCTTCACCTCTTCAATGGTGATGGGCTGTACTTCTTTCGGTGCCGGGGTGATGCCGTATTTCCATTCCAGAAACTTTCTTGCCGGTTACCGGAAACTGGGCATAGAGAATCAGGTCGTCAATATCCTTGGCCAGATCGCCGACTGCCTCACGGGCTTTTTCAAGCTCCGGTTCAAGGACTTCGGCCGGTCGACAGGTGATCGGTTCTTCTCCGCGCGGATACCCTTTGAGCGCTTTTTTCTGAACTTCCGGATTGATGGGCACCGCCGTCTTGCCGTAGAGTCCGTAGCAGAGATCCTTTACCTGTCCGGTGATCATCTTGTAGCGTTCCTCGGGGGTATCGTGCAGCACGTTGTTCACCGTCTGCACGCCGACAATCTGGCTTGTCGGGGTAACCAGCGGTATCTGGCCAAGATCCCTGCGAACGCGGGGGAGTTCCCGGTAGACCTCGCCGATTTTATCCAGTGCGTCCATTTCCCGCAGCTGGTTGACCAGGTTTGAAAGCATGCCGCCGGGGGTCTGGTGCAGCAGTACGTTGATATCGATAATTGAGACCTTGGAATCGTCGAGCAGATGCTTGTACTTGGGCAACACTTCTTTTTCAAAAATCTCGTTGATTGTTGCCAGCTTCTTGATATCGAAACCGGTATCCCTATTGGTTCCCAGAAGGGTCATGACCAGCGGTTCCACGGCAGCATGCGAGGTGCGATAGGCGTAAGGGGTCATGCAGGTATCGATAATGTCGACGCCGGCCTCGATGGCCTTGAGGTGGGTCATCGGTGACATGCCGGAGGTAAAATGTGAGTGCAGATGTATTGGCGCCGCGACTGCTGCCTTCATCGCCTTGACGAGTTCATAGGCGTCATAGGGTGCGAGCAGTCCGGCCATATCCTTGATACAGATGGAGTCAGCCCCCATCGACTCAAGATCCCTGGCCTTGGTAAGGTAATAATCGAGGTTATACACGTCGCCGCCTAGCCGGGGTTCCGTCATGGTATAGCAGATGCAGCCCTGGAAATGCTTACCGCATGCCTTTATCTGCTTGACGACTGTTTCGAAATTTCGATAATCATTGAGGGCGTCGAAGGTTCGGAAAATATCCATGCCGTTTTCGGCTGATCGTTCAACGAAGGCCTCTGCCAGATCATCTGCATAGTTCCGGTAGCCCACGAGATTCTGAGCCCTGAGCAGCATGGAGAACGGTGTTTTTTTGATGTAACGTTTGAGGGTGCGCAGCCTCTGCCAGGGATCCTCGTTGAGGAATCGGTGCATGGTGTCAAATGTTGCGCCGCCCCAGGTTTCGATGGCCCAGAAACCAACCTCATCCATCAGTTCCGCGACCGGAATCATATCCTCAGTGCGGCCCCGGGTGGCAAACAGGGACTGATGCCCGTCACGGAGGGTCAGATCCATAATCTTGACAGGATTTTCCGCTGCAGGACGGTCGCTGTCATAATTCATTTTTGTCATTTGAACTGTATTATCACTCATCGTTTTCTCCTTATGGCCGGGTCCTTGCCGGTGAAACTATCGTAAATGAGCAAACGTTCGCATCTGTATGAGTTTGCGCATCATCATCATGTCCTGCCGCCCGCTTTGACTCCAGGCGTTCTGCTGGAGGGCCGGTGGTTGCATGGTGTTTGCCAGGTGTCGGCTTGCAGCATCATTTTCTTCCATCTGCAGATAGGCGTTTACGGCGGCGAGAGCAGCAGCCATCTTCTTTTGCATGTTTGCCATTGTCTGTTTCCTGTCTTATTTACAGTGTTATCGGTTTGTTATTGGTTCATACGTATGCATAGTGATTCTCTTTTCAGGCAGCAGCAGCAACGAGGAACTTATTCATAAATGGCATATTCTGTCTCTGCACCGAGCAAGGCGTCAATCTCCGCCTGGATGACGATACGTCTTTCGTTGTTCACCCAGTCGTTCCAGTCTTCAATTGAGCGCCAGTTGCTGATCACCATGCACTCCTGGGCTTTATCCAGTCTCTTGAGGGTCTGTCCGGAGATATAACCGGGCTGCATCAGGGTAATGCTGCGGAGTCGCTTCAACAGAACCGTCAGTTCAGCGACGTGGTCATCCGTTACTTGGCGCTTGATAAAAATTTTAACTGTCATGGTTTCTTACCTCCCTGCTGCAGGATTATAATGGGATGTTACCGTGTTTTTTCATAGGGTTGGTGTCACGCTTGTTCTGCACGAGGCTCAAGGCCCTGATAATCCTGGTACGGGTCCGTGCCGGTTCAATAATATCGTCAATATATCCACGCTGGGCCGCCACATAGGGGTTTGCCACTGTGTCCTGGTATTGCTTTTCCCGGTCATGAAGAAAGCCTTCCGGGTCTGCTTCTTTCTTAGCCTGTCGGCCGTAGAGAATGCCGACGGCACCTTTGGCGCCCATCACCGCAATTTCCGCCGTTGGCCAGGCATAGTTGATATCACCCCGGAGATGTTTTGAGGACATGACGCAATAGGCACCACCATAGGCCTTGCGGGTGATGACCGTGACCTTTGGTATCGTTGCCTCGGCGTAGGCGTAGAGGATTTTCGCGCCATTTCTGATAACACCGCCGTATTCCTGCGCCGTTCCGGGCAAAAATCCGGGAACATCGACAAAGGTGACGACGGGGATATTGAAACAGTCACAGAAGCGGACGAATCGAGCCCCTTTTATGGAAGAGTCAATATCAAGAACACCGGAATAATGGGACGGTTGATTGGCGACAATGCCAACGCTCATACCGTTGTAACGGGCAAAACCAACGATGAGGTTCGGTGCAAAGGCCTCCTTGATCTCAAAAAAGTCCCCGTTATCAACGGTTCGATAAATGATTTCCTTCATATCGTAGGCTTCGTTGGGATTTTCGGGGATTATCTCGTTGAGTTCCTCGGAACGGCGATCGACGGGATCGGAGCAACTGCAGAAGGGCGGGTTTTCCATATTGTTCTGCGGCAGAAACGATATGAGTTTGCGGAGGTAGGCAATCGCGTCGATGCCTGATTGTGCGGCGTAATCGGATACACCGCTGCGTGAGGCGTGCATGTCAGCCCCGCCAAGTTCCTCGACGGTAACCTCTTCATGGGTGACGGATTTGACAACCTTAGGACCGGTCAGAAACATATAGGAATTGTTCTTAACCATGACGACAAAATCCGTCAGGGCAGGGGAATAGACGGCACCCCCGGCGCAGGGGCCGAAGATGGCGGAAATCTGGGGAATGACACCGGAGGCCATGACATTGCGCAGGAAGATGTCAGTATAGCCGGCCAGGCTTTCTATGCCTTCCTGTATCCTGGCCCCGCCGGAGTCGTTAAGGCCGATTACCGGAGCACCATTTTTCATGGCCAGATCCATAACCTTACAGATTTTTTCTGCAAATGTTTCGGAGAGTGATCCGCCAAGAACGGTAAAGTCCTGGGCAAAGATGTAGACGATCCTGCCGTCTATGGTGCCGTGGCCGGTGACTACACCGTCTCCCGGATATTTCTGCTTTTCCATCCCGAAGTCGGTGCACCGATGGGTTTTGAACATATCAAACTCTTCGAATGAACCGGGGTCAAGAAGCACCCCTATCCGTTCCCTGGCTGTCAGTCTGCCAAGAGCGTGCTGCTTGTCTATCCTCTTTTGTCCACCACCGAGCTGCGCTTCGGCCCGGAGCTTTTTTAAATGTTCGAGTCTATCGATGGTATTCATGCCTTCTCCTTAGGTAAGGATGGTGTATTGAGCATAATAGCTCTACCTGTTTGTGGTGCAGTCGGTATGGCTGAAAACTCGCTTCTCCCCGTGACCGGGGTCTTCTCCTGACCGGGGCCGCCACCGCCGCGCGCAGATGGCTGATAGGAGACAGTGCGAAACGGAAGCGGATGCTGAGCCGAATGAGGAGGTAACGCCTGGCAATTCATTGCAAACGGGTACCTCCATGGAGAAACGACGTAACCTTATTTCATCCAGCAGTGCGCTTGCCCCGCTCGGAAAAGCAGGCTAAGGATGAGCTGACGACTGATTAAATAAGAACATTGTTACGCTCATCTTTATGCAAAGCGTCGACTGTTGTCAAGAGAAAAACGTTCCAATTATTTAACAACATTTATATATCAAATATATACAGATATATATCGTTTTTTTACAGGGTGTCTGAATTTTAATATTTTCTGAGAACGTCTGTGTCAGAAACGGGTATCGACGGCTGTTATTTATGGCTTGGGCAGAGCTGTGGCAGGGATAGAAAGAACACCGTTATCATATGGACGACAAATGTGCAGGAAACAAATAGTGTCCAGATGATAGCGCTGAAGTGGTGTTAGCCTGAACATTTCATGAACAATTTCCAGAAACGCTCTTATGTCTCAACTCATGAAATATCCAGTTTAGCGGTAGACCTCGCGGCAGAGACGGCCAAGGCTGCCAAGATCCCGGCAGACATGGATGCCGGCGTTTGCCATGGCTTCGATCTTGGCAGAAGCCGCACCCGTGCCGCCGCTGACGATGGCTCCCGCATGACCCATGCGTCTGCCTGGAGGTGCCGTGAGCCCGGCGATGAAACCGATAACCGGTTTGCTCATGTTTGCGGCAACCCAGGTCGAGGCTTCCTCCTCAGTGCTGCCGCCGATCTCTCCGACCATGACAACTGCTTCCGTCTCGGGATCAGCCTCAAAGGCCTGGAGACAATCGATGAAACCGGTACCGTTGACCGGGTCACCGCCAATACCGATGCAGGTTGTCTGGCCGAGATTCTGCCGGCTCAGCTGGTGAACGACCTCGTAGGTCAGGGTTCCTGAGCGGGAGACAACACCGAATGGTCCGCCGGGTTGGTGTATCGCTGCTGGCATGATACCTATCTTGCAGGCACCGGGTGTGATAATGCCGGGGCAGTTCGGGCCGATGAGGCGTGAATGCTTGCCGGCAAGATAGTTTTTTACCTTCAGCATGTCCATGACCGGAATGCCTTCGGTGATGCAGACGATGAGTTCGATTCCGGCATCAGCCGCTTCGAGGATGGCGTCTGCCGCGAAGGGCGGTGGGACAAAAATCATCGAGGTGTCGGCTCCGGTTGTCTTCTGTGCCTGGGACACAGAATTGAAGACAGGGACCGCGTCCATCAATTGCCCGCCTTTTCCCGGAGTCACACCTCCGACGACATTGGTGCCGTATTCGATGCATTGACGAGTATGAAACTGGCCTTCATGGCCGGTAATTCCCTGCACGATCAAGCGTGTATTTTTATCAACGAAAATAGACATGGCATATAGTATTGGTAGATGGTTATTGGAGCAGATTGTATTGAGGCAATAACGGATTCCCATTCAGGGAATTTTTTTCAGCGTTTTTAATCAAACGGTCTATGGATTGCTGCTGTGGGCTGACAGCACTCTGTTCTGATCGTTTTTTCAGGTAGGAGCGAACGACGGCTCCCTGGCTGGTAAGCAGACCGTCGAGATTGATTTCAAAGAGATAGTGCTCAAGCACACTGTCGCCGTCTGAGGCGGGGGAGACGGCGGAAAACTCAAGCGGGTAGGCAATAATTTGCAGGCCAAGTAAATGGGCATCAGCCAGATAACTGCTGAGAATCAGGACTTTGCTTTGACCATCTAGAAGCGATGAATCCAGGCCGATGATGTCGGCATAGGCTGATACTCGTTTCAGGCCGAACCTCGTGAACATCCAGTCATAGTTGTAGGACAGAAAACCGCCTCGCGCAGGTGTCATGTGCTCGGAACTGTCATTGTCAGTGATGAGCTGAATGAGCTTGAGCTGCATGCCTGTCGTGACAAAGCGTTCATCCTGAATTCTTTGCAGTTCCTCCGGATCATATGAGCTGAGATAGCCGCCGCTTTCAGGTGTCGTGTAACCGTAAAGTTTCAGTACCTCAAGCACGCTGCCGGTAAGATCTTTGCCGTTACCCTGGTGGAGCCAGTTTTTTTTCATTTCGACAACGACGCTGATGGTCCGTCCAAGGCTCTTCTCCTGCAAGCGGACGAATGCCAATACCTCCTGCAGCGAAGGAATCTGGAAACGAGGCAGGGGGTAGGTCATCGTGTCTGCCTGCTCTTTCAGTCCGTCCGCTGTGATGATAAGTGAGAGCTGACGCATTTCTGCGGAAGTGAAATCAAAAACATAAAAGTTGCCGTCATCCCTGATTTTTTCCGGGAAATACTCGGCGACATTGGTGATATCATTAAGGATGGGATCACCGAGAACGAGGACCTCGTCGTCCTTGTTCAATACCGCATCGATATGGATGGTATCCGCGTCCCGGCTGATTTCTACAGCCAGTGACACCATGCTGTTTTTGGGCAGCGGGGCCGGTCCGCTGCTGATGACCCATTTGCTTTCGCTCCGCCCACTGCCGGGGACAATCAGAACGAGCAGGAAAACAATCAAAAGCGCATATTTCCGTGTCATGCGTTCCTCAGCCTCCGGCAATCGCGGCAACTTTCTTTGCCGCATCGGAAAGATCAACGGCGTTGATCAGTTCAAGACCTGATTCTGCAAGGATCCGCCGGCCTTCCTCGACATTGGTGCCTTCCATACGCACCACCACCGGCACCGATAAACCGATTGATTTGGCAGCCTGGGCTACACCCTGTGCCAGGACGTCACAACGCAGGATTCCGCCGAATATGTTGATCAGGATTCCTTTGACATTGGGGTCACTGAGGATGATGCGAAATCCGTTCTCGACTTTTTCGGCATTGGCCCCGCCGCCGACATCGAGAAAATTGGCCGGTGCGGCACCTGCCTGTTTGATAATATCCATGGTGGCCATGGCCAGGCCGGCACCGTTTACCATGTTGCCGATGGTGCCTTCCAGTTTGATGTAATTGAGATCGTATTTGGCGGCCTCGAGTTCCTGGGGGTCTTCTTCAAGCGGGTCGCGCAGGGCCACGATGTCGTGATGCCTGAACAGGCTGTTTGAATCGATATCCATCTTGGCATCGAGCGCGAGCAGGTTGTCATCGGTCGTGATGATCAGCGGATTAATCTCGAGAAGAGAGCAGTCATGACTGGTAAAAAGCCGGTAGAGGTTCCTGAGCATTTTGCCATAGAGTTTCGCTACCGGCGGATCGAGCTTGAGTGAAGTGCATACCTGCATGATATGGTAGCCTTTAATGCCGATCAGCGGGTTGATGCCCACCTTGATGATGCGCTCCGGTGTTTTTGCGGCAACCTCCTCGATATCCATGCCGCCGTCAAGACTTGCGATGATGGTCACGCTTGCGTCATCGCGATTGACGATGAAGGATAGGTATAACTCCTTCTTTATGGAGACGCCCTCTTCAGCGAGAACAATGTTCACCGTCCTTCCTTCGCTGCCGGTCTGCTGGGTTATGAGCTTCATACCCAGGATAGCCTTGCCTGCTTCGTAGGCCTCATCGCTGTTTCCGGCAAGCCGGACGCCTCCCCCTTTCCCCCTGCCGCCGGCGTGTATCTGGGCCTTGACGGCAATCGGCGCACCAAGGGTGTCGAAGGCATTTCTGACTGCTTCGGGAGTATGGCAGACAATGCCTTTTGGCACATTGATGTCGTGCGATCTGAAGAGCTCTTTTGCCTGGTATTCATGGATTTTCATATTGTTATCTTATCGTGCTCCTTGCTCTGTTAACCTGAAGTGAAAATTCTCTCCGGCCCATAAACCGGATTTCTGAAACGGAACAAAAACCAACAGGCAGCTATTTTCCTCAGTAGCTGCCGGTTGGTTCGAGATATCAAAAATATCCTCTAGCTAGACTTCGGGTACCCCATGCCCCTAAAAGTAGAGGAAATTTCCTCAAGAATTGTCGGATCGTCAATGGTTGAAGGCATCCGGTACTCTTTGCCGGAGGCGATTGAGCGCATGGTGCCCCTGAGTATCTTGCCAGACCTGGTTTTTGGAAGACGGGCGACCAGGGTGGATTCCCGGAAGCAGGCAATGGCTCCTATCTGATCTCTGACCATTTTCACCAGTTCGGTCTTGACATCTTCCGGGTCCCGGTTAACGCCGGCCTTGAGTACAAAGAGACCGACGGGCAGTTGCCCCTTGAGCTGGTCATCGGTTCCGATGACGGCGCACTCTGCGATATCCGGATGCGTGGCGATAATCTCTTCCATGGCCCCGGTGGAAAGCCGGTGTCCGGCAACGTTGATGACGTCGTCCATGCGGCCCATGACATAGACATAACCGTCCTCGTCAATATATCCTCCGTCGCTTGTTTCATAATAGCCGGGAAAGGTTGTCATGTAGGATTCCACGAACCGTTTGTCATTGTTCCAGAGGGTGGGAAGGGTGCCGGGCGGAAGCGGCAGCTTGATGACGATGTTGCCTTCGACGTTGGCACCGACTTCCTGGCCCTCGTCATTAACAATCCTGACATTGTAACCGGGTACCGCTTTTGTCGGGGAACCTGGTTTTACCGGCAGTTCTTGAATGCCGCGGCAGTTGGCAACAATGGCCCAGCCGGTTTCTGTCTGCCACCAGTGGTCGATAACCGGAACCTTAAGCAGCCCCGAAGCCCAGTAATAGGTGTCCGGATCGAGTCGCTCGCCGGCGAGATAAAGCGCTTCGAAACAGGAGATGTCATATTTTTTAATAAAGGTGCCGTCCGGGTCTTCTTTCTTGATTGCCCGAAAGGCGGTTGGCGCGGTGAACAGGGCTTTTACCTGATGTTCAGAGATGAGCCGCCAGAAGGCACCCGCATCGGGGGTGCCAATCGGTTTTCCCTCGTACAGGATCGTCGTGGCGCCCTTGAGCAGCGGGGCGTAAACGATATAGGAATGTCCGACAACCCAGCCGACATCGGAGGCAGACCACCAGACATCTCCGGCATCGATATCGTAAATGGCCTTCATGCTCCAGTGCAGGGCAACTGCATGTCCGCCATTGTCGCGGATAACCCCTTTCGGCATGCCGGTTGTGCCGGAAGTATAGAGGATATAGAGCGGGTCGGTGGCCGCAACGGGTATGCATTCTGCGGATGTGGCATCGGCGACGAAATCGTTCCAGTCAACGTCGCGTCCTTTGCTTAATTCGGCAGTAACAAACGGACGCTGAAAGATGACGCATTTTCCAACCTTATGGTCGGCAATCTCGATTGCCTTATCGATAATCGGTTTGTAGGCGAGTACTTTTTTGCCTTCAATGGCACCGGATGCCGAAAGGATCATTTTTGGTTTGGCGTCATTGATGCGGATTGCCAGTTCATTTGCGGCAAAACCGCCGAAAACTACTGAATGGATCGCACCGATCCGGGCGCAGGCCAGCATGGCGTAGGCGGCTTCGGGGATCATCGGCATATAGATAATGACCGTGTCCCCTTTGTTGATACCTGCCTTCTGCAGAGCGCCTGCCAGCTTGGAGACTTTATCCAGCAGCTGGCCATAGGTGACGTTGGTGATGGTATCTGTTACCGGAGAGTCATAGATGATGGCTGTCTGTTCAGCCCTTCCGTTTGCGACATGGCGATCGACAGCATTGTGACAGGTATTAAGTGTAGCTCCCGAATACCAGCGATAAAAAGGTGGATTTGAGGCATCGAGCGCCTTGTCCGGGGCCTTGTACCAGTCAATGCCTTCTGCGGCCTCCGCCCAGAACTTCTCGGGATTCTCAACGCTTTGTTCAAAAACCTTGTCAAATTTAGCCATGTTTCCACCTCTTTTGGGGTTAGCGGGTTATGCTATTTCTACGCTTGTTACATTCGTTAAGAGCCTCCTGTGAATAAAATAAAATATATTGATGTTTCATCATATACTAAATATTTACAGTTACTTCAAGTGTGAGTAAGAAAAATATTTATCTAGCGAGGTGGCTTAAAAAAATGTGTAATACAAGCAATCTAGGAGAAAAAAAGAACAATGTTCTTTTTTTTCTGCCAAGAAAAATGCTGCTTTCAGGTTCCTGTTGATCAATGTAACAAAGATATTATCCCGCGCATCCTATTTACCACAATGTGCCCCTGTGCCGATAGTAATGACGAGTCCCGGTCATCGGGAGAGTGACTTGACCGCGGGCTGCTGGTCTTGCGGGAAGCGTGCTCCGCTATCATCTGACAGAAGATGTTTTACCGCAGGAAATGATTCCAGGCGTCCAGGTGTATTGAGATTCCGCCTGAAGATCAAGGAATAACAGGTAGGTTCTTGCCTGATAATCGGTTTAACTTGCAACCTTTTTTGCCACGTTGTAAACAGGATTATCCGACAACCATACCGGTAACATGCCAGAGCGGTTATGAAAGACTGCAGGATTTCGGGAACGTGCTGATGGCATTGAGGAGGAGATAGCCATGTCCCTTTACCAGGTTTTTGCCTTGAAATTTGCTGGTCCGTTCACCAGTTCCGGCGCTTTTGTCATGTGGAATAAAGAGTGGGAGAAAGTCTGTGAGAGAAACTATTATTTCTGGTGTTTAAAATCCGCCGAGGAAACAATCCTGGTGGACGCCGGCGTATCTCCCCGTTTAGCCCGGGAAAGAAACCTGGGCGGCTATGTAAACCCGGCGCAGGTGCTGGAGGGCATCAATGTGCGTGTCGAGGACGTTCGGCATTTGATCCTGACCCATCTCCATTGGGACCATGTTGACGGGGCAACGCTGTTTCCCCATGCTCAAATGTATGTGCAGAAAGCGGAGAGGGATTTCTGGTTACATGATGAAATGGCTGATCGACGGCCGTTTACGTTTTTTTTAAACACGACAACCAAAGCTGCCTGCAAATCGATTGAGGGTTCCGGTCGGATGAGACTGCTTGATGGTGACCAGGAAATCTTACCGGGAATCACCTGCCTTCTGGCGCCCGGTCATAGTATCGCATTGCAGGCTGTTGCCGTGAGCACTTCCCGCGGACAGGCAATACTGGGGTCAGATTGCGCCCATCTCTTTCGGAATTACCAGGAAGAGTGGCCCAGTGCCCTGATTATCGATTTGGTCGCCTGGGTGCATTCCATAGAGCGACTGAAATCCCGTGTTTCTTCTCCGGAACTTCTCTTCCCGGGTCATGATCCGCTCATGACCCATGATTATCCTGAGATTGCGCCGGGAATAACCAGGTTGGTCTGACCCCCGTCTCTCCCGAAATGCTGTCATGCTGCAACCACATGGTGCGCGGGGGCGGGTTCACCCGCCTGCCAGTTTGGCTTTGTATCCTGATTTTATTAACGCATCCAGCAGCGTTTGACGATGTTCACCCTGGATTTCAATAATCCCGTTTTTAACGGTACCACCTGATCCACATATTTTCTTGAGCTGTTTGGCAAGCTTTTTCAGTTCTGCTTCGCCGAGCTCAATCCCGGTGATCAGGCAGACACCGGTACCCTTACGGCCCTTGGTCTGCCGGCTGACGCGCACCACACCATCACCCTGGTGCCGGCTTTTCTCATTGCTGCAGCAGCAGCTTTTAAGTGGGTGTCCGCAGCCGGGACAGGTTTGCCCCTTATCCGTCGAGTAAACCAGGCCTTTGGTTTTTAACTTTCCCACGGGTGTTGACTCCATTCCCTCATTTCATATGCTGCCAGCGCACCACGTTCTTTATCGCTATCCGGAAATGTGCAGCCGAACTCTTTCATGAAGGTGTCTCAGATACCCCCATGCGTTTGAACATAAAGCAGGCAGACGTTGCCCTTTTTCTCCAATGTGCATGAAGAGACAATTCTACCTGATGAGCCTGAAATAGCGTTTGACCAGATTTCTGCTGTTCTGTCGTTTTGAAGACGGTCGTCGGAAAAGAGTCATGCTCTTCACCTTTTGCACTCCTTTTTTGGGTGATGTCAGAAATTTCCCGGCCAGGCTCATGGCAGATACTCCTTGGAAAAATCAGTAAAGAAAGTTCACGGCGGCCTCAGGCTGGAGACGGGCCGCTCTTAACCTGCAAAAGTCTACCTCTTCGCCGATTTTTTGTAAAGCGAACAGGTAACGAATCAGCCCTCGAACCGTTTCAGAAGCTTGATTTTTTTCGATGTTTCCGGACTGATGATCAGTTCGGGTCATATTTATAGCCGGCGCTGTACACGGCATGTATCAACTCCCGATCATGAATCTCACTGATCTTTTTACGCAGTTTCTTCACATGGCTGTCAATCGTCCGGTCGCTGACTACCCGCTGGTCCTGGTAGATACTTTCAATCAACTGACTGCGGGAAAACACCCTCCCCGGATATTCAGCCAGGAGCGCCAGCAGGTTGTACTCAACGACGGTGAGTGATAACAATTTTCCGTTAATACTCGCCTGATATTTTTCTGCATCAAGCTGCAGCAATCCATTATTCGAGCCTTTATCCACCACCCTTCTCAATACCGCTTTCACCCTGGCGACAACTTCCCGGGGGCTGAACGGTTTGCAGACATAATCATCCGCGCCGGTGTCAAGTCCGAGTAGACGATCCCGTTCCTCAACCCTGGCCGTGACCATGATAATCGGTATCCCGGAGAACTGTCTGATCTCCCGGCAGATATCAACGCCATCTTTGCCCGGCAGCATGATGTCCAGCAGGATGAGATCGGGCTGGTGATCTTTTACCCAGTCAATCACCGTGTCTCCCCGGTAGAGGCAGTGGGTGGCGAAGCCGGCCTGCTTCAGGTAGTCGCTGAGCAGTTTTGCCAGTTCCTGTGCATCTTCTACTATGAGAATCGTTTGCGTCATCACTCGCCGTAAAGCGGCAGACATACACTGATCAACAGTCCACCAAGAGAAGATTTTTTCGCCTCGATGGTCCCATTGTGGCCCTTGACAATGTTATAGCAGATAGAGAGTCCAAGTCCGGCTCCGCCCAGATCACGGCTGCGGGAAGAATCGACCCGATAAAGCCGGTCGAACAATTTGGCAAGATGTTCTTCGGATACACCGGGAGTACTGTCTTCAATAGCAAAACAGATCAGTGCTTTCTCCTGCTGCCTGACGGTTATAAGTATCCTGCCGCCAGGATCGGTGTAACGCAGGCTGTTCGTCAAAAGATTGGTAAAAAGTTGTTTTAACCGTTCGTTATCGGCAAACAGACTGGCATCATCACCGATATTGACCGATGTTTCAAGGGCAAGCCGTTTTTCCCTAAATTGAGATTGAAGCAAGAGGACCGCCTGTTGCAGAGCCCAGCACGGTTGCACTTCAGTCTTTTGATATGACATCGCCCCGAGGTCGGAGAGCGAGAGCTGGTAAAGATCATCCACCAGCAAACCGAGATGTATCGCTTCCCGGTGCAGTGCACTGAAGGTTTCTGCCGTGGGCGGGTAGACGCCATCCTGCAGTGCTTCAATTTTTCCACGAAGAATAGTGAGAGGGGTTCGCAGCTCATGGGAAATATCGGCAACCCATTGACTTCTGGCTCGTTGGTTTTTTTCCAGTATTTCAGCCAACCGATTGAAATCTCTTGAAAGTTGACCAAGTTCCCCGCCTGAGGTAACTTTTATTCTTGTCGAGTATTTCCCCGAGGTCAGGTCTCTTGTACCGGCAGCCAACAGACGAATGGGCCTCGTCATCCGGTAGGCGATAGGCATGGAAAGTCCTGCAGCAATGAGAAAACCGGCCAAGGCCACGAGGAGTATTGCTACCTTCTGTTGTTTGACAAAGACAAGCTGATGCGTATCCGAGATATTTCTTGCCGGATGAACCCCGAGATAACCTACCGCCTGATTCTGATACATGATAGGAATGACGTCGGAACGCTCTCCTGCCGACTCATATCCTAAAAGATGATGCTGATCTTTGTCGAGCAGGAAAACCCGTGGGAAAAAATGGCTGGGTACATCAGCCGGCAGTGGCCCGGAAGGCAGCGAAAAAGCCGGATCATTCCGGTTCATCCGGTCGAGGAAACGCTCTTTCTGCCGTCCCTCCGGTAAGCTCTGGGCCATGATCGTCAGCAGCTCCTGCGGATCAGCAGTCAATTCCTGCCAGTTCTTTTTCCCGGCGTAAAGTTTTTCCAGGTCCGCAGCGATTTTTTTCAGTTGCTCCTGTTCGACGGTACTTACGTAGTTCAAAAAACCACGATCAACGCTCCACTGCATAACCAGCACCATGTAGATCACTACCATCAGGATGGCGGTCAGCATGGCAGCAAAAAGCTTGTAGTGAAGAGTGATTTTCATCTCAAATACTGATAATGAATGAATGGTTGCTCTGTCGGGGACCTTTATTTCTCCTCAGATATTTAGCATGTTTCCGGAGAAAAAACTTCTACCCAGACGATTTCCGCATTTTTTTCACAATTCTGACATAATTCTGCCATATTTCCTTGTTACTAAGATTCATAACTGTTGGACAACAAGATCACGTGGAACAAAATAAGACGATAAACGCCCCATGAATGTATCCAGAAAAACAAATGAACCAGGACCCGCCGGCAAAAAGTTTGCCGCTACAAGATATTTTCCAGTCTCATTTCAGGTGGGTTTGCTCCTGGTGATTGTCATTTCCGCCTGCACCCCGGCAGTACCCGATCATTCGGCTTCCCCTCCGGTACCTATACCGCTGCAGTTCTCGCAATCGGGCAGCGTTCAGCTTCCCGGCCAATGGTGGTACGCTCTTGATGATGCCGCCCTGCATACCCTGATTGACCAGGCGCTTGGCAAAAACCTGAGCCTGCTTGTCATTCGTGAACGGCTGCTGCAGGCTCAGGCAATCGCCCGCCAGGCCGGTGCCGATCTCTCTCCGCAACTTAACGCGGTCGGTTCCGCGGGCAGAAAATGGACGCGAAATAACGGTTCCAGCGATGCCACAAGCGACCTGCTGCTCGGTCTTGCCGCAGATTATGAACTCGACCTCTGGGGACGACTGCAGTCAAAAGAAGATGCGGCACTTCTCGATGCCCGGGCCACCGGTGAAGATGTGCAAACTGCTGCACTTTCCCTTGCAGCCCAGGTTGCTATCACCTGGTACCAGCTGGCGGCAAGTTACAGTCAGCTCAGCCTGCTGACCCGCCAGCAGGAAATCAACTCGATGGGGTTGCAGATCATCCAGTTGCGTTTTAACGCCGGCCAGGTCGGTATAGCCGATATCCTGCAGCAGAAGGAACTGATCGAATCGAAAAATGGTGAGAAGGCGCAACAAAGAGCAAACGCCGGGGTGCTTGAGCATCAGCTGGCCATATTGACCGGTGTTTCACCGGGAATGTTCACCATTCCCGGCGACCCGGCACTTATCGGCCTGCCGCCGCTGCCGTCCACCGGCGTTCCGCTTGATCTGCTTACTGCCCGGCCGGATATCCGCAGTCGCTACCTTACCCTTCTCGCTGCCGACAAAAGAGTTGCGGCAGCTGTCGCCGACCAGTATCCCCGTATAAGTATTTCCGCTGATATCAATACTTCCGGCTCGGCTACCCGCGATCTCTTTGAGAACTGGCTTGCTTCACTTGCCGCCAATATCGTCGGACCGCTTGTTGACGGCGGCAGACGCCAGGCTGAAGTCGAACGCACCGCGGCCGTATCCCGTGAAAAGCTGCTCTCCTATGGCGATTCCGTGCTGAAGGCCATAGGAGAAGTCGAGGATGCCCTGGTGCAGGAAAAAGAACAGCGCTTACTCATTGACAGCCTGAAAATCCAGCTGGACCTTGCCACCCAATCCCTGCTCACTATTCGGGATCGCTACAAACAGGGAGCTGAAGACTACCAGCGGGTTCTTACCGCACTGCTCTCCCAGCAGGCACTGCAGCGCAGCCTGGTGAGCGCCCACCAGCCAACTCATTGAATACCGAATAGATCTCTACCGGGCGCTTGGCGGCCGGGCACCGCTGGAATTGATCGCTCAAGCGAAGGCAACACACCCTATAAAAAAGTACCGTAAAGAGAACACCATGAAAATGATTCCCCAGGCCCAGATATCGGTGGGAGAAATGCACCGCCCGCCCAATCGCCTCGCACGTTTTTTTCTGCATGTCCTGCTTCCGCTCCTGGCGCTGGCATGCGGCATAGCAATCACGCTCTATCTGCTGGAGACAAAACCTCAAGCCAAGCCCGGCAAGCGACCGTCAACGGCAATGCTTGTTGAAGTGCAGCAGGTCGTCTGGCCCCCAGCCGACCATTCTTGAGGCCATGGGAGAGATCATCCCGGCCCGGGAAGTGGAGATCAAGCCCCGGGTAAGCGGTGAGATTATCGAGGTCAGCAATGAATTTCTGCCCGGCGGTTTTTTCAGCGCCAATCAGATAATGGTATCCATTGACCATACCGATTATGAACTGGTCGTCCGCCAGCTTGAAAGTGATGTTGCCAAAACCGAGAGTGACCTGGCCATGGAAATGGGCAACCAGCGAATCGCCCAGCGTGAATTAACCCTCCTTGGCGAGAAGGTCAGCAAGGAGGAAGAAGCGCTTATCCTGCGTAAACCGCAACTGGAGAAACTCTACGCCACAAAGACCTTGCCGAATCAAAACTTGCCCAGGCACGGCTCAACCTGGAGAGAACTGATATAACGGCTCCATTCAACGGTATCATTGCCTCTCGGATGGTCGATACCGGAGCAAAAATTTCCGAATCCACGGTACTTGCAAAACTTGTCGGTACCGATGCCTTCTGGCTGCAACTCACCCTGCCGGCAGAACAATTGCAGTGGGTGAAAATTCCGTCAAACAGCGGTGAGGAAGGCTCATCCGTGAAAATTTTCAGCCAGGGGAATACCGGCAATAGCTACCGGACCGGCCGGGTTATCAGGCTCTCTGCCGCTCTTGAAGAGCAGGGAAGAATGGCCCAATTGCTCGTCAAAATGGACGACCCTCTCTGTTTAAAGAATGAAAACAGTGACAAGCCGAAACTCCTTCTCGGCTCCTATGTCCGTGCTGAAATTGAAGGTATTACCATCCCTTCCGGCGTTCGGCTCGATCGGGCTCACCTTCATGAAGGAAATAGTGTGTGGCTGATGGACAATAACGGCATGCTGGATATTCGCCAGGTTGATGTCCTTTTCCGCGGTCGTAATCATGTGATCGTCGATGGCGGTATCAGCGGAGGAGAGCGCCTTGTTACTCTCGGCATTATCATCACCGATAGCGGGAATTCCGCTGCGTCTTGAGCAGAAGGAGGAGGCGCCCGGCCGAAAGCAGGGGATTCAGGATGGCGGCGAGGGAAAGGGTCGCGGCGAGGGAAAACGGGGAGAGAAACGTGCAGAGTAAGATGACGATCGAAAGAAAGCGGGCCCATTTCCTGGATGGTCTTCAACCGTGTAACGCCAAACCTGCTGATGCTTTTTCTGCTTCTCGGCGGGCTTTTCATGTCCACCAAGATTAAGCAGGAAGTCTTTCCCGAATTTGTTCTCGATCGGATTTCCGTCAGGGTTTCCTACCCGGGCTCAAGCCCCGAGGATGTTGAACAGGGTATTGTCCTTGCCATTGAAGATGCCATTGAAGGTATTGAAGGGATCAAAGAGATTACCTCAACGGCCTCTGAAGGCAGTGCACAGGTGAGGGCTGAACTGGATGAAGATGCCGATCCCCAGAAACCCCTCCAGGATATCAAGCAGGAGGTCGACCGCATCGCCACCTTTCCGGATGATGCCGAAGATCCTGTTATTGCCTTTGACTCCCGCAAACACCAGGTTCTGCGTTTGAACCTCTATGGCGATGTCTCTGAGGGGGCCCTCAGGGAAGTAGTGGAACAGGTCAAAGACAGGCTGCTCCAGGCTCCCGGGTATTACCCAGGTGGAAGTCAGCGGCGGCAGAGATTTTGAGGTCAAGGTTCAGATTCCGCTGGAAAAACTGCGGATGTACGGGCTGACGCTTTCCCAGGTTGCGACTATTATCCGTCAGTCGGCAGTAGAGATACCCGGCGGAAAGCTTGATACAGCATCCGGCGAAATCCTGCTGCGGATTGATAACAGCCGGGACTGGGCGCAGGAATTCAGCCGCATTCCAATTATTACCACTAGCAAAGGCACCACGGTTTTTCTTGAAGATCTGGCAGTTGTCAGTGAAGGCTTTGCAGATTCCAACAGGCTGGCGACCTATGAACAGCAGCGTTCCATGGCCCTGCTGGTATATCGGGTCGGCAAACAGACGCCCATTGGCGTCTCCGACGCAACGAGAGAGGCAATGGCGGATATAACCGCCAATCTTCCCCCGGGAATTTCCTGGAAAATCACCAGCGACAGACTCAGATGTCTATAAACAGCGTCTCCAGCTGCTCCTGAAAAACGCCTTTATCGGTCTGACCCTGGTACTCCTTCTGCTCGGTCTTTTTCTTGAACTGAAACTGGCCTTCTGGGTTACGATGGGTATTCCGATATCCTTTCTCGGTGGCCTGCTTTTCCTGCCGATGTTTGATGTCTCCATCAATATGATATCGATGTTCGCCTTTATTATTGCGCTTGGTATCGTCGTCGATGACGCTATTATCGCCGGAGAAAACATCTACGAATACCGCCAGCGGGGTCTCGGTTTTGTCGAGGCGGCCATCGAGGGAGCAAAAGATGTTGCGGTCCCCATCGCCTTTAGTATCCTCACCAACATTGTCGCCTTTATGCCCCTGATGTTTGTGCCGGGTGCCATGGGCAAGGTCTGGAAAGTAATTCCTCTGGTTGTTATCACCGTATTTCTCATTTCCTGGGTGGAATCGCTGCTGATCTTGCCGACCCATCTGGCCCACAGCAACCAGGGTACCGGCAATGCCTTTGCGCCGGCTGCTCAGTCGC
This sequence comes from uncultured delta proteobacterium, assembly GCA_963745765.1. Taxonomy (GTDB): domain Bacteria; phylum Desulfobacterota; class Desulfobulbia; order Desulfobulbales; family Desulfocapsaceae; genus Ww85. Next base: position 64,725 of record CAVUYQ010000024.1, on the reverse strand, counting down.
CATCAACAGGCATTCGGCAGAAAATTCAACTGGTTTATAAAACATATCTACGGCTCCCTTCTCGATCGGGTCCTCCATTTTAAATTGCTTATCGTGGCACTGCTTTTTGCGGGACTGTTGTCACCTTCGGTTATGTCTTCAGTGGCAGAATCGGCATAATCCTGATGCCCCGAGTTGAATCCGACCGGGCCGTGGTTACGGCCACGCTACCCTATGGCAGCCCCATGCCCGTGGCAATTAAAGTCCGGGACCAGATTGTCGGTGCCATTGAACGGGTGCGGGAGCAGCATGGCGGGGAGCAGCTGATTGAAGGCATATCTTCTCTCATCGATGAAAATGTTGTCGAGGTAGATGCCTATCTTACTCCCCCGGACATCCGACCGCTCAGCACCAGGGAGGTGACAAAGCTATGGCGCATGGAGGTTGGACCCATCGTCGGTCTGCAATCCTCCATCTTCGAATCCGACCGTGGCGGACCGGGAAGCGGTGCAGGCCTCTCCGTCGAACTGAGCCACCGGGATATCGCTATTCTCGACAAGGCAAGTAACATGCTGGCGGAAGAACTGACCCAGTTCTCCAACGTCAAGGATATTGATGACGGTTATACCCCGGGAAAACCGCAATACAACTTTTCCATCAACGAAAGGGGCCGGAGCCTTGGCCTGACGGCAACCGAGGTAGGGAGGCAGGTTCGGGATGCGTTTCAGGGGGCCATCGCCCTCAGGCAGCAGCGTGGATCAAACGAGGTGACCGTCAGGGTGCGCTTGCCTGAATCGCAGCGATTCAGTGAGTTCGATATTGAGACCATGCTTATTGCCACTTCTTCCGGCACCTTTGTTCCGCTCTCCGATATCGCCAATGTGGAGCGGGGACGCGCCTATACGTCCATTACCCGAAGAGATGGACGCAGGACGGTAACCGTTAAGGCCGATGTTGAGCCCATCGGAGAATTGACAAAGATCACGGCGGCACTGAATGCAACCGTGCTGCCGCAGCTCGCCAACACCTTTCCCGGTCTCAGCTATGGATACGAGGGGCGTGAGTCGCAGAGAAAAGAGAGCATGCAAGGATTGCTGCAGGGGTTCGTTTTTGCCCTGATCTCTATCTATTTCCTGCTTGCCATCCCGTTTCGCAGCTATATTCAGCCGGGCATCGTCATGGTCGCCATCCCTTTCGGCATGGTCGGAGCGGTGCTCGGACACCTGCTGATGGGGTACAATCTCAGCCTCACGAGCATGATGGGGGTCGTTGCCCTCTCCGGTGTGGTGATCAACGATTCGCTTGTTCTTGTCGATTATGCCAATAGAAGACGTCGTGAGGGCCTCAGCCCGCTGGACGCCATACGGCAGGCGGTAATCAGGCGTTTCCGTCCGGTCCTGTTAACCACGCTGACGACATTCGGCGGCCTGGCTCCGATGATTTTTGAAACATCCCGGCAGGCACGGTTCATGATCCCCATGGCCATATCGCTTGGTTTCGGCATTGTTTTTGCCACGGTCATTACCCTGATCCTTGTACCCTGCCTTTATCTTATTATTGAGGATATGCGCATTTCCCTGAGGGACGCTTCCGGGAAGCAACAACCGGTATCGGCAGCGGCAGTGCTGCAGCAGACAAGGGCGCAGGTTTCCCCGGAATCCTCAATCAAACCCTGAGTTGAAGAATCAATGAGGCCATCCTGATTTCATATTGCGTCTCATCATTCTTTTTGGGAATCGTCGGCAAAGCGCACGTTTACAAGTCGATCTTGAGCGAATGGTGAGATTCAATTTTTTATAAATGCCAGTACGTAGTCAGTTAATTCCTTGTATTTATCTGTTGTAATTTCGTTGGTCATTATGCTGAAGCCAAGCACAGAGTCTTCAGAAAGCCTGACCATGCCCCTTGATAAATATTTAAATTGACCATCTGCGGGAGTTGATTGGTTTACTAGCGCTTTGTCGGTCAAAATGTTGATAAAGCCGTAGGAACCTTTTGTTGTGAATTTTTGCAATGTTATCTCTTTTTCGACGACATAAGGCAGGTATTCCTCTGAGGATCTAACAATTGAATTTTGAATTTTTTGCGGGGAATCGAATTGGGCCTGATCAGGTGTATCTGCTTTAAAATAAAGCATTAATGAAAAAGAATTGTCTTTTGGTGTTATTCGAACATCGGCAAATCTGAGTGTCAACAATTTTTCTACTTCGATATCCCATTTTGCCCTTTGTTGAATGCAGAAGGTGTCTCGTACGCTCATTTGCAATTCATATAAGCATGCTGAGCCGTGACAGATCGTGGCGCTGAAAAGAGTAACGATGATTGTAATGATCAGTTTTTTCATTTTATTCCTAATCGCAATTATCTGTGTCTTGTCCGCAGCATGTTTTTGTTGGAATTAAATATACTGTCACCAGAATTCCCACTTGAAATGCAGGAATGAATCTGTATCGAATTTTTAAGTACTTAATATCTCATTAGATAAGGTGCTTCAGGAGCCTCTCTTTATCCACCCACGATCGCTTCCAGGCCGAAAGCGGCGAATCGGGCTATGACACCGGCCAGGTCTTCCCTGCTTGGCTCGGCCATATCAGAGGCATCGTATTGCTCGCCGAGCCTGAGATATTTGCCTGCCGCAATGTTGTGATAGGGGAGAATATTGATCCTCTTTTTTCCACCGGGAAGGTTTGCCACGAACGCCGCGGTCTGCTCGATGTTCGTGTTATCGTCATTGACACCCTTGACGAGTGGAATCCGGATATTGATGCAGGCGCCTGTTTGGGCGAGGAGTCTGAGGTTATTAAGAATCGGTCCGTTGGCAACGCCGGTCCATTTTTTATGTCGCTGGGAGTCCATCATCTTCAGGTCGTAGAGGAAGAGGTCAGTTCGTTTTGCCACCGTGAGCAGCAGATCGCTTCCGGCAAATCCGGTGGTATCAACGGTCCGGTGGATGGAGCGTAAACCGAGTTCATCCAGCAGGGCGATGAGAAAGTCCGGCTGCAGCAGCGGCTCACCACCGGAAATAGTGACACCGCCTGCCGACTGCTCAAAAAAGACCGCTCTTTTTCAACGATTTCAACTATCTCAGCAACCGTGGCTATCCTGCCGGACATCTCGGTCGCTTTGGTCGGACAGACATCCGCGCAGTTGCCGCAACAGGTGCAGCGTCCAGGATCGGTGACAATGCCGTCCGGGGTAAGACTGCAGGCCTTTTCAGGGCAGGCCTCGATGCAGGCCCTGCAGCCGATGCACCGGTCCGGGTTATACATTTTCTGGATGCGTGAGAGAAATGCTCTCCGGATTATGGCACCAGGCACAGCGAAGAGGACAGCCTTTGAAGAAGACGGTGACCCTGATACCCGGACCGTCATTGATCGCATATCTTTTAATATCGAAAATCAGGCCTGACTGCATAATTGAAATACCTTGCTGAAATGACGTTTTTCCGGTGGATGCGGCACGTTGAGCCGGTGCAGGCGGACCGTGTTTCAGAAAGCTTCATTTTCAGTACGTTCGATGATCTCCTGCTGCAGGTCGCTGTTCATGTCATTGAAGTAATCGCTGTATCCCGCCATGCGTACGAGCAGGTCCTTGTAGTCATCCGGACACTGCTGAGCCGCCAGGAGGGTTGCGTTGTCGACGATGTTGAACTGGATGTGATGACCGCCGAGGGTGAAATATGAGCGGACAAGATGGCCGAGTTTTCGAATATCTTCGTCCCGTTTCAACAGACTTGGCAGAAAACGCTGGTTTAAAAGGGTACCGCCGGATTTCACCTGGTCAATCTTGCTCAGTGATTTAACCACCGCCGAGGGACCGTTGATATCGGCACCATGGGAAGGCGAGGTGCCGTCGGAAATTGCCTTGCCGGCCAGACGGCCGTTCGGGGTAGCCCCGAGAACCTTGCCAAAATAGATGTGGCAGGTTGTTGAAAGCATGTTCAGATGATACCTGCCGCCTGCCTTGATGTTGGGATTTCCGTCGATGGTGGCGACCAGGTCATCGTAGACCCGAACAGCAATCTCATCGGCATAATCATCGTCATTGCCGAAGAACGGGGTTCGGTTCATGATGGTCTGGCGCATGATCTCTTCACCTTCGAAATTCCGGGCCAAGGCGTTGAGCAGCCCATCCATGCTGAACCTCCCTTCTTCCAGGACGTGCTTCTTGATGGCCGCCAGGCTGTCGGTAACGGTTCCCAGGCCGCAGCACTGGATATAGCTGGTATTGTAGCGCGGGCCTCCATCATAGTAGTCACGGCCCTTGCTGATGCAGTCATCGATAACCACGGAGAGCAAAGGTGCCGGAGCATACTTGGCGAACATCCGGTCGATATAGTTGCTCACCCGTATCTTCTGGTCCACAACAAACCGTACCTGCGCGATAAACGCCTCATAGAGTTCATCGAAGGTCCCAAAATTGCGAGGGTCACCGGTTTCGATGCCGACCTTCCTGCCGGTAACAGGATCGATGCCGTTATTGAGGGTCACCTCCAAGATCTTCGGCACATTCAGGTACCCGGTCAGCAGGTAGGCCTCCTTGCCGAAAGCGCCGACTTCAATGCAGCCGCTGCAGCCACCCTCGCGGGCATCGGCAAGAGTCTTGCCCTGGCGGACCATTTCTTTTATGTAGATGTCGGGATTGAAGATGGAGGGATAGCCATGCCCCTGGCGAATAACCCTGGCCGCGGCGTGAAGAAAGGTATCCGGCGTCCTGGCGCTGATGTGAACCGAGGAACCGGGCTGCAGGATGTGCAACTCCTCGATCACCTCCAGCATGATGTAGGAAACGTCGCTGGTGCCGTCCGAGCCGTCACCCTTCACACCGCCTATATTGATGTTGGTGAAATCGTTATAGGTGCCGCTTTCCCGGGCCGTGACGCCCACTTTCGGGGGAGCGGGATGGTTGTTTACCTTGATCCAGAAACAGCAGAGCAACTCTTTTGCTTTATCCCGCGTGAGGGTTCCGGCAGCCAGCTCTTTTTCATAGAAAGGGGTCAGGTGCTGATCAAAATGCCCGGGATTCATGGCGTCCCAGCCATTGAGTTCGGTGATGGTCCCCAGGTGGACAAACCAGTACATCTGGATTGCTTCCCAGAATGTCTCAGGCTTATAAGCGGGAACCCGGCGACAAACTGCTGCTATCTTCCTTAATTCTGCCGCCCGCCCGGGGTCAGGCTCTGTCCTTGCCATCTCCTCGGCCAGATCGGCATGCCTGTGGGCGAAAAGGATCACCGCATCGCAGGAAATCGCCATCGCTTTCCATTGTTCCGCCTTATCGGTTGCCTCCGGGTCGTTGAGATAGTCGAGGTTTGCGATATTATTTTCTATTTCACGCTTTTAAATCGAGCATTCCCTGCCGGTAAATCTTGCCATCCAGAGCCGTGTGTCCGGGCGCGCGCTGCTCCATGAATTCGGTGAACAGCCCCGCCTCGTAGGCCGCTTTCCATTCCTCAGGGACATGGGCGAATATGCGTTCACGCTGGGTTCGACCCTGCCAGTAGGGAATCACCTCACGGGCATAGGTGTCGATGTCTTCCCGGCTTGTGATGTAGCGCTGCATATCACGGGTATTCAGGACATGAAAGTCCTCGACGCTGTGACAGGTCAGCTCCGGGAAGGTCGGTATTGCCTTGGGTTTCGGGCCGCGTTCGCCGACGATCAGCTCATCTGCGCCCAGGTACAGCGTTTTCTTTTGGCAATGGTCTAAAAAGGTCATCGCCCGCAGCACGGGAATGGAGTATTTGCCGTAGTTTTCCTTGTAAAACGCTGTCTCGTGCAGGGCCCGTTCAATGGATATCGTCGGATCCGTTTCGACGGACAATGTGCGAAGTCGCTGGATGCGCGGGTTCATCCCCGGCCCGAGCGGGTTTTCATGGGGAGTATAAAAGTTTCCTTCTTCCGCTGCTGATCGCTGCGGTTGTGTGTCTATTGTTTTTACCTGTTCAAACATGATTGTTTCCTCCATGCATCATACCTGGCCCGGTGGCCTCCCGGCTCTGACAACTACGTTTAATCGTGAGAAAGGTCGGTGCTAGCCTGAGCAAATATCCTTTGCCCTTCTGCCCGCATCAGCTTCCTTGAGAATACTGATGATCAGAATTTTGGGAAAGGTGTGTTTTACATGTAAATCAAGCGGCTCTTTCCTGTACCGGATAGTTATTCTTTTACCATGTCTCTTCTTTTTAGGAAAGGTTCCATAAAAGAGCAATCAAGCGCAGTAAGGCGAAGCCCTCTCCAAGTCATGTATCAGGTCGCTTGCGTCTTCGAGGCCGATACTGAGACGGATTATGGTTTTGCCAGCATATCTCGACGGAGTGGACCGGATTATTTTTGCGGCTGTCAGCAGGCTTTTATAGCCGCCCCAGCTGTAACCAAGCCGGAATAGTTCCAGGCTGTTGATGAAGGTTGCCAACTGTGCTTCGCTATAGTCCTGCCGCAAGGTAAAGGCAAAGAGACCGGAGGAGCCGCGGAAATCCCTTTCCCAGAGATGATGCTCCGGGTGAGATGGCAGGGCCGGATGGAGAACGTCCAGCCACCAGGGGCAATGTCTGCAGCCATTTTGCGACCGCGAGAGCCGATTTCTCATGCTGGCGCAGCCTGGTGGCAAGCGACTGCAGCCCGCGCAGGGCAAGGTAACACTCCTCGGCCGGCGTATATATCTCCATCTGCTTGTAGAAATTCGTGAAGACGGTGCTGCAGCGCTCATTGGTGGACACCGTTCCGGCCAGTACATCAGAATAGCCGGAGATGTACTTGGTCACCGAGTGGATGGAAACATCGACCCCGAGTTCGAAGGGTTTAAGATAGAGCGGTGTTGCCCAGGTGGCGTCCAGTACGGTGATAATGTCTTTCTGACGGGCAATAGCCGTTATGGCCGGGATGTCCTGGATCTCAAAGGTGATTGAGCCTGGTGATTCGAGAAGAATGAGGACGGTGTTGTCCTGGATATACTCCTTGATGTCCGCGCCGACATTGGAAGGTATGAGGGTGAAATCGATATTGAATTTTTGCAGTATCTGTTTGCAGAACCGCTGTCCCGGAGCATAGGCGTTGTCACAGACGAGGATATGGTCGCCGCTTTTGGTGAAGGCCATGAGAGCTGTCTGGATCGCGGCAATTCCCGATTGAAAGACCCTGGTTGCCGCACCGCCTTCAAGATCCCTGATTGCTTCCTCAAGCTGCCGCTGGGTGGGAAGCCGGTCCGTGCCATAGCTGATGCCCTTGTACTCGCGTCGGCCTGCTCGAGCCATGTCTTCATAGCTGTCAAACAGGACGGTTGATCCCTTGTAGAGGGGCGGATTGATGGTGGAGGCCGGGGTTCTCTCTCTTTCGGGCCATACAGCCCTGATTATCCGGGTTTCTTCTTTCATCTTTCTCAAGCCTTTTTGATTACGGTGCAATTTCGTGTTTGTCTTGATCTTGAACGATGCCTGATTGTTATTCAAGGCACCCGTTTGTGTTATTCTTCAGCGTGCTTTTTTGCCCGAAATTCAACACCGAGCAGTTCTTCGAATACCTTGATCATTGCGCCTTTGTCGCTCTCACCGTGGCCGGCCAGAAGTGCCTGCTGGTAGGTCGTGGTCGCAGCCGCCAGTAGCGGGGCAGGTATCTTGTAGCGGGCGGAAATTTCCGCGCCGCAGATCAGATCCTTGTAGGCATTTGTCATCGGATAACCCTGGTTGAAGCTGCCCTGCAGGATGTTCGGGATGAAAAATTCAGAGGCATAGCTCCGGCCGGTGCCGCTGTTCACCACGCTGGCGATAGTCTCGGGATCGAGGCCGAGCTTGACTGCCATCGGCATTATTTCAGCTATTGCGGCTAAATTGATATCAAAGAGCAGCTGGTTAATGAGTTTGGCCAGTTGACCGGAACCAGCGGGACCCATATGCACGATGAGAGATGCCAGGTGCGTGAAGAGCGGGTGAAGTTTTGCAATGAGTGCTTCCCTCCCTCCGCACATCATCGTCAGCGTTCCGTTTTCAGCCCTGGCCTGCATGCCGGAAACAGGTGCATCGATAAACTCGATACCTGCCTGGTCGAGTCTTTCTGCGATTGACAGGGTGGCCGTGTAATTAATGGTACTGGTATCTACGATGATCGTTCCCGGTTTCATCATTTCCAGAAGGCCGCCTTTCCCACAGACAACGTCTTCAACAATCCTGCCGTCGGGAAGACTGAGGAAGATAACATCGGCCCGGGCTATATCGCTCAGGCCGTCTGCGCAGCGTGCTCCTTTTTCAACGAGCGGCATACAACGCTCTTTTTCCCGATCAAAGACGACGAGCGACTGGGCCGCTGCCAAATTAAGGGCCATGGGGCTTCCCATCTGGCCAAGTCCGACAAATCCGATCTGCATGACTTTCTCCTCTAGGGTTGTTTTGCAACAGGGGGATAATCTTTACATAACGGGCCTGGTGTGTCCAGCTAATACTGGGCAATTCCCGATGCAGAGCGAAGTTGTCTATGGATGCACTGTCGCTTGCGAGTCAACCGGGGCAATTTCCTGCAGGCTTCCGGGTGACAAGGTTGACCGTCTGAGGGTTAACCTGGCTGCGGGGGATGAAGATTTCGTGTCACAATTTTCCGTTTTGAGGTAACCTTGTCCACCACGTCGCAATTGCCGAGCCTTGTTCGATCCAGCCTGCGGCCTGTTCCGCATGAAATTATGCAGCCAAAGCCCGGCAGGCGATACCTCCAGATAAGGCCACGACAACAATCTGAACAAAATGGGTGACTCTTATGGATAAACTCATCTGCTATTGCTTTAACTACACGGAATCCGACATTGAGAATGATGCTCTCAGACACGGCATATCGACCATTGCAGAGCGGATTAAAGCGGAGAAAAAATCCGGCGGTTGTCACTGCCGGACGAAAAACCCCGCAGGAATTTGATGCCTGGCCACCGTTCACCGTGTTGTGGACAAGGTTCTGGGAAGAAAGGCAGGAAGCCGGCCCCCCGTCATCCTGCCGACGAAAACAGGGTGAAAAGAGACCATTTAGCAACCATTACTTAGCTGGATATTTCATGAACATTGCCAGCCATTTAGACGATGATATCGAGGGTACAAAGGGTCTTTTCCCTCTGCTGAAATCACCTCTATAAATCTCTTTATTTCAGCAGGATATCTGGATAAAGAGGAAATGTTCATGAAATATTGAGGTTAGTGTTGCCTGCCGATGCGGACAGCGGTTGCTATGGTTTGGCGTCGGTATCTCCGGACCGGGTGCGTGCGGCTGGTATCAGCTTTTTGGCGGACAGGAGAGGAGCACAGCCTGTCCCTCGACCGGGACATCAAAAACCGCTTCGCTTCCCTCTAATCGGTCATAGCCATAATCTACCAGTGCTCCGCCGTGGTTCCAATCCGAGAATCCGAATTTCCAGCCAAGCCAGCTTTTCTTGAAAGAATAGGGGGTCTTGGGGCCGTAGGTCTGGAAAATAACACTCTCCGGTGCATCGCTGCTTTCGCGGGTCATTCCTATCAGCACGAAATCGGCACCGTTACTCATCGCGTACTGCTCAATACTTTTTTTCAGCGCGGAGGCGGTAATGTTGGCTGGAACGGTAAAAATCAGTTGGGCGAACACATCGCAGGTGTCCGGGATGCGCTTCTTCTCAAGAGTGATTTGTACGGAGCTGGTCGCGGGCATGACCGTCGCGGGGCTTTGGCTCTGCTTTGTCGAACATGAAACGAGGGATAATCCGATAATTCCTGCAATGACAGCTCGATGTACACTTCTTAATGACAGCATGATGCACCTTATCTCTTGAGTGAAAGGGAAATTTGTAAATCTTTATTACCGAATTTAAACCACGATGGCAATTTTTTTCCACTCACCAGTCGATACAAATCGCTTTCCGGCGTTGCTTTTGCGGTTCGACTACGCCCTTGCTGAATCACCAGTCTCCTTGACGAACAGATTTTCTCAACTCCTGAAATATCCGGGCAAGACGGTCATTGAGCCGGGCAACGGTAACGTTATCAACATCCCTTGCCGTTTCGATTGTCTGCTGCGAGGGCCTCTGACTGCGGGGATCAAAACATCAGTTCATTGAAGAAGGCTATAGACGGAAACTCGCCGGAATAACGAACAGGGCCGCGCGAGCTTGGTCTGGCCACGTGAATGACCTGGCTGATTCCATGGCGTCTGGCAGCATGCAGAACCTTGCTTGTATCATCGGCCAGGAAGGTTCGTGATCTATCAAAGTCGAGCAGCGCTTCAAGTTTATGCCAGAAATCGGGAGATTCTTTCGGCATCCCGATCTCTTCCGCGCAAATGATGGTAGTGAAGTAGGGGGTGAGATCGGCCTGTTTCATTTTGATGGCAAGAGTTTTGCTGTGGGCGGCGGTAACAAGACAGATATGCTTGCCCTGGCCTGCGAGATAGCTGAGGAATTCGATCACAAACGGGTGGACGGCAACGAGATGACTCACCTGTCCTTTGAGAGCAACAATATCAAGACCAAGTCGGTTCGACCAGAAATCAAGGTCTGTCCACGACAGGGTATCCTCCACCAACCGATAACCGTCCAGCAGTTTTTCCGTTGCCCGTTCAACGGGAATGCCATGTTTTCCAGCGTAGATTTGCGGGACAAACTCTTCCCAGAAATAATCATCAAAATACTTGTCCAGGAGTGTGCCGTCCATATCAAGCAGTACCGTGTCGATATCGGACCAGCAAAAATCAGGTGTGATCTTATTTGGTGGCGGGTTCATGGGTGAGTCGGTTTAATGTAAGCAGGGTTGTGTTGACGGCTTCATAAAGCGATTCGTCTGAATCTGTAGAAGCATCGATAATGAGTCTGCCGTCAGGGGTAATCCGGGAATTGTTGTCAGTTTTTTGCAGATAATTTAAAAGGAGCTCGGTTTTAACCGGGGTATCGGTCATGAACGATAGAACCAGGTTCTGCGGCCCGCGTTCAAGTTTATTGACCCGCAGCGGAATGAGTGCCTTTTTTATAGCCACAATTCTGAAAAGATTAATCACTTCATCCGGCAGCGGTCCATAACGATCAACGAGTTCGTCTTTGAGATCTTCAAGGAAGGCGTTGTCTTCCCGGCTTGATGCGGCAATGCGGCGATACAGGATATAGCGCTGGCTGATGTCGGCAATAAAACTTTCCGGTAGATAGGCGGAAATCTGCAGGTTTATTTCCGGATCCAGATCGTCTCTGAACGCACCACTATGTCCTTCCTGATCCTTTGCCTTGAGATCTGCTACGGTTTTCTGCAGCAGCTCGAGATAGAGGTCGTAGCCGATAGCGGCGATGTGCCCGCTCTGTGAAACACCGAGCAGATTTCCGCCACCGCGAATCTGCAGGTCGGACATGGCCAGCTTGAACCCGCCGCCAAGCTCGTTGTATTCCATCAAGGCCCGCAGCCGCTCACGCGACTCTTTGGATAGATGATCCAGTGAGGGTACGAGCATATAGGCGAAGGACTGGGTAGACGAACGGCCGACCCTGCCGCGGAGCTGGTAAATTTCAGCAAGGCCGAGACGGTCTGCCCGGTTGATGATAATGGTGTTGGCCGTCGGGATGTCAAGGCCGGACTCGATAATCGTAGTGCTGACAAGAACATCGATCTCCTGTTTGACAAAGGCTACCATGATCTCTTCAAGCTCCTTGCCGGCCATCTGCCCATGGGCAACAGCGACCCGTGCCTGGGGCACAAGTTTCTGCAGGTTTGCAGCCATGCGGTGGATGGACTTGACCCGGTTGTGTACCAGGAAAACCTGGCCGCCGCGCACAAGTTCCCGGCTGACGGCCTCTTTAATGACGAGATCGTCATAGCGGGCAACAAAGGTCTTGATCGGTCGGCGGTGCTGCGGAGGGGTAGATATCACCGAAAGATCCCGGATACCGAGCAGGGATAACTGCAAGGTACGGGGGATCGGTGTAGCCGTCAGGGTCAGGATATCCACCTCTGCCTTGATGCGCTTGATTTTTTCCTTGTGGGCCACCCCGAACCGGTGTTCCTCGTCAACAATAAGCAGCCCGAGTTTGGCAAAAACGATATCTTTGGAGAGCAGGCGATGCGTGCCGATGATGATATCAATGGAACCGTTTTTACAGTCAGCAACAATCTCTTTCTGCTGCTTCTGAGTCCTGAAGCGGTTAATGCATTCAATGCGGACCGGGAAATCCTTGAAACGTTCCCGAAATGTCTTGGCATGCTGCTCAGCAAGAACCGTTGTCGGTACCAGAACGGCAGCCTGAAACCCATCATCCACCACCTTGAAGGCAGCCCTGATGGCAACTTCGGTCTTGCCATAGCCGACATCTCCGCAAATGAGCCGATCCATGGGACGATCCGAGGTAAGATCATCAATAGTATCGGTGATGGCCCGATACTGGCCCGGCGTTTCGTCAAAGGCAAAGGACTCTTCCAACTCCCGATATAATTCTCCTGCGGGAGAAAAGGCCCTGCCCGTTCGTAATTCACGCTGGGCGTAAATGGCCAGAAGTTCCTCTGCGACTTTCCACACCTCATCCGATATTTTCTGCTTGGTGGTTTTCCAACTTTGCGATCCAAGTTTATCGATTTTCGGCTCTTTGTCGGACAAGCCTTCATAGCGGCTGACCAGGTTGAGTCGATCAACCGGAAGGTAGAGTTTATCCTGATCCCGGTATTCAAGGAGCATGAAGTCGTTGATGACACCCTGAAGCTGCATGGTTACCAGCCCGCGATATTTTCCGAGGCCGTGGTCGCGGTGTACGACAATGTCACCGTCCTGCAGCTGGGTGAAGTTGATCGGCTCGGTCTCTTTTTGTTTGCGCTGTTTTTTGCCGCCGAGGCGCATATCACCGAATAATTCACTTTCTGAAATAAGGTGCAGCTGTTTTTCAGCCATGCTGAAGCCTGAACTCAGCGGGCGATCACAAAGGTATAAGGCCGTTGTTGTTCCGGCTTGGGGCAGTTTGTCGAGGTTGAGTGGGCCGGTGAGAGGCAGGCAGGTAAAAGGAAAACGCTGCAGTAATTCGGCAAGTGTCTTCTGACGATGCTCAGACCGGCAGCCGATGATAACCGTATCGCCGTCTTCCAGCCAGGCTATGATCTGCTCTGCCAGGGGAGTCAGCAGGCCGTGTTTCTTTCTCTGCAGTGAGATTTCCTGTTTGAGGAGCTGGTGATTTGTTGATGGAAAGTTCAGGGCTGAACTTTCTTCTGCAACAAAATCAGTGAAAGCCGAATTTTTAAATTTCCCGGTTGCGTCAGCCAGATGGTCGATAGAGATAAACAGCTCGCCGGGCGGCAGGGCCGGTGTTTTCTGTTGCCGGGCGGTGCTGAAATTTGCTTCGATACGCTCGCAGACGATCTGCGCCTGCTGGCTTATGGCCTGCGGGTCAACAAAAATGAGCCTCGTATCTTTGGGCAGGTAGTCAAGGACGGTCGCACTTTTCTGTTCCTGTGAACCGCTGAACAGCGGGAGAAAAAACTCGATTCCGGCAAATCTGCGGCCGCTTTTCAGGCATTCGATGATTTCATGGGTTTTATCCGAGGACCAGCCGCATGCTTCACCCTGCTGCCTGAATATCCGCAAGGCCTGATCCAGGGGAGCCGGATCGTCACCGCCAAGCAGTATATCGCTGACGGGAAGAACCACCGCCTCTTCGATATGTCCGGTGGAACGCTGCGACAAAGGGTTGAAGGGGCGAATCGACTCGATGGTGTCGCCGAAAAAATCCAGCCGGATCGGCGAGTCGTGCAACTGGCCATCCGGCAGGAGAAAGGGCGGAGGATAGATGTCAACCACACCGCCCCGTATTGAAAAATCTCCAAAATCCTTCACCAGGGAGGTTTGCTCATAGCCCATTGTCACCAGGGACGCGCGTAACTTCTGGTGATCGAAATCCTCTCCTTCCATCAGCAATTCGGCATGTTGCTGCAGCAGGTGCCGGGGCATGACCCGACGAAGAAATGCTTCGATGGATACCGCCAGTATGAATGACTTCCGGCTTTCCATCATCTGGTACAGCGCCGAGAGCCGTGCAGCTGTGGTGCGCTGGTCAGGGGAAAGTGGTGTGTAGGCAGGAATTTCGTAACCAGGGTAGGCAATTACCGGCAGATCGGTAAAAAACGAGATGTCCTGTTCGAATCCTGCGATCATCTGCTCATCAGGCAGGATACAGCAGACAGGACTGTCCGCAGCTGCCTGTGCGCAATACCAGGCAGGACTTGAACCTCGAAGACCGGTAACCAGCGAGGTGCTGTCTTTAATGAAAGGAGGATAGTAAGGCATAAAAGAGAAAAATGCCGACTGCACGTGCAGTGCAGTCGGCTGGAGAAGCTGCTGGCTTTGGTCGGTGAAAAATCAGAACTGGCCGCCGATACTGAAATCCCAGACAGTCTGGGGTTCGTCATACCACGGGTCCAGGTTGTATCCCCAGACAATCCTCAGCGGTCCCATCGGTGACAGCCAGCGGATTTCAAGACCGGTTCCCTTGGCAATCTGGTCAAGGCTGTTAGATTGGTCTTCAGCGATGGACTCACCTGCGTCAAAGAAGACTGCACCATATAAACCCTGCTCCTTGAGGAGGGGAAAAACCAATTCTGTATTGATAAACCACATGCGGTCGCCGCCGATGCGATCACCGGTGTCCGGATCGATGGGGCTGACCTGGCCATACTCATATCCCCTGATCGTGTTCATGCCACCGAGATAGAAACGCTCGTAAACGGGAAGCCCGTTTGTTTCGTTTGCATTGGCGATACCCACCGAGCCAAGGGCGTGAAAGACCGTACTTAAGGGCATTGGGAAAAACCAGCTGGAGATGCCTTCCAACTTGGTGAATTGAGAATCGCCGCCAAGTGGCCCGCCGGCGTATTTTACGCTGATCGAGTTCCTGGAACCTGTTGTTGCGCCATAGAGTTTGTCCCGGGTATCACGAATAAAAGCAATCGTAATGGCGCTGGTAATCGGAACATTCTGCGATTCCTGTATGATATAGGAAGCATCCTCTGCGACATCGCTGAGTTGTGTATCGGTATAGCTGTAGGTCTCATACATGCGCCATTGTCCCCAGAAGGGGTGTCCAAAGCGAAGGGCGGCGCCTTTGGTATTCCTGGTGTAATCATCATATTCCCTTTCCCAGTTGAACAGATCCGCACCAACGGAAAGGTTGGTATCGTTTAGCCGCGGATTAGTCCATCCCAGATTGAAACGGGAGCTGCTGCTGCCGATATTGCCGCTGAGAGCGAGACGATGTCCCATCCCGAGGAAATTGTTCTCGGAAATCTCACCCATCAGGATGAGCTTATCAACGGAGGAATAACCGGCGCCGACGCTGAACTGGCCGGTACTCTTTTCCTTTACATTGACGGTCACATTCATTTTGGAGGGATCAAGGGACGGTTCCGGTTCAATAGTTACCTCTTCAAAATAATCGAGGCGCTGCAGTTTTTGAGAGCTCTCCCGTAAGGCCTTGGCATCGAATAGTCCGCCTTCCGCAACAACGAGTTCACGACGGATTACATTATCGCGGGTTCGAGTGTTACCGCGTATGCTCAGCCGGTTGATATAGACCAGATCACCCTTTGAAATCTTGAGCATGACATCCACCCGCGAGCCTGAAGCTGATTTGTTCAGGTCGGGGCGGATTTCGGCAAAGGCATAGCCCTGCTCGGAGTAGTAATCAGTGATCTTCAGAATATCATCACGCAGTGTTTTTCGACTCAGATATTCTTCGGATCGGATGGTGAGCATGTCGAGAAACACTTCTTTATCGGCAATAAGATCACCTTTAAGATCAACGGTACCTACTTTGAAACGGGGTCCCTCTTCCACAACAAACTTTACATAGAGCCATTCGGCATCCTGGGTGATGATCGGGGCGCCGACATGCGCTTCGAGAAAACCGTGATTGTTATAGAAAGCAGTGATACGAGCCGCATCCTGATTCACCAGATCCATGTTGATCAGGCCGTCTTCCGTCAGCCATGAGAGCCAGTTTTTTGTAGTCGTCTGGATAACATCCTCGAGTTCGCCGGCGTCAAACGTCTTGTTGCCCTCAAAGGAGATTTCCTTGATATATATTTTTTTCCCTTCGTCAACGACAAAGCGGACAGCGGCACTATCCGGAGTCGGGTAGCTGATATTGGGAGTGACGGTGGTATTGTAGTACCCCTTTGATTTGTAGAGCGCCCTGATGGCGTCAGCGGCCGCATTTACGCGGACCGGGTTTAAAATACCGTTCTCCTTGAGTGTGATGGCTTCGGACAGGTCTTTTTCCGAGAGTTCATCAAGGCCTGAATAGGTAATTGAGCTGATCGTAGGTTTTTCGGTGACACGGAAGGTGATTTCTTTACCGTTTTCACCTTCGGTCTGGTCTATCTGCACGTCGTCAAAATAACCCATTTTATAGATTGCTTTTAAATCTTCACGAAGTCCGCTGGGAGAGTAGCTGTCACCTGCTTTCGTGAGGATTTTTCTGAGAATGGCACCGGAGTCGATCCGCTTGTTGCCTTCTGGTTTGATTGAGGCAATAACCTGGGCCCGCCCGGTGTAGGCGGTGATCTGTTTGATTATCTCTTTAATAACCGTGTCATATGAGGTGATCGATGGAGCTTCCTGGAAAAAGAATTTTGGCTTTTCCGGTGCGAGGATGTCGTATACCTTGACATCAACACTGATCTGTTCGCCTATCACCGTAAAAGAGCCGACTGCCACATTGTCGTAACCCGTTTTTTCAGCAACTGCCGCAAGCGTTTTCACATCAGGCGGCCACTGGTTGTAATCCACTAATTTTTTCGCCGTTTCCCTATCAACCATCGTCAGATCTTTTTCCGCCAGGGCTGTGCTGAAGGCAGTGTCAACCTGGTCGGCAAAAGTTGTGTCGACCTGCGGAGCAATTATTCGCAACGGCAGAAAAGCGGTGTTTTGCTGTGCTGCCGGGGCCGGCTGCGCAACAGCAAAACTGAGGAAGATGAGAAAAGAAAGACTGCTCATCATGACCGCGTGCAGCTGGTGCGCTGGGCGAAGAGTGTTCCTTGGTATGTTCATGGATTATTCCGTTGGTTGAAAGGCCTTAAAAGCACGAGTCATTTTATAGTTTTATTATTGATTTCAAATGGCTAATTGAGAAAGAGTTAGCAGGGTACTAAAAATTCTGTCTATTATGCCATGTTTATAAAAAAATGCAAAGAGCTCAAACTCTTCCAAAGGTGATATATTTGTTCGGCAGATATGGTGCCGACGGTTTGAAGGTGGGTTAAAATGGTGATGACCGGCAGGAAAACGATGGTAAAAGCAATTCTGGATATACTTTACCCTCCGCGCTGTCATGGTTGCGGAGATACGGTTCAATCCGGAGCAGAAATCATGCTCTGCGGAAACTGTCTGAAAGAACTCACCTTTATCCGCTCACCTCTATGCCCATGCTGCGGAAAGGAATTAGGCTCCAGCGGTAATAAAGACCACTTCTGTGCATCCTGCCTCAAACAGACGCCCCCTTTTAATAGTGCCCGATCTGTTGTTCACTTTAAGCCCCCGGCTAGGACCCTGCTGCATCGTCTTAAATTTCATGGTGATACCGGCGCAGCAGAAACGCTTGTTAAGATTATTGCTGTAGGTGCTGAAATAAAAAGAAATCCGGATTATGACATGATCATTCCAGTGCCGTTGCACCCCGCCCGATTGCGAAGAAGGGGACTGAACCAATCCCTGGTCCTGGCACGGCTGCTGTTCCCGGCAGAGCGAAGGAAAATTGCACCAACTGCTCTGCTTCGGCTGAAAAACACGGTTGCTCAAACAGGGCTCGATGGGGCCGCACGACGGAAGAATCTTCGTGGAGCCTTCGCAGCGGAGCCGTCGATTTCGTTTACTAACAGCAGGGTTCTGCTGGTTGATGATGTCTATACAACCGGGACAACCGTTCGCGAGTGCGCGCAAATATTGAAAAAAGCTGGTGCTGAGCTGGTCGATATTCTGACGATCGCCCGGGCTTGAGAAAAAGTGGTGTCAGGATTGGACCAAATTTTTCCCTCCAAAAAAAAAATTGACCCCATATCGGCTGAACTACCTTATATTAAAACAATCATCGATTCGTTGAAACGATATTTAGCTTTTTATTTATTTATTTTTAGTTATTTTGAGATAAATGACGTTTTATATTTTGCTTTAATTGTTGATAACTTTTGTTCTTTGCAGCTAAAATGTTAGGATAACGTTAAAAAAGGGTAATCAGTGGAGAGCCTCTTTGGACAACAATAATAGAGGTGTCGCCGGTGCGAATCCGCCAATTCCGGCACTTGGCAAGCAGCCTCTATAAGCGGCCAGCCTGATAGAAAAATATCTGTATATGGTCTTTGACCAAAAGAGAAAAATAAGGTTTACCTCCATTCATGATTTACGTCCTTTGATTTTCTCTCTGGAGAGAAGAGAATCTACCGGTACCTCCTGTTTTGTGTTTGTAATCTTTATGAATACGGTTAGCCCAGTCAGAGGGTCGATGGTCTGTTTTTTTGGCCAGATTGTCTGAAATGGTTCATAATCAACCTATTTTGTTTTTTGGTGTATTATGATGGTTTGGATGAGAGCTAAAAAACGGTTACAGGAAGTTCTTTCTGAGAACATCTACAGTCTGTGGATTGAACCCCTGGAGGGGCAGCAGGAAAATAAAACAAGTCTTTCTCTTACCTGTCCTGATCGCTACTTCGGTGCTTATGTAACCCAGAATTTTTTATCCCTGATCATCGAAAAAGTAGTTGAAGTTAATCAGGACATTACCCAGGTCAGTATCAACGATGCCTGTCGTTTTGCCCGGCCCCAACCGGTGTCTAAGCAGCTTCGATTACCCTCTCTTCCGCTGAATACTTCGTCGACCCGTTCGCTTCATCCCCGTTATACCTTTGAAGATTTCATGGTAGGAGAAAGCAACATTCTTGCCCAGTCAGCCTGTCGCTCCCTGTCCAGCATGGATGATGCAATCGGCCCCTGTCTTTACATCAACAGTTCCACCGGGCTGGGAAAAACCCATTTGACCCATGCCATTGCCCATAAAATATTTGCTGACTCTCCGGTAACCCGCCTGCATTATCTGACAGCACAGCAGTTTGCTTCAGAGATGGTCCAGAGTATCCAGACGAATACCATGAATAACTTTAAGCAAAAGTATCATCATAACTGCGACATTCTTCTAGTCGAAGATGTACAGAATCTGGTCGGTAAGAAAAAGACCCAGCAGGAACTTAATGAGGTGCTTGACGCACTGATCAAGTCCGGCAAACGGGTGGTGATGACGTCAAACAAGAGCCCGCGTGAGCTTTCAGGGATAGATGAAGACATACGCTCGCGGATGTCGTCGGGGCTTGTGACTTCTATCCAGAAGCCGGATCTGGCAACCAGGGCACGGATTATCAGACGAAAAGCAGAACAGCAGAATCTGTCTCTGCAGGACTCCTTTATCGAGTATCTTGCCCAACAGGTAAAAGGAGATGTCCGGCGGATAGAATCGGCCATTATCGCCATCAAGGCGAGGGCCGCTCTGAAAAACGGAAAAATTGATGAAAAGCTCATCGAAGAGGTGGTAGCATTTCTGGTCGGTGCACCGCGAGCACTGACTGCTCATGCTATCTGCGAACTGGTAGCTCGGCAGTTCCAGGTGACTCTCGATGAGATGCAGTCCCGATCACGTAAAAAAACAGTCGCCTTTCCTCGCCAGGTAGCCATGTTCCTGAGCCGGAAACACACTGAAGAGACACTGGCGGATATCGGTATGGTGTTCAATCGGGACCATTCAACGGTTATGCATTCTATTAAGGTGGTCAGCGGATTGATCAGGCGGGACAATTCAGTTTCCGCCCAGCTGGAGCTCCTCAGCAATAAAGTGCGCCAACTCTGATTTCCCGGCATCGTTCTTTGTTATGGCCTGGCAGAGCAACGGTGCGGATACCGTGATATTCCCCCTCTTGCCCGATTCCCGAATAGCTGTTTTCAGAAATAAACCTTTTTTACTTCCACCTCATCCTGAAACTGGGGAACGCCGGCGGCGATCCTGCGGGCGGCTGAGGTTGCTGTTTTTATCATATCGTTGATGCCGATACCTTCCCAGCCAAATCCGCAGATGTAAAGACCGCTAAGATGCCGGGTGAGTCCATTTCGCCAGGCGAGGAGATCGGTATATCCTTTCCCGAGCTGGGGAATACCCCCTTCCGGCCTTAAGACCCTGGTGTATGCCGGTTCATCGGGGAGATCGAGTAATTCCCTGATATCGGCAAGGGCCCTTTTTGTCAGGGTTTCATCGTCATAATCCAGCCGTTCCGGATGCCGCCTGCCGCCGACAAGTGTTTCAATGACAATGTGACCTTCCGGTGACCTGTTCGGGAACATGTTTGAGGTAAAAAGGGTTCCGAGTGTGAAACGTTTTTCCGTTTCGGGAATCAGAAACCCGAATCCTGGAGGCAGGTCCGCTCCTTTGAAACCAAAAACGACGGTGGCAATCCAGGCCTCGGGTATCTGCCGGACCGGCATGGACGGATCTACCCCTGCGAGGAGGCCCAGACTCTGGTTCACCGGCAGTGCCAGGACCAGGTTGTTTGCGACATGGCGTTTGCCGGCTGTTTCAACGTGCCAGCCGTGTTCATCTTTGTGAATGTTTAGCGCCGGGCTGTTGAGGAGGAGTTCCTCACTACCCAAAAGAGAGGCAAGTTTATCGGGAAGACCCTGCATGCCCTCGGGAAAACTGGTCATGGAAGGCATGGCAAGTTTTTCTCCCGATTTTCTCATTTTTCTGGCGGCCCAGGCCTTGACGATTGCCCCCCGGATGACTGAGCCATACCTCATCTCAAGTGCCCGGACACCCGGCATGACGGCATCGATTTTCAGTTCGTTATAATCTCCAGCATAGGTGCCGGTGAACACCGCATCGACATACGGGAGCAGGGCTTTGCCGAAGCGGTAATCGGCCCACCTGGCAACGGTTGGTTCACCAGCCAGCGGTTTTTTAAACAATTCACCGAGTACCATGATTTTGTCTTTCCACCCGATGAGCGGTGCCTTGAGGATTTTTAACGGGGACTGCGGGATCATCATCAGGCGTGAATTGATGCAGACATAGCGGACGAATGTGGCCAGAGATGCCTTGACGCATTCCCGATCAAGTCCCGTTTCGGCGAGCAGCGCCCTGCTTTCACTGCAATTGTCGAGAAAACCATGGGGGCCGATCTCGGCATGGTAGCCGTTTTCAGAAAACGAACGGATCACGCCGCCGGTTCTTGAACTTTTTTCGATAATGAGAAGCTGGTGATTTTCCATCTGCTGCTTCAGTTTATGGGCGACGACAAGTCCTGAAAGGCCGGCGCCGATAATGATGGTCTCGTGAGAAACGGTCATGGAGGGTTCCTTCGTGTGGGTTTCTGGCAATTTTCAATCAGGCAAGCGCCCGCGAGGGCGTTGCGATATTAACGGAGCCCGACTCAGTATAATAAGCGGTATCGGCATTATCCCGACAACAGCTCTTTGATCCGGTTTCTGCTGTGAATAAGCATCTGGCGGTCATCGGTGAATATTTCCAGGGTCAGGGTGTCATTATATCCGGTTGCTTTAATAGCCTGCAGCAATTGGCTGAATTTGACGGTACCCTTTCCTACCGGCAGATGATCATCCCGGTAACCCCGGTTGTCACTGAAATGAAGATGGCCAATGCGATGACCAAACTGTCTTATCAGTTTCTGCATTCGATCTCCCTGAGGGTCGTTGATATTGGCATGACCCGTATCCAGCGTCAGTTTCAGGGCCGGCATTGCCCTGAAAAATTTTGCGAAATCATCAGGCTCCACGCCCAGCATGTTGCGTGGCATCATGTTTTCCAGACAGATGGTCATGTCTGATTGCCGGGCTGCGCTTACTATTTCGACCATGAAATCATAGGCATATTCTTTGACCGTGTCCATCACGAATGCGCCCATCCCGACAGCCATGCTCGGGTGCAGAACAGCCTTTTTTGCTCCAAGATCGGCTGCCACCTGGAGAGAGCGGCGCATTTCTTCCACTGATGCCCGCCGAAGGCTTTCGGTGAGATCAGCGGTAGACAGGAAGGTTGGCAAATGACAGACCAGGCCCAGATTGTTATCCTTTAACGACCTGATAATGGCGGAACGGCTGGCAGAAAGAATGCTGTAATGCGCCATGGGCGGGTCCATGGCCAGTTCGAGGTAGTCGAACCCCAATCGGGCAATAGTGTCGATTTCATCGAGAACGGGTCGTACCGGAAAATTCATCGCGCCATAGTGCATATCCTGCTCCGGGAAGAGACCGGACCTCTTCTGGGGTCATTTATTCTTGATAAGAACAGCATACTCCCATTCAATTTGTATTGAGATTGAAAGTAATTTCTTTCATTTAGCGGCTGAAAAGGTGCACCCTCATCATGATTTTAAGGCAACGGGGAGGCTTTCTACTTACTGCCGGGTACCGGCCCGTATTCAACCCGTAATATTTCACCACCCAGAGAATCAATAAGGCAGGCTGCGGCATCAAGCCCCGGATAACTATCAGCAGGGTCACAGCCAATCAGTTTGATTCCGGCCTCAATAATACGGTCAAGATCATCGACACCGGTTTTGCATTGTTCAATTCTGACATTGCCATAACCGTTGACCCGCGCAAAAATAACAGCTGTCCCTGCCGTTATTGCGTCGTTTGGTGACCAGCGCAGAAAGGTCTTCAGAGAATCTATCCCCTCGGGCGCGGTCGTATCGAGACCTTCTGCAATAGAAATAAGCCCGATACTTCTGGCATCGAGGTGCTCAATGAGTTGAAATAAATGACGTCGGCTCTTCCTCAGACGATCAAGCTTCCAGACAACCACGACATCACCTGGTTTGAGATGGCCAAGCATGCGGGTCAGTTCCGGTTGCTCGTCCTTTTCTTCAACGCTGATGTCCGCGTAGAGCCGGCGGCAGCCAGAGGCCTCGAGAGCGTCGTGTTGCTGTTTGGCCTGCTGACTTACTGTTGATACTCTGATATAGCCAATTTTCATGCCGCTCCCCGGTTAAAAGTGATCCGACCGGCACCACCTGTCTCTCGCCGGTTGGACAGGAGTTGTCTCTCTCTGCAACTCCAGGTGGTTTTTGTCTATTATAAGACTCTTTTGTCGTGCTGTCAGTTTCCCGGCGTGCAATGGCCTTCAGGCTGGTGCAGATCGGCAAAGGCCTTTGTATACGCAGCTCTTCCCTTCGCCGTCTGGAACACCGGTTCTTCTTTCCCCTCAGCCGGCCTGGCAATCATACATGGCTGCCCGTAATACCACGTATTGACGTGATAAAAGGTGTGTCTGTTGTTGTCTTGCCGGGTGCCGGCGTGCCTTGACAGCGCATTTTCGATGGTTACCATTTTGCCGACTCTAACAGAAATTGCATTTTAACGGGCGATGCGGATGTTTTCCCGTATCGTTTCATAAGAAACAGAGGAATAACGATGGCAAAAAAACAAAAACAAAGCACGACACATGAATTTCAGGCGGAAACAAAAAAGCTGCTCGATATTGTCATTAATTCGCTCTACACGGAGCGCGACGTTTTTGTCAGGGAGCTCATTTCCAACGCAGCCGATGCCCTGGAAAAATTTCGGCATGAGAGTTTGACCCATGATCAGGAGAAGCTCTTCGATGCTCACGTACCGCTTGAAATAACCATTGAACTGGATGAAGAAAAGAACCTGCTGACAATCACCGATACCGGCATCGGCATGAACCGGGAGGAACTGGTTGCAGACCTTGGTACTATTGCTCACTCGGGATCAAACGCCTTTCTGGCTGAGCTTGCTGAAGCGGCGAGGAAGGATGTCAGCCTGATCGGTCAGTTCGGGGTCGGTTTCTATTCCGCCTTCATGGCCGGTTCAACGGTGCGGGTGCAGAGCCGCTCCTGGGACGGCAGCGAGGGGGCTGAATGGGTTTCCGACGGAACCGGCTCTTTTAGTATCAGCGAGAGTCCCGGCCTGCATCGGGGGACAAAAGTCATCATTGAACTAAAAAAAGAGTGTGAAGAGTATGCCAAGAAATGGAAGATAGAGTCTATCATCAAGCAATATTCTTCCTTCGTGCCGTTTCCAATCAAACTTGATGGCGAGACGGTCAACACCGTACAGGCTCTCTGGGCCAGAAACCGATCGGAAATTGATGAAAAGGAGTACAGCGAGTTCTATAAGTTTATCGCCAATAGCGTAGATGAACCGATGTTCCGGCTGCATTTTTCAACCGATGCCCCCCTGGCGATCAACTCGCTTCTTTTTGTCCCTGCCGAAAATTTTGAGATCATGGGATTTGGTCGTGTCTCTTCCGGAGTTAATCTTTATTGCCAGCGTATCCTGATCGACCAGCACTCGGAAACAATTCTTCCCGGAGTGGCTGCGCTTTCTCAAGGGAGTCGTCGATAGTGATGATCTGCCGCTTAATATCTCACGACAGGCACTCCAGGATAATGCCCTGGTTGCAAAGATCAGCAGGGTATTAACAAAGCGGTTTTTGAAATTACTTGCGGAAGAGGCCAAAAAAGACGAAGATAAATATCTTATCTTCTGGAAAATGTTTGGTATTTATCTGAAAGAGGGGGTCACGAGCGACTTTTCCTATCGCAAGGAACTCGGGGAACTTCTGCGTTTTGAATCTTCCAAGTCAAAGGCGGATACCCCTATCGGTCTGGCAGAATATGTGCTGCGCATGAGTCCCGACCAGAAGGAAATCTATTATATCAATGGTCCAAGCCGCAAGGCCATCGAGGCGGGGCCATATACCGAGATGTTCAGAAAGAAGGATATCGAAATCCTCTATACCCTGGAGCCGATTGATGATTTTGTTCTGAGTCACCTGGCCGAATTTGACGGCAAGAAGCTTGTTTCTGCCGACCGGTCCGACCTGTCTCTTGATGAGCAGGGGGAGAGCGCGCCGCCTGAGGCTGATGAAAAATCTACCGGTCTTGCCGGAAAAGAGGCCGAAGACCTGGTCACCTGGCTGAAGGAAACCCTGAAAGAAAAGGTGAGTGACGTCAGCCTGTCCAGGCGGCTTGTTGATGCCCCGGCGATGATTGTCAATCCCGATGGCTATATGACTTCCTCAATGGAGCGGATAATGGCGGCCGGCAGGATGGGGAAAGGAGAGATGCCGGAAATTGGCAAGAAGAATCTTGAGATCAATATCTCCAATCAATTGATTTGCCGACTCGCCGATCTGGCCAAGTCCGACCAGGAATTTGCCATCGAGGTGGCCATGCAGATTTACGACAATGCCATGATACAGGCGGGACTGGTGGTTGATCCTCTGGAAATGGTTGAACGCAACTACCGGATATTGAACAAAGCGGTCAGTTGACGGCATCGCCACACAGCGCGTTTTAGCAAGATGGCCGGGAAAAACCTGTGGCAAAGGTGGAATCCCGGCCGTTCTATTTCAGGCGCAGCAGATGACATAAGAGTTGAAAAATCGAGTACTACAGGCTATAGAGCGAGTGTGCTTTCCAAAAGAAGGTATTTCCGTTTGTATTTCCTGCAGGAACGAAAAGACGCGGACCAGCTCATCTATGTATGGTTATATAGAGCGTTGTATGCCTTCAGCGGTTTCTGGCAAACAGGAATCACTTACTCCGGAGATGACGATGACACCGTTTGCAAGACTATTTAGCTGTTTTATCATCACGCTCATTTTGCTTGGAGGCTGTACCAGCCACCCCGTCAGGCATCTCGCCTCTGATGCCAGTTTGATCACGTCCGGCGTTACCAAAAAGGATGAGGTCCTGACCTTTCTTGGTGACCCCGATGCGCAGCAGAAAATATCCGCAACGGTTGAACGGTGGATTTATTATGAGGAAACCGAGACCGCTTCCCAGCGGCTGCCTTACCTTGGTGAACTCTTCAGTCCGGAAGGATACAGCCAGATCATCGTCACCTTTAACGGAGATACCGTAAGCGAAGTTCGCTATAGTTCTTTTGATGCGGACGAGTTTGATTGGACGGATGACTTTCCCTGGCAAGAGCCGCGCAAGTGAATGGAAAATTTGGCACCATTCGTGAACGGATGGTGCACGAACAACTTATACCGCGCGGTATTTCCGATGAGCGCGTGCTGGAGGCCATGCGAACAGTGCCGAGGCACTGTTTCGTTGACGGGGCGCTGCAATCACGTGCCTATGGCGATTTCCCCCTTCCCATTTCTTCAGGTCAGACCATCAGCCAGCCGTATATCGTGGCCAGCATGACCCAGGCTCTTGCTCTATCAGGTACTGAAACAGTACTTGAAATCGGGACCGGTTCAGGTTATCAGGCCGCGGTTTTGTCACGCTTGTGTAAACAAGTCTACACTATTGAGCGCATCAATGTCCTGCTCGCCGGTGCACGCCGGGTTTTTGATGAGCTGACCTATTTCAATATCATGGCTAAACTGGATGATGGAACACTGGGCTGGCCGGAAAACGGCCCGTATGATGCAATCATGGTCACTGCCGGAGGACCGGTAATACCGGAGCCTCTGCTTGATCAGCTGGCTGACCCGGGAAGACTGGTGATTCCGGTCGGTGACCAGCGTCTCCAAAAGTTACAGCTTGTTGAGAAGATGGAAGGCGAGATTATCATTCACGATCTTGAAGATGTCCGATTTGTCGACCTGGTTGGAAAGCATGGCTGGAAATAAGCAGGCAGGCAAGGCCGGAGGGGTGCTGAAAAAGCTGTATGATTACTGTATGGACTGGATTGCCGGGCCGTATGGCATCTGGGTTCTTTTTGTCATAGCCTTTGTCGAGTCATCCTTTTTCCCGATACCCCCGGATGTTTTTCTGATTGCCATGTGTCTGGCAGCCCCGACACGGGCCTTCAAATATGCGGCAGTCTGTGCCTGCGGTTCTGTGCTTGGCGGCGCATTCGGTTATGGACTTGGTTTCTGGTTTATGGACTCGGTGGGACAGCAGATTATCGACTGGTACGGACTTGAAGACAAATTCCACACCGTACAGCAGCTTTATCAGCGCTATGATATCTGGGCTGTCGGGGCTGCCGGCTTCACCCCGCTGCCATATAAACTTTTTACCATTACGGCAGGAGCCTTTCACCTCAATTTCCCGAACTTTGTTCTGGTCTCGCTGCTTTCCCGATCGGCCCGCTTTTTCCTGGTTGCCGCATTTATCTGGAAATTCGGTGAACCGGTTAAACATTACATCGATAAGTATTTTAATATACTTTCCATTCTGTTTATGATTCTTCTCATTGGCGGTTTTATCCTCATTAAGCTATTATTATAGTATTAGCAGGCTGGGGGAAGGTAGCGCTTTACCGGCTGTTGTTCATCATTCATTCATTTGTTCGTTCTTCTCAGATGACCACTATCAGACTATGCATACTGGTATTCGGGTTATTGTTTCTGTCAGGCGGCAGTGATCTTTTCGCCCATGAAATCCAGCTGAAATCCGGTTCAATCATAAAAACGAATTATATCAATCGTTCCGGCTCCCAGCTCACTTATGAGCAGTTCGGCGGTATGGTTACTATTCCACTCTCTGAAGTTGAGCGGATTACTTATAACGGTACTTCGGCTGCCAAGGGGAGTCGTGGCGCGCAGATTTCGGTCGGTTCCGGCAGCAGGGGCCGGGGAGCCTTGCTGATCTTGCGGCACTTCTTCAAGAAAAGCTCAACCCCCGGACACCCATCGAAACGGCAAATATATCGGTTGTATCCATCACCACGGCAGCCGGTTCCGGTTCCGGTTTTTTTATCAGTGAAGATGGGTTGATCGTGACAAATCGTCATGTTGTCAGGGGCAGCAGAGAGGATGACCGTCAGAGTGGAAAAAAAATAGATCAGGCCGAAAATGACTTTGCGGCGGTGAAAAAGGCGCTTGAAAGGGAAAAAGAGCGGTTGGACCAATTTGAGCGAGTTCAGAAAAAGAACAGGAATGCCCTGGAAAAAATACTCAACGAAAGCAAAAAGCCTGTTGATGCCGAGTGGCTGCAGGATACCCAGGCAAGTCTTGAGGAGAAAGACAGGTATCTGAAAAACTGGCGTGCCGATT
The DNA here is from genome assembly GCA_963745765.1 of uncultured delta proteobacterium. Classification (GTDB taxonomy): domain Bacteria; phylum Desulfobacterota; class Desulfobulbia; order Desulfobulbales; family Desulfocapsaceae; genus Ww85. The sequence goes on along the minus strand of CAVUYQ010000024.1, from coordinate 36,756 downwards.
ACCAGGCGAGGTATGACCGCTATAGCAGGCAGGCGCGTGAGTTTGAACAGCAGAAACAGGGGTTTCAGCAACGTTCTGCCAAACTTGCCAAACAGTCACGCTTCACTATTACCCTGGCGGATGGCAGTGAAACATCTGCCGTCATTTATCGTATAAGCGATCAATTCGATCTCGCCCTGCTGAAAATAAGCGGTTATAAAACCCCGTTTATCCCACCGGTGACAGATAGTAAACCGGCTCTTGGCCAGCGGGTATTTGCCATCGGCTCACCCCTGCAGATGAACAATTCGGTGACCTCCGGCGTCATCTCCAATTATCGGGGTGACTATGTGCAGACGAATGCCGAGATCTATCCCGGCAATTCCGGCGGCCCACTGGTTACGGAGGAGGGGCTGGTGATCGGCGTTAATACCATGAAAATGATAACGGAGAAATTTGAGGGGCTCGGTTTTGCGATAAACTTCTCTATCGTTCGTTCCGAATTCGATGATTTTCTGCAGAAATAAACCCTAATCATTTTAAATGGAGCTGTTACGTATTACTATCCTACTCTTGGAATGAAGGATTAAACTGATGAAAGTAACTAAAATTGAAACGCTTTATTTAGACGAATTCCCGAATCTTATCTGGGTTCTGGTGCATACCGATGAAGGCCTTGTCGGCCTTGGCGAGACCTTTTTCGGTGCCGGAGCCGTTGAAGCACATGTTCATGAATTTATCGCGCCTTATCTACTCGGCAAAAATCCGCTGGAAATCGAATACCATTCACAGCGGATGACCGGCTATGCTGGGCGCGGCGGGTCGGGGGCTGAAATGCGCGCCACGTCGGCGGTCGATATCGCCCTCTGGGACATCTGGGGCAAATTCAGCAATCAGCCCGTCTATCAAATGCTCGGTGGTGCGTCGCGTGACAAAGTTCGCGTTTACAATACCTGTGCCGGTTATAAATACGTACGCAAGCCCGCCGCACAGGTGACGGCGAACTACGGTTTAAAGGGTGGGGTCGACCCCGGCCCATATGAAGATCTGGAAGGATTTCTCCATCGCGCCGACGATCTGGCCCAAAGCTTGCTGGCTATGGGAATCAACGGCATGAAAATATGGCCGTTTGACTTCGCAGCTGAAGCCTCAGGCGGCAACTATATTTCCAGCGAAGAGCTGAAAACCGCCATTGAGCCTTTTGAAAAAATTCGCAACGCAGTCGGCGATAAGATGGAGATCATGTGCGAACTGCATTCGCTGTGGAACGTGCCCTCGGCCAGGCAGATATGCCATGCACTCAAGGATTTCGATTGACCTGGATCGAAGATCCGGTCCGCATGGATCACCTGGGAAATGTCGGTAAAGTCGCGGCAGCGACCGCCACGCCGATTGCTGTCGGTGAATTGCTGGGGGGACGGGCACAATTTCGCCATCTGGTCGAAAAGGGAGGTGTCAGCCTGGTGATTATGGATATCGTCTGGGGCGGCGGATTCACTGAAGCGCGCAAGGTTGCGGCGTTCTGTGACGCCCACAGTCTGCCCTTCACCGCCCACGACTGTACCGGCCCGGTAGCACTGACCGCGTCCACCCACATGGCCCTGCACGCACCTAATACCTACATCCAGGAAATGGTCCGGGCGTTTTATTACGGCTGGTATCAAGAGCTGGTCACGGCCTGCCTCCCATTGAAAACGGCTTTATCAGACCACCGGAGGGTCCGGGACTGGGGCTTGCGCTGAATCCTGATCTATTTAAGCGGGCAGACGCACGCCTGCGCCAATCCACGACTGATTGATTAAGCATACTTCGATATAATTCGGTGACAGTATACGTAACTCTATTATCCCGTCTTTATTAATGGTCATGCATCAAAAAATAGGAAAGAAATTGAGGCTACCTTGAAAAATCGTCTTTTCGCTCCAACCCTGCGTTGCGCGCAAAAAATTTTATCCTCGGAATATTAGCTATATGCCTGTGGTAAAATTTTTACAGGCGCCTTGATTTTGGACTAAAAACCTAATTTTGCAAGGTACCCTTGAGTATACTGTCCCCCTAACTGCGCGGTCCCGGCGGATATGCGGAGTCCTTCTCCCCGAAGAAACAAACTACTTTACCGGAGCTACAAGGAATCAATCGTCCTCGAATCCGTTGCTTATCATCTTCTACGTACTCTTAATCATGCTACCTTAACATACCTGCTGGCATCGGCACTGTTGAGCCAAACAAGCAATTTTTCCCGATGATCTATCGTTTCCTTGGTAATATATCGTCTAATATCGTCTGCTTTTTTATTTGAAAAATTAAACATATTAAAAAAAGATTTTTGAATGATTGAATCATCAATTTGAAGAGCAGTTACAAGTGCAGCATGCAAATCAACTTTACCTTTTACGGCAAGCTGTATTTGCTTATGAATAAAACTTATGGCCCTATCAACGGATTGAGCTGAAATCTTTGTTATCTTTAAGGAAATAATTTCATCTTCCACGTAAGTCTTGATGATTGACAGCCATTTGGCACGCATAAGCTCTTCTTCTGCAAAGGCCATCCATTTATCACATTCATCGGGAAATATCGCCGAATAGGTCTTATATAACTGCCCAACGGTCAATTGATACACCCTGCATTTGTCCAACAGTGTATAATCATTATTCTTCTTCATTTTCTCTCCTCAAAACTGAAAATGGTTATTTTTTTCTTCCCAGTTCATTTTAATCATCACGATGACTCAGGTACCTCGTGTGCCTTTTCTTACCTGTGTTTATGCACTAAATATGCCAAAATAAATTAAAATGTGAGATTAGAATATTCCCTATGATTACAAATCATTAATAACTAGAACTGTGCAAATATCACGACTAGCAGCTTAGCTGTTGTTCACAAAGGTGTACCTGTAAAACTTTTGTGAACAACAAGAGGACTAATAATTCAGTGAGGCTGTATTTTAAAAAGCGAACAGGGAATTGTGTTAAAAGCCGCTATCGAGCAATTTTTTGAGCATCCCTGAAAAAGCGATTACCAATCACCAATCCGGAACAGATCAATGATCTTGTCGCTTTTCTTCTTGGCCTCTCGTCGGGATCGATGTCGATGGAGCCGGGGTCAAAACGAGACATTATCTGAAGAAACAGAGGCCATGGTCTGACAAATTTCGCGCGGGTATTACGGGTTATCTGTCAGATAATAGATTGTTTTGTTAATATAAATGTTCTGTGATCATCTTTTTACAAGACATATTTTTCTTGCTAAACCGTATACGATTATATAATTTGTAATCCTGTATAAATTTATGCGGTGAGACTTTGCTGGTTATTTCTTTGCATTAACTACTGAAAAGGTGAGAATAATGATGTCCGCCCCGGAAAAGAATGAAATGCCCGTTGATAAGGATTTTCAGAGGAGTGCTCGTATAGAAAGACTGCTGGAGCAATATGATCGTGCGGAACCGCAGGTTTGTACGGTTCGCGCCAAGGCTGTGACGGAATCCTACGCAGAAAATCCAGGTGCAGCCGCGATAATCAGGAAAGCAAAGGCGTTTAAAAAGATCTGTGAAAGAATCCCGGTCATTATTTATGACGACGAACTTGTTGTCGGTTCTTCGGGGACTCACCGGCGATCTGCCGGTATTAGTCCGGAAATATCATGGAAGTGGGTCGCTGATGAACTTGATGGGATAGGAGACAGAGAGCAGGATCCCTATAAAGTTGAGAAAGAAGATCTTAACGAGTTGTTGTCTGAAATCCTGCCTTTCTGGACAGGAAAATCGATCGAAGAGGCTTTTATGGCAAGGATTCCAGAGGATCTTGCCACAATTGCTGTCGACACCGGTATTGTCGATAACGATTCCAAGTGGAGGTGTGCTGTTGGTGAGGTCACCCCTGACTACAAAGATATACTGTTCCGGAAAGGATTTAATGGGATCATAGAAGATGCCGAGGCGAAACGCCGGGAGTTGGATATTACGTTGCCGGAGAACATCGGCAAATCAAATTTTTATCGTGCAGTAATTATTTGTGCTGAAGCGGCTATCCTTCTGGGTAAACGGTATGCGCAACAGGCAGAAATGCTTGCCTTTCAGGAAAAGGATCCAGTGAGGAAAAAGGAACTGATTGCCATTGCGCAAAACTGCGATCGGATTCCCGGAGCCCCGCCGGAGAGTTTTTGGCAGGCTGTTCAGATGGTTTGGTTTGTCCAGCTGGCAAACGGATTGTTTGAAAATGCCGTGGCACTTAACATCGGGCGCTTCGACCAGTTCATGTATCCTTTCTTTGAAAAAGATTATAAAAATCAAATAATCACGCATAAATCGGCCCAGGAACTTGTCAATTGTCTGTGGATAAAGCTGTCCGAGTGGGTTTGGTTTGTCTCTAGGAATACGGCCAGTTTTTTTGCCGGCTATAATGCATTCCAGAATCTTACTGTCGGCGGAAAGAAATCCGACGGGATGGATGGCACGAATGCTATCAGTTATATGTGCCTTAACGCGACGAGGATCGTGCGCAGCCATCAGCCGGGATTAAGTGTTCGGATTCATGCTGATTCCCCCCATGAATTTCTTTATGAAGTTTGCAGCCTGGTTAAGGAAGGTACCGGTTTCCCGGCCATCCATAATGACCGTGTCGGTGCCCAGATGCTTTCATCTGTTGGACTTACCCCGGAAGATGCTCTCGATTGGAGTAATTGCGGCTGCGTGGTTCCTCATTCCCCAAAGATAAGCGAATGGACCTCTGCCTGTAACATCAATCTGGCCGCTGCGGTTGAGTTTGCCTTAACCAATGGCAGAAGCCGGATCCACGACAAGCAGATGAGCATTAAAACCGGAGAAATAAACACCTTGGGGAGTTTTGATGCGGTAAAACAAAGTTTCTTCAAGCAGCTGAAATATATGATCAAAAGCGGCGTTGTTGCGACCATCGTTGCCCAGAACGTTCAGGCTGAGCATGCCCCACGGCCATTGTTCTCTTCTTTTACCGACGGATGCCTGGAATCCGGTTGTGATGTTTCCGAGGGCGGCGCACGGTACAATGTCGGTCCGGTCTTGACGGGGATAGGCATTGCCGACACCGCTAACGCTCTTGCTGCAATCAACTATCTGGTTTTCGATAAAAAGGTTACGGACCTTGAGATACTGTGCAAGGCTCTTGAAAATAACTGGGAGGGTTATGAAGATTTACGTAAAGAAGCGCTCGCCTGCCCTAAATTTGGCAATGACGACGATTATGTCGACCAGTTTGCCGTTGAGGTCAGCAACTTCTATCACAAGGAAATAAGCAGCCATAAAGATGTTTACGGCAGCAGGTTTAATTCGGCTTTCATGGGAATTTCCAATTATATCCCGGCAGGGAAGGCGGTCGGTGCGACCCCTTGCGGAAGATTGTCGGGAGATCAACTGACTGAAGGCTGTTCAGCTCACGCGGGAACCGACGTAACAAGCCCGACGGCTGTGATGAAATCTACCGCCAAGATTAACCACGGGCGTCATTCCGGTGGAACCCTTCTCAACATAAAACTTTCCCCGAATACGCTGAGTACCAGCTCTGATATCAACAAGCTTGTTGGACTTATAAAGGGATATTTCGATTTGGATGCTTTTCATGTGCAATTCAATGTTTTTGACAAGGAAACCCTGCAGGAAGCGCAGGAATGCCCGGATAAACACAGGAATCTTCTCGTACGGGTCGCAGGATATAGCGCAAGGTTTATAACCTTGTCCAAGGAAGTCCAGGACGCGATCATTGAACGTACATCGTATGAGACCTTTTAACCTCGTTTCCAGCCTGAAAGGAGATAGTCTGTTCTAAACGCAACCGTTTGATAAATGTAATCACCGGTATACAGACGATAACCCGGGGATTACCTTTTGAGAACAACGAACAGTTGACTGAAGATGGCCGTTTTAGGACGAAAACTAACCAAACAGTGAGTCCATCGGTGCAAATATTTCAGAAGCCGGGATGCAACCATGATTTTTAATATCCAGCGTTGGAGTTTGCACGACGGACCCGGGATCAGGACAACCGTCTTTTTAAAAGGTTGTCCTCTCCGCTGTCGTTGGTGCAGCAATCCGGAGTCCTGGTCATTTACGAAACAACAATTCTATCTCCGGGATCAATGCGTGGATTGTTTTAACTGCGTTGAAGTCTGTCCGAATGGTGCAAACAGGGTCCAGGGGGGGAAGTTGCGCTATAACCGGGATCTCTGCACCGTTTGTGGTGCGTGTATCACAACTTGTTCCGCAGGTGCTCGCGAATCCGTGGGTGACGATGCAACGGTTGAGCAAATTCTGAAAACCATAACGCGGGATGCTGTTTTTTATCGAAGCTCGGATGGCGGTGTAACCTTTTCCGGCGGAGAGCCTTTTGCACAGCCGGAGCTCTTACGTTATCTGGTAAGGGGATGTTTTAAAGCGGGCATTCAGATGGCCGTTGAAACCTGTGGGTACTTTAACTACCCGAACGTAGAAGATATATTAGATTATATTGATGATATTCTCATTGATTTCAAACATTCCGATCCCGATTGTCACCGCCGGTTAACAGGTGTGTCAAATGAGAGAATAACGGAATCATCCTGAAGCTTTATGAGGCAGGGCGAACGATAACCATAAGAATCCCGCTCGTAAAAGGCGTCAATGATACAAGATCAAACATCGACGGGGTTGTGGAACTTTGTGCTGCCCCTACTAGTCCCGTTCGTGTAGAGCTGCTTCCCTACCATGATTACGGCGGCAAAAAATATCGGAGGCTCTCGACTTGCCTTACGATGCGGAAATGGCTGCGCCGAGTATGTTTAAAATCAATTCTATCCTTGATATATTGCAAGCTCAAGGGATTGAAGCAAAATGTGGTGATGGTAACACCTCTTTGGGAAAGTCTTCCATGACCGCTGAAAGACAATATGGCAGAGCGTAGCCATGCAATCAGATAAGCCTCAAGATCGCCTCATATCTTTGATGCAGAGCCATCAGGGAGTGGCCATCGTGCTGGTTTTCAAGGTATACAAATACATTCTCTCCGTATGCATTCTCAAACTATGAAAATCCAGACAGGGAGGTTCAATACACCCGACATTATCGCTGATTTTCTTCGCAAGGCAATACTGAATGGGCGGTACGAAGCAAATCAGCCGCTCAGGCAAGACCATATCGCCAAAGAGTTGGGCGTCAGCAAGATTCCCCTCCGGGAAGCTCTGGTGCAGCTTAAAACGGAAGGCCTGGTTGTTTTTTTGCCAAAGCGGGGGGCTGTTGTTGCCGGCCTCTCTGCTGCAGAAGCCGCAGAAATCTTTACCATGAGAATAGCACTTGAGACTGTTGCCGTTGAAAAAGCAATACCTCAATTAAAACCCACAGGTTTGATCAGGGCGCAAAGCATTCTGGAAATTATAGATAGTGGAACGGAAAAAGAGCACTGGAGCGACCTCAACTGGGAATTTCACGCACTCCTCTACCATGCGGCTCAAATGCCTCTTCTGTTAGATACTATCCATAATTTGCATAATAATGTATCCCGATATCTTGTGGTATATCTCGATCACCTGTCAGCGGCAAAGACCTCACAAAAAGAACACCGGATGCTGCTTAAAGCCTGTAAAGAGCAAAACATCGCTTCCGCCAAGAAAATCCTCACGAAGCATCTGCAAAAAGCTTCCGAGCACCTGGAGAAAAAACTACAGGTTACCGGTAAATCCTGAGATTAAAATTCTCTTTATGTCAGGCTGTCTCTGGCCAGAAGCCCTTTGGCCCCAGTATTTTCTGGTAAAGAAAATGCGTGAAGTCCTGAGCGGACCTGGCGGTTTGGAAAAGCCTGATGGTCTTCAGTCAGATTGATTTTTAATGATACCCCGGCAGCTTCGGGGTTCAACAAACAGATCAAATATATTCCAAATACGCGCCTTGCGATAAAATTTCTTGCATGCTTTGATATCGATCGAATAATCGAATTATTCAGGGGTACCCTACAGATTTATTTGTCTGATTGTTTCAGCGGGTCATCGGCTGCGGGGGTCATGCCGGCATTTTCAAGCTGGGCCCGCAGTTTTTTGATTGTCTGTTTCAGTTCAGGCATGCGCACCTCGCGGCCCGACATGGTGTTGATTAATTTCTGCAGGTCCCTGGTCCGCTCCTGGACCATTTCCTCCAGATTGTCATGGTATCTTCCCAGTTCCTTCTCTATCTTTTTACGTTCGGTTATGTCACGATAATTACCAATAATTCCAGAGATATCCGGATCACTTAAAAGGTTGATCCCGGTGAATTCGATCCATTTATAGCTGTTGTCCTTACAGTGGTATCTCAATTCCATTTTACCGGTCGTGTCGGGTTCACTGAACAGGGTATTCAGGAATTTGGCAGCTGCGTCCCTGTCATCACCATGGACATTGTCCAATAGTGCAAAGCCAACCACTTCTTCCGGCTTCCAGCCGAACCAATTTTCAATGTTCGGGCTCTGGTACCTGTTGATTTCATGCTGGTCGATGATAACGATTACATCACCGATATTGGCTATCATCTTCTCCTGCCTGATAGTGCTTTTTTTCAGGGCATCTCCCGCTTTTCTCAAATCAGTGGGACATTCCGGGGACAGCATACTTAACTCTATCTTCCTGACTTGTATCTTGCGTGAAATTCTTACCTCCTGTCGATAGTAGATCTTACCGCAACTGCCGCCTGCCGTTTCAACTCCTCCAAGCAGACCACACACATTAGTTTGCAATGTTTACTATTATGAACAACCATTGAAAAAAGGAATGCTTATCTGAGTCGATGAAGGCTGCTTTTGGATAGGCTGGTTGAGTGGAGCAAACAGGATTTCAAGAAAATAGCTGAGCTTTAAAATGCAGAATCCGGTTCCTCAGGTCAGTCGCTGCAGCCGTTCATGTTTGCCATAGTGTACCTCCTTTTTTTCAATGTTTACTTCCTGGAAAGACCTGCCTAGTAACTATCTGATTTTAAATGATAAGAACAATATTTCCTGATTTCTGTTTCTGGTATGCATAATGCAAATATGCGAGGCAACATGTGTGGTTTATAAGGTTCCGGAAGTACTCATAGCTTTGACACTTCGAGATTATGAATTATATTTATTAGCTCTTCAATCATGATACAGGTACTTCTGGGACAGTATACGTAACTCTATCATCCAGTCATGTATCGATGATCATGTTTCAGGAAATGTGGACGGATTTAATTATGCTGCCACCATTACAGTCCCATCATATCATATAGTTGTAAATTCTTGCGAGGGTACCATGGGCGAAGAAAAACGAAGTTGGGATGATATCCCTTCATTGGAGAAATTAGAAGTAGACTGGGAGTATGAAGCTGACGAGCAATTTGGCCAGAGGGCTTATTCTCGTATGACAGCAGAAGAGCTCTCACTATTGTTTTCGTTAAAGAGCTCCAGAATTCCTGTCAGAGTGACTACCGGTAAGGATCAGCTTACTGCATACTTGCTCGATCTTTCTCAAGGCGGCATGCGTCTCAAAACCAAAAAAGCTGAATTAAATGATAATGAGCTTATAAAAGTTGGATTTGCTCTTGGGCCTAAGAGGTTTATATCTAAAGGAAGAATTAGGAACATTACGCACCAGGAAAATTCAATTTCTTTTGGTATTGAATTCGTTGGGCTGGATACGGATGATGATAAATTTATCTCCGTATTATACTCTTCTGTTCGACTCCCGTTATAAACAGACTGTTTCTTGTCAGTGAAGCGAGGGTTGTGAAATATCCTGGTTAGTGTCTGTCCATAAATGGCCCTTTTCCCCTAACTCTTCGTTGCTTTCAGAATTTAATCCTCGGAATATTAACCATATGTCTGCGGTTAAATTCATCAAGCGCCTCGATTTAGATCAAAATGACTCATTCCTGGACAGACACTGGTTAACCTTTTGAAGAGCCGTAAACGCAAACCTGCTGTATGGCAAAGTTTTTTTGCCGGACGGGAAGAGCGGGAACGCCGAACATGCCCGGCACTATAAAGACCATTTCTTCGTCAAACCAAATAGTTCCATATCAAGGAGGTACTGCTCGGAACGGTCGAGATAAAAGGAGAGGGCTTTGCTGAAATTTTTCCCTACCAGCCCGTCGACAAAAAACTGGCTGATTTCACGGTGACGTTTGAGTACCAGCTGTGAACGATAGAATATCAACCACTCTTCCCGCGTCATGTCATGAAAGATCAGCTTCAAGGCCTTGCGGGCTCGCGGCTGATACATCCAGAAGTACATCAAATCAAGCGCATTGACGATAATCAGTTTCTCCTGCTCCTTGGCCTCGTAGTTCAGGGTTTCCATAATCATCTTGGGTGACTGCAGGATATCGAGCACGTCCTCCTCGGGAAAGAGCAGGTCAAGCCGGGAGAAAACAGCAAATAGTTGTGAAATCTTTGTTCGATATGCTGCAAGACGGGCATGGATATTTGTTTGCCTGTCGGCCAGTCCTTCAATGACGGCGGCGACACAATCAGAGGCGAACTTGGAGATGATGGCAGCCCATTTCTGCAGTATTCCTGTTGCATCAACACTCCCGCCGAACATCAGTAACGATCCTATCAGCGTGTTTAAAAAAACGGCGAGAGGAATTGCCAGGATAGACCTGAAAAAATTTCCGGTTGCTGCAGCTTTGGGCAGGCCGCGGAAAATATTATGGCTGGAGATGTAGATGCCGTTTGCAATACCCATGAACGAATAAAGTAGCACAGGGTCGGTAGCGGTGGTTATGCCAAAAGCCCGGTCCAGCAGGATCGTTTTGACGAGGTAGTCAAGGAGTGGTACGGAAAAACCGGTATAGAGCAGCGAATCGGCAATGCGGCTCCAGCTGACCAGAGAGTTCCACGGCAGCAGTGGGGAACGCCTGAGACCGCCCCCCCCCAGTACCGACTGAATGATATTTCGCGAACCGGTAATAGCAAACCAGATGAAGGCACCGAAATAGGCGAGCAGCCACCAGTCCTTGGTCAGGCTGAAGGTCAGAAACGCCGGAATGAGGCCGATAATGACCTTGAGACTGTTTTTCAGGTTGGTATTCAGGTATTTCCAGGGATGCTCCAACTTTTCCTTTTTGCTTGTTTTGCTGAACAGTCTCTCATATTCGCCATTGTGCCCTAATCCGCCAAGCGTGACAATGTTTCCCGCCGCTTGCGGAGTGACAACTAACTCGTCAAGACTCCAATCTTCCCACTCACGGTCTGCAGGTCTTCTGAAGAAGGGCGTTCTGCCGGAAATCCGGTTGTTCCGTTTTACCGGGGCGATCTCATTGCGACGGCAATGAGTGTGCTTGGTTAGCAGGGCGGTGACGGGAATGAGACTCCTTTTGTTTTGGGATATGGCCTCCCGTACCGATCTTCTGGCACTGGCAGTAAGGGTGTTGATGACGATCAGACCCATACCGTGCTGGTGCTCGGCCCGTCCGGTCGACCCCGAGCCGATATGTGAACCAAGGGTACGTTTTTTATAATAGGTGTGAAATTTTTCAAGATTATGGAGAATATCCATCAACAGTTCTTTTCTCTCCAGCATCCCGAGGTATTCATGTTCAAGTTTAACTTTTCCGGGTTTTTCGGCGGGGATACATTCAAGGAGATTTTTCATTCCCAGCCGCTGTTCTTCAAAATCCCAGATGATGGCCCTGATTGCTCTCTTGAGACTGATAACATTATCATCCGTAAGCGCTTTCTGAAGATCGCTTATGAGGCTGTAGTGCCGCTCCGGACTTTTCAGGGCGACAGCCTCACCACCGTATGCATTGCCGGATGTCCCGTCGGTTGACATGCCGTGTGCTGCGTCCTTTAAATTATAGGACTCGATGTGGGTGATCATGCCTGCGCAGTTATAGAGTAATTCCAGGGTATCCTGCACTGACAGGTTGGAGAGATTGAGGGTAAAGGTTGAACTTGAATGAAGGGACAGAACCTTGCTCAGTGTTTCTCTTGGACTGAGTTTGAGCGTTTTCGGGAGAGAGGCGGAATCCTGGGGATGGGTCGGATCATGGACTTCCGGATTCCTGGCCGGCAGCAGAAAACGATCTATGATGGTTTCGACACTTATTGCTTTGAGTTTCTCAAATTGCCGGGTTACCGGCGGCGCGGTTATCTCTGCTTGTCCCTTCCTGTTGTTCGAGCAGGGATGGCTGCCCTTCCCGGATAAGGTTGAAAATGGTGTTATGAATAAAACTGCCGAGATGGAGAATCGAGGGTTGCCCGGTTCCGACAAAAAGGAGGAAATCTTCCCGCCGCAGTGGACCCATTGATATGTTCAGGTCGTCGTTGAGACTGTGTCGATGTCTGCTGTTAAAGACATCCAGTACATCGAACACATATTTCTGTTGATAGCGGGATACTTCCCGTCCCTGATCCATGAGTTTTTTAACCCCTTTCTCATGGAGAAATTCCAGGAAGTTGCGGTTGTCATTGAATCCGAGCGGTATCCAGGTAAAGCGGGCATACTTGTCACGAAAACACGATAGCAGCTCAATGCCGACTTGAACCTTAACATCAAGTATCTCACTTGCCTCAAGGAGTTCCTCGACAACTTCCGGGCTGACGAAGTTGTAATATACCACCGTCAGGTGCCGTATGCCCTTGATCCAGGCGTCCATTATCAAATGGGTCGGTGATTTTCTGCCCTTGGTGTTGGCGTCGTGGACATGATCGTCAAAGGCGTACTGGTTCCATTCTTCGGGCATTTCAAGCAGATGATAGTTGTCCAGTTCTGCCCGCACGAATCGTGGATTACCCGTGGAAACCATGCGGAAATCATGGGCCAGTTTGAGTTGCCGCAATGTGTTGTCTTTACAGCGAATCAGTTCCTTCATGATTTGCAGAAGGACTCGTGCTGTATTTTTGGGGAGGAAGGTGGCGGAGGAGAGAAAAATCTCATCACGCAGGGAACGCAGGGCCCTGATTCGATCTGTCGCGTTGCCTTTTTCAAACGAACCGAGAAGGCTGGCAACGGCATAGGCGATGCGAAGGCCTCGTGGAGCCGCCATCTCCTTTATGCCCTGCGGGTGCATGTAGTCATCAAGGAGCGAGCGCAGGACCCGGGATTTGTCGCCGCGGTCAAGGACGTCGTTGACGATACGCAGGAGTTCGTAATCGAAGGTATCAAAAAAGATTGAGGAAGGTTTCTTTATCATGATGGAGTGCGTTCTTCCAACGAGGAAAATAATAGGTATATCTTCGATTCCATATACTCTTATGTGCTTAAATCAGCTCCCCCCGACAGTCGCAAGGGAACAGGCGGAAGAACAACAATCCGGCAATAGAGAAAAACAGGTTCATACGCCGTCTTTACTCGGCTCTTGTTTATCCATGTAAAGTCACGGGATTGTTGTAAGCGCCACAATTTCCCCGTAATACCTTGTTGTTTGCACCTGCAGCAACGGTTTCACCATACTATCGTAGAAATATATTTTCCTTTAAAATATGTCAGGCATTGTAAAAACGTGAAAAATTATCTTTAAAGGATATGAAAAATATGCGGTTGCCGTCAAGAGTTGCGGACGGCGAAACGAATAGTGGACCCGGAAGTGGTGTCGCGGTCGATGAGCCAGTAACTTTTATAGAGGACACTTGTTATTCGTTTCATGATGGACGGCCCACTGTTCCGGGGATTGTTCCGGGAGCAGGGGGTACTTCGGGAAAATCCCGTATTTTAAGGCTTTCCCGTAAATGATTCTTGGGAATCAGCTTTTTTTTGTGATAAGATACAATGTCGTTGAGAATCCTTCTTATACTGCTTTTTGGGCTGGGGCGCCGTGGGAAGTTTGTGGTATTCGCACCGCGCCTTTAAATGGTATAAGATGCCAGGCGCTCTGCTGTCCAGAGATGGATATCCCGGGCAAACTACGTTGAGTGGAGGAGAGTACGTGGAAGATATTCGTGAAATTCGCAAGAAAAGGAGAACGCTGCAGGAGACGATGAATTTCATGGCGGCCCTTTCCGCCGGAATTGAACCGATTCTTGGCAGGGGGGCAAACAGTATGACTATGTCTGCCGGCCGCAAGCTTGGAAGGAAATTTTCCGAGCGTGCGGCAAAAACAGATGATCTGTTGGCCGCCGTTGACGAAGTTCGTCGTGTGCTTGAAGAAAACCACTGCCTCTGGTGTTTCGAGCCGTTCAAACCGAAAAACCAGGCTGAACTCATTACTTTTAATGAGCAGGGAGAACGTCAGTTGCTGATTATCTTCAGGGACTGCATGATACGACAGTCTCTTTTCAGATTCGGGCACCCGCAAAAAGGGTCTTTGTGCAATATGATGTATGGTTTTTTTGCCGGTGCTTTAGAAAACATCATGGATAAAAAAGCAAGGCTGGACATCAAGCATGCGGGTGAAAATGCCTGTTTGAAGGTCCTGACTGTTGCAGTCTGAAACAGGTAACTGGAAGGGGTACGCATAATGAGTGGAGAAAAAATACGGCTCAATACCGACTGGCTCTGCGATTGCGGCGGTTGCCATGTGGCTATTGTTGATCTGCACGAGAAGATTCTGGACGTCCTGGAATCGGTTGTGATCCAGCATTGCCCGGTGCTGACTGACATCAAGGATTATCCTGAAGCGGATATCGGCATTTTGACCGGATCGATACGAACAGAGCACGACCGTCATGCAGCCAGAGGAAATGAGGGCAAAATGCAAGACCATTATTGCCTTTGGAACCTGCGCGGTATATGGCGGCCTGCATGGGGCCGGCCTTGCCCATTCCCGCGAGGAGATCATGGATCATGTCTACCGGCAGAGCCCGACGACGATAACCGATACGATCCCTGATACTGAAGTGAGTGAGCTTGCCAAACTGGTAACCCCCATTGACGAGGTGATCGATGTCGATCTCTATCTCCCGGGCTGTCCGCCTCACGCCCATTATATTTTCGAGGCTCTTTCCTCATTGATCGAACAGCGTAAGCCGCGGGCGACGCAGGATTCTGTCTGCGGACGCTGCAACCGGCAGATGATAAAGGGTGATGCCAAAGAAATAAAAAATATTTACAACAGTGTACCGGATGAGCGTTTTTGTTTTCTGAGCCAGGGGCATATTTGTCTCGGTTCCGTCACCCTCGACCGCTGTCTGGCTCCCTGTCCGAACCATGGCGTGGCCTGTACCGGATGTGCCGGGCCAACCATGCAGATTCTGACGGAACCCTATCTCGATATACGTACCGAGGTCGCTGACAGAATGTCCCGTCTGACGGCAATTGAACGGGAGACGATAATCGCCTATATGGAGCGGACGGCGAAAACCCAGTATGCCTATGCGATGGCCACAAAAATGATCGGCAGCAAACCGACCTTTTTGATCAAAAAATGGATTGCTGATGTGGAGGCAGGAACAAATGGCTAAGACAATTACTATTGATCCCGTCACCAGGATAGAGGGTCATGCACGAATTCTCCTGGAGTGCAATGAAGCCGGCGGCGTGGATGAGGCTTATTTTATCGTTAACGAATTACGGGGTTTTGAGAGGATTCTGGTCGGCATGGAAGCACATACTATGCCGCAGATTACCGCCCGCATCTGCGGAGTCTGTCCGACGGCCCATCATCTGGTTTCGGCCAAGGCGCTCGACAACGCGGCAGGTGTTGAACCGCCGCCGGGCGGTAGATTGATGCGTGAGCTTATGTACATGGGGCACATGATCCACTCTCATTGCCTGTCTCTTTTTGTGCTTGCCGGCCCGGATCTCGTTTTTGGGCTTCAGGGGGCAGCCGCGACCCAGAATATTGTCGGCATGGTGGATGCCAACCCTGACCTGACAAAAAAAGCCCTGCGTTTGCGTTCGCTTGGCCAGAAGCTCAATGAAGTGGTCGGCGGCCGGGGGATTCATCCTGTCACGGCGATTGCCGGAGGAACAACTGCAAAGCTCAGTGACGCCCAGTATGAGCGGGTCAAGGAAATCACCGCCGAAGCGCTTGCTCTGGCCTGTGAACTGGTACCGGTAACCAAGGAGTTGCTGCTCAAACTGCTCGATGAAAACCCGGTGCTGCTCGATAAGCTCAATATACCAAGCTGGTACCTTGGTACGGTGAACGGCGGCAAATTGAACGTCTATGACGGTGATTTACGTGCCATGGACGAAAACGGTGTGATCAGGGCTGAATTTGAAGCCGTCGATTATGCCAACTACCTGGTCGAACGGGCGGTCAGGCGCTCCTACGCCAAAGAGGTTTACCTGAACATTGACAATGAGGAACACCTCTACCGGGTCAGCACCCTGGCGCGCATGAATGTCGCAGACTCCATGGAGACACCACTTGCCCAGAAAGAGTTTGAGGAATTTCGCAGCCGTTTCGGGCGGCCGTGTCATAATGCCGTTCTGCAGATGTACTGCAAACTGGTTGAGCTCGTCTATGTGTGTGAAAAGGCTAACGAAATCGTGCATAATCCGGCCTTGCGAGGCGACGCGCGTGTTCCGGCAAACATCAATGGCAGCAGGGGCATCGCTCATATTGAGGCCCCGCGCGGTGTATTGATCCACGACTATAAAATTGATCAGGAAGGTATTATCCGCGCGGCCAATATGATTGTTGCCACCCAGCAGAACACGGCGGCGATTAATAAGACCCTCAAAGAGGGTGCCGTCAACCTGCTTGCCGGTGGCGATGATGAGAAAATGCTCAACGGCCTCGAGTTCCTTGTCCGCTGTTATGATCCGTGTCTGGCCTGTTCCACCCATGCGGTAGGCAGGATGGAACTCGAAGTCGAGATCACCGTGAACGGTGAGATTATTCGCAGAGTAAGGAGGGGCTGATCATGCTGCAAATGGAAATTCGTGACAAGGCGTGTCGCGGCTGCAGGTTCTGTGTCGACATCTGCCCGACCGATGTCCTCGGGTTTGATGAAAATACCCGGAAAGCGGTGATCCAAACGGTCGACGATTGTATCGGCTGCCTGAGCTGCGGCTTTATCTGTCCATCCGGGGCTATTTCCCATAATGGACATCACGTGGTGAAAAACTTTTACCGCAATCTCTACTTCAGCCGCCGCATGGAGAAATTTCTATGATCGAGAGCATTGAACTGACGCAAAGTATGGAAGATCACAACAAGGCCTTTGTCGAGGTCTCATTTTTGCTAGATATGTTTGTCGATACCATCGGGGTTTTTGTCGGCAAATCGACACCGTCGCTCGCCGTTGCCGCCGGTCGGAAGATGGCACAGAACATGCCGATCTATCTTGACGAACCCGATGGAGGCACGGCCTTGAGCGAGATGATCCGGGTATTCTCTGAAGGATTTGATATCAATGGGAATTTTGACGACAAAGAGGCCCTGATCAGTATCGATCACTGTCCCATACACGCTGTTTGTCTTGAAAGAAATCTTGATCTCGATGGGCCCATCTGTCAGATGTTTCATTATTATCTGGCCGGCATCATGGCGGAACTCACCGGAAGTCCGGCCCGGCCGACGACTATTGACGTGGGCGAGAAATGTCATTTTAAACTGGCATTCAGCGACCTGAAAGCTTGATGAAACGGACCTTGATTGTCTGTATCGGCAATGATCTGGTTGCCGATGATGGTATCGGTCCCGAGATCTACCGGATGTTAAATAAATGCCTGTTGCCTGAGACCGTGCGCATTTGTCTTCTGGGTGTTGGCGGCATGGACCTGCTTGATGAGCTTGACGGTGAAGATTTACTTATCGTCGTGGATGCCGTACAATTTGGCGCACAACCGGGCACCGTGCACCTCCTTGACTGGGAGTCGATTCCCACAAGAGAGATACGGCCGGTCAGCGGTCACGGGATTGGCGTCAAGGAGGCGCTGCAGGTGTGCCGCAAGCTCTACCCGGAAAAGGCGGCTGCCCGTGTCTACCTGGTCGGTGTCGAGGGGAAATGTTTCGACCAGGTCGGAGTCGGTTTGACGCCGGAGGTCCTTGACGGTTTGCCCGCAGCGGTTGACAGGATTATCGGTCTGTTTTCATGAAAGGCTGCCTGGATTACCCGTTACCCGGCAGCCGGCCGGAAGCGCGGGACGACATAGGGTCCTTCCGGAATGACGGCGATTTCAGCGCTTTTGTGGTTGCTGATACTCTCCCGTATTGCCTCCTCGATTGAAGAAACGTGCTGGACGTAGGTCTGCTGCAACTCTTTTTCCGAGAGGTTGTTGGTAAAAAGCTTGATATTCCCGTGTCTGAGCGGTTTGAGCAGCATTTCCGTCTGCCATTCATCAATCAGTGCCTCGCTGCGGCCATCCAGTATCTCCATGAATCTCTTTTGCCCGCGTTCACAAAGCAGCTTTTGCGCCGAGACAAATTCGGGGCTGCCCATACCCTCTGAACATTCACTTGCGATAATAATGGTTCCGCCCGGCTCAAGGATATCGAGTGGTCCCACCATGCCTTTGACGGTCTGGTAATAGGTTTTGTCCAGCGGGTAGCCTCCGGCGGAGGTGACAATGGTCTTGAATTTCCGGTTGATATCAATCTCGGCGTAGTGCCGCATGAATTCGACCGTCGCGAGATGACTTTCTTCTATGGCACCGAAGGTCACCCGGCCAAGCCGTCTCTTGTCATCAATTGCCACATTGATCGCGTAGATGTCTCCAATAGTTCGTATGATTTCAATCTGGGCCTCATGCAGCGGATTTCCATTGATGACACAATTGGCAGAGTTTTCGTGCTCAAGAACATGAGCGGTGTGAAATTTCAGGATGGTGTCCTGGTAGGCAACTCCGGGAGCCACAACCTTGCGGCCGCCCGAATAACCGGCCATGAAATGGGGTTCTACCAGGCCGGTTACGATGCGCAGATCTGCTTCGTAGAAGCGTCGATCTATGCCGATCGGGATATTCTGCGAAGTAAAGCCGAGATCGATGTGAGCTTCACGGTCCCTGGCGAAGTGATTTTCAATACGGACCGAGCTGAAAATTTCGTCATTGCCGATGAGCTCTCTGAGTTCCTCCCCCTCGTTGGGGCGATGCAGGCCGGTGGCAACCAGGATCAGTATATCATTCCTGGCGATACCATTCTGCTCGAGGGCGGCAATAAGAGGAGGGAGAATGGTTCCGTTCGGCACAGGGCGGGTTATGTCGCAGATCAGGATACAGGCGTTTTTTTTCTTCTGCGCGATTTCCGCCAGACCGGGGCTGCCAACAGGATTGACAAAGGCTTCCCTGATCGCCTCCCGGGCATCGCTGACGATTGGCATCGGGTATTTTTCTATAACCTGCACGAGCGCGTGCTCAGGAACCGCTACGCTGAGTTCCTTCCTGCCGTATAAGAGTTGTATTTCCATATTCCACGACCTGTTATAAGTGATTCTTCGGTGAGTGCGGGAGGTATTGTATCAGGGAGACAGGAATGCTGCAATCAGCCTTTCGCCTGTTGACAACAGGTGTGATTTTAGCCTGAAGAAGGTGTCGACGATACTGATTTCCCGGCTTTTTCTGTTGACATACAGGCGAAAATACAATAGAAAATCAAAAATATCGGATGTCCGGCCTATCTGATGATCCGCCATTGTAGGATAATCCCATCAAAGATGCAATCATCTGTTTTTCGGTTGCAGAAACCAGGAAGAGACGACACATGCCTAAATTTAATGCAAACCTGACCATGCTTTTTACCGAGGTTCCTTTTCTTGAGCGTTTTTCACTCGCCGCCCAGAATGGCTTTGATGCCGTAGAGTTCCTGTTCCCGTATGAATGGCCGGCTCAGCAGCTTGCCGAGTCCCTGGCAAAACATAATCTCAAGCAGGTATTGCATAACCTGCCTGCCGGTAACTGGGGTGGAGGCGAACGCGGTATCGCCTGTCTTCCCGGCCGTGAAGGTGAGTTCCAGGATGGTGTGGCCAAGGGTATTGAGTATGCTACTGCTTTGAACTGCCCGGCCGTGAATTGTCTGGTGGGACTCACTCCTGAAGGCGTGAAGGCAGATCTGGTTGAAAAAACACTGGTGGATAATCTGCGCTTTGCGGCAGATGCCCTGGCCAAGGCCGGCAAGAAACTGCTTGTCGAGGCGCTTAACAGCAAAGATATACCCGGTTTTCATCTGGTTGGCTCGAAGTCCACCATGCAATTGATTGAAAAAGTTGCCCATCCCAATGTATTATTTCAATACGATATCTATCACATGCAGCGGATGGAGGGAGATCTCATCAACACCATCAAGGCCCTGGTGGCCAGCATCGGCCACATTCAGCTCGCCGACAACCCGGGCCGGCATGAGCCGGGCAGTGGGGAAATTCATTTCGGCAACCTTTTCAAGGCTATCGATGACTCCGGATACCAGGGCTGGATCGGTTGTGAATATATCCCGGCCGGCGATACCGCAGCGGGACTGGCCTGGTTGAAGAACTATTGATCCTGCCAGGCTTCAGGGAGACAACAGGTCTTTACGGAATCGGCAATAGGGCAGGAGTCTTGCTCAAGCTGCGCCGACAGGGTTTTAAAATGGTTCACGTTTTGCTGTGTTGCTGATACCGCTCAAGGGATGTCGAAAATCGATTGATGGCTGAGGTCATGCTCGCATGATTTTCACCTATCATATCCGTAATGATCTGCTGTTGCGTTTTTTTCTGCTCCGGTCCCAGATATTCCAGCATTGATTTACCGGCGACCCTGGCCAGCAGACAGGCCAGGGTATGCTGCACACAGAAGTGCTCCAGTTCAACTGCCCACGGTTCTTCTCTTGTCTGTTTGAAATAGGTCTGCCAGTAGAGCTGTGCCGTGTCGATGAAGGTGCCTTGCAGGTCGGCACGGTAATGTGCCTTGCTGAGAAAGTGGGCCATGGAAAAACCGATATCAAAGGCCGGGTCACCAAAATGAATAACTTCATGATCAAGGAGAACCAGCCGGTCGTTGTAAATAAGGACATTTTTCGGGCTATAGTCCCCATGCACCAGCGTCAGTTTCCTGGTCCTGGTCTGCTGCATCAGCTCCAGCAGGAAGTCGGCCGCCTCCGGCACCCGGCCGGCTGCATAACCGTAATATGGTTCAAGGCGAAGGCTTTCAAAGAATGAGGTATCCGCAAAGATCGAGGCAAGCTCATCCCGGTGAAAAAATGAATGACGATGAATGGCAGCCAGAAGGTTGGCGAAATCACCGGCGTGATTGGCCTTCGGCGGCTGTTCCAGCAGAAGTGTCTTGTAATTGAAATGCGGCCTGGCAACGGCCTCCATGATGAGAATGTGCTCCTGGTCATCCTCATAAATAAAACCCGGCACCGCCTCCTCTCCGATGAGAGTTGCCAGCCACCTCAGACCGTTTGCCTCGTGATGAATGCGCTGCGGGTCTGAAAACCAGTCCGCCTCGACACGAAGTTTTTCCAGGGCCTGCTTGATGACCCATTGACCGGACCGGCCATGTTCCACGAGTACCGTCCGGTTTGATACCCCGCCGGGAAGATTGCTGCAGGTGACATGATCCTTGTCTTTAATCAGGTTATGGGTGAGAAGATATTCGACCAGATCCTGGTGCTGTTCTATATCAATCATCTGATACCAATTTGCTGGTTGATCTCAAGGAAGAGGTTGGTGACGGCTTCTGTGTATGAAAATAGATTGACGCAGTAATAGGTACCTTGTTCCCCTGCTCATAGAAAACCCAGTCTAGCTCATCGCCGGACTTTGAACAACTCCTTTTGGGTCCCCGCCAGGGAGGAAGGTGCCAGGCACGTTGTGCGATCAGGATAAATCGGTGGTAAAGACATATTCCTCGGCTGACGACTGTTCCGGCTGGAAACGGTAGCCTCCGCGATCAAAGGCCGCCAGATCAGCCGATGTGCTGATCCTGTTTCTAACATACCAGTCAGCAAACATTCCCCTGGCACGCTTGGCATGGATTGCTATGGTTTTCAGAACACCGTTGCGATACTGTTTGAAGGTTATATTCAGCATCCTCGTCGCCAGTCTGCTGTTTATTACGGCTCGGGAATACTCTTGTGATGCACAATTGATCAGGGTTTGCTCTGTATGTTCTGAAAGGGCTTCATTGAGGAAACCGGTAATGCTTCCGCTCCAGAACTCATAGAGCGACGTGCCGCGGCTTGTCTTGATTTTGTATCCCATCTCGAGACGGTAGGGTTGCATCAGATCAAGCGGTCGAAGGATGCCGTAAAGACCCGAGAGGATGCACAGATTCTTTTGTGCAAAGATATAGTCCTCAGGCAGGTAGCTCTCTGTCTTTAACTGGGCAAAAACATCTCCCTTAAAGGAGGTAAGGGCCGTCCCGGCAGGACCGGGGATATGGGGCGCACGAAACTGTTGAAATCGGGTGTGGGTGCTTCGTGCAAGTTTCTCACTTATTTTCATCATTCCGGCAATGTCAGAACAACTGAGTTTCTGGCATCTTTGAACAAGGTGTTTCGCCTCTTCGAGCAGGGGAGGCTGATAGCAGGGAATGGAGGGAACAGGAGAAGAAACAGCTTGCGTTTTGGATGATGATAAAATAACAAGCATAATAGTATTTCACGATTTTCTAGGCAATTCACGTTTTTTGGCAGGGGCGCGCAAATGACTGCCTCAAAGTGCATGACAACTGGCAAAATTTACCTGGCATGTTGAAAGGCTCGCTGGACCGGTGCTTGTAATCATTTCTATTGCTCCTGACACCATTACTCATTTTTTTGACATATTTCAGGATTATATGCAATAATGACTTATGGGTGCTGATCTTCAGGCGATTTTGGTTCGCGGGGGCGGGCATGACGGGAAGTAAAACAGACAGAGGGGTAGATGATGTCATCTGATACCGGCGGGCTGCGGAAGCAAGGGCAGGACAGTGAAGCCCTGGCTGGAAGGGTCAGGGAACTGGCAAGCAAGGGGGCCTTTAAAGAGGCTGAGGCCGTTCGGGAAGATTTGATGAACCATGATACAATGGCCTTGTCTCTTATTGTTTCTACCGCTGAATTTATTGAAGAGCAGAAAACCAAATTTCTTGATCAAAAACACCTGGATTTATGGGATAAATTGTACGAAGGGTTCAGCCCTGAAGAAATCAATTGTGTTTTCTACAGTCTTGAAAAGACCACTGTTGCCAAGGGCAAACTGCTGATGGCCCAGGGTAAGACCAACAACAGACTCTATTTTCTTGAAAGTGGTGAGATCTCCGTTTTTTATCGTCAGGACGGAAAGTACCTTACGCTTCTCAAGCTTACGGGGGGGGATATTTTAGGAGAAGATACCTTCTTTGAGATAGCCCTCAGTTCGCTTTCAGCCGGGACGCTCTCTGAGGTCAGTCTTCGCTATCTTGATCGAAAGGAGGCACTGGCCTGGCAGGATAAAATCCCCGGATTGTATGAGAAATTGGGTGATTATTGCCGGAAATACGGGAGGCATGAAGAGGCAAGTTCACATAAAGATCTGGACCGGCGCACCACCATTCGTTACCCCGTTTCCGGCGTCGCCACGGCCCATATTCTTGACCAGCAGGGAAAGAAAACGTCCGCCTATTTTAAAGGAGGAATCGTCGATATTTCAAGAAGGGGTATCTGTTTTACCATGAAATGCTCAAAGCCCGAGACTGCACGTGCACTGTTGTCGCGGCAACTGGACATTTTAGTTGCTTTCAAGGGAGATGAAGACAATCCGTTTCCGACTCGGGGAACAATAGTGAAAGTGGCCTTTCACCTGCACACGGACTATACGGTTCATGTTAATCTGGAACAGAAAATAGATGAGGATCGTTTTCAGACGTTTCCGTGCGACTGGTCAGTTGAGGAGAATCAGAAGGGTCGTTGAGACAACGCCCGTTTGCATGTGAGTAGGCTTTTTTCTGCCGGATAATGATTCCAATCGAAACCTATTTTCTGTTTGGGGTTGTGTGGTGCTGCTGGTGCGGCCTGCACAGCTATCTCATTTCTTCCCGGGTAACCGGCTGGCTGGAAAAACGGTTGGGCCCTTCCTCTCGTTATTATCGACTTGGCTACAACCTTTTTTCAATACTTTCACTTACGGCGCCATTGCTCTTTGGTCTCTCTCTGAGAGGGCATGAAACAGCCGTATTTATCTGGCAGGGCTGGTTTCAGCTATTCCGCTATGGTCTTCTGCTGATTTCTCTGCTGCTTTTTTTCAGTGGCGCGCGTCATTACCGGCTGTCTCACTTCCTGGGAGTCGCCCAGATCAAAACGGGTCATCAATCACTGCTGCTTGGTGATGCCGGGTAATTTTAAGACAACGGGTGCCTCCGGCGTTGTCAGACATCCCTGGTATCTTGGCGGAATTATTCTGGTCTGGAGCGCTTTTGCACAGATGTATCCGTCAACCGTGATCCGTGCCATCATTATTAGCTGCTATTTTGTCATCGGCAGTGTGCTTGAGGAAAGAAAACTGCTGGCACATTACGGAATGATCTATAGTGTGTATCAGGAGCAGGTTTCGATGCTGCTTCCGCTTAAATGGGTAAGCGCCTGTATCCGTAAGATTATAAAATAAGGAGTGTTCGCAATGGCCGTTGAAGTACACGCAGTGGTAAAACAGGTTTCGGAATCAACCTCCGAGGGCAGCGCCAGGGGGCACCGGGTACTCTGCGACCGTCCTGCCGCCAAGGGCGGCAGCGATGCTGGAGCGATGGGCGGTGAATTGTTTCTGATTGGGCTCGGTGGCTGTTTTCTCAGTAATCTGCTCGCGGCAATCAAAGCGCGAAATGTGGAAATCGGTGATGTCGAGGTCCAGATGACGGCTCTGCTTGATGGCACACCGCCCCGCTTTACTGAAATATCTCTGAATGTTTCAGGACATTTCAGCGACCGGGCCGAGATGGAAAAGCTGGTGGTAATCGCCGAGCGAGGCTGCATCGTGGCCAATACCATCAAGGATGCGGTTACCTTGCATATTGGGGTGAATTAAGGGTATAAATCCAGACTCCATCCGACAGTTTTAGTGACCAGGTGCTGATCACATCTGACAAGCACGCCTCAGATATGATGAGCGGAAACGTGTTCAGAAATTATCGCTTATTATAAAAATTGACAGACTCGTAAAAAGTCTATTGCACTCCAAAAGATGGCTAAGTAAAAACACAGATAAACAAGGAATGGTCGTTTTTCCGGGCTCGGCATACAGGTAGTATGCCGAATGCCGGAAAAAGTTTCACGACGCAGTAGATCGAAGTTTTTACGACGCCATCAAAATTGAAGATTAACAGAGAAAGTTCGAGGTGGTGAACGCTATCAAATTGGTTGACATTGGATTTGTCAGCCGTAATCGTGCGACTGAAATCCTTGGTCTTGATCACAGCACCCTGCGCGTTTGCCTGCGCAAGCTCGATATCGAAAAATAGCCATCCCTCCACCACGACGGTACGGGCAAATGGTGCCGGCTATCTTCGACGATACATCTACCCTCCTCTTCATCTTCCGCAAAAGCATGCGGTTACCTCGTCGCAGGTCATATTTCACCAGATGGTCATATATGACCTGTGAAGGGTGGCCATGAGTGGTTATCGAGTTTCTGTCTGTCAGGCATGTTTTTTGCGAGAATGCAGAGTGATAGGGCAAGCAATTTTAACAAAGTGGTTTCTGGCACGATGCTTGCGATATAAGGGTGTCTTGAATAATTAGGTTATTTGTTCGAGGTCAAGACCTGCAAGAAATTTTGCCGCAGGCATATAACTGATATGCCGAGGATAAAATTTTGAGCATAACGCAAAGATCGGGCAGAAAAACAATTATTCAAAATGGCCAAAAGGATAGAACTGGCTGCCGCCACGGGGGTGTGGTGTCCGATTAGAATGTCGGAATCTTCCGGAAAATTTCTTAATCTCCCCTTAACCAGGGAGAACAGATGAGTATCAAAGTTGCGTTTAAACAGAAGATGGAAGCCGAAGTCGCTCGCGCACAAACCGATTTAGCCGGATTCCGGGGGTGCGGATGGCGTTCGACTGAAAAAGTAGCCTGGAGGAAGAACAGCTAGCACTTGATTGCACTCAGGATCGTATTCAATCAGGTTAAGAAAAGCTAGAGATGAAATGAAAACTTACACGATTATCGCGGTCCTTCTTATCACTTTAGGAATTGCAGCCTTTGTCCGGCAGGGTTGAATAGCACTATGTTGAGGCAAAATACGCAGAGAATTATAATTTGGCTAACAGAGCGTAGAGGAGTTGACGTGCGCATACTCGCTGAGGAAGAAAATCGTCAGCAATCTCAGGCCGAAGAACTTGCAAACAGCATTAGCCACGGCATAGGGCTGATCGCTGCACTTGTTGGAACACCAATACTCATCGCTGACGCAGTACGCATCGGAAATGGTCGATTCATTTTCGGAACCAGTGTTTTTTGCGCGACTATGTTAATGCTGTATTTTGCTTCTTCAGTCTATCATGCATTGCCACCGGGTAAGGCCAAACGTGTTTTCAGGGTCATCGAGCATTCCGTCATTTTCTTACTTATCGCCGGCACATACACCCCATTCACGCTCGGGGTACTGCATGGTCCATGGGGCTGGTCACTGTTCGGGGTGGTTTGGGGGATTGCGCTGCTCGGGGTATCCCTTAAAGCATTTTATCTAGCCTCCCGTCCGATGCTCTTCACCTCCCTCTACCTCATGATGGGATGGGTTGCCGTTATCGCCATCTATCCGTTTTTAGTCAAAATGCAAACAGCAGGATTGCTTTTGTTGCTTGCCGGAGGATTGTTTTACACGGTCGGTGTTGCCTTTTTCGTAACCGATTCCCGGTTGAAATACGGCCATCTCATCTGGCATTTCTTTGTTATGGCCGGCACTTTATGCCATTACTTCGCGGTACTAGGGTATGCAGCCTGACGTTGCAGCAGGCGGGTGCACAATTTCATTGTTGTGATGGCGATATTGGGAATAACACTGCATCAGGTGGCGCACGCTCTATGGTTGTGACCGGCAATGGTTATATCAATACTCTTTCATTAATAGGAGCACTCTAACATGAATACGACATCAAAGGCATATCTCGTTGGTGGTGGTATTGGGTCTCTGGCCGCCGCTGCCTTCATGATCCGGGACGGCAACCTGCCGGGCGGAAATATTATTATTATTGAGGCTGCGTCAGACATGGGCGGAAGTCTGGATGCAGCAGGCGACCCCGATCAGGGCTATTCCATGCGCGGCGGAAGGATGATGACCACCGACAACTTCGAATGTACCTGGGATCTTTTCAAGTCGATCCCTTCACTCAACGATGCAGGCAAGACAGTTTTCGACGAGACCGTGGAATTCAATGATCGGTACAAATCACATTCATCGGCGAGGCTGGTTAACCGCTGGCGCGCCAAGGTGCCGGTGACGTCGATGGGGTTTTCTATGCACGACCGTACCGAACTCCTGAAACTCAGCCAGGCCGACGAAGAGAGCATTGGCTGCAAGTCGCATTACCGACTGGCTCTCACCAGGATTCTTCGAGACTGAATTCTGGTATTTATGGTCCACCACATTTGCCTTCCAGCCTTGGCACAGCGCCGTTGAATTCAAGCGTTACCTCCTCCGGTTCATGCTCGAATTTACCCGAATCGATACGCTCGCCGGGGTCAAGCGCACTGTTTACAACCAGTACGACTCCCTGGTTCTGCCCCTGCAAGCCTGGCTCAAAGCTAAAGGCGTCCAGATTTTCACGGATCGCACGGTGACGAACCTCGATCACAAGCTTGAAAACGGCCTCTATGTCGTTACCGGCATCCACTGCCAGGGACAAGGCAAGAGCGAAGTCATCACCGTGAGTGACGGCGATTTTGTGTTTGTGCAAAATGGCTCCATGACCGATGGTTCCAGTGTGGGTTCAATGACCTCTGCACCCCGGAAGCTGACTAAAGCAGACAGCGGCGGGTGGGCGCTCTGGGAAAAACTTGCGAAAGGTCAGTCTCATTTCGGCAGACCGGCGGTTTTTAACAGCTGCATCGCGCAGTCGTGCTGGGAGTCCTTTACCGTCACCCTGAAGGATACGGCATTCTTTGACAAGATGTACCAGTTCAGCGGCAACGAATCCGGCATTGGCGGCCTGGTAACCTTCAAGGATTCGAACTGGTTGATGTCGATTGTCCTGGCTCATCAACCGCATTTCCTCAGGCAGCCTGAGGGTATCCAGGTGTTCTGGGGATATGCTTGTTCCCGGACCGTATCGGCAATTTCGTTGCCAAGCCAATGGCCGATTGCAATGGCTCGGAAATTCTCACGGAACTCTGCGGTCACCTGCACTTCGATGCGGAAACCGTTGCCTCGGCCAACTGCATTCCCTGCCGAATGCCCTTCATAACCAGCATGTTCATGCCCCGGATGCGGGACGACCGACCTTTGCCGGTGCCTCCCGGTGTGAAGAACCTGGGGTTTATCAGCCAATTCGTCGAGATTTCTGACGATGTTGTCTTCACGGTGGAATATTCTGTGCGTGCAGCCCAGATGGCAGTCTACCAATTGCTGGGTATTGAGCGCACGATCCCGCCCGTCACGCAACACGCCAAGTCGCTGCACGTGCAGTTCGAGGCACTGAAGAAGGCTTTTGCATGAAGCGGGAACCAGTCCGATAGTCCAATCAGTTAGATTCTATTTTTATAGGGCGGAGATTATGCGGCAATAGATGATAATTTCTACATAATGTTAAAAAATTAACATGTTAGAAATGAGTAGGAATATGGAAGAAGAGGGTGGTAAAAAAAATAAGGAAAAAAGCCAAAAACAAAGCAATGAAGAGTCCAAAGATGGAGCAGAACACGAGAGCGAAAGACAATCAGAAAATAAAAGTCTCCCGGAACTACTCCAGGCTGAAAACACCACTAAAAAGAAGGATATGGCTGATGCCATAGAAGAAAACATGAAGGCAGTGGAAAAATCTGATAAATAACGGATGAAAAATTTCCCATCCATTACGTTTGGAGGTGAATCCAAACGATGACGGTACCGAAAAAAAATCATCGCTCTCTCGAAGAGACCGATGCGGGCTGCAGACGGGAATCCTTGACCAGAATGCGCTCTCAGCGGATATGGTGTCTGCTTTTGCCGGCGATCGACCGCTCACGGAAGCGATAAGCATCGTCTGGACGATCTCAAAAAGGTGCCGTGGTCTCAGGTTCTTTTCCAATCTTCTTTACTCGATTACTCACCGGTATTTTCTCCCGGAAACTGCCGAAAACCGGTGGATTCAAATCCTGCGGCAAAAAATCAGCTTTCGACAGTGAACCGATCTTGCTGTCATTTTGAAAAAATGAATCACCAGGGAAACCCGGAAGTGGTCATATATAACCACTTGGGCAAATATGACCCTGTCCTCAGGTAGTCAACGACCTTCCATCCCTATCATTTTTCGCTATTTTCTTCATAAATAACGATATGATAGCTAAAAATCCGAGTCTATTTATCCTGGCACAATGATTGCTTGATAAAGGAGAGAGTATACTCGTACAGCTTCTTGTCGGGTACCTCGCTCCTGTAATCCTTTGCCCTATAAGCAAAGAAGAGAGGGCTGCAAAAAAGACTCCCGGCTTGGGTCATGTTCTGGCGGCGGGTGCGTTAGTCAGCTGGATTGTCGGAGCACTGGAAGGTGCGATTGTGGTCGGTGGTCTGAGCGCGGTTGGAACTGGTCTGTACAGGCTCGGTATCCCCAAAGACAGCATATTGCGGTACGAGACAGAGCTCAAGACCGGTACATTTGTTCTTATTGCCCATGGCTCCGCGGTGGATATCAGCCATGCCAAGGAAACCTCCGCCGCACCGGGCCGGAGACAGTGGAACACCAGCAGTGACTATATCGGCACATACCATCAGACAGGATTCAGAGTAATGAACATAAGCTCACATGCAGGAAAGCCAGCCAAACCATCGATGCTGGTCCGTGTGCCCGAACTGGTCACGGCCTATTATACGATGAAGCCCGATCCTAGGTTCCGGAACAACGGGTAGCCTTCGGCACCTCGGGACACCGTGGTTGCGCCTTTGACAAGGCTTTCAATGAACACCATATCCTCGCCATCAGTCAAGCCATCTGCCGATATCGGAAGCAGCAGCTGATCGATGGTCCGCTGTTTCTCGGCATGGACACGCATGCCCTTTCCGTGCCGGCGCATGCCGGAGCACTGGAGGTGCTGGCGGCAAACGGTGTGGAGGTCATGATCGCACAGGGTGATGAATATACCCCGACCCCTGCCGTTTCCCACGCGATTCTCACCTACAACCGCGGGCGCAGAACCGGGCTTGCCGACGGCATCATCATCACCCCGTCCCACAATCCGCCCCATGACGGCGGAATCAAATACAATCCCCCGCACGGCGGGCCGGCAGGGTCTGCTGTCACCTCCTGGATCGAGGCCAAGGCCAACGAGTTTCTTGAAAACGGTCTCAAAGATGTGAAACGGATTTCCTACGAGAAGGCTCTGCACGCCCCCACGACGCATTGCTATGACTATCTCAATACCTATATTGCCGACCTTGCCGCTGTGCTCGACATGGACGCCATCAGCAGGAGCAAGATCACCATGGGGGTCGATCCGCTGGGTGGTGCCGGGGTTCACTACTGGGGGATGATTGCCGAGCGCTACGGGTTGAACCTCACAGTAGTCAATGAGACCGTCGACCCGACCTTCGGTTTCATGACGGTGGATTGGGATGGCCAGATCCGCATGGATCCCTCCTCACCCTATGCGATGCAGCGATTGATAGAGATGAAGGACCGCTTTGATCTTTGCCTTGCCTGCGACACCGACCATGACCGGCACGGGATTGTCACCCGGAGCGCAGGATTGCTGCCTCCCAACCATTACCTGTCCGTGGCCGTCTTCTATCTCTTCCAGCACCGGCCGAAATGGCGCAAGGATGCGGCGGTCGGCAAAACGGTGGTCAGCAGCCGGATGATCGATCGGATCACTGCCAGTCTTGGCCGAAGGCTCTACGAGGTGCCGGTCGGTTTCAAGTGGTTCGTTGACGGCCTGTTGGACGGTACGCTTGCCTTCGGTGGCGAAGAGAGTGCGGGAGTCTCCTTTGCCCGTCTGGACGGCAGTGTCTGGACGACGGACAAAGACGGCATCGTCCCGGCTTTGCTGGCGGCGGAGATCATGGCGAGAATGGGCCGCGATCCGGGCGAGATCTACCAGAAACTCACGCAGGAGTTCGGCGAGCCGCAGTATGAACGCGTTGAGGCGCCGGCCACTGCCGAGCAAAAGGAGCTGCTGGCGAAACTTTCGCCCAGGCAGGTCAAACACAGCGAGCTGGCAGGCGAAAAAATCCAGACTATCCTGACCAAGGCACCGGGGAACGACGCTCCCATCGGCGGGTTGAAGGTGATAACCGAGAACGGATGGTTTGCGGCGCGTCCGTCAGGGACCGAGGATATCTACAAGATTTATGCCGAGAGCTTCCGAGGGAGCCGATCATCTGGGCCGCATCCTGGAGGAAGCACAGACAATCGTCGGCGAGGCACTGGCTTCGCCCCTAGCAGACGATTCCGTCCATCGGAAGTGAAGGAGACCCATGAGCGAACAGAAACGTGTCAGCCATCCCATCTACAATCTCCTTCCCACGGAAATCGACGGGTTTCGATTCCCTGGCGGAGCTGGCACTCGATATGCGCTGGTCGTGGAATCATGCCACCGACGAAGTGTGGCGGCAGCTTGATCCAAACTCTGGGAATTCACCCATAACCCCTGGGTTGTCCTGCAGACGGTCTCACGCGACCGGATCGAGCAGGTGCTGGCCGATCCCGTTTTTCGCAAAAACGTCGATGACCTGGTGCAGACCAGACGGCAGGAGGTGGAAGCCCCCGCCTGGTTTCAGCAGCATCATGCACAAAGGTCCGCTGACCTGTATCGCCTATTTCAGCCTGGAATTTATGTTGAGCGAGGCCCTGCCCATCTTACTCGGGCGGCCTCGGCAATGTCGCCGGGGATCAACTCAAAGCCGCAAGCGACCTGGGCGTGCCGGTGGTCGGTGTGGGACTGTTGTACCAGCAGGGCTATTTTCGCCAGGTGATCGACAAGGACGGGGCGCAACACGCCCTCTTTCCCTATAACGACCCAGGACAGCTGCCGATCACGCCCCTGCGCCAGGCGGACGGCGAATGGCTGCGGCTGGAAATTGCCTTGCCGGGGTATTCGGTCTGGCTGCGGGCCTGGCAGGTCCAGGTCGGCAGAGTAAAACTGTATCTGCTGGACAGCAACGACGCTGCCAACTTACCCGGCTCATCGCGGAATTACCAGCGAGCTGTATGGCGGCGGTCCTGAGCTGCGCCTGAAGCAGGAACTGCTCCTTGGAATCGGTGGCTGGCGACTGCTGGCTGCACTCGGCATCCAGCCGGAAGTCTGTCATCTGAATGAAGGGCATGCCGCCTTTGCCGTGCTGGAGCGCGCCCGCAGCTTTCATGCAGGAGACCGGTCAGCCTTTCGACGTCGCGCTGACCGCCACTCGGGCCGGGAACCTCTTTACCACCCACACGGCAGTAGCCGCAGGCTTTGACCGTTTCGAACCTGCCTTGATCGAGCACTATCTCGGCGGTTATGCCGAACAGAAGCTCGGCATAACCCTGCATGACTCTGCTGGCCCTGGGTCGGAGGAACCCGAATGACGCATTCGGAGAAATTCAATATGGCCTATCTGGCAATCCGGGGCAGCGGCGCGGTGAATGGCGTAAGTCGTCTGCACGGGAAAGTCAGCCGGCATCTCTTCGAGCCTCTTTTTCCTCGAGTGGCCGGCAGGATGAAGTGCCTGTCGGACATGTGACCAACGGCGTCCATGTGCCGACCTGGGATTCGGCCCCGGCCGATGATCTCTGGACGGAGGCCTGCGGAAAAGAACGCTGGCTGGGAACGATGAAAACCGTGGAACAGGACATTCGCCGTGTCTCCGATGCCGACCTCTGGCAATTTCGCCTCGCTGCAAGCAAGTCTCTTGTCGCCTATGCCCGGGAGCGATTGTCCCGGCAACTGGCTCTCATCCGGCGTGCCGCCAGAGATGATCCACAGGGCAAGTCATCTCTTTGATCCGGGTGCCTTGACACTGGGATTTGCGCGCCGTTTTGCGACCTACAAGCGGCCGAACCTGCTGCTGCACGACCCGGACCGACTGGTTCGGTTGCTCAACAATCCGCGAGCGGCCGGTGCAGCTGATCATCGCCGGCAAGGCCCATCCGGAAGACCGGGCAGGGCAGGCCCTGATTCAGGAATGGATACATTTCATCCGGCGGCCGGAGACCCGTGCCCATGTCGTTTTCCTCAGCGACTACGACATGCTCTTATCGGAGCAGTCTGGTGCAAGGGGTTGATGTCTGGATCAACACCCCAGGCGCCCCTGGGAGGCATGCGGCACCAGCGGCATGAAGGTGCTCGTCAACGGCGGCATCAATCTCTCGGAATTGGACGGCTGGTGGGCCGAAGCCTATACCCCCGAGCTGGGCTGGGCCTTGGGGGATGGTCAGGAGCATGGCGACGATCCGGCCTGGGACGCCGCCGAGGCCGATGCGCTCTATGACCTGCTCGAACAGGAGGTGATCCCGGAGTTCTATGCCCGGGACGAAAACAAGGCATTCCCACCGCCTGGGTAGCGCGGATGCGGGAAAGCATGGCGCTATTGACCCCGCATTTTTCCGCAAACCGCGCAGTGCGTGAATATACCGAGAACCACTACCTCCCCGCTGCTGCCGCTTACCATGTGCGCATCGCCGATAAAGGCGCAATCAGGCAGGCAAATAGTCGATTGGCAGCACGGAGCTGGAACAGAAATGGACCACGCTGCACTTCGGGCAAGTGAAGGTCGAGACCCATGACGAGCAGCACAAGTATGAGGTTCAGGTCTTTCTCAATGATCTTGACCCCGAGGCGGTTCGGGTGGAGCTGTATGCCGATGGAATAAACGGCAGGGCCCCGGTACGGCAGGAGATGCACCGTGACCGCCTTTCTAGCTGGCAGCTTCAGGTGGGTCATGTGTACAGCACAGCTGTGCCCGCCGATCGCCCACCGGCGGATTACACGGCACGAGTGATACCGCATTGCGACGGAGTTGCGATCCCCCTGGAAAACATCCGAATCCTCTGGCAACGATGACAAAATACTGCAGGTGATTAAAAACAATAAGTTTGCTTCAAAGAAAAAGGAGAAGTGAATCATGCAGAATGAAATCCTTACACCTGAACTGCTCGAGCAGGATGGATGCCTACTGGCGCGCCGCCAACTATCTGTCTGTCGGCCAGATTTACCTCTACGACAATCCCTTGCTCCGCGAGCCCCTGCAGCTCTCGCATGTGAAACCGACGCTGCTCGGGCACTGGGGCACGACCCCCGGCCAGAATTTCATCTATGTGCATCTGAACCGGGTCATCAATAAATATGACCTGGATATGATCTATATTTCCGGTCCCGGCCACGGCGGCCCGGCGCTGGTCGCCAACACCTATCTTGAAGGCACCTACAGCGAGATTTATCCGAATATCAGCCAGGATGCAGCCGGACTGAAAAAACTCTTTACCCAGTTCTCCTTCCCCGGCGGGATTCCCAGCCATGTCTCCCCGGAGTGTCCGGGATCGATTCACGAGGGAGGCGAGCTGGGATATTCGCTCAGCCATGCCTTCGGGGCCGTGTTCGACAATCCGGATCTGATCGTCGCCTGCGTCATCGGCGACGGCGAGGCGGAAACCGGCCCTTTAGCCACGGCATGGCACTCCAATAAATTTCTCAATCCGATCACCGATGGCGCCGTGCTGCCCATCCTGCATCTGAACGGCTATAAAATTGCCAACCCGACCGTCCTGGCCCGCATCGAGCATGAGGAACTGGACCAGTTGCTGCGCGGCTACGGCTGGACGCCGTACTTTGTCGAAGGCGATGAGCCGGAAAAGATGCATCAACTCATGGCCGCCGTTCTGGAGAAGGCCATTGAGGAGATCCGGCACATTCAAAGCAATGCGCGGAGAGAAAACGATGCCGCCAGGCCGCGCTGGCCGATGATCGTCCTCAATTCACCCAAAGGCTGGACGGGACCGAAGGTCGTCGATGGCCAGCAGATAGAGGGCACCTTTCGGGCGCACCAGGTGCCGCTCCTGGTGGATTCGGCGCATCCCGATCATCTGGGTCAGCTTGAAAGCTGGATGAAGAGCTACAGGCCGGAAGAACTGTTCGACGACAATGGCCGGCTCATGCCGGAACTGGCCGAGCTTGCACCAAAGGGCGACCGGCGGATGGGCGCTAATCCGCATGCCAATGGCGGCATTCTGCTGCGTGATCTGATTATGCCCGACTTTCGGAACTATGCGGTGCATGTGCCGGCGCCGGGATCGGTTCAGGCCGCCGACACGCACGTGCTGGGAGAATTCCTGCGCGATGTGGTCAAAGCTCAATAACGAGGCGCGGAATTTCCGGATCTTCGGCCCCGACGAGACACTCTCCAACCGGTTGAACGCCGTTTTTGAGGTCACCAACCGGCAGTGGGAGGCCCGGACGCAGGACAACGATGAGTTTCTGGCAGCCGACGGCCGGGTCATGGAGATGCTCTCCGAGCATCAATGCGAAGGCTGGCTCGAAGGCTACCTTCTCACCGGCAGGCATGGTCTGTTCAACAGCTATGAGGCCTTTATTCACATCATCGATTCGATGTTCAACCAGCACGCCAAGTGGCTGAAGGTCACCGCCCAATTGCCGTGGCGGCGAAAAATCGCCTCGCTCAACTATCTGCTCGCCTCCCACGTCTGGCAGCAGGCTCATAACGGCTTTACCCATCAAGATCCGGGTTTCATCGATCATGTCGTCAATAAGAAGGCCTCCATCGTGCGCGTTTACCTGCCGCCCGATGCCAACTGCCTGCTGTCGGTCTGGGACCATTGTCTGAGGAGCCGGGATTACGTCAATGTCGTAATCGCCGGCAAGTACCAGGCGCCGCAATGGTTGACCATGGATGAGGCGGTTGAGCATTGCACGCAGGGAATAGGCGTCTGGCACTGGGCCGGCAACGACCAGGGAGAGGAACCGGACGTGGTGATGGCCTGCTGCGGCGATGTGCCGACGCTCGAGACGCTGGCCGCCGTTTCCATTCTCCGCAACCATTTACCTCATCTGAAAATCCGGGTGATCAATGTCGTCGATCTGATGAAGCTGCAGCCGCAGATCGAACATCCGCATGGGCTCTCCGATGAGAATTTCGATGCGCTTTTCACCAAAGACAAGCCCATCGTCTTTGCCTTCCACGGCTACCCCTGGCTGATTCACCGGTTGACCTACCGCCGCACCAACCATGAAAACATGCATGTCCGGGGCTATAAGGAGGAAGGCACCATCACCACGACCTTCGACATGACGGTCTTAAACGATCTGGACCGCTTTCACCTGGTCCTCGATGTACTCCATCGTCTGCCGCAGGAGGGCAACGGCATCACGCTGAAACAGATCATTGAGGACAAACTCATTGAGCACAAGCAGTATATCGACAAGCACGGTCAGGACATGCCGGAAATATTGAACTGGAAGTGGGACCCGAACAATACGCGGGAAAAGAAAATGCCGAGGGTGAAGAAAACGTGATGCGCATCGGCATAGCTGCAGACCATGGCGGCTTTGAGCTGGTGGCCTTGGCAAAAGAGAAGAATCCTTAAAAGGGAAAATATCAATCGCATACAGGAAAGCAGGGTCAGCGCATGGTCTGTTGCTAATAGAATGGAGGTATCAAAGATGAGTTCACAAAAGCTTATAGACATCGCGAAAGCGCTGGTAGCAAACGACAAGGTTCTGTTGGCGATGGAAAGGCCATGAGCATGATAACAAGCAATCCCCGGCCAGTCTGGAATCTCTTTCGGGATGGCCCCCAGGGGGGTGAAACACCTGTCCAGATTGCTGACCGCACCGACCAGCCAGCCATCGCCCTGTGGAACTCAGCCGTAAGCCAAACCTTTCAACCAGGACAC
>CAVUYQ010000023.1:0-105082 GCA_963745765.1 uncultured delta proteobacterium | reverse complement strand
ACAAATTATTGACATGATTTTGTGTCTTGTTGCGCCAATATCGCTCCAGAGCGACAATTCGTTCTATTGTTCAGATAATACTGCATTTTATCACCACTAAACCGATAAAGCAGGATGTTAGCAAAATAATTCCCTCGGTGGACGGCAATTGCTAAATATATTCCTCTGGCAATTGCTTTTAAAGGTTTTCAGAAGACAAGGCGCACCGAAACATGAATAATCTTAGGTGGTGATGTCAGACAGGTGCACCTCTTGACGCTAAATTGTTGGGAAACGTGAACCAGATCACGCTAATTTTCAGTTGGTGGAATATTCAATTTAAAGAGAGGTTGGTTGCTTCAGCTTACTCAAAATGGTTGACAGAGAAGCAACCGTTATATATCCTGTTGGTCAATACATCGTACTGTTGGTCAGGACAATAATAGTTGCCATCCTTATCAATGCCGGAGCCTGAACTAATTACAACTATGGCATTTCGGATGCTTTGGCCATCTTCAAAGGACCTGTTGTGGAAGTTCAGATGTCGAATGTTCATGCAAGGACAGAGTTTCGACACCACTCTGTCTTTTCAAAGGTCGCATAGGAGCAGGTCTGTGGCTTCCGGGGTAGCAGCTTGGTCCGATTGCCGCTAATGCCTTACTGCGAAGCCAGGGGTGAGGTTAGATTTTAATTTTTGAGGGATGAAAGATGAGCAAACAATATTCACTGGCCTATTTAACAGTGAGAGGATGCGAGCCGGCAGAGATGACCTATATAGCCGCGCGTGTAGGCTATGATTATATCAGCTTACGGCTTATCCCGATGGGGATACCCGGTGAGAATGCCTATCTTCCCGAAGATAAGGCAATGATCGCCAGAACAAAGGCGGCACTGAGGGAAACTGGGATCAAAGTCCTCGATATGGAATTAGCCCGCATTCTGGATGATGTCGATCCCCGCTCGTACCTGCCGGCCATGGAGGCTGCCGCTGAATTGGGTGCAAAACATCTGATTTCCTCCGCCTGGACAACAGAAAAAAGAGATCGCGCCTCTATTGTTGACCGCTATACCGAGATATGCGACCTCGCCCAGCCGCTTGACCTGACGGTGAATCTCGAGTTTCCAACCTTTTCACGTCTCACCAATTTGCAGGAAGCTGCTGACATCGTCCGTGCTGCAAATCGAACGAATGGCGGCATTCTCATCGATAGCCTTTACTTCCATTATTCACGAATTCAGCTTGCCGAGTTGGAGCAGTTACCTCGCGAGTGGTGTAATTTTATGCATATTTGTGATGCTTCGGAAAATATTCCTGCGAGCGGCCCGGATATGGTCCAAGTCGCACGGGACGAGCGACTTTATGTGGGGGAAGGATGTATCGATTTTGCCGCTCTACTGGGTAGCTTGCCCCTTATGCCCTATTCCATTGAACTGCCGAACATAAAACGACTCAAAGAATACGGCTTCGAGGGGTATGCGCGTCGCTGTCTGGAAACTGCCAAAACGCACCTGGAGAACATAAAAACAGGAGTCTAACTCACCCCGCCCCTCTAACTTGGTTTCTCTCTAAATTGTTGCTGAACGGTCTATCCTCTGAACCTTTGGCCGTTCCGGCATTTTAAAATAAATCCAGTCCATTTGACCAGGAGAACACCGATGCACGTTGATGGTAAAACCCAATTATATGGCATTGTGGGAAAACCGGTATCTCACAGCCTAAGCCCGGCAATGCATAATGCCGCTTTCCAGCATTGTGGTCTCAACAAGATATATCTGGCATTTGAAGTCGAAGATATAAAACGGGCAATGGACGGCTTTCGTGGTCTAGGAATTGGTGGTGTTAGTGTTACTATGCCCCATAAACAGGCGGTTATCCCGCTTCTGGATGCTATCGATCCGGTCGCGCAAGGGATTGGCGCGGTGAATACGCTGCTTATCAAGGATGGAAATATCCACGGTTACAATACAGACTGGATCGGGGCTATCCAGGCCCTTGAGATGATAGCTGATTTACCTGCTGCCACCGTTCTCCTGCTCGGAGCAGGCGGGTCTGCCCGGGCTATCGGATTTGGGCTCAAGGAAAAGGGGGTAGAGGTGATAGTGGCAAACCGGACCCTTGCCAAAGGTCAGGCGCTGGCCGCAGAACTGGGCTGTGAGTGCTACCCGCTGGCCGAGATAAACCATTTGAAAGTCGATGTGCTGGTGAATACCACTTCTGTCGGTATGGCGCCAAATGTAGATGCAACTCCGGTACCTCAAGCTGTATTGGAGAACATACCCGCCATTATGGACATTATTTATGTCCCATCTGAAACCCGGCTTCTCAGAGAGGCAAAAGAGGTCGGCTGTAAGACGGTTAACGGCATGTACATGCTCCTCTACCAGGGAGTGGCCCAGTTCGAATTATGGACCGGTTGCAGGGCGCCGGTAGATGTTATGCGCGAAGTACTGTTTTCACGACTGGGATCTTCGTCCTAGTGTCGCATTGCAGGTGGATGGCGGATGATTGCAGGACATGGTAAGAACTATTTCTGGCGTTTTTTATCCGGCGGCGAATAGCAGGAGATTGGCTATCGCTGATTCTAAAGGTTGTTGCTTGATTTCATTAAGTTGAGGAGGTTAAGTCGATGATTTCCAGTGATTCTCCGGTACGTTTGGCAGTATTTGGCAGCGGACTGGTAGGCGCAAGACATATTCAACACATTATTGACAGCCCGTCCTGTATCCTGACGAGCGTAGTCGATCCAAATCCTCAGGCAGGAATGGTGGCGGAGTCCGCTGGTGCTAACTATTTCGAAGATGTCGATTCTTTTCTTGAGAGACCCGATGCCGAAGGAGTGATTATTGCTACCCCCAACGAAAGTCACGCATCCCTGGGAATCAAGTGCGCCAAAGCTGGTCTGCATCTCCTTGTTGAAAAACCCATTGAAGCAGATTTGAAGGCGGCCTCCGAGCTGGTCGATACCGCAGAGAAAGAAGGAGTCAAGCTGCTTGTCGGTCATCATCGTCGTTTTAACGCCTACATAGAATCTGCCAGGAACATAATAGAGAGCGGTGAGTTAGGTACGATCTCGGCTGTCAATGTCCTGTGGGCAACGTTAAAGCCGACCAGCTACTTTGACGTAAGCTGGCGTTGTGAATCGGGCGGAGGACCGCTGCTTATCAACCTCATTCACGATATAGACAACCTGAGATATCTGTTCGGAGACATCGAACGTGTCTATGCGGAGGAAAGTAATGCCATCCGCCGTTACCCTGTCGAGGATACTGCCGTTATCTCGCTTCGTTTTCGCAATGGAATTCTGGGTACAATGGTCATCTCGGATGTTGTTCCTTCACCGTACAACTTTGAATCGGGAAGCGGTGAAAATCCGTTGATCTATGACAACGGTCAGGATTGTTACTGGGTCTTTGGCACCAGGGGGACGCTGACTTTTCCGGAGGTGAAGATCTGGCATTATAGCGGAGAAGGGGAAAAGGGATGGGGAAAGCCACTTTCCTGCAAACGGATGGAAATCGAACGAACGGTTCCTCTTGAGCGACAGCTCGAACATTTCTGCAGCATCATTCGTAATGATGCTGCCCCGCGCTGTTCCGGCCAGGAAGCGCTTAAGACCCTTAAAACAATCATGGCAATCAAAGAGGCGGCGTGCTCGGGGGCAGCAGTTGTAATCAGCTGACTGTTTTTTAACGCTTATCACCGGTTTCCTTTGCCGGTAGACGGTCTCAACCCATGAAATTTTCAGGTTAACGTGATGTCAGTTCCAAACTATTTTGAGCCAATGCCCCAGGGTGAAAATGCTTTTGTTCTTGAGGGGAACAAGGAAATCTTCGGAGCAGGGGCTCTGGCAGAGGTCGGTGCACACGCAAAAAGTCTTGGCATGAGCCGGGTTGCCCTCTACACGGATGCTCGAGTAGGAAAACTTCAGCCGGTGGAAACGGTTTTAAAGTCTCTGCGGGAGCGCGGTATCAGGGTTTCCATTTTCGACGGTGTAGAAATCGAGCCCACAGATCGTTCCCTCAAAGCCGCGATACGATTTGCCGAAGAAGACGATTTTGATGGATTCGTCAGCGTCGGCGGTGGTTCTGTAATGGATACCTGTAAGGCGGTCAGCCTCTACGCCAGTTATCCGCCAAAACATTTTCTCGATTACGTGAACCAACCCCTGGGCAAGGCCTTGCCGGCACCGGGGCCGCTCAAACCGCATATCGCCTGCCCGACAACGTTTGGAACGGCCAGTGAATGCACTAATGTCGCAATTTTTAATTTCCTCGAACGAGGGACCAAGGCCGGTATTTCAAACCGGGCCATCAAACCGAGCATGGGCATCATCGACCCTGATGCCCTGCGGACCCTGCCGATCCAGGTAGTCGCAGCCAATGGTATGGATGTGTTCAGTCACGCGGTGGAATCATTCACCGCCCGGCCCTTCACCCATCGACGGGTACCGGACAATCCCGCCGTGCGGCCGGTGATTCAGGGTGCCAACCCCTTCAGCGATCTTAACTGTCTTGAGGCGATACGGTTGATTGGTGAGAATCTGGTCAAAGCCGTCCACGATCCAGAAGATTTCCTCATGCGTGAAAAATTATCCTTTGCCGGTTTATTGGCCGGGATTGGTTTTGGCACAGCCGGCTGTAACCTGCCCCACGGCATGTCCTATGCGGTTTCAGGGCTGGTGCACGACTACTACGCTGCAGGCTGGCCGCATGATCACGCACTGGTACCCCATGGCTTTTCGGTGATCATCAACTCCCCTTCGGTCTTTCGCTTCATGGGACCAACATGTCCCGAACGGCATGCACAAGCCGCCCGGGCTCTGGGTGTTGCCGACGTAGGACAACGGCCTGGCGATGACCTCGCGGCGGGTGTCATCGAGATCATGCGGACTATTGGTGTGCCTAACGGCCTGTCGGGTGTGGGGTACACGGTCGACGATCTCGACGCACTGACAGAAAAGGGTTGGAGGCAGCGACGTGTTGTTGATAATGCAGCAAGGCCGATCAGCAAAGAAGAAATGAGAGAGATGTTTGCCGGAGCTATGAAGTACTGGTGAAATGAAGTTGCATCAGAACTCTTTTCCCGGTATTGAGCCAGTTAACCTGAAAACTCAGAAGAGTGATTCTGCTACGGTATTATCAGGCTGGCGTTTTAACTATCACCTATTGTATAGCAATGCCATACCGGCTTTCAGCTGTTTTATCGGTATCTGACCCGGCGCTGAAGACTGCATACCTATGGCAAAGGTAATATCGGAACCAAACAGGCCGCCGGCCAACCTGCTTACAGCACCTTCGGGTCCCATGGACATCGTCACCATCGGGGTTTTCACTATATCGTTTCTTGCCTTATTAGTGGCGCTCAGGAGGGTCAGTACATCTCCGTAATTTTTAGGCATGACTGCCACTTTACAGATATCCGCCCCCGCAGTCTGAGCTTCCGCCAGTTTGGAACAGATGCTCGGTTCGTCGGGTGTTTCGGTGAAGTTGTGGTAGGAGAGAATCACTTTTACCCCGCGCAGTTTCGCCTGCGCACTGACGGTTTTAATAAAGGGGGCATCATTACAAAGCTCTATATCAATAATATCGGCATCACCCGAATCAATTACCGCCGTGAGCAAAGCTAAACGTTTTTCCCGGGAAATCTTTTTGAAGCCTCCCTCTAGATCTATTCGACAGGTGAATATAAGAGGGATCTCACCAATTATGTTACGCAATAGTTTTAATACGGACAAACAGTCCTCAGTCAGCTCTACATTGTTGTAGGCATCGATTCGCCACTCCAGCAGATCAGGCTGAAGGGCCGTCAAATCATTGGATTCCTGCAGAATTTTTTCCCTTGTCTCACCAACCAACGGCAGACAGATGAGAGGCTTGGGGCCGCCGATTACCGCACCTCGCACGGATACTTGCAATTCACTCTGTTGTCTCATTGTTCTCTTATTCCCCGTCTGGTAGTAAGACCACTTTGAATAATTAGGTTATTCAAGGTACCCTTAAATTTTTAAATTGTTGAGTCCAACGCGCTACTGGTTCAGGCTATCGTAAGTTATTTTATTGAGTATCACAAGATTGTTGAAAGTTTTGGATGATTCAATCGTCCGGAAGTGAATTCTTCTTAAAAAATGATTTCAGGAGGATCACCTGCTATGAGTTGCAACCTTTCCTTCCGTTACATCCCTCACATTGCTTCGAATTAACAAAGGTGGTAATCTGTACGATTGCTATTTTCTCTTTTCTCTCATTAGAAATATATTATGCAAAACGAAGACAAAAAAAACATTATCTTTACCGGCTTCATGGGTACGGGAAAAACGACCGTTGGCAAATTGCTGGCCGAAAAGCTGAAGCGTGAGTTTGTTGACACGGATCGGCTGATTGAAGAGCGCCAGGGGCTTACTATCCCGCAGATTTTTGAAGAGTTGGGTGAGCCTGCCTTTCGTAAGATGGAAGCGGACATTGCCAAAGAATTGGGGGAAAGAGAGGGGCTGGTTATATCAACTGGAGGGCGTATGATGCTCGATCCCTCTAACGTAGAAGCATTAAGCAGCAAAGGAAGGGTTTTTTGCCTGGTAGCTACGCCACAGGAAATATTGTCACGACTAGAGGGCGACAAAGATAATCGCAGGCCGTTGCTTGACGTACCAAATCCAAGCGAGCAGATCATAGAGCTTTTACAGAAAAGGAAAAAGGGGTACCAGCGTTTTCTGAAATTGGCAACAGACGACGCGCATCCATCTGATCTAACAGACAATCTACTCGATTTCATGCAAAAGAGTCAGGAACGCTTTGCCATCGATACTCCTACCCATCCCTATGAATTTATCGTTGGTAATGGCATTTTACCCTTCACCCGTCAACTGGCTGGAACCGATGGCATGCTGATAGTGATCACTGACACGGCAGTCGGCAAGCTTTATTCACAAAGCTGCGGTTCCGTTGATCATGTCATCACTATTCCATCAGGTCGGCGGCAAAAAACACTGACAACTATACAGGCAATCTACGATCAACTTCTGGATGTAGGATTTGACAGGGCTGGAACAATAGTCGCTCTGGGGGGGAGTGTCGTTGGTGATATTGCCGGATTTGTTGCCGCGACCTTTATGCGTGGCGTCAATTTTGTGCAGTGTCCCACCAGTTTACTGGCCATGGCCGATACCTCCATTGGCGGTAAAAACAGTATTGATTTACCCCAGGGGAAAAACCTCATAGGCAGTTTCAAACAA
Source organism: uncultured delta proteobacterium (assembly GCA_963745765.1). Classification (GTDB taxonomy): domain Bacteria; phylum Desulfobacterota; class Desulfobulbia; order Desulfobulbales; family Desulfocapsaceae; genus Ww85. The sequence goes on along the minus strand of CAVUYQ010000023.1, from coordinate 97,874 downwards.
CCATCCCTTGTTTTAGCAGATGTGGCCACGCTCATGACGCTTCCCGCCGAGGAATTAATCTCTGGCATGGCTGAAGTCATCAAGCACGGTTTATTGGCTGACATTGATCTTTTTGAAAAAGTTGAGCAAGGGGATTGGCCCTTGAAAACTGATTCATTACACTCGTCTCATTCTGAAATCCAAAGTCTTGTCGCTCAAGCCATACAGGTGAAAATTTCCTATGTGCAAAAGGATCCCTTTGATGAAGGTATCAGGAAACAGCTGAATATGGGACACACCTTTGCCCATGCCATAGAAAAGGTAAGTAAAAATGCTATTCGGCATGGTGAGGCTGTGGCAATGGGTCTTGCAGCGGCAACTGACCTTTCAGTAAGGCTGGGGTATTGTGATCATGATCTTAAAGACCGTATCGATCTGGTCCTGGAAAAGGTTGGTTTACCAAACCGAATACCGACAAACCTTTCACCCCGGTCAATACTCGATGCTATGAGCCGGGATAAAAAAAGACTGGCCCAGTCAAATCGATTAGTGCTCCCTGTGAAGGTTGGTGAAGTCTTTGTGGCTGACAATATCAACAACCACGATATCTTAAACACCCTCCAGGCAATATCAGCTTCGAAGAGCCGGACATTATGAGCACCTTGCAGATTGGGTTAAATTTATAGTACGTAGTAATAAACTCCAGAGCCATAACCAAGAGCAGGCAGGTCATGGGAAAAAATAACACAATAATGATGGCGTTGATGTGTCATCTTCCATTTGGCTTCTTCATTTTTTAGGTATTCTCGCATGCCTTATACGATGCTGGTGTTTTTGGAAATTACCAATATTCCAAACGCTTTATGATAACTATTAATTCGTTCTTGGCCTTTGTCCGCGCCATAAAAAGATCTGAAAGATTATCCCCATAACAACAAGGATCGCGTAGAGGATAATCTCAGCCTGAAGACTCAAGTTCAGGGGTTGAACGATAAAGGTGGCGCCAACCAGCGAGGAGAGGAAAATAAGTGCCCAGTCGAATAATGCAATCAACAGGATTAAACCTATTATACCACCGAACACGTTTATCAAGGGATGAACGGCAACTCCTGCCAATAAGGTAAGATACGCTGTGACAGCGCTTCCGGCAGCGAATCCACCCAAACCAATAGCCAAAGTCTGAAAAAAGATAGCAAGCAAAGCGCCGACCAGTCCGATCAGCAACGCAACAACCCAGGCTATCCAGGAAGGTTGCGCCCCCAGATACTGGTTTGCCATCTGCAAGCCGAACACAAAACCGACACATCCGACAAATAGCCAGAACAGCTTGCGACCCAGTGTTAAGAGGATGAGTCCGATCATACTATTTACCACATACATTATCTGCACCTTAGCGTTTTTGAATGATGTTTTGAGATGAGCAATAACCTGCATCAGATAATCAGGCGTACACCCCCCATATCAGCCAACCCATAGATAAAATGATCTCCCGGGGAGCCGATAAACATCAGATTCGGCGGAATCTGCCATTCTTTAGATAGGTGCTGGATGAGATCAGGTCCAAAGGCGCCGGCTAACGGGACAAATTCGATTTCAATTTCAGGATAGAGTTCATTGAGTACCTCGAGATCTTTTTGGAGATTGGGTGAGACCTCTTCCAGACGGGGGACAACGGTGACGACTTTGATTCTGTTAGTATGTTCATTCTGTTGAACGTAGAGCATGGCCTTGTTGAGATTTGCCAGATTGTCACCCCGCGTGAAAAAGACGATCTGCTGGGAATTTATTTTTTCTATCTGGGCCCTGATAGCCTGAGCCGTGGAGGTCATTCGCTGTATGAAAAACTTGAGCAGAGATCTGGCAATAAAGAGAAATGCATTGAGAATGGTGACCCGTCCCAGCATTATTGAGATAAGGATAAGGGCAGGAATGAAATAATCCATGAACATCAGGAGAAAATGAAAGTCCATTATGATATTCCCGACCAGGCCAATGACGACGGCGGAAATACCAATCAATACATTAATCAGGGGTGCGCTGGTGGGGCGTGGTAATTGGGCCCGCTTGGTTTTGAGAAAAAGATTGCCTAACGCGAAAAGGGCCATAACCGAGAGGAATGAAATGGTATAGACTCCGGCGAGAGCCTGGAGGGCTCCTTCGGTGATAAGGAGAACGGAGATACAGAGGAGAAAGAAGGCGATGATAATGCGATGTGTTGTTCCCCGGCGGCATTTCTTGAGGAGAAACTGCGGGAGACATCGATCAAGAGTCATGCGATGGACAAGCCCGTTTACGCCCACAAAGCTGGTAAGTACGGCCCCGGAGAGGACAAGTGCACCGTCGATTGAAACAAGAAATCCCAGCCATCCTCCGCCGGAGATGTTGCCGAGGTGGGTGAGCAATGCGTCCTGGTGACCGGTAACCTGAGGGATCGGAATCAGTGCCAGTGCCAGTAAGGCCATCGCCGGATTGAAAAAGCTGACCGCAAACCACATATTGCGTAAAGTCAGGGGGAAGACTCCTTCTGCCTGTTCTTCAACAAAGTTGGCGGAGCTTTCAAAGCCGGAGATGCCGAGCAGAGAGGCGGAAAATCCAAAAAAGAGGGCAAGGCCGAGTCCACCCTGAGTCGGGGTTGCCAGGTTCAGGTGCAGTGTCGATAAGCCATGCTGAGAGATAAAAAAAATTCCGGCTCCGAGCAGAATCACGAGAGTTGCCAGGTGAAAGATAAATATGATAATGGCGACAATTGCCGATTCCGTAATGCCGATAATGCTCAAGACCATGAAAGCGCCAAGAAGGGCAATAGTTGCCGGTTCTACCGGGAGAGGGGGGAAAAAAGTATGGGCATAATGGCATGCTTCACTCGCGGAAATGACTGCCGTTGCCATATAGGAAAGGATGGTAAGACAGGCGGCGATTGAGGCCCTGAACTTGCTTGTTGTGTTGAGCAGTGCATTGTAGGCGCCACCGTTCAGCGGCAGGGCGCCAACCACTTCAGCGTAAATGCCACGGTAGAGGAAGAGGACGCCGGAAACCAGCAGCAGAACGAGGGGAGCCCATCTTCCCGAATAGATGATGGCAAGAGCGGAAACATATAAACACGACGAGGTAATATCGTTGCCGCAGATTGCGGTGGCCGGGAACTGCCCCATCCCTCTTTTTTTATGTTCCGTATGTTTCATTATGCTGTTTGGGTAATATTCCTCACCCCCTGAGCGTTGTTGAGATTTATCTCCCGGCGTGGCTGTTTCTGTTGGTGTTGTCATAATTCGCCAAATGGCTTCTATAACGGAATCCGCCTATAGAATGGTAACCAACATTAATTGTCAGGCAATCACCATATTCCTGAACAACCGTATCATTGCTGCCAAAGAATCCGTGCGTCTTCCAAGGGGACCAAAGCATCGAAGTGGTATGGCAGCACTCGAGCCGTGTAATCTGTACGCGGGCGGCTCGCGGATACTGCCCCGCGGTAATGAGTACTGCCCGACATTTCGGCCGCTTGGTCAATGCGCTGCATCTCCTGCCGAACGGGCTCGCCGCCGTTCATTCCGTCGGCATACAATTCTACCCGCACCGCCTTTGGATCAATGTCATTGAGGCAGATTTGGATATCAACTATATGCTGACCATCTTTGGTCTCCACCTTGACTTCGCCAAAGTTCATCATACTCCACTGCTGTTCCAGTGCTTGGAACCGGTCGACAATCTCTCGGGCCAACGCACCTTTATCGGCAGCGCGTCTGCGATAAGCTGAAGCAGCCGGGAGGTAGTGTTGAATCGTATATTCGCGCACTGTGCGGTTGGCGGAAAAACGTGGTGTCAACTGTGCCATGCTTTCTCGCATCCGTGTCACCCAGGCTGTGGGGATACCCTGTTCGTCGCGGGCAAAAAACTCCGGGATTACCTCCTGTTCCAGCAGGCTGTAGAGCGCGTCGGCTTCGGCCGCGTCCCAGGCGGGGTCGTCGTCATGTTCCTCGCCATCTCCCAACGCCCACCCGACCTCAGGGGTATAGGCCTCCGCCCACCAGCCATCCAATTCGGAGAGATTAATGCCGCCGTTGACGAGTACCTTCATGCCGCTGGTGCCGCATGCTTCCCATGGTCGTCGAGGCGTGTTGATCCAGACATCAACCCCCTGCACCAGGTGTTCGGTTAACAACATGTCGTAGTCGCTCAAAAAGATGATGTGCGGCCGGACTTCCGGCCGGCGGATGAAGGTGATCCATTCCTTAATGAGGGCCTGCCCGGCCCGGTCGTCCGGATGGGCCTTTCCTGCGATGATGAGCTGTACAGGCCGTTCTGGATTGGTCAGCAGTCGCAACAGACGTTGCGGATCGTGCAGCAGCAGGTTCGGCCGCTTGTAGGTCGCAAACCGGCGTGCAAAACCGAGGGTCAGCGCGCGCGGATCAAATAACTGTTTTGCCTCTTCCACTGCTTCGTGCGATGCACCGTGGACTGCCAGTTGTCGGGATAATCGTTGACGGGTATACTCGACAAAAGATTTGCTTGCAGCGACGCGAAATTGCCAGAGGTTGTTATCGGAGACGCCGCGAATCTGTTCTTCCAGCGGTTCCGTTACCCCCAGCCAGCGGTTTTTGCCACAGGCCCCGGTCCACAGGTCATCGGCCTGAGCCGAGTCCCAGGTTGGCACATGAACGCCGTTGGTTACGTACCTGACAGGTACTTCAGCCACCGGCCATTTCGGAAAAAGCGGCGCAAAGAGCTGTCGGCTGACTTCGCCATGCAGACGGCTGACGCCATTAACCGCGCCGCTGCCCCGGATGGCCAGATAAGCCATGTTGAAGCTTTCCGAACTGTCGTTCGGGTTCTGTCTGCCAAGGGCCATCAGCTCATTAAGTGTTATGCCGAGTTTCTGCTCGGCATAACCGCCGAGATATTGTTTGATAAGCGCCGGAGAGAATCGATCAAAACCTGCAGCCACAGCGGTATGGGTAGTGAACAGGTTTCCCGCTCGCGTGACGGTCAGGGCGACGTCGAAAGGTTGCTCGTTCTCCTGCATGAAATTGCGCGCGCGCTCCAGCACGGCGAAGGCCGCATGCCCTTCATTGAGATGGCAGACTTCCGGCTGGATGCCAAGTTCCTTCAGCAGCCGCCATCCGCCTATCCCGAGGACCAGTTCCTGCTTGAGACGAAGTTCCGGCCCACCACCGTACAATTCGCTGGTAATACCGCGATGAAGAGGAAAGTTTGCCGCGTCATTGCTGTCCAGCAGATAAAGTGTCGTCTTGCCGACCTGAACCTGCCAGGTGCGCAACCAGACTGAGTAGCCCGGGAGAGCAATCTCCAGTCGCAACCACTCGCCGTCTTCCCGGCGTAACGGGGTGATCGGCAACTGACCCGGGTCGTTATATGGAAAGAGGGCCTGCTGTGCGCCGTCCTTGTCAATCTCCTGGCGAAAATAGCCTTGCTGGTAGAGCAGTCCTATTCCGACTACCGGTACACCCAGATCACTGGCGGCTTTGAGTTGATCGCCGGCAACATTGCCAAGTCCGCCCGAGTAAATAGGCAGTGCTTCGCTCAACATGAATTCCAGGCTGAAATAAGCAACACAGTTCAAGGGACTCCGGGAATGATTATGTTGAAACCACGCGGGAGCGGCTATCGCCTGACGCCGATTTTTTACCTGGTCATCAACGCTTTTGCGGAATACCGGATCGTCCAGAACATGCTCGATCCGTTCACGTGAGACCGTCTGCAGGACAACCCATGGGTTATGCGTAAGTCCCCACAATACAGGATCAATCTGCCGCCACACATTGTCGGCGTAGTGATTCCACATCGAGTACATATCCAGGGCCAGCTCCGCCAGGGAGTCGAATCCTTCAACTTCCGTGGGAAGCAGACTGTAGAGGGGATGGCTGGAACGTATTGGTTGGCTCATGGCTTATTCTCCATCTTCTTACCGATTGGACGAGGCGTCCATGTCCTGTTTATATCTGCTCACGCTTTCAGCAGGTTCAATGCCGTTTCGCATTCACCTGCAGGAAGTGCTTCTCTCAACGCTGACAGCTTTTCTTAGCGGTTCCTGCCGCATAATTCGGCACAATACGTTTAAAGCTGGTTTGCTGCTATTCCTTTCGCTTGCCTAGGAGCGTGTCGGAGAAAGCTCTTTTGTCCCTAGTACTCATCGTTATTGTAAGAAAATCAATGCTCGCAGATAGTAGGTATATGTGCTCCGCTTGATTTTCTTACAATGCCTTGATCTGAGCAAAAATTGTATTTCTCCGACACGCTCCTTGTTCGCAATCCATCTGGTCTGAATTTATGCCAATTCAAATCATTTCTCCTCCTACGAGGTAAAATCAACTGATTTCTTGGCGAGCAGGGGAGGGGAAGTTGGATCGAACACCCGGTATGCCAGTAATTTTGCACGGTCGCTCACAAGGAACCAGACCAGTGCATAGCCCCAGACAAATAGTGCCCATCCCCAGCCCAGTGGCGTCATGAACACCCCATAAACCGCGATCAATGTTGCCAGAATTTGCGTGCCTAACACGGCCAGCAGTAAAATCCGTGCAGGCCGAATCGACCAGAATGGGCCGCGTGTACGGGTGAGAAATATCGTCAGATGTCCGGCCACAGACAGCATCAGGTACATGAGTGTTTGAATGTGCGCACGGTCGAGGTGGTATACCCGCTCGCCAAGATAAAACAGGCCGAAAGCCGCCACAGGTCCAATGACGCCCAGCACCGATGCAACCCCGAGAACCATTCGCATATTCCATGCTTCGGGCTTATCCTGGTAATGAACATTGTCATAGGCAATGGAGAGGATGGCACCATCGTTGAGTAAAGCCAGCATAACAATCATCACCGCTGTGAGAGGATAAAAATTGAAGATCAGGATTGCCAGCGTCATGAACAGCAACACACGCAAGGTCTCGCAGATGCGGTAAATAGCATAGCTGTTCATCCGCTGAAATATTTTCCGGCTCTCCTTGATGGCATCAATGATTACCGACAGGCCGGGAGACATCAGTACCATGGACGCCGCTGCACGCGCTGCGTCCGTTGCGCCTGAAACGGCAATACCGCAGTCTGCTTTTTTTAACGCAGGCGCATCATTCACCCCGTCTCCGGTCATGCCGACTATATGTCCCTGTTTCTGCAGAACATCAACAATATGGAACTTGTGTTCAGGGAACACCTGTGCAAAGCCATCGGCTTTCTCGATGGATTCGACTAACTGCCCCGTCTCATGGTGTTTTGTATCCACGAAACCGCTGGCATCGAGAATGTTATTTCCCAAGCCGAGTTGTTCGGCGGTTTCCCGGGCGATCGCCAGTTGATCGCCTGTTACCATTTTTACGCTCACGCCCATTTTGCGTGCATTATCGATAGTCTTTTTAGAGTCTTCTCTTGGCGGATCGAAAAGCGGCAGCACGCCAAGAAACTGCCACTGGTCCTGACCGTCTGTTCTTGCCACTCCCAGTGAACGAAAGCCGCGTTTGGCAAATCCGTCAATCGCTTCATTGACGACGGATTTTACCTGCTCTGCATTGGCCGACAGTTCAAGGATCATCTGAGGAGCGCCTTTAGCAACTTTGAAGGTGCTTCCGTCTTCCGTTTAATAGTAGCCTCTGTACGTTTGTGTACCGGGTCGAAGGGCTGGAAGTGGACCATCTGATACCCTTTGAGTGCCTGATCGTTTTTCAGGCCACCCAGTACAGCCAGGTCAATGGTATCTTGATTTTCTGCGCGTGAGGCCAGAGCGGCATTGAGAATTACCTGGTCTATCGAGACGCCATTCACGCTGAATGGATCTCCCAGGGTCAGTTTGTTCTGGGTAAGGGTCCCGGTTTTATCAGAGCACAGAATATCCGTTCCGGCCAATTCTTCAATGGCCACGAGGCGGCTGACAATCGCCTCTTTTTTAGCGAGCAGACGGGCACCGACCGCCATCGTTACCGACAACACCGTCGGCATTGCTACGGGAATAGCGGCTACTGTCAGCACCAGGGCAAACTGGAGCGTGGTGAGCATCTGGTCGCCGCGGAAAAGTGCAACAACCAGAATTAACACCACCAGGCTTACGGCGAGAATAATCAGATAATTACCGATTTTCAGCACGGCGCGTTGAAAGTGACTGTCTGTGTGAACTTCCTGCACCAGCTGGGCCGTCTTGCCGAAGTAGGTGTTCGAACCCGTGGCATATACCAGCGCTTCTATTTCACCCTGGCGAATGATCGAACCTGAAAAGAGGGTTTCGCCGGGTTTACGCGTGGCGGGCAACGATTCTCCGGTCAGAGCCGACTGATCCACTTCCACCGGGTCCCCCTCCAGCAGGCGTGCATCGGCCGGCACAATGTCGCCAAGACGCACGCGGATGACGTCACCGGGCACTAACTCCCGTGCCGCCGGTGCGATCCACTGGCCATCACGTTTGACACGGGCCTTGATTGCCAGCTTGGCCTTGAGGGCGGCGATGGCGTTGCCGGCTTGATGTTCTTCCCAGAAAGCAACAACGGCGTTGGCAACCAGTAAAAGGAGAATAATGAAAAAATCCGGCCAATGCTTGACCAGAGCGGATAGAATCACCGCCACTTCGATCATCCAAGGGATGGGTCCCCAGAAATAGGTGAGAAATTTCAGGAATGGATTAGTTTTCTTTTCTTCAAGTTCATTCGGACCATACTGGCTCAGCCGCTTCTCTGCCTCGGCCTGACTGAGTCCCTCCGGTGACGCCCCCAAAGCTTTTTGCAAATCGGGCATGGAAAGGGATTTCAGGTCATCTTTAGCATCAAGCTTTGACTCCGTCGTTGATCCGGAATTTTTTGGTCTGGTTGCTCTTAGAGTTCATCCTGGGTATCCTCCTGTTTGCAACGTTGGTGTTATGATATCTGATGCTCTGCTGAAGGTTCCTCAGATGTTTTTTTGCCCAGCATTGTTCTTAGTTCGTCACCCATTACCATTTCTTTTTGGGAGAGCAGATGGGCCAATTCATCCAAAACAGTTCGATGACCTCTCAGGATCTCTTGTACCCGCTGATGTGCCTCTTCGATGAACCGGGCGATTTCTTCGTCAATCTGGCCGGCTTTTTCTTCGCTGTAGCTTTTTCGGGGAGGAGCCATGATCACCGCGAAGGAACATGGACTGGCGAGCCTGTTCATAGGTCACCAGACCCAGCCGATCACTCATGCCATACTCGGTCACCATGGAGCGGGCTATGTCTGTTGCCCGCTGCAGATCGTTTTGGGCGCCGGTTGAGATTTCTCCGAAAACCAGCTCTTCAGCTACCCGGCCTCCTAAAAGAACGGCCAGCCGGTCCAGCAACTCAGATCGCGTCATCAGATAACGATCCTCGGTGGGTTGCTGCTGGGTATAGCCGAGAGCCGCAATGCCTCGGGGAATAACAGAGATTTTATGTACCGGGTCGGCATGTTCTACCGATTCCGCCACAATCGCATGCCCGGACTCATGAAAGGCGACAATCTTTTTCTCCTGGGGATTCATCATCCGTCCCTTTTTCTGCAGTCCACCAACCACTCGGTCGATAGCTTCATCGAAATCTGCCGATGTTACGGTTTTCCTGTCTTTACGGGCGGCCAGCAACGCCGCTTCATTAACGATGTTGGCCAGGTCGGCACCGACAAAGCCCGGTGTACGACCGGCGATTTCGCGAAAATCGATCTCGGGTGCCAGGACCACATTCTCGCAATGGATTTTCAGGATGGCTTCGCGTCCGTTGATATCCGGCCGATCCACCAGGATCTGCCGGTCGAAGCGGCCCGGGCGGAGTAAGGCCGAATCCAATATCTCCGGCCGGTTGGTGGCGGCCATGATGATGACCCCTTTGTTGGTTTCGAACCCATCCATTTCAACTAAAAGCTGATTGAGCGTTTGCTCCTGTTCGTCATGTCCACCCATAACATTGCCACCCCGGGCCTTACCCAATGCGTCCAGTTCGTCAATGAAGATGATGCAGGGGGCCTGAATGGTCGCCTGAGCAAAAAGATCGCGAACACGTGCGGCCCCGACACCAATAAACATTTCCACAAACTCGGACCCGCTGATGCTGAAAAACGGCACTTTTGCCTCACCGGATACAGCACGGGCCAAAAGTGTTTTGCCGGTTCCCGGCGGACCAACCAGAAGTACCCCCTTGGGAATTCTCCCGCCCAGCCGCTGAAATTTTTCCGGGGTACTTAAAAATTCAACAACTTCCTGGAGTTCTTCTTTGGCCTCATCGATGCCGGCCACATCGTCGAAGGTGACCTTGATCTCGCTCTCGGCAAATAGTTTGGCTTTGCTCTTGCCAAAAGACATGACTCCCATCCCCGGCCCCATTTTCTTCATGGCAAAGCGCCAGATCAGGAAAAAAATACCGATAGGGATGAGCCAGGAAAGAACGCTGCTTAACAATTTACTTTCATAGTGACCGGAATAACTGACTTTGTGCTCATCCAGATCTTTCACCAGTCCGGGATCAGCCACTCGAATGGTGACAAATTCCTCATTCGGTTTATTCTTTTTGCCTTTTAATGTTCCGTTGATCATATCCGGACTGATGGTCAATCCGCTCAGGCTGTCTTCAGCGACGTATTGTTTAAATTGGCTATAGGGAATCGTCTCAATTTTCCGGGACTGGTAGTATTGTTGCAGGTAAGTAAATAAAAGAAACACCAGCAGGAAATACCAGATGCTGAAATGAGTTCGTGGTGGCAGTGAATCCTTCTTTTGAGGATCCTGAATACCAAGCAGGGATCGAAGTTTACTCACGACGTTTTTCTGTGATTCTTTTTTTTCATCGGACGGCATGGTTTCTCTCTCCTTTTATCTCAGGTAATGCGTCGGCGAATTGCATAAAGGTGGAAGCCGCTCTTGAAACAGGACAACAATCGCTCAAATGAGGTGCCACCTGGTCATATAGAGAGCGGTATGTTTGATAGGCAGTTCTCCTGAGCGGTTTAGACTTGTTAATTAAAATACAAGGCGCTCATTTGCCGGATTGCCCTTTCAAGTGATCCAGGATCAAGGCAGGAAGGCGAACCTTTACAGATGATACTGGTCAGATTGCAACTTTTTAAAAGGATTAATGATCAGGACAGGACAGTGAGCACCTTTCAAAACCCGTTCGGCCACACTGCCAAGCAGAATCTTCTCCAAGCCCTTGGCGCCATGAGTACTGATAATGAGTCAGGTCTGCATTCTTGTTCCCGGCAAACTCGATAATCTGGTCGACGGGATCTCCGTAAACAACCTCTCCGGTGCAGCCCGGACATGTTTTCTGGGAACTGAGGGCAAGGTTAGCCATTTTTTCCTGCGAAGTGGCGAAGGCTTTTTCCTGATATTCCTGGGCAAACGGCGCACCTATCATGGCATCTTCGGGATAGTCAGCAACAACATGAACGAAATGAATCACCGCTGAAAGTTTGTCAGCCATATAAATAGCGTACTCAACCAGTTTTTTGGTGCTCTTTGAAAAATCAACAGGTACGGCAATTTGTTGGATTTTTTTCATTGTTCTTCTCCCTGTCGGATTAGTTGGATAAGTCATTTTTTCTCTATTTTTTGCATCTCACTGCTACCGCCGCGCCAGTCTTAATTCACTGGATGCCAGGAATCTATTCGGTCGCCTGTTCCTAGCATAAAACTTTAGCACAACATTTACAACCTGCCTGGGACGGTCAAGTAAATTTTCCCTGTCTTATTAACAGATAAATATTTTTCGTTATTATTTTCATCTTACTATTACAGTTCGCTCAGTCTTATTTTTCTGGATGCGGATAATCTACTATGTACCTGTTCCCGGCATAAAAATTCAGCACATTGTTCTTGTCATTGAAGTTATGCATTGTCGAGAGCCTTCTGAAAAAACCCGGACAGGACAACCCCCTCGTTTGCGGCAATCCGAGAACGTTGTGCAGCATGGTGAACAGGCGAATAAAACAGCGTTGAAAAATAGTAAAAAGCTCTTTTTATCTGAAGAAACAAGCATCATTCTCTTCTCCGACACCTACAAGATTTTGTGATTTTATTTCTGAGCATAGGCAATCATTTCGTGACCTTCACGATTCCTCGGGTAAGAATAATCACGCTCTTGTATATGGCTACCTTGAATAATAACCTTTTCGCCCGATCTTTGTATTTTTCTCGATCAGTGTACCTTGCTCTCGTGGTCATCTGACAATCCCCCTGCAGTCGCTGCAGGGGGAGGATTTAGTGGCGATGTCAGGCTGTTGTTTTGAAGTGCTGATTTGTCACTTGCGACCAGCATATAGATGGATGGAATGACGAAAAGTGTAAACAGCGTGCCAATAGCCATGCCTCCAACCAGTACCAGACCGATCGAGTTGCGTGCCGCCGCGCCGGCACCGGTGACCAGGGTTAACGGGAAATGGCCGGCGATAGTCGCTCCGGTGGTCATCAGAATCGGTCGCAGTCTGATGCTGGCTGCTTCATGCACCGCTTCCCTCTTGGCAATGCCCTGCATCTGCAGTTTGTTGGCAAACTCTACAATAAGAATACCGTTTTTTGATATCAAGCCAACCAGCGTGACCAGTCCAACCTGGGAGTAGATGTTCATGGTGGTAGTCCAACCGTGGGTCCAGAAAGCAACGTTGGGGTCAGGCATCTTCAGGAAGGTGAAAATCATGGCTCCGAACATAGCCAGCGGGACTGATCCGGCCAGGATAACGAAAGGATCGCGGAAACTATTGAACTGGGCTGCCAGCACCAGGAATATTAAAACCACCGCCAGGGCAAAGGCCCGGATAAATTTATTCCCCTCTTTACGCAGCTGGCGGGATTCACCAGTGTAATCAATGGCATATCCACGGGGAAGGATTTTCGCAGCTTCACCTTCCAGAAAGCGCAGGGCTTGATCCAGAGGCCGTATTGCCACCCCGCTTATCTTGACTGCATTCAGTTGCTGAAAACGGTTGAGGGAGCGCGGTACGGTGCTGTCCTTGATGGTAGCGATGGTACTGAGAGGCACCATCTGACCGCTTCCACCCGTGACATAGATGTTGCGTAACTGGTCCGGATTGAGCCTGTCCATGCGCTGGATCTGCGGGATAACCTTATAACTTCGCCCGCCTATATTGAAGCGGTTGACAAAATTTCCACCGACCATGGAGGCCAGATCAGCACCCACCTGTTGCAGATTGAGTCCCAGGTCGGCCACCATGTCCCGGTCAAAGACCAACTCCGATTGGGGTTGATCTATCTTGACATCGATAAGGGGTGGAAAGGCGAACATGCCGCTTTTCATGGCAGCTAACTGGATCTCGTTGGCAAAACTGAGAATCTGTTCCGATTCGGCGGTTGAGGCCAGGATGAATTCCACTGGAAACTGCCCGCCGCCGGGCAGGGCAGGAGGCAGTACCGGGAACATACGAATGCCGGTAATGCCATGCAGCTTCTGCTGTACTTCGGGCATGATTTGAAAAATAGTGCGCTCCCGCTGCTGCCACGGTTTGACCACCATGCCGCCAAAGCCGGAGGAGGGGAAGGTTATCTGGAAGACAAACTGGGTTTCCGGTACGCTCAAAAAAGCCTTATTGACCGCCGCCGCATAGTGACTTGTCTGGTCGAGGGTAGAGTTGGCGGCTGCATCCAGAATACCGAAAATAACTCCCTGATCCTCAGTAGGTGCCAGTTCTTTCGCCGACATGGTAAACATCGGAATGGTGCAGAGAGTCACCAGGATCCAGACCATGTAGACGGCTGGTCTGGCGTTGAGTGTTTTGTTCAGTAACCTTGCGTAGAGATTGCGAATTTTTTTAAAATCACGTTCGATTTTCCCGGCAAAACCATGTTCGGTCATGCCCGCCTTGAGCAGTCGTGAGGCCATCATAGGCGAGAGCGTTAAGGCGACAATGCCTGAGATGAGCACAGCTCCTGCCAGGGTAAAGGCAAATTCCCGAAAGAGAGAGCCGGTCAGACCGCCCTGCAAGCCGATCGGTGCATAGACAGCGGCAAGGGTTGTTGTCATGGAGATCAGCGGTTTAACCAGTTCACGGGCACCGAGTATGGCTGCCTGCATTGGTGATTGTCCCTCGCTGAGGTGGCGTTCGACGTTTTCCACTACCACGATGGCGTCGTCCACCACCAGACCTACCGAGAGCACCACTGCCAGCAGGGTGAGCAGGTTGATGGTAAAACCGAACACCTGCATGAGGAATATCGCACCGATCAGGGACATGGGGATAACGATAACGGGAATGATTGCCGCCCGCATCGACCCGAGGAAAAGAAAAATAATGACGACAACGATAAGCAGGGTTTCACTCAGCGTCTTGATCACCTCCTGAATGGCGTTATCGATATAGGCGGTACCGTCATAGGCGATGCGACCCTCCAACCCATTGGGCAGCTGTTTGGAGATAGCAGCCATTTCATTGCGCACACGTTTGATCACGTCCAGGGAGTTGGCATTCGGCAGAGGCCAGATACCCATGAAGACCGCCGCCTGTCCGGAAAATCGCACCTCCGTATCGTAATCTTCGGCACCGAGGACGACATCGGCGATATCCTCCAGCCGTATGACAGCCCCGTCTTTTTCCCGGAGCACCATCTGTTTGAATTCCCTGACCGATTGCAGATCGGTATTGGTGGTCAGGTTGACCTGGATCAGCGAACCTTTCGTGCGACCTACGGCAGCTAAAAAATTATTGGAGACGAGGGCCTCGCGTATCTGCACCGGGCTGATATTGTAGGCAGCCATCCGGTCGGGCTTGAGCCAGATACGCATGGCAAAAGTCCTTCCCCCCAGGATGTCGGCTCGCTGTATGCCCTCGAGAGCGGACAGCCGTGGCTGGACAACACGAACCAGGTAGTCGGTCATTTGATTCTGCTGGAGAACATCGGAGGTAAAGCTCAGATAGGCGGAAGCGAACTGGCTGTCTGCCGATTCAACATTGATGACTGGAACTTCTGCCTCCGGAGGGAGATCCCCGCGCACCTGGTCCACTTTTGAGCTGATCTCGGAGAGGGCCTTAATCGGGTCGTAGTTAATTCTCAGCCGGGCATTGATGGTGGAGAGTCCCTGGCTGCTTTTGGACTCCAGGTAGTCAATGCCGTCAGCGGCGGCAATAGCACGTTCCATGGGGCTGGTAATGAAACCGCGCACCAGTTCGGCACTGGCTCCGACATAGGCTGTGGTAACGGTCACTACTGCATTATCACTCCGGGGATACTGGCGTACGTTCAGGGAGTGAATGGCCTGTAGTCCGGCAATGATGATCAGGAAGCTGATGACCAGTGCCAGGACAGGGCGGCGAATGAAAATATCGGTAAATTTCATGGCTAATTCTCATCAGGCTTCGGGGCCAGTTTGAAAGTCGGAGCAAGGGTGTTGTCGATTTTGACTTCCTGACCGTTGCGAAGCTTGAAGGCACCGGTACTCACCACGCTCTCAGAGGCTTTTATACCGGAGATAACGGCAACAAAGTCGCCCCGTTTTTCCCCAAGACGCACGAATTGCTGACGGACGACTTTGCCTGCCGCCGGGCCATTTTCAGCCTTCTTGTCTTCGATGACGAAAACCGAGTCACTGTAAGGTGCATAGAGCACAGATGTGGCCGGAATAGTCAACACCTCTTCCCTGGCCGGCAAGACTACAGCCACATTGACATACATGCCGGAGCGTAATTTCTCATCAGGGTTGGCAAGTGTCGCCTGCAGGCGAATATTGCGGGTGGCGGTATCCACCTCCGGGCTAATAGCGGTAATCGTGCAGGTAACAACCTGATCCGGCAGGGCATCGGAGGTTACCCGGACCGGGAGGCCAGTGCGGATCATTGCCAGCATCTGCTGGGGCAGGGAAAAGTTGACATAGATAGGATCGAGAGACTGCAAGGCGACAATGGCCTGGCCGTCGTTGATGACCTGGCCGAGATTGATCTGGCGAATTCCCAGACGGCCGGTAAAAGGGGCGCGAATGGTTTTCTTGGCGATCACGGCTCTAATATTGTCTGCCTGGGCCCGGGCCTGGGTGAACTGGGCTTTGGCATTGTCAAAATCAGATTGAGAGACGACATTATTGGCCAGCAGTTTTTTCGTTCGGTCGAACTCCAGACGATCTAACTCCGCCGCTGACTCAGCCGAACGAAGCAGGGCCTCTTCGACGGAAATGTCCTGCTGGACCAGCAGTTCCCCCGCCTTGACCCGGGAGCCCGATTCGAAAGCGATATCAACCACTTTGCCGGTAACCTCGGCGGTTATCGTCACGCCTTGTACCGCGTTCAGGGAGCCAACCGCAGTAAGCAATGTCTCCCAGGAATCTCGTGCAACCGGGGTGGCTGTGACGATTTCCGGTGGGGCTACATATTCTTTACCCTTATCGATCATTGCCCGGATCTGCAGGGCCTTGATGCCGGCCAGTGCGCCAACTATTATAATCAGACCCAGAAGGGTCAGGAAAATTGCTTTTTTCATATTAATTAGATCCTCGAAAAATACCCGTTCCTGCCGGTTTATCAAACACCTGATGATATAATCACTCAAAGATAACTGGTGGCCAACCGTTTAAAAAGTATCTTAAAACATAATCTTTTTTTATTTCACTGGTGAAGCTTCCGGGTGGACTCCGGGGTTTCGATCATTCCATGCCGCTGATGTTACTTGGCTACAATTCCTTTGATGCCCCCACTGATGAGGGCGGTAATATTGAGGAGGATCTGCGGCAGGGCAAAGCCTCCCGGACAGGCCAGGTAACGGGGCTCCCAGATCGGGTTGTATTTTTCCTTATAGCCGCGCAAGCCCTCAAAATTATAGAAATGCTCGCCATGGCTGAAGATTACTGAACCAATTCTATGCCAGAGAGGTGCAAAAGGGCGATTTTCCAGGCCGGAGAGGGGAGCCATACCCAGGTCAAAAGACTGGTAGCCCTGCTCTCTTCCCCATACCATCATGTTGATAAACAGGTAATCCATGACACTGCGAGGTGCCTCAGCTGCAAAGCGCATCAGGTCAAGCGACAGTTCCTGTTTGTTCGCACCCTGCCACAGGTTGGCAAAGGCGATAATTCGATCCTGCTGTTTCACAACTGCCACCGGGAAATTCAGGAGGTATTTTTCATCAAAGGTACCAAGGGAGAAACCTTTCTCCCGGGTGTTCTTCTCTTGCAGCCAGGCATTAGAAATCCTGGCCAGATCCGGCAGTATCTCCGGAACCAGATCAGCAGGCAACACTTCGAAGCTGCACCCATCCTTTTCAAGACGGTGATGGATATAGCGCAGATCGCTCCTCTTTTTGCCTTTCAGAGAAAAATCCGGCAGCGGCACACTGGCCTCCTCTCCAAGCTTCAGGAGGGTCAGCCCCATATCCAGATAGACATGAAGCATGCTGGTACTGACTTCGTAAAAGACGGTCTGGCCTCCATTTCTCTGGACCATTTCCCGAAATTTCCATGCCAGTCCGCGAGCCACTTCGGGAGAACCAACCGGGTCACCCAGGGCGATCCAGGAACGACCTGCCACCCCATACATAATAAAACTATTTTGTTGATCGTCGAAGAGCAGGGCCTTGTCGCCAAGCAAGGCGAGGTTCGGCATGGTGAGCGGTGATAGATTGACGATACGCTTGGCAAGTTGCAACTCAGCTTCACCCGGCTGCCCGGGATCACTGGTGGCCGGTCTGAAGAGCCTGGACAAAGCAAAAATCAGGAGCACACTTGTCATTCCCACGGCTGCCCGCAGAAATCTGGGAGCATCACCTCTCAAGGCAAAATGCCACCAGAGCTCGGATGAATAGCCGATGTGTTTGTAGGAGAATAAACCCAACCAGAGCGAACTGATTACTACCAGCAGGACCAAAACGATCCAGTTAAAACTGAAGGGCTCGCTGAACAGTGACGCCCGCCGGTAAAAATGTCTTCGGCAGGGGAGCAGGGCAGCCAGCATCAAGCCAAGAAGCAGAGCCTCCTCGTAGTCCACCCCCTTGAGCAGCGAGAGAAGGCAGCCCGTTGCGAGGAGAAAGGAGGTGAAAACATAGGCGGCATCAAGCCGGAGCACCAGCCCTCTTGCCAAAAAGAGCAGGCAGACACCCACCAGGCTGCCGAGAAAGTGGGAAATTTCGATGAGGGACAGGGGCAGAAATTCATTCAGCCATTGCAAGCGGTCAGGCACCGCCGGCGTAGCCCCTGAAAAAAGGAGTATAGCGCCGCTCGTCAGCGTCGTGGCCGCCAGCAGGGGAGGGATCATCACGCCCCACCAGCGGTCCGCTTGCTGGACGACTTTGACAACCAGGGATTTTTTCTGCTGCAGTTCATTGACGGCAAGGAGGATCGCTGCCAGGGAAAGAGGCAGCAAATAGTAGATGCCGCGATAGATCAACATCGAGCTCAGAAGTGCATCAGCCGGGATTTCCGGAAATGAGATGAGCATTATTGATTCAAAGACTCCCAGGCCCCCGGGAACATGGCTGATAAGGGCGACAATCTGGGCTAAGAGATAAACTCCGAGAAAATGGGAAAATGATAAATCAGCCTGTTCCGAAAGCAGGATGAAGAGGATACAGCCGGCAAGGCTCCAATCGAGCGAACCGACCAGTATTTGCGCGCCGGTAAGACGAACTGAAGGGAGATGGATGTCCCAGTTCCTGACGTGGAAGGGATTCCTGCGGAAGAAAACGACGACCAGGTAGCTGGCAACCAGCGCACCAAATAGCAGTCCCAGCGGGCGGGCCGAATGTATTCCAATTTTCTCCATAAGCGGTACAAGTGGTACAGTCATCGGTTCACTGATCAACACCACACTGCCGACCGTGAGAATCCCCAGCCAGAACGTCAGGGTGGTAAAAGACACCAGCCTGGCAATTTCTTCGGTCGATAACCCCCAGGCAGAGTAGAGGCGGTAGCGGATCGATCCGGCAGTGAGGAGCGACAGGCCGATGGTGTTGCTGAAGGCATAACTGATAAAGGAAGCAAGTGTAACTTTGCCGGCGGGCAAGGGGTGACGGATGTAGATGATCGCCAGCTGGTCGTATAAAGTCAGTACTATATAGTTCACGGCAGTCAAGGCTGCTGCGGCCAGGATATGTGCGGGCTTGATCGCTCTTAGTTGTTCTATGAGTTGATGGTAGTGAAACTGACGCAGGGCATCATGCAGCACCCACAGGGCCAGGATAAAGAATGTGAGCGCAAGCAGGGGAAGCAACCGCTGGATAATCAAGGATCTTTGAGGCGCGGATAACATAAAGACTGTCTCTGGCAGGGAAGAAGCGGCTCTGTCAGCTACCCGTCACGCCAGTGAGCAGAGCACGTTTTCCCGGTTAGACATATTTGTACTGGCCAGTTTTGCTGGCCAGTCCCGTAAAATTCAGACTGAGAGAAAGATTAATCCTTAAGAGAAGATTGATCGATTATTATTTACTCCTGCTTTGAAAATAACAGATGGATTGTCGTTCATCATGGTTTTATGTCAGTCAAATTAATCCCGGGAGACTCATCTGCAGGAACTGAGCAGTTCCTTATTGTGCTCATTATTAACAAAGAAATTTTCCAAAAGTGATTTGGTCATGCCTCTACTTGCCCTTCTTGTTCTTCTTTCCCTTCCGCTGTCCTGACGGTTCTCCTTCAATATCAACTCCGGTCAACCCTTCCTCCACAACTATCTCATGGTACTTTTTTTTGATCTCGTCGATGTCGACTGTCGGTTCCGGGAATTTCATATTCAGAGATTCCAGTGTCTCCGAGACGATCCTGGAAATCGCCAGATTCCGGAACCATTTATGGTTAGACGGAATAATAAACCATGGTGCGTGTTTACTACTGCACTTGCTTAACGCGTCCTCAAAAGCCTCTGTATACGCATCCCAATAGAGGCGTTCCGCGTAATCCCCTTCGCTGATTTTCCAGTGGCGGGTCGGGTCTTCAATGCGCTGCTTGAAGCGTTTTAGCTGTTCCTCCGGGTCGATGTGCAGATAGAACTTCAGTATGTGGATGCCGTTTTCATAAAGCATCTTTTCAAAATCATTGATGTACTCGTAACGTCCGGACCAGATCTTCTTCGAAACCAATTTGTGGACGCGTGTGACCAGAACCTCCTCATAGTGAGAACGATTGAATATCGCAACCTGTCCTTTGCCCGGGGTTGCTTTGTGATACCGCCAGAGAAAGTCATGGGCCGCCTCCTCTCTGGACGGAACCTTAAAACCGGAAACCATGCAACCCTGAGGGTTCATGCCGCTCAGCACGTGGTTGATGGTACCGTCTTTTCCTGCGGCGTCGCGTCCCTGCAGGCAGATGAGCAGTGACCGCTTCCCCTCCGCATACATCAGGTACTGAAGATCGCTCATTTTTTTTACATAACGCTCTATCTCGGGCAAAGCATGTTTATGGGATTCATGCTGATCTGCAAAGTTGGCATCGACCTTGCTCAGCTCAACTTTGCTCCCGGGTTTTACTCTGAATCTATCGAGGTAGTTCATTGTCGGTATCTCCTTTCGTGAAGATTTTTTTTGGGAGTTCTCCCTCACCTGATTGTATATGTGGCTCTTCTGAGTTCAAATTGTACCTGACGGTTTGAGCCGGCATCCCGGGCATGAGAAGGCCAACGGTGTCTTTCATATCCGGAATTAAACTATAGTCGA
Organism: uncultured delta proteobacterium; assembly: GCA_963745765.1. Taxonomy (GTDB): domain Bacteria; phylum Desulfobacterota; class Desulfobulbia; order Desulfobulbales; family Desulfocapsaceae; genus Ww85. Next base: position 77,336 of record CAVUYQ010000023.1, on the reverse strand, counting down.
GCCTCCACCTCTTTGACGACGTTGTCCGCAGTAATGCCGAACTTCTTGTAGACCTCTGCAACGGCGCCGGAGGCGCCGAAGCTTTCCATGCCGATGATGCCGCCATCCTCGCCGACGAAGCGTTCCCAACCCAGCTTGGTTGCCGCCTCGACCGATACCCTGACGGTTCCCCGGCCGATGATCATGTCCCTATAGTCCTTTTTCTGCTGCCAGAACAATTCCCAGCAGGGAACCGAGATGACCGTTGTGGCAACACCCCGCGCCTGGAGAATTTCGCGCGCCTGCAGGGCGATCGCGACCTCGGAACCGGTGGCGAAGATCGTCGCGCGGCGCGGGCCGCCCTCGGCCTCGGCCATGATATAGGCACCCTTCGCACAGCTGTTTTCCACGGAATACGCCTGGCGAAGCATCGGCAGTGGCTGGCGTGCGTTGATTATGACCGAGGGGTGCCTGCGGTTTGCTACCGCCAGCTGCCAGCACTCGGCCACCTCGGCCGGATCGCACGGTCGCATTATCCACATGTTGGGAATGGCGCGCAGGGACGGAATGCACTCGACCGGCTGGTGGGTCGGTCCGTTGGTGCCGATACCGATGGAATCATGACTGAATACCCAGATTGCCGGCAAGGACATCATTGCCGACAAGCGGATGGCGTGGCGCATGTAGTCCGAAAACACCAGGAAGGTAGCGCCGAAAGGAATGATGCCCCCGTGCGAGAGCATGCCGTTGATCATCGAGCCCATGACATGCTCGCGAATGCCATAATGGATATAGCGCCCGCTCGCATCCTCTGCGGTAAAGGGCTTCATGATCTGCTTATGCTGAGTAGCTGCCTCGAGATCCGGCGCACCGCCGAGAAGTTCTGGAATTGCCTGCGAAAGCAGACCGGCAATCTGGCCCGAGGTTCGGATGCCGGCCTGTTTAAGCCGATCCTCGATCCGCGCCTTCTTGTATTTGAGCAGGTTCGTGTCCCAGCCTTCGGGAAGGCGTCCTGCCATCAACCGGTCGAACTCGGCCCGTTTGGCCGGGTCCATCGCCTCGACCCGCTTCTGCCAGGCCTGATGTTCAGCCGCACCCTTTTCGCCTGCCTTTTTCCATTCGGCAACGATGGGGGCCGGCGTCACAAAGGGCTCATACGGCCACTCAAGCCTTTCGCGGGCCTGGGCTGCATCTTCGGAACTGAGTTTGCCGCCATGGGCGGCACGGTCATTTTCGATGCGCGGCACACCGTAGCCGATTAAGGTCTTGCAGCGTAACATGGACGGGCGCGGATCCTTCCTGGCGATGGCGATGGCAGCCGAGATGGCTTCGTGGTCATGGCCGTCGCATTCCAGCACATGCCAGCCGGCGCAGGCGAAACGGATCGAGTAATCTTCGCTGATGCTCTGATCGGTCGTGCCGTCATCGGTCATGCCGTTGTCGTCATAGAGCCAGATCAGCTTGCCGAGCTTCAAATGACCGGCCAGGGAGATCGCCTCATGGGCGACGCCTTCCATCAGGCAACCGTCACCAGCCAGCGCATAGGTATAGTGATCGACGATATCATTGCCGAACATCTCGCCCAGTATCCGTTCCGCCACGGCCATGCCGACGGCGTTGGCAATACCCTGTCCGAGCGGACCGGTTGTCACCTCGATGCCGTGATCGGGCTCGTATTCAGGATGCCCCGGCGTGTTCGAACCGAGAACCCGGAAATTCTTGATCTGTTCGATGGGGAAGGCTTCGTAGCCGGCCAGATGCAGCAGAGAGTAAATCAGCGTCGAGCCGTGGCCGTTGGACTGTACGAAGCGGTCGCGGTCCGGCCAGCGCGGATCTTTGGGGTCGAATTTCAGATGACAGTTGAACAGTGTCGCGGCAATATCGGCGCCACCGGTCGGCGTACCGGGATGTCCGTCCTGGGACCGGACAAGGGTATCTACGGCCAGCATGCGAACCGCGTTGGACATTTCCTTCAGTGTCACCTTCATTTTCATTTCCTCCATTACCTGCGGCTCTCCTTGATAAGTGAGTATAGGCAACATTGACATACTCGTAAAAAGTCTATTGCACTCCAAAAGATGGCTAAGTAAAAACACAGATAAACAAGGAGTGGTAGTTTTTCAGGTGCGAAGGCATACAGGTAGTATGCCGAGTGCCGGAAAAAGTTCCACGACGCAGTAGATCGAAGTTTTTACGACGCCATCAACATTGAATGATCGCCTTTTTGTCTGATTTCTCCGTTTGGCTCGGAATGTTATCCCGGGGATAGCAACCATGCAACCCGAGGGCGTTTTTTTCAGGGCGTTTAGCGGCCAAAGTTCACGCATGCCTTGATCTCGAAAGAATGTACTCTTCTGTATCTAACCGGACAAGATTAATTATATTATATGCAACAGTTGACCGGGCAAGTTATTGTCGACAGAGTACTCTTGCATGAACTGTTTTGATTTTTGTTGTGCCTTTGTATTATAGTCTCTCATATGAAAAAATCGCGGATGATCATTGCCAGGGTGCTGGTTTTTTTTTGTACGGTCACTATCCTTTTGCTTGCCGGGATTCTGGCAGGTCCATGGTTTATTGAGCACACTACTCTCGGCAGCAAAGTCCGCAGTGAAATCTCCCGGCTGATAGATGGTTCGTTTGACTATAAACAGGTTGATCTCTCTTTTTTTCCTGTACCTCATTTACTCCTTGTCCAGGCGAAAATAACGCTGCCACGGCAGGTGACAGGCCTGGCGGAGAGCATTGAAATATATCCTCAAATAGGCCCATTGTTCACCGGGCATTTTACGCTCAAAAGGGCAGTGGTTAACGGACCGGCCATTACCGTTGTACTGCCGGATTCGACTGCTGAAAGTAAAAAACCGTCCCGTCCGTTTGAGATGAGCCGGGTGCTGCCGACCGTGGCAAACGTCCTGGCCCGGCTGCCGGAATTTTTCCTGCCGGTCACCTCTGGAACCATTACCGGGGGAAGCCTTACCCTCGTTTCCGGAAACAAAACGGTCTTTTCCCTGCGTGATGTTGAGGCTGAAATACAGAATAGATCGAAAAAGGTAACATTTCAGGCGAAGGCGACATCAGATATTTTCGCTCAGGTCTCTACCAGCGGCTCGATTGAGGAGGGACAGGGAGATATGAACGTTCATGCCGGGCTTAAGAAAGTACAGTTTGGCAAGGTGTACGCGTTTTTCCCGGATAATGAGCTTAAGATAGAGGATGGCGAAACCGATATAACCGCAGACCTTACTATTGAAAACAGCAGGAAGCTCACCATGAATTTTGAGCTTGCCGCACCGATGGTTCGCCTGGAACGTGCCGGCGAGAGGGTAGCTATTACTATAAGAAGGCTTGCCGGCAGCTTAGGCTTCAATGGTGATGCTGCGACGCTTACCTTGACGGAACTGCTGCTGGATAATCCGGCAATGCGTCTATCGGGCAGTTTTCTGGTATCTGGACAAGATCCTCAATTTCGCCTGGAACTGGAAGGACGGGACATCGACCTCACTGCTGCCCGTTCGGCGGCTCTTTCCCTGGCAGCCGGAAATACCGTCCTGAAATCGTTTTTTGATATAGTAAAAGGGGGGACGATTCCACACCTCACCGTATCGAGCCAGGCCAAATCCCTTGTTGATCTCGGAGATTGGGCACACCTCACCGTGCAATCGAACATTCTCCAGGCGGACGTTGAAATCCCCGGTGTGAACCTGGATTTCAACGCTGTTTCCGGTGATGTCGCCCTCTCTAGGGGGATCCTGGCGGGAGAAAAAATTGAAGCACGATTGCGGAATTCAGCAATTCAAGGCGGCCAACTTAAGCTTGATCTCACCAAAGACCCGCTGCCGCTTCACTTTGAAACCGGGATACATGCCGATCTGGCGGATATTCCACCCATCCTTGCAAAGGTTATCGATGACCGTGATGTCAATAGAGAACTCGCCTTGATCGAAGATATTAAGGGAACCGCCACGGGGAAATTACTCCTGGATGGTGATACCGATCAATTGAAGGTTGAGGTATCGGCAACCGACATTCAATGTGCTGCACGTTACCCTGAAATCCCCTACCCGCTGACTATAGCCGGCGGCAGTGTCTCCTATGACGGGGAGCATATAGCCTGGGAGCAAGTCAATGGCTCGCTTGGAACATCAACCTTTGCAGCTCTGTCCGGAAGGCTTGATCTGGGGAAAACAAAGGATTTTAAGGTTACCTCAGGGACCTCACATATCCTTTTATCCGAGCTTTTGCCATGGATTTCATCGTATGAAAAAATACGGGGACTCTCCAGCTATTATGGTGGCGGTAAGGGTATCCTGCAATTATCGGAACTCACCCTGGACGGTCCGTTGCAGGACTTTCACCGCTGGCATTTCAACATTGCCGGTGAAGTTGAGGATCTTGTTGTTCAAAATGTCCCCGATTATCCAGGAGCGATAACGATTAGTGCTCTGAAATTCACTGCCGATCCAGACAACCTCGCCTATTCTGACGGGCAGTTGGCTATGCTCGATACCTCTCTGACCGTTTCCGGTAGACACCGCCGGTATATGACAGACTTTACCAGAGATATCTCTCTGAGTTTTGACGGTCAGGTCGGACCGCAGACAACGAGGTGGCTTGAGCAGATGAGTAACACTCCTTCCTGGCTGAAAATTCAGCCCTTTTCACTGACAGCATCACATCTTAACTATGCCAGGAATGGCAAGCGCAAGATGATTTCCCTAACGCTTGGATTGGTTGATGGTCTCGAGGTATTTGGTGATCTCAGCTTGGATGCAAAGGACCTGGTTGTTGAAAAACTCATCATCAAGGATAACTCCTCCCGGGTAATGCTTAACGGCAGGTACAAGGATCAGTCGCTTGCCGTTTCTTTTGATGGGAAGCTGCATGCATCTGCTGCGGGAAAATTATTTCAGATCCCCGCCGGTTCCAATGGCTTTGTTGAAGGTAAGGCACAAATTCGTCTGAACATGAAAAACCCTTATGATGTGCGGTTTGCGGGGCGATGAACGGAGAAAATCTCCCGGTGCCTCTGAAATTTAAAACTCCTCTGACAATAGATAACATAGTCCTGGAAGGTGCACAGGAGAAAATAGTGATTACATCGGCCGGCCTGTCCTGGGACGATATGGGGCTGACCCTGTCGGGAACGATAAAACCGGGTGCCGATAATCGACTGCAGGTCGATCTGGATGCCGCAGCCGATCATGTCGATGTTGAAAAAATCATGGAAAATTTTGGAGACGCCACCACTTCGCATGATACGACCGCACCACCCTTTCCGATGCCGATTACAGGAGCTGTCCGATTTAAAACCGGGGATTTGAAATACAAGACGCTGACGATTAAGCCATTGCAGGCTGATATCGGGTTACAAGATAAGACGATCGATATCACGCTGAGAGATGCCGGTCTCTGCAGTATTCCAATTTCGGGTACCATCAGGATGTCGTCTCAAGGAATTGCCTATCACCTTAATGCTGAAGCCGGGGATAAGCAGGTAAAAAGTACGCTGAATTGTTTTACCGACCGACATTTTAAAGCTGATGGAAGGTATGATGTGAAAGGGAGTTTCGAGGGATATGGTTCGGTAAAAGAGTTGCTCAACAAGACATCGGGGCAGATAGACCTGAGTATTTCCGATGGACATATCTATCATGATATCATTGCCCTCAATGTCATCAAATTTCTTAATATCAGCCGGGTTATTAGCGACCGTCTATCGGCAGGTCAGATGGCGGAGCAGGGCTTAGGCTTCAAACGATTTGAAACGCATATCACCTTGCAGAATGGAAAACTCCAGTACGAGAGACTTATACTGAAGGCCAATGAATTAGTGCTCACCGGTATCGGAGAAATAGATTTGATCCATGGGAAAATCGATTTCTCCCTGCTGGCGGCGCCGCAGGCGACCGTTAACGCTCTTCTCGGGGGTGTTCCGCTGGTTGGCGGTATCCTGCAAACTATGACGACCATTCCTCTGCGAGTGACCGGAACGATCGATGATGTCCATGTCCTGCCCCTTGGCCCGTCAGCTGTGGGATATAAGCTGAAAGAATTGACGCATCAGACCCTTGGTGTTCCCATGAGACTGGTTCATCTGGATGCGTTTCGTAAAGGAACGAACCGAGGCGAAAAATAAGCGCACAAGGCGGCATATCAATTATCTGGTATGAGCTATCCCGGTGTTGCCATTATTGTCTCGTTCCCAATGAGGACAAGTGGAGACAGGTGAAGGAAAACCTGCGATTACGACCTGGCTGAAGAGGACGGAAGTCTATGAAACCGTATCGGGAATAGTCTCAACATCCCGGCAGGGTTGGTGTGACCGGGGATGGGTGTTAACTATTACGCATTTTTGTGTATTATCGGGCTCATGTTTCAACTATACTTCTTTGTGCGACCATTCCGGTGCGGAGTAAAGCATCCTTGTACATACACTAAAGATCCAAACCATCTATAGGAGTCCCTGCTATGATTCAGCAGCAAAAAGTATCTGGCCTCAGCGAACGGATACTCATTCTGAGTTTTGTCGTCCTTGCCGCACTTGGCCTGACTGCCTGCAAGAAAGAGGAAGTGAAAACGGCTCCTCCACCTCCGGCGGAAGTGAACGCAATGACCGTCACCGCAAAGACAATTCCCGTGGAATTCTCGTTTGTTGCCCAGGTGGAGAGCGCTCATCAGGTCGAGATTGTGGCCCGGGTTAACGGTTTTCTGGAAAAAATCCTCTACAAAGAAGGAGATGTTGTCAAGCCGGGACAGGAAATGTTCCTCATGGATCAGAAACCGTTCATAGCCCAGGTAGAGGCTGAAAGCGCCGCACTGGAAAACACTAAGGCCCAGCTCTGGACAGCGCAGGCTAACCTGAACCGGGTCAAGCCGTTAGCCAAACTTGATGCCGCCAGCAAGAGTGATCTTGATAATGCCACCGGTGCCGTGCAGTCTGCTGAAGCGGCCGTGCACCAGGCTCAGGCTCGCCTTGAACAGGCGAAGCTCAACCTGGGTTATACCGTGATCAAATCGCCGGTAACCGGGGTGAGTGGGGATTCCAAGGAGCGGGAAGGTGCCTACCTGAGTGTCGGTCCGGGTGGCGACCTCAGCTACGTCGCCCAGCTTGACCCGATTTGGGTCAATTTCAGTGTATCTCAAAACCAGATGGCTAAATTCAGGGAGGACACTAGATGCGGGTCGGGTGATACCTCCACCCCATAAGGAATTCACCGTTGAGGTTTATCTTTCTGATAACAGCCGCTATCCTTTTACCGGGTCAATCAGTTATGTTGATCCCTCTTTCAGCCGCGAGACCGGCACCTTCCTTATCAAGGCCGAATTGCCCAACCCGGACTCACAGTTGCGACCGGGTATGTTCGTCAAGGCTCTTCTTAAAGGTTCCCAGCGTCCCAATGCCCTGGTTGTTCCGCAGCGGGCGGTTCAGCAGACCTCAAACGGGCATGTGGTGTTCATCGTGAGCGCAGGAAAAGCGGAGGTCCGGCCGGTGGTTGTCGGTCCCTGGGTCGGGCAGGACTGGGTTATTGAAAAAGGTCTGAACCAGGGAGAGCAGGTCATTACCGATGGATTTATGCGTCTTGCACCCGGCATGCCGGTCAAGGTAGTCGCTACCGCACCAGCCGGTTTGAAAGAAACAGCGCACCCCCAGGCTGCAACGAAATAGACGAGGTCCATTATGGCAAAGTTTTTCATCGATCGGCCGGTTTTTGCCATGGTCATTTCGATCATTATTGTCCTGGGCGGTATTGTGTCCATGAAGTCGACACCGATTGCCCAATACCCGGATATCGCCCCGCCGACCGTACAGGTGACCGCGATATATCCGGGCGCCACGGCAGAAGTTATCGCCAACACCGTTGCTGCACCGCTGGAGGCCCAGGTCAACGGTGTCGACGGGATGAGCTATATGCTCTCTACCAGTTCGTCGACCGGCAACATGACGCTGACGGTGACGTTTGAACCCGGGACCGACCCTAATGAGGCCCAGGTTAACGTACAGAACCGGGTCAGCCAGGCCAGTTCGAAGCTGCCGCAGGTGGTTGCCCAGCAGGGAGTCATCGTTGAGACCCGTTCACAGGCGTTCATGATGGTTGCGGCTTTCTACACCGAGGACGACCGTTACGACCAGACATACCTGTCCAACTACGTCAACCTCTATATACTCGATCCGATCAAGCGTCTGCCGGGTGCCAACCTTTCCAGTATGTTTCCGGTGCCGGATATCGCCATGCGAATCTGGCTGAAACCCGACCGTCTTGCGCAGATGGGACTGACAGCGACCGATGTCAGCAATGCCATCAAGCAGCAAAACCAGGCCTTCGGTATCGGCCAGATCAATCAGGCACCGGCCACTCCCGGGGGACAACAGAACTTTGTGGTGACGACCAAGGGAATGCTGACCGACCCGGCGGAATTTGACGAGATCATTATCCGTGCCGAATCTGACGGTTCGGCCATTGTTCGTCTGAAAGACGTCGGCCGCGCTGAACTTGGTTCACAGAACTATTCCCTGATGACCAAGCTCGATGGCAAAAAATCAGCGGCAGTCATCGTCTACCAGCAGCCCGGTGCCAATGCCATAGCGACTTCAAAGAAGGTACGCGCGCTGATCGAAGAACTCAAACCGGGATTCCCGGATGGCCTTGAATTTAAATACGTCATCGATACCAGTAAGTTCACCGAGGCCTCGATTGAAAAGGTCGTGCACACCTTCTTTGAGGCGGTAGTGCTGGTGGTGCTGGTTGTTCTCTGTTTTCTGCAGAGTTTCCGGGCCACCTTTATTCCGATCCTGGCGGTGCCGATCTGCATTATCGGCACCTATACCGGCATCTACTTTCTTGGTTTCTCGACCAATATGCTCACCCTTTTCGGTATGATCCTGGCCATTGGTCTGGTGGTTGATGATGCGATCATTGTCGTTGAGGCCGTCGAAGTTCATATGGCTGCCGGGCTTACGCCTATCGAGGCCGCGCGAAAGGCGATGGAGGAGTTGTCCGGGGCGCTCGTTGCCATTGTCCTGGTTCTGGTCTCGGTGTTCCTGCCGGTTGCTTTCCTGGGTGGATTAACCGGCACCCTCTATAAGCAGTTTGCCATCACCATCGCCATCTCCATGGTGATTTCCGGCATTGTCGCGCTGACGCTCTCCCCCGCCCTGGCTGCCATTATCCTGAAGCCCGGATCGCACGAGAAGAAGGGCTTTGGCAAGTGGTTTGATAAGGGATTCAACCTGGTTACCAATGTCTACGTGATGGGTGTACGCTTTCTGATCAGGCACAAGCTGATCGGTCTGTGTCTTTTTGGCGGAGTGGTCTACGGGGTGATCTTCCTGTTCAGGATACTGCCGGGGAGTTTTGTGCCGGCAGAAGACCAGGGCTATCTCTTCGCGGTCAATATCATGCCGGACGCGGCAAGTCTCGAGCGGACCACCTCCGTTTCCGATCAAGCCGTGCAAATTCTTTTGAAAAATCCTGCCGTCAGTTCGGTGTTCCAGGTAGATGGCTATAGCCTTATTGACAGCCAGAACAAAAGCAATGCCTCGGTATTGTTTACCGCCCTCAAGCCTTATTCGGAACGGAAAGGTCCTGAGTTAGGTGCCTTTGCGGTTCTTGACAACCTTCGCCGCAGCTTATCTGCTGTCAAGCAAAGTATTGTACTTCCCCTGAACCCGCCATCAATCCCCGGACTTGGTACCACCGGCGGTTTTGAATTCTACATCCAGAGCATGGGTGGCGGCAGTTCCCAGGACCTGGAGCAACTGGCGAAAAAATTTGTCGCCAAAGCCCGGCAGCGGGTCGATCTGGCCGGAGTTACCACTACCTTCTCGGCGTCTCAACAGCAGCTCTATTTTGATCTCGACCGCAGCCGTGCCGAACTCCTCGGGGTGCCGGTTTCCGACATCTATCAGACGCTGCAGGCCTATTTCGGTTCCTCATATGTAGCCCAATATGTCCAGTTTGGCCGGATCTGGCAGGTAATCATCCAGTCGGAGGCCGGGTACCGTGATGCGCCTACTGATTTTGATCAGATCTACGTGCGCTCGATGAAGGATGGGCAAATGATCCCGCTCTCGGCTGTGGCAACGGTACGCTACGTGCCCGGGGCCGGGTTGCTGCCACGCTTCAACGGCTTTCCCTCAGCTAAACTCACCGGCAGCCAGGCCACCGGATACAGTTCCGGCCAGGCGATCACCGCCATGGAGGAGGTCGCAGCTGAGGTGCTTCCCGATGGTTATGGGTTTTCCTGGTCCGGCCAGGCATTCGAGGAAAAGAAGTCCGGGGGCACCTCAAGTTCCGCCTTTATCTTCGGCCTTATCATGGTCTTTTTAATCCTGGCGGCCCAGTATGAGAAATGGTCATTGCCGATCGGGGTGATGATGGCGGTTCCTTTCGCGATCTGTGGTGCGCTGCTGGCGACCTGGGGACGCGGTTTGGAAAATGATGTCTATTTCCAGGTTGGCCTGGTGACGCTCGTTGGTCTATCCGCCAAAAATGCCATCCTGATCATCGAGTTTGCGGTGGAAAACCTGCACTCAGGCATGCCGGTGGTCGACGCGGCAGTGGAGGCTGCCCGCCTGCGTCTGCGGCCGATTGTCATGACCTCTCTGGCCTTTATCCTTGGCTGCGTGCCGATGGCGGTCGCCACCGGAGCGGGTGCCAACAGTCTGCACGCTATCGGTACGGGAGTTATTGGCGGTATGCTTGCCTCCACCATGATTGCCTCGTTTTTTGTGCCGCTCTTTTTTGTGATAATAGAAACGACTTCGGGCCTTTTCAGCCGTAAAAAGAAGGCTCCTCAAGAGACGGCGCGGCAGGGAGGCGACCATCATGCGTAAATTAATTGCAATCGGCTTTGCACTGCTCATGATGACCAGCTGTACTGTCGGTCCTGATTATTTCAGGCCCCAGGTTATCGTGCCGGCGACCTGGACTATCTCCTATGATGCCGCAGCCGGTTTGACCGATATCGCCTGGTGGCAGCAGTTCAACGATCCGGTCATTGATGATCTGATCTCCACGGCGCTGAAGAACAACCTCGACGTTAAAGCCGCGGCAGCGCGGGTTGACCAGTTTCTCGGCCAACTGCGCACTACCAGGTCGGAATACTTTCCGCAGATCGGTGCTTCAGCGAGCGCATTTAGGCAGGATGACAGCGATTCCGGCACGACGGCCGCCAATGGCCCGTACAGCTATTACCAGGGGGCATTCAACGCCAGCTGGGAAATCGATCTCTGGGGGCGCGTCCGCCGCTCCAACGAAGCCGCCCAGGCCGAACTCCTGGCCAGTGAGGCGGGACGGCGCGGTGTGTTGCTTTCTCTGGTGAGCAATGTTGCCGGAAACTACCTTATCCTGCGAGGGCTTGACCGGCAGTTGGAGATTGCCAGCCAGACATCGAAAGCGTATGCTGAATCTCTGCGCATTTTCCGGCTGCGTCACAAATACGGCACCGTTTCCGCGGTCGAGGTCAGCCAGGTTGAATCAGAGTATGAAAATGCCGTTCAGGCCATCCCGAAACTCGAATCCCAGATCGCGCAGCAGGAGCACCTGCTTTCCTTACTGCTCGGTCAGAATCCGGGAAAGATCCGGCGTGGCAAAGCGATCGACGATCTCACCGTCCCCGGCATTCCGGCAGACCTGCCTGCTGAATTGCTGCAGCAGCGTCCCGATATTATCCAGGCGGAACAGTCACTGATTGCAGCCAATGCCCGCATAGGCGTGGCCCGTGCGCTTTATTTTCCGAGTGTCTCGCTGACCGGTGCTTTCGGTACGGCGAGCATTGACTCCAATCTTCTCTTCGACGGGCTCTTCACAAGCCTGGCAGATTGGTGGCAATGTATTGGGACCGATTTTCACCTTTGGTTCCATTGAAGGCCAGGTGATGTCCAGCGAGGCTGCCCAGCGTGAGGCCCTTTACCGCTACCAGCAGTCAATTATTGCCGGGTTCCGGGAGGTTGAAGACGCCCTGGTGGCAACAACAAAAGGGCGTGAACGCCAAAGCGCCCAGAAACGCAGAACCCGTGCCCTGGAAAACTATTCGCGTCTGGCCACCTACCAGTATGACGCCGGGAAGACGAGTTATCTGCAGGTTCTCGATGCTAATCGAAGCCTGTTCTCCAGCCAGCTTGACTACGTGCAGTCCCAGACAGATTCGTTTACCAGCCTGATAGATGTTTATCGTGCTTTGGGCGGCGGCTGGGTAGAAAAGGCCGATAAGATGAGTGAACCGGCCAGGTCTGAAACGGACGCCGCAGATCCGGAGGCAACTGAAGAAGGATAAGGAACCGGTCGGATTCTCTTTTCTTTTTGCGGATCAAATGACGACGTCCCGGGTCTTGTCCGCACGGCAGTTTCCTGTCGGGAACAGGTGAGCCGACCTCAAGCAATCCGTAGCTATCGCGATCATGTTGACAACCGGGACCTTCCGTCTGTACCCATTGCCCTTTTTGGGGATATCTCTTATTTAACGGTATATCCGCGCCCGCTCAGGCAGGCTCCGTAGGCCCGGTCGTAGGTGTCAAGTTGAGATTGCTGCTGCGCCTGCAGTTGCTGGTTCATGCTTTGCTGCGTATTTTGTTGTCGACGCTGACGGACAGCACCACCCAAGCCACCGGCGGTGGCTCCAATTGCTGCACCTTTCCCGGCATTTCCGGCAATGGCCCCGATGGCGACCCCGGCAATGGCTCCCCCTGCTGCGCCTTTCAATGCTTGGCGCTGTTGCGGGGCTGGCGCCTGGCTGGAGGCCGTACCCGCTAACTGTCGCGGATCAACGCCGGTTTGTTGAGTCGCCCATTGAGCGCACTCTCCCTGATCTTTCATCTGTTGTTCCTGGCTCTGCCCCTGGGCCGGATAGATGATCGGTTCGGCAGCAGGACTGTTTGCTGCAAGGCCTGTTGCCAGCAGGATTCCAACACCTATTTTCTGATAATTCGTCACTGTCTTCACTGCCCCTTATTATAATGCTGCATGTTTTTGTTGTATAATTACTTCAATCTGCCGAGACCGATACCGTCGCTCCATATCCGGTCAGAGGTGATGCCAGCCTTCAGCGTGAGAGGGGTTTATGCCACTCCCTGCGCGGTCAATATCTTGATCATTTCTATTCAATTAACCATATAATTAATACATAATACGGCAGACGCAATTCCCTAACGGTTGAAAAAGAGGTTATTGATGTGTTGCAGGTAATATTCATCGGAGGCGAATCGATACAGCCCGCTTGTCTCCGTTGCTTCTGCGATTCACCCGCTCGTGTATGATGAATCGCATGTCTTTTTTGACAAGCAGCCTGACTCGACTCGTAAATTATCAGGGTTGATCCTGCAGAGTGATCATCGGCGTCAGTTTGCTATGAAAAGATACAGGTTTATTGACCACCCAGGCTGCTATTACCGCTGCAAGACCGGGTGTTAGCCTGATCTTCATGGTGGAAATCCGGGATTCTCTCTGTTCGGTCCTCTGTACGAATTATTCGCTTGTCTCTGACCGTTATAATTGAGCGTATTACGAGATATTTTCCTGATTTCCCTTTTTGGTCACGAGAATCGGACAGGGAGCAAGCGAGGTTACGTGTTCTATAACGCTGCCGAAAAACATGTCAAACCCCAATGAGCGGGTTTTGGAGCCGAGGACAATGAGATGTATATCTTTTTCTCTGGCATATTTGACGAGGCACGCTTCAGGCATGTTACCTTTTACAGCGGTAATAACTGGAACATCAAGTTCTTCACCGCGAGAGACAAAATCCTTTAATATATTCCATCCTTTTTTTTCTGCATCACTCATGACACCATAACGTAAGGCACGATCAGTGGGTATATCTGTTACGTAGAGTGCGTGGACTTCACCACCGTAGGTAGCAGCCAGATCTATAGCCCGGCGGCCGGCATGAATACTTGCTGCGGAACCGCTGATACCGACAAGGATTTTGTCGAACCGGATCTCTGCATCTTCGGGTATAAGCAGCACATCGCACGGGCCATTCATTATCACCTCGGCTGTGGTGCGTCCGAGAAGCATTCTCTCAACCTGCAACCGTTTAGCGCACCCAAGAAGAATGAGGTCTGCACTTTCCTCGTTGGCAACCGCTATAATTTCATCACAGGGTTTTCCTGTCCGATGAACGGCACTCATCTGAAGACCGAGCGACGTTGCATATTCTTTTGCCTCTCTCAAGGTCTTCTGGAGTGGCTCATTCAATTGCTGTTCGGCCTGTTTCAGGAAAAAACGATTCATATTCCCTTCATAGCCAGGGGTCACAGAGATCGCGATAACGCGGGCACGCATTGAGGAAGCAAGAGCGAGGGCTTCCTTGAACAGCGAGCGATTTTCCTGGGAATTGTTAATGGCTGTCAGTATCGTTTTCACGGGATGTTTTGTCATATAATGATACGGGTGAGTGACCTGGTTTTAGACCCTGTCTCCTGATTTCATTGCTGAAAACATTGAAGACCGGTACAGACGCCTTTATAATAACTTCCTCTATTTTAATATCTTTATCAACAATAATGAATTCAATGCATTTCAGGGTACGGCAGAGTCTGCTTACAACCTTGGCAACTCTCCCGGCTTCCTTGACATAATCAACAAGAACTCCTCTCGCATGTGCCCTGGCCTTCAGGTCTGCAATGCTCTCCTGAACCGCTTCAGCAAAACGGTTGTTTCGTACGCCACCGTCCCACAAGAGAGGCATGGTATTGACATAGGCGACGAGCAAACGAAGATTAAGCCTCTCGGCGACATTCAGTCCATAGGCCATAACTGACTCTGTCAGATGCCCGTTGCGGGTTACAATCAGAATAACATGCTTCTTCAAAAAATTCTGGCTCGCGGCCTCATCGTTGATTCCGCTGGAGTAGTATCCCGCTTTTTCGTCTCTGTTGTCATCGGCTTTCTCTGCCATGTTCTGTCCCGCGTATTTTATATCATCTGATTGTTCTGCAACAGTCTTTGCAACTTGCGTACCATTGGCGGGATACATGCATAGGTTACTGTTAATACAATTTATTTATAAACAGCATGTTACCGGTGGATGGGCACTGTGTTGCAGATCGCAACGCATTTTTCCAGGAGTGATTGCTCAGAAGGTCGAAATTCGGCCAACATAACCGGGGCGCTGCACCATAAAAAAAATAATATCTGCAATAACAGTTTCTTAGTCTTTTGCTCCGGATCGATGAAAACCTGATTTTATCAGCGTTTCTCCTCGGGGGCCTGCCATGGTGTTGCGATGTGAAACAATTTTTAGATGTTGCTTCGAATTACGCGGATAAGATCATCGATATTATTTATTATTAATTCAATCACACAATGTTTTTCGTTGCATTATGTAACGTTCTGGCTCTTAGTAGTTGTATGCTTAATATATTGTAATTAATATAAAATAAAATAAAAAGATCAGATGGCATCCATGTTGCAAGTCGTATGCTGAAAATGATTTTTCAGTGATAGGCGGCTAACGACAGGACGTGCATGAGTAAAAGGTGGATTAACTCCGCACAGGATGCTCAGCCTCCTGAAGGGCCATGAGACTTTGTCGTATTCATTTTAAAAGGAGAATCAGTCATGAACGAAAATAATCCTTACCAGACACGATTGGCGGTCAACAAGAGCAAGCGTTCGACTACCAGCCGCAGTGCGGTTACCAGTCCCTCGACCGCAAAGCAGACGCAGACCACCTATCGGAAGAAGAAACCGGTAGGTAAGATGCTGTTGTTCGGCACGGTATCATTGGCAGCATACGTGCTGCTCATGTCTAATGAAGCATTAGTCACCAACACCTATACGCTAGGCGGATGGTGGGCAGCGCTCCCTGTGGGAACGGCATTTGGTTTTTCTTTCATCCATGGTGCTTTTGCCAGTAACCTGCTCAGTGTTCTCGGTCTTGAACCAAAGAAGGCATAAAAGCTTAAAACAACAGGATCGGGAGAAAAAGTTCATGAAAAAGTTTTTCATTATACTCTTTGCGGCATTGTTGCTTACGCCGCTTCATAAAAGATGCGCATGCCGAGGGTGGACCGCCCGCAAATGTAATGAAGGGTGTTTTTACCAAGGTTGATGCAGCAAATAAAACTGCCACCATCCAGGTAGACGGACAGAGTGAACCGAGAGTACTGAATTTTGGCGACTACATCACTCCTGAGGATATTACCCTTAATAAAAAGGTAATGGTCAGTCTTGATAGCCATGCCGGGCCCAATGTCATCAAGGATATCTCGATAATGTTTTTTGAGATGACGGTCACCAAAATCATTGCACTCCTTATTGTTGGGCTCATAGGCGGTTTGCTCTCCGGATTTATTGGTTCCGGAGGTGCTTTTGTGCTCACACCGGCAATGATGTCGCTTGGTGCGCCCGGCGCGGTGGCTGTTGCCAGCAATATGTGCCATAAATTTCCCAAAGCCATGGTTGGCGCTTACAAACGCTGGAAATACGGGCAGGCTGATGTCAAGCTTGGCCTGGTCATGGCAGCCACTGCCATTATTGGCGTCCAGATTGGTATTAAAGTTCAGAAAATCATCCTTAATCACTGGGGTAATGCTGGTTCGAATCTCTATGTGAGCATCGTTTTTGTCCTGGTGTTAGTCGTTGTTGGAGCCTATGTCCTGAGTGATGCCATTAAATTATCAAAAGGCAACCTTGAGGCAAAGGTCTCAAAACTTGCTCTTTCGCTGCAGAAAATCGAGTTGTGGCCGATGATGGAGTTCAAGGTGGCCAACGTCCGGATTTCTGCCTGGGTAACGGTCCCTGTTGGATTGCTTACCGGCATGCTTGCGGCAACCATCGCTGTTGGCGGATTTATCGGTGTGCCGGGCATGATTTATGTCGTCGGCGCATCAGCGCTTGTGGCGAGTGCGACAGAACTGATTGTGGCCTTCATCATGGGGGCTTGGGGTTCTATACAATGGGGGATATCCGGTCTCATCGATATTCGCATGACCCTGCTCATTCTGGCAGGATCATTAATTGGCGTACAATTAGGTGCTCTCGGGACAACCTATGTCAAGGATTACACCATCAAGCTGGTAATGGCCGCCGTTATGCTCATCGTTGCCGTATCCCGTGGTGCCAAGGTCCCAGGTTATCTTGCTGACCTGGATATCATTCCGCAATTACACGTGTCGCTTTTCAGATTGCTTGACAATGTAAGCTTTTGGGCCTTGATTGCGGCACTTGCTGTTGCCGGGATTATTATTTCCCTGGCAATGATCAAAGGTATATTACAGGACAAGGCGGAAAAACGGGGCAGACTCGCCCAGGAGAATGTTAGTTGAGGGCCGGGTAGTTTTTGGCGACACCTCGAATTCTTGTTGTTGTGAAGTTTTCAGGCATTGCCTGCCAGAGTTGCCAGGGAGTTATCTCCCCCAAACATTTCAGGGAGATAACTCCAGTAACTTGAGAAATGAGCCGGGTAGTGTCATCCGGCCAAAGAGGCAAGGAAGACGGGAAGAATGAACGGATAAATACATTAAACAAAAAGGTGCCGTTATGGAACCCATTGTATTATTTGCCGCCCTCGTATTTGGTGTCTGTGCTCTGGACCTGATCTGGAAATTATTAGCTTACGTGGATCGCTTTACCTCAGGGAAAAGAAGTGCGGATCATGAGAGGCAACCGGTGCAGCGGAGTGATTGGTACATGTTTTTTTACTGTTCCGATCTCACCGGTGAAAAAACAACCAAAAACAAGAATCCGAGGATAAGCAAACATTCCGGGCCAACCGTGAAGACCACTCGCAAACCGGCCTCTCGACGTCCTGAGCTGCGACGTTATGTGTCATGACAGACAGTGGCCTCACCGGCTGCTTTTTTTGTCTTTTCGGTACAAATAAGCAGCCGTGCCAATGTCCGCATGATGCCCCCTGCTGCCGCCTTGACGGTGCTCAATTACCGGGTGTTTTCCTCGGTGCCGTCTCTGTCACGGCATGAAACCAGTGTCTCGTGAACGGCCCCTACCTCTGATTACCGCACCGATTATAGCGCTTGAAGTAATACCGGCGGCTTGTCCGGTTCCCGCCAGCAGGCAAAAAATATTCGACTTACTGGTGGTTAGGGGGTAGCCTGAACTATTCGGGATAGATTGAGAGAACGTGTGCGGGCATCTCTGCCCACAGTTTTTCGAATAGGTATTTTTCCCGCGGCTCCATGCGATACCTTCCAGACCGGTTATCATCGGTTTGTTCAGGGGAGCGACAAAAGGAGTGGACATAAGTCAGGAGTGTAAACATGTTTTTCAGGAAACCAGCGGATACGAACAGGAGTAAGGAAGAGGAGTCTCTTGCCGAGCCGTCTTTACTGGCAAAAATACGAACCAGGATCGAGTCTACCGATCTGCCGTCCTATGCCTCAGATGCAGCGTATAAGGAATTGGGTAAACTTGAGAAAACGGATCCGTCCGTGGCTGAATACACGGTCGGTATTAATTATATTGATATGCTTCTTGATCTTCCCTGGCGCGTGAGTTCACCAGGGAACTTTGATCTCCAGCGAGCCCAGAAAGTTCTTGATTCAAGACATTGCGGACTGCTGCAGGTCAAGCAGCGTATCCTTGAATTTCTTGCCGCCAAAACACTGCGGGGAAATGTCCAGCCTCATATCCTGATTGTCGATGACGAAGAAATTGCCAGGTCAAATATGCAGCATGTGCTGCTCAAAGATGGCTATCATTGCCTCACCGCAGCAAATGGTTTAGCTGCCCTCGAGGTACTGAACAAAAATGACATCGATCTGGTTATCACTGACCTGAAAATGGATCAGATGGATGGCATTGAATTGTTAGGGCATATTACCCGGCAGTTCCCCGAAACCCAGGTTGTCATGGTAACCGGTTTTGCAACCGTGAATTCGGCCGTTGAGGCTTTGAAAAAAGGTGCGGCTCATTATCTTGGAAAACCGGTGAACCTCGACGAATTGAGAAAAACGGTTAAAGAGGTGCTCGAACAGCAGCGTTCTGTCGACCTGGGCCGGGGGCCGATTCTTTGTTTTAGCGGCCCTCCCGGCACTGGTAAAACCTCTGTCGGCAGAGCCATTGCCGAATCGTTGCATCGAAATTTTGTAAGGGTTTCGGTTGCCGGTTTGCGGGATGAAGCAGAATTGCGGGGACATCGTCGAACCTATGTCGGAGCGATGCCGGGCAGGGTTCTGACCGAGCTGAAGAGAACCGGCGTCAACAATCCGGTCTTTATGCTGGATGAGCTGGATAAAATCGGCCAGGATTTTCGGGGTGATCCCGCATCAGTGCTTCTCGAAGTACTCGATCCCGAACAGAATAATAAATATGTTGATCATTACCTGGATATCCCGTTCGACCTCTCAAATATCATGTTCATGGCCACCGCCAATGATCTCTCTAAACTGCCGGGACCTTTGCTCGACCGTATGGAGGTTCTTACCTTCAGCGGCTATACCGAACATGAAAAAATGATGATTGCTCAACAGTTTGTCATTCCCCGCCAGTTGAAGGCGACAGGTCTGAACAGGCATGACATTACCTTTTCGGATGAGGGCGTATCCCGCATCATTAGCGATTACACACGTGAATCAGGGGTGCGCAACCTGGAAAGGGAAATTGCCCATGTCTGTAGAAAAATAGCATTGTTGAAGCTTGCTTCTGAAAAAGGCTCTGATGTGACGAATGTTGATGTTGAAACGGTGGTTTCTTTTCTCGGGCCAAGGAAATTCCATCGTGAAGCTGCAGAAGGAGATGATCGGGTCGGCATTACCATCGGGCTTGTCTGGTCGGAAAGCGGAGGAGAGATTATCAGTATCGAGACGGCCAAGATGGTAGGCAACGGCGGCCTGATAATGACTGGTTCACTGGGTGAGGTTCTGCAGGAATCTGCACAGACCGCCCTGAGCCTGATACGAAGCAGAGCCGGCGAATTTGCTGTTTCCCAGGATTTATTCAAGGATTGGAATATCCATATTCATATCCCTGCCGGCAGTATTTCCAAAGATGGACCTTCTGCCGGGATTACCATCTTTGCCGCCCTGTTATCACTGCTGACCGGACGTCCCGCACGGTGCAGTGTTGCCATGACCGGTGAAATGACGCTCAGTGGCCGAATCCTGCCTATAAGCGGAATTCGGGAAAAAATTCTCGCTGCTCAACGGGCAGGGATTTTACTGGTATTGGTGCCTGAGGCCAACAGGGATGAAGTGATGGCCCTGCCAAAGGATGTGACTGCAGGTCTTGAGGTGAAGATGGTAAAAAATGCCGATGAAGTGATTGATCTGGTACTGATTTAAAAGGGGTTGGATCCTGTCTAAGGGAAGAGGAGTGCGGTGAACCTTGAGCTGAAGATTAAAGATCAGGGTTTTCCAGGCCGTATCGTTTGATCTTGCGCCAGAGCGATACGCGGTCTATGCCGAGAATTCTTGCCGCTTCCGATCGTTTGCCTTCCACTTCATCGAGGACTTCAAGAATATAGTTTTTTTCATGTTCTTCCAGGGTCGGCCAGGATTGATTCTGGAGACTGGATCCGGCTGCCGATTCAGGGCCCACATCATCCACAATATGGTGGGGCTCAATAATATCTTCCCGGCAGGTGATCAGAATGCGCTGGATGATATTCTCCAGTTCCCTGATGTTGCCCGGGTATTCGTACTGTTTTAATCGTTC
Source organism: uncultured delta proteobacterium (assembly GCA_963745765.1). GTDB lineage: Bacteria > Desulfobacterota > Desulfobulbia > Desulfobulbales > Desulfocapsaceae > Ww85. The sequence continues at coordinate 56,739 of CAVUYQ010000023.1, read as the reverse complement.
TGCCGCCATTTCAGAGAGTTGCGGTGGAGTTCTGCTTGGTTCGGCATGCTTCTGCAGAAAGTGGTTGGCGAGCAGAGGAATATCATTTCTTCGTTCAACAAGTGACGGGACCTGGATGGTGATGACATTGAGGCGGTAATAGAGATCCTTGCGGAATGCTCCTGTTTCAGTTGCTTCCTTGAGGTTTCTGTTGGTTGCGGCAAGGACCCTGATGTCTATTGCTATCTCTTCAGAACCGCCCACCCTCATCAGGGTTCGCTCCTGCAGAACGCGCAAAAGCTTTACCTGCATGGCTAAAGATAATTCTCCGATCTCGTCAAAAAAGACGGTTCCGCCTTCGGCACATTCAAGCAGACCTTTCTTGACCTTCTCGGCACCGGTAAAGGCGCCCTGTTCATGGCCGAAAAGTTCATTGCTCATAAGGTCTTCGGTAAACGTACCGCAATTGAGTGTAACGATTCTCTTGTTGGAACGGCCGCTCAATTCATGGATTGTTCGCGCCACCAGCTCTTTTCCCGATCCCGTCTCTCCGAGAATCAGGACATTGCAGTCGAGCTGGGCAACCTGGGATATCTGTTCCCTGAGCACCATGGTTTTTGAGCTTTGCCCGATAATCTTGGCCGTTCCGCTGCTGTTTGAGATATGTTGTCTCAGTCGCTTGAGTTCCTGCTGCATTGCACTCCGTTCGAGTGCTTTAGGAATGATTGCCTGCAGCTCTTTCATGTTCAAAGGTTTTGCCAGGTAGTAATAGGCACCCTGACGCATGGCATCAACCGCCGTATCTATACTCGCATAGCCGGTGACAACAAGAACCTCTGCTGCAGGCCACAACCGTTTTGTGGCTGCCAGAACCTCCATGCCATCCTTTCCCTTCATCCGCAGATCGGTGATGACGAGATCGACCTCCTGGCGTTCCATCAGAGCGATAGCTTCACTCCCATCAGCAGCGAGCAGCGTCTGATAACCGGATTTAGCCAGGATATGGGCGAGGTTCTCTCTGGCTATCTCCTCGTCATCAACGACGAGCACCGTTTTGGCTGGTAGAACTGCTATCATGATTCAGGATTCTCTTTTAAAGATAATGGCAGGCTGATGAAAAAGGAGGTTCCCTGGCCCGGTTCACTGGCCACCGTGATGTTGCCGCGATGTTTCTGGATTATACCGTAAACAACCGAGAGACCAAGTCCGGTCCCTTTACCCTCGTCCTTGGTGGTATAAAACGGGTCAAATAATTGTCCCTGGATTTCTTTGGGAACCCCCGGGCCGGTATCGTGAATTTCAATCACAACCATATCTTCGCTTTCCTGTATTTCAGCCGAGATGGTGATTGCGCCTTGTTGCTCAATTGCCTGGACGGCATTAATGATAAGGTTCAAAAAGACTTCCTGTATGCGCTGCACATCCATGGGTACTACCAGGTCGGCAGGAATCTTCAGGGTTGTTGAAATATCTGCAGGAACCTGACTCTGCACCAGTCTGATTGCCCGGGTGACGACATCGGTGAGATTGGCCGGCTTGAGCTTGAATTCCTGCACTCTTGAAAATTCGAGCAATCCCTTCACGACATCACGGGCTCTCAGGGTCTCTTGATCAATATTTTTGAGCATGCGCAGTATCAGTTCGGGGTTGCCGGAATCCAGATCATCCGTGGCGATCTGGCAGGAAGTTGAGATATTATTAAGCGGGTTGTTGAGCTGGTGGGCAACGCCTGCGGTGAGTGTTCCTATGGATGATAGTTTTTTTGATTGTACCAGCTGATCCTGGCGCCTTTCCAGTTCATTAACCATAGTATTAAAGGCCTCCATCACCTGCTGCATTTCATCCCGGGTGTTGAGGACTTCAATACGTTTAAACTTGCCATTGGCAATATCATTGACCGCTTTTTTGATCACATTGAGCGGCTTGAAAATCATGAAAAAGGTAATAATCGGCAGCAAAATACCCACGGAGATCGCCACCAGCGACCAGAAATGTATCCGGTTGCCCAAACCACGAAGAATATAATGGACCTGAGAGCGCTCGAACTCAAGCAGATTTGCACTCTGGGTTGTCATTAGTTTGCCAAGATCCCTGGTATCGCTGACGATCTGTTCGTAATCGGAGATATTCGATGACCTGTCCCCGGCAAGTTTTGTAAAATGATCGCGATAAGCATGAATTGATTGCGCAAGTTCCTGGAGCATTGGAATGGCTTTCAGATTTTCCAGCTGGCCATGAATGTAAACGATGGTATTCTCCGCTTCTTGTATATATCGGCTATTTTCCTGGAAGGATTCCTGCGTTTTATAGAGCAGGAAGTTTTTTTCGTATCGCCGTGCCTCGAGGATAGCATTGTCCAGTTGATAGGCAATCTCCAGGAATTTTGATTTTTCTTCTGCCGTAATCAGGTCATTGCGGGAAGCATTCCACATGACAAGTATCCCGGAGAAATAGCAGAACACAAAAAAGAGGGCCTTGGTGGTCAGGCTGAAGCGCCAATGATTCAAGTAACGTAATCTCCTGTAGTTGTGGTAAAGTACGTGACGTGAAGTCGAACGAAACGAGATCACGCCGATATATCTATATCTAACTGAGAATAGGATGAAAGTAAATAATAGTGATAGGTGGTGTCGCTGTTGATATCGAATTGTTGCCGGAAAGAGGAGATAAACGGCAGTCACTTCCATCCGGCCGATCTATGGTAATATGACTGCCTGTCTTGTAAGTAAAGCTTTTTTCAGGGTTGTTATTTTGGAAGGAACGGCCATGCGGTGGAGGACGTGGCAGCTGGTATCGTCCTGCCTGCACGAAGAGAGGAATTGTCTTTTAGCCTGAAAATTCTGTTTTTTCATCATTGATGCTAAAGGGTACAAACGGTGTCATCTGCATATTTGCAAAAGCACCGAATAACTTATTGATATGGTTAAATTATAAATGGCTACTGTTGTTTTTTTATGAACGTCAGGTTAGAGGAGAATCGTACCATGGGCTCAACAATAAAAGTGAACGAAATCGACATCAACTATCGCCTTGACGGGCCTGAACAAGCTCCCGTGGTGATGCTCAGCAACAGCTTGATGTCGAATTACACTATGTGGGATTACCAGCTGCAGGCGCTGGACAGCCACTATCGGGTATTGCGCTACGACCAGCGTGGGCATGGTGCCACCCAGACGACACCCGGTCCCTATAGTGTAGAACTTCTGGCCGATGACGCCTGTGCCCTCCTTGAAGCTTTAGACATCGCTGCCGTGCATTTTGTCGGACTGTCCATGGGGGGATTTACCGGTCAGCTGCTTGCAGCTCGTTACCCTGAGAAACTTTTATCGCTGGTATTGTGCGACACTGCCTGTGTCATGCGGCCGAAATCCGTGTGGAACGAACGTATCGCCGCTGCCCGGGAAAAGGGAATTGAGGCGCTCGCAGCAGGGACTCTTGAACGCTGGTTTACCCCGTCGTTCCACGAAACCGGCAAAGAGGACCTTGCAAAAGTCCGCAACATGATTCTTGGTACGGGGGTTGAGGGCTACATCGCCTGTGCCCAGGCCATAAGGGATATGTTCCTGTGTGATAAGCTGTCTGAGATTACCGTGCCAACCCTTATTTTGGTCGGTGCCGAGGACCCGGCCTGCCCGGTTTCCGCCGCAGAGGATTTGCACCGGGGTATTGCCGGCTCAGAACTGGCGGTTCTGGCAAACGCAGCACATCTTCCCAACATCGAACAGAGTGCCGATTTTAATGAGATTGTGCTGGGTTTTCTTAATAAACAGCAGGGTGTTGACAGATAATTCCTGTTATTCGGGCTGATCGCACAGCTTTTCACTGCCTACCATAAGAGTCAGACCCTGCGGTCCCACCATTTCCTTGTAATAGGCAGTGAAGGTGGGCGGCCGGAACGAAAAAGCAGTACTCCTTTGTAAAGCGATATACGAATAACCTGAATATTTGAGAGATCCTGACGTCTTATTCGGGAAAAACAACCAATAGGGTGACTGGAGATTATCAGGATTGATATGTTCTGATAATCTCCAGAGCAAACGCTTCAGCCTGCTCTATCTCGTCCGGGCGATTTTCCAGCGCACTTTTTTCATCAACACCTCTGACAACAAAGGCTCCACCGTAGGTCATGTCTATGGCGTCGAAGCAGGATTTTGCCACCAGAATAGAACCGTCAAACAGTTTCTTTCCGTGGGTAGCCGCGGTGCAGATCAGGTAGCCGAGCCGCTTTTCATCCAGTCTGGTACGCATTTTCAAGAGGTATCGTCTGGACCAGCGGGCCTGGATCCGGTCAATGAAGGCCTTGATCTGGGCACTGAGGCCATAGAAATAGGTTGGGCTTACCAGCAGGATAATATCGGCCAGGTCAATTTTTTCGTAGAGACCCTGCATATCGTCTTTGATAATACACATTCCCGTTTTCTCACATCCCCCGCAGGCTATGCACGGAGCGATCTTACGGGATACAAGACGGATATATTCTGTCTCACTGCCAAAGGCCTCATCCAGGGTGGAGCAGATAATGCGGGCTGCGGCCTCACTATTGCCGTTTTTGCGGGGACTGCCAAGGATAACAAGGATTTTCATAGGAGCGTTGTCGGGCTAAAATCAAGATTTAGGGCCACCTTGAATAATCGGATTTCAAGATACTCTTTGGTTGTACGGGTGGTCGGGAAAGGTTTTCTAGACCTTCACTCTCTCTTGCCGATTGATAATCGGGCAGTATCACGGCACCGGTAGTCTTGCCTTAGCGCTTAAATGCCGGCGATGCAAACTTTTTCTAAAAAGAAGTTGCTTTTCGAATAGCAGTCATTATAGTTGATGCGCTTGGCAATCAACTGAGTTCTGATTGCGCTTAACCGAGCACCACACTGGCTCCGGATGGAGCTTTTACATATTGGGCCTTGCTTTCGAGCAGGCCCTTTTTTTTTAATTTAGAAAAGTTGCTCCACCAGGTTTCATGATGCTTAGAAACCTGGATTTCCTGCTTCCAGGGTACCCTAGAGTATATTGCTTGCCAGTTCTGCCAGTTCTGATCGTTCTCCTTTGCGAAGGTCGATATGGGCATAGAGATTCTGTCCCTGCATTTTATCAATCAGGTTACTCAAGCCATTGGATCGGATGCCGAGGTAAGGGTGATCTATCTGGTTGATATCTCCGGTTAGTACGATTTTGGTTCCTTCTCCCGCCCTGGTTATGATGGTTTTAACCTCGTGCGGGGTCAGATTCTGGGCCTCGTCCACGATCATGTACATTTTTACCAGGCTGCGGCCGCGGATATAGGCCAGTGGTTCAATCGCCAGTTTTTCTTCATCGAGCATTTTCTGGAGTCGCTGGAACATCTCGCTTTTTTCAGGGAATTGTCCCCTGATGACACCAAGGTTGTCATACAGTGGCTGCATATACGGTTTAATTTTCGACTGGATATCACCCGGCAGGTAGCCAATATCTTTGTTGGACAGCGGCATGACCGGTCGTGTAAGTAATATCTGCCGGTAGCTGGATCTCGTTTCAAGAGCTGCGGCGAGTGCCAGCAGGGTTTTTCCTGTTCCGGCCTTTCCCGAGATTGTCACCAGTTTGATGTTGGGGTTAAGTAATGCATGAACGGCAAAAGATTGTTCTGCATTCCGCGGGTTAATGCCGTAAACGCACTCCTTGTTTACCCGCTTGATAACGAATTCGTTTTCAAACTCACCGAGCATAAACGAGGCAAGCGCTGATTTCTTTCCGTTGCGCAGAACGATATACTCGTTGGGATGCAGAGGGTTTTCCGGATGATAATCGTCAGTCGAGAGACTACCGCCCTGTTCATAGAGCTGTTCGATCAGCCGTGCCGGAATATTCTCTTCATAGCGACAGCCCGAGTACAGGTGTGCAGGGTCACTCACATGATCAGTTGTATAATCTTCGGCAGACAGTTTCAGGGACCGGGCCTTCATGCGGAGATTGACATCCTTGCTTACCAGGATGACACGGTGCTTTTTCCTTTCTAAAGCCGTATGATAGGCAATATTGAGGATCCGGTGATCTATCTTTTCAACGTTCGGGAATATTTTGCGAAGGTCGGGGTGCGGGTCCATGTCAAGACGCACTGAAATATTGCCTTTTCCGTCGCCAATCGGAATCCCGCCATTAAACAGTTTGTCCTCACTCAGCATGTCCAGTTCCCTGACAAACTCACGGGCATGAAAATTGATTATCTGACTGCCCTTCTTGAACTGGTCAAGTTCTTCAAGGATTGAGATGGGGATGATAATGTCATGTTCATCAAAGTGGTGGATGCAGGAACTGTCGTGCAGGATTACGTTGGTATCGAGAATGAAAATCTTCTTGCGTGTCGGCATAATAGTTCTTCCGGCGTAGATTCTTGATTACATTTTGTGCGGTGGTGGCACGCCCTGGCCACCGGGCCGTTACATCATCGTTTCGCTGTATCACCTCCCGGAATGTGTGAATTAAGATACTGTTTCAATTATATTACACTAAAATGCTGTTCTCCATGTAACGTTTTCGTTTCTGTTCCTTAAGTTTTTCAGTATCAACGATGACCAGCCCATCGACACAATTGTTGAATGCCGCATCAATATTGAAATCGAGAAAGACGACGCCACCAGGTTCGCAGAGTTCCGTATACTGTTTGTAGAGCGGCGGAACGGCCGTGCCAAGGTTGCTTAATAATGATTTCAATTTTTTGAAATCAGCACGAAAGTCGTTTCCGCAAAATTCCATCTGCAACGCTGAGGGTGGTTGTGAGAAGATGAATGGATTTCGGGAGAGGGAAATGGTCGTGTCGGCTGAGAAGTAGAGTTTGTAAAAGTAGATGAGGAGCTCTTTTGCCGCTTGCGGGGTGGCGTTGGTTATACTGACCGGGCCGAAGAGGTATCGGTAATCAGGCCGTTTGGCCAGATAAGCACCGATGCCGTACCAGAGGTAGTCGAGGTTGCGTTTCCCCCAATAGCGTCGCTGGACAAAGCTGCGTCCAAGCTCCAGGCCGTTTTCCAGAAAATAGCTCCTGTCCTGATCGAGTTTGAAAAGACTGCCGGTATAGAGCCCTTCCGCTCCTTTTTCTTTTACAACACGACCGGCGTCAACAAAACGGTAGGCGCCGACAATTTCCAGTGCATCTTCATCCCAGAGAAGAAGGTGCTGGTAATATTGATCGAAGTGATCAAGATCCCGCCGTTTGCCGGTTCCTTCTCCAATTGAGCGGAAGGTTAATTCGCGCAGCCTGCCTATCTCCCTGAGAATCGGTGAAGGATCCGGTGTTTCAAAAAGATAGATAGACTTCCCGTCCGGGGTCCTGCCAAGCAGATCACCATGCCGCATGGCTTTTTTAAGGTCTGTTTTGCGTTCCGGATGGGCGATGGCTGTCTCGGTAGCTAACAGCAGCTTCTTTCCTGAGTCGAGGCGATAGAGATGTTTCTTGAAGAGCTTGACTTTTTCTTTTGTATGGATCGGCAGATTCCGGTAGGCATCGTAGGGAATGATTGAGCCGATTGTCATGCTGATCTGCTTTTCGCGCTGGTGAAACATCTGTCCGACGAGCAACAGGGTGGAAAGTGGTTTTATCAGAAGTGAGGCACAATAGAAGGGTATTGAATTGCGGCCTTTGATGTGGACGGGCAGAATAGGTGCTTTGGCCCGTTGTGCTATCTTCAAAAAGCCCTTATGCCACTGACCGTCCCGAACACCCCGGGTACCGAACCGGGAAACTTCCCCGGAAGGAAACATGATAACCGCTCCCTCATTGCTCAGTGTCCTGTTGATCAGCTGGATATGGTGTTTACCGCTTTTGCCGGTAAGAACCCGAACGGGAAGGAGGCAGGAGCGCAGCGGAACAAGGGACATGAGCAGATCGTTGGCAACAATTTTGACATCCGATCGAATTTCATGGATCAGTTTTAATAGGGCCAGACCGTCAAGGGAGCCAATCGGATGATTGGCAATAATCATTACCCTGCCGTTGGCAGGAATGTTGGAGCGATCCTGGTTGGATACCGAAAAACTGAAATGGAAATAATCAAGTGCCTGTTCAACGAATTCGATGCCCTGCAGGTGCGGGTATTTCTCTGCAAAATCGAGAAAAAATTGTTCGTGGAGCAGGTGCCTCAGAACAGACTTGACAATCGATGCATAAATTTTTCTCTTGTTAAGAGCTGGATAATATTCGGCTATTACCTGGTCGACAGTAAACATAATTGTATCATGCGTTTTCAGTTTGTGTCAGGCTGATGTCCGGATATCGGCTATTCCCCTTCCAGTTTCTGGGCAATATGCCATGTAACCGCTGGTAAAACAATATCACCACTCGACATGGCTGATTAACAGCGCGACGGAGGCCTGGCTGAGCCCGGTTCGGGTTTGCGGCCGACGCGTTACGGAGCTCGTGATGAACGGTCAAGGTTAGGGAAAACGACCAGTAAAAGATAAGCCTTCGTTAAGCGAAAGCAAACATCGGCTGAAGTCAAGCCGCTTTTTGCCACTCACGAGCAGTCGGTCGGATGGGTTATCATACCTGAACCGGGGTGTCTTTGGGTGCGAGGACTGCTTTTCTCCTGTTGCCTGCAGCGGCCGGAAGTGTTTAATAAAAGGCTTTTAGTCTCTTTATCGGCAGAGGTGTCAGTGCGTGAATATTTATCTTGATATGGATGATGTGCTGTGTGATACGGCAGGAGCATACCTTGCATTGCTGGCGCGCGAATTTGATCTGCATGTGGACTTCGAGGAGGTCTTTTCCTTTAACCTGCAGAAGTCCTTTGGACTTGATGATGCACAGAATCGCCACTTGTTTGGCCGTGCTCATGAGCCTGAATTTATTCTCGGACTGAAACCGCTTGAGGGGGTGCTGAATGTTCTGCGCAACTGGGAAGAGATGGGCTTTTCCCTGTCGATCCTGACGGGGAGGCATACCGCTGCCGCCGAGGCCTCCCTGCAATGGCTGGAAGACAGGAAAATTCCGTATCACTCGTTTACCATGGTAGACAAATATAACTGGAACGGCACTGACGAAGCTATTGCCATAACCCTTGAGCAGCTGGCGTGTATGCCGTTTGATATCGGAGTAGAGGATTCTCCAAAAATGGCGGATTATCTCACCCGGGAGATGGCGCTGCCGGTTCTGCTCTTTGATCGACCCTGGAACAGAACCTATAAGACGGGGGTAAAAAGTTGCCGGTGCCGGGGATGGCAGCAGGTCGAGGCGGCGGTGAACGAATGGCTGGCGGCTAATTGCGGGGACATCCATGATAATGGCTAATTGCGGGGACAGTATACTTAATTCCCGGTAACGGAATTCTTAATGCGATTATCCAGTCCTTCACCAATGGTCATGTATCAATCCATATGATAAGAAATAACTCGCCAATCTGCACCTGACCGCCCCTTACCGCATTCTTGATTTCCGGATGCTTGAAAAGTGAACGTGTCGAATGGACTTTAATGGCGAGTTTGCCGTCGGTAAGCTGTTTTATGTCAGCGGCAAACTCAATGATATTCTGGGTGTGAAAGATCTTGTCAGGATAGGGCGTCGGCATATCCCAGGTGATATAATCAGTCGCTGCGAAGCTGGTGGTGAAACTGCACAGCATCAGACCGATAAGGCCAAAAAACAATCGTTTTATATGTTTCATGATCCTTGCCTCTTGTTTGGAGTTTATGGGTGAGGCAGGAAACTGCTTTTATAATGACCACCATGAACAGGTTAAAAAAATGCATCCATTAAGCTGAAAATTTCGCGAGTTGAAACCATCTGCTCGGCGAGGAGTCTTGTGATTTACCAGCATTAAAGAAAAATGTTCATGAACGCGGGGGTAAGCGCTTGATTTTCTGTTAAACCGGTGGCAGTATGTTGCTATGGTGCCGTTTTATCGATAAAAAATCATTATAATGTTAGAAGCAGCCGGGTATTCAGATGCAGGCAAAAAAAGAAGGAATGTGGAAAATATGGGTCGATCGCGGCGGTACTTTCACCGATATCGTGGCGAGAACCCCTGAAGGTGCGGTTCTTACCCATAAGCTGCTTTCTGAAAATCCTGAGCAATACCGTGATGCGGCCCTGCAGGGTATGAGGGATTTATTGGGAGTGAAGAAGGGTGATCCCATTCCCGCCAACCGGATCGAACATGTCAAGATGGGTACAACGGTCGCCACCAATGCGCTGTTAGAGAGAACGGGTGATCGTACCCTGCTCGCGATCACCCGGGGATTTGCCGACGCGCTCCGTATCGGCACTCAGAGCCGTCCTCGACTTTTTGCACGCCATATCATCCTGCCTGAGATGCTTTATGAGGAGGTTATTGAGGTGGCGGAACGGGTAGACGCAAACGGCACTATCATCACCTCGCTGGATGAAGATAGTGTTTATCAGGACCTGCTTCCGGCCTACAGGAAGGGCATTCGCGCAGTAGCCATTGTCTGTATGCATGGCTTCCGCTACCCCGATCATGAGCAGCGAATCGCAGCAGTCGCCCGTACCATCGGCTTTACCCAGGTATCGACCAGCCATGAGGTAAGTCCGCTGATGAAACTGGTTCCGCGCGGAGATACCACCGTGGTTGATGCCTACCTGTCTCCCATTTTGCGTCGATATGTCGATCAGGTTGCCGGGGACCTCGGCGCCCAGGGAGAAAGGGCGACGCGGTTGATGTTCATGCAGTCAAATGGCGGACTTACCGATGCCGGAATGTTCCAGGGCAAGGATGCCATCCTTTCAGGGCCTGCTGGCGGTGTGGTTGGCATGGTAAAGACGGCGGAAATGAGCGGCTACCGCAAACTCATCGGTTTTGATATGGGAGGGACTTCAACCGATGTGGCACATTTTAGCGGAAGTTATGAGCGGAGTTTTGAAACAATGGTGGCCGGTGTACGCATGCGTGCACCGATGATGCATATACATACTGTTGCTGCGGGGGGGGGCTCGATACTTCATTTTGACGGTTCCCGTTATCGGGTCGGACCGGATTCAGCCGGCGCCAATCCGGGGCCGGCCTGCTACCGGCGCGGCGGTCCTCTGACGGTTACCGACTGCAACGTGATGCTCGGTAAAATTCAGCCGGGCTATTTCCCTCCTGTTTTTGGCCCTGCCGCCGATGAACCGCTCGATTATGAGGTGGTTGCCGTTCGATTCTCGACCTTGGCTGACGACATAGCTGAGGCGACAGGCACAAAAAGCCAATCGCCGGAGCAGGTCGCCGATGGCTTTTTGCGTATTGCTGTGGAGAATATGGCAAATGCCATCAAAAAAATATCGGTACAGCGGGGCTATGACGTTACCCGTTATACCCTGAACTGTTTTGGCGGTGCCGGAGGCCAGCACGCCTGTCTTGTCGCCGATGCGCTTGGTATGACCCGGATATTTCTGCACCCGTTTGCTGGTGTTCTCTCGGCCTACGGTATGGGTCTTGCCAATATCACCGCCATGCGGGAGGTCCAGGTGGAAAAACCGCTTGATGAAAATGTTGTCAGCATTATTGAGACGCTCAGTTCTCCCCGGGAAAAAGATGCCTGTTTCGAATTGCAGGCACAGGGGATAGAGCAGAGCCGTATCACCATCGTACGTAAGGTACATGTCCGTTATGAGGGAACAGATAGTTTTCTGCCCCTTGAATTTGGCAGTGTCAAAGAGATGAGGTCAGCCTTTGAGCAGTCCCACCGCCGGCGGTTCGGCTTTATCGCCAGGGAGCGGGGGCTGGTGGTTGAGGCCGTCGCCATTGAGGCCATTGGTCGAGCCGATTCGGTAAATGATGAGGTTATCGACGACAGGCGAACGGATAAACAGCCCCAACCGGTTGATCATGCAGACGTCTTTATGAGCGGCAGCCGGCAGAGGACACCATTGTTTGAGCGGGAGATGCTGCTGCCTCAGCAATCGATAAAGGGGCCGGCGATTATTCTTGAGAAAACGGGAACTGTGGTGCTGGAACCGGGTTGGCAGGCGCACCTTAACGAGCGCAGACACCTGCTGCTGGAGCGCTATCTTCCCCGACCCCGGGCCGAGGCTGTGGGCACCCATGTCGATCCGGTGATGCTTGAAGTGTTTAATAATCTCTTCATGTCCATCGCCGAGCAGATGGGAGCAACGCTCGCCAACACATCCTACTCGGTAAACATCAAGGAGCGGCTGGATTTTTCCTGCGCCATTTTCAACAACCGCGGTGAACTGGTTGCCAATGCACCGCATGTGCCGGTGCATCTTGGTTCCATGAGCGATTCGGTGCAGACCGTCATCAGGGAAAACCGCGAAAGCATGCGGCCGGGATCGGTTTATATGCTTAACGCGCCCTATAACGGCGGCACGCACCTGCCTGATGTTACCGTTATCACCCCGGTATTTGATGAGAAGGGGAGGGATGTTCTCTTTTATGCCGGATCCCGGGGGCATCACGCCGATATCGGTGGCCGTACACCGGGATCTTCACCGCCTGACAGCACCCATATCGATGAAGAAGGGGTGCTGATCGATAATTTCCTGCTGGTTGACAATGGTGTCCTGCGTGAGAGCCAGACCCGAGAACTGCTTGGTTCGGGCCGCTATCCCTGCCGAAATATCGATCAAAACATGGCTGATCTTACCGCCCAGATAGCCGCCAATGAAACGGGTGTTCAGGAACTGCGCAAGATGGTCGAGCAATTCGGTCTCGATGTCGTGCACGCCTATATGCAACATGTCCAGGATAATGCGGAAGAGTCTGTCCGGCGGGTACTTGATGTCTTGAAAGACGGCAGTTTCATAAATCACCTGGATGGCGGCATGCAGATCGCTGTTTCCATCCAGGTAAATAGGGAAGAGAGGGAAGCCGTAATTGATTTCACCGGCACTTCCCTGCAGAACTCCGGGAACTACAATGCACCGCTGGCTGTTTGCCGGGCTGCTGTTCTTTATGTGTTCAGAACCCTTGTCGATGATGAGATTCCGCTCAATGAGGGATGCCTCAAACCGCTGAAGATAGTGGTACCGCCTCAGACGATGATCAGTCCCTCATATCCGGCGGCGGTCATTTCAGGAAATACTGAAGTCTCGCAAGCGATTACGGATACGCTGTTCGGGGCTCTCAAGGTGCTGGCCGCCTCGCAGGGAACGATGAACAATTTTGTCTATGGAAACGAGGTCTACCAGAATTATGAAACCATCTGCGGCGGTACCGGTGCCGGACCGGATCATCATGGAACAAGCGGTGTGCACAGCCATATGACCAATACCCGGATGACAGACCCTGAAGTCATCGAGTACCGTTTCCCCGTCCGGCTGGAATCTTTCAGTATCAGACAGAATTCAGGAGGAGGCGGGCGTTTCAAGGGAGGTGACGGGGTTACCCGGAGGATGGTCTTTCTTGAACCGATGACAGCCACCATCCTTTCGTCACACCGTGAAACAGCGCCCTGGGGGCTTGAGGGCGGCGAGTCCGGTGATTGTGGCAGGAATTATGTCATCAGGGCGGATGGAAGCATGGTCGCCTTGCAGGGCAATGATGAAATTGAAATGGCTCCGGGCGATATCTTCGTCATCGAGACACCGGGCGGCGGCGGCTTCTGGAAACCCTGAAACAATAGTCTCGTCTTGCTCGTGAAAACGTTTCCCGTATCCGGAATGTGAAGAATATCAGCGGTGATTTCCGTGAAAAATTGACGGGTGGTCTATCCATTGGCCTAAAAAACCGTGGTTTTTGTTGTTTATCTCGAATATGGTAGTTCACCTTTGTGTAAGACGTGAGCATAGTTGACACAGGACACCAGTGTGGCAGTTCGGTTATTCAGCTCGTTCTTATTATTCCTTAGCACAATTTTCTCGGAGGCTTGTATGACATTTCCTATAGATCTCAGTAAGTATAAACCGCTGCAGTTCAGCACATCGCAGAGTGGCCTGAGTGCTGATCAGAAAAAGACTTTGCAGAACAATATTGCCCTCGTCAGGGACAGTCTGATTTTTTTTACTGCCCTGGCTAACGTCAAAGGACTTGGCGGTCATACCGGCGGGCCATATGATATCGTGCCAGAAGTTCTTATTCTCGATGGCTTCATGAAAGGTGATAAGAGCATTGTTCCAGTCTTTTTTGATGAAGCGGGTCACCGTGTGGCAATACAGTACATGATGGCGGTACTCAATGGCCAGAAAGACGTTGAGGAACTGCTGCATTATCGGGAGTACGGCAAAGGTCTCTACGGACACCCGGAACGGGACGAGGCGGCCGGAGTTTTCTTCAGTTCGGGCCGGCTTGGGCATCTCTGGAGCTATGTGAACGGTGTTGCTGAAGCCGATCGGAACAGAACGGTGGTCATGTTCGGCAGTGACGGATCCCAACAGGAAGGTGATGATGCGGAAGCTGCGCGTTATGCCGTTTCCCGTAACCTGAACGTCAAGCTGGTCATCGATGATAATGATGTCACCATTGCCGGCCATCCGAGTGACTACCTGAAGGGGTTTGATGTTGCGAAAACGCTCAGCGGACATGGTCTTGAAGTGCTCTCCGGTGATGGCGAGGATCTCGATGGTTTGTTTGACAGGATCCGCAGTGTTCTGAATGTCCAGGGTCCGCGCGTTATTGTCAACAAGCGTAAAATGGCTCCCTCAGTCCCCGGCATTGAAGGGTTGCCGAAAGGGCACGATGTTATCCCGGTGCCGCTGGCGATCGATTATCTTAAAGCAAAAGGTCATCAGGATGCCGTTGCACTGCTTCAGGAAACGTCGGTTGAGAAAAGCACCGCTTTATATCTCGGCTCCACTTCAGAGCGCGGGAAATGCCGCGATGATTTCGGTAAAATTGTCTGTGAGATTCTCGATAGCATAGAAGATCCGGCGTCAAAGGTTCTTGTGGTTGACTCCGATCTTGAGGGGTCCTGCGGGCTTCACCATATACGCAAGAATCATCCGGAGGTCTATGTGCATGGCGGCATCATGGAGCGTAACAATTATTCGGTGGCTGCCGGATTCGGTTCAGAACCGGGACGCCAGGGGATCTTTGGCACCTTCGCCGCTTTTCTGGAGATGATTGTCTCGGAAATTACCATGGCCCGCCTGAACAATGTCAATGTGCTGGCACATTTCTCCCATTCCGGTGTGGATGATATGGCCGATAACACCTGCCATTTCGGCATAAACAATTTCTTTGCCGATAACGGCCTGGCTGAGGGAGATAACACCCGTCTTTACTTTCCGGCAGACGCTTTGCAGCTCAAGGCGATGCTGCCCCGAATTTTTAACGATCCCGGTCTCCGCTTTGTGTTCTCGACTCGTTCCGCCACCCCGTTTATACTGACAGCGGCGGGAGAGAAGTTCTATGGCGAGGGTTATTCATTTGACCCCGGGAAGGATGAAATCATCCGTACGGGTGATGCCGGCTATATCGTCTCCTACGGGGAAATGCTCTACCGTTGTCTTGATACGGTAGAAACATTGAAAAAAGAGGGGGTTAATGTCGGCTTGATTAACAAACCGACCCTGAATGTCATTGACCATGAAGTCCTCCCGGTTGCCGGAAAGAGTCCGTTCGTGCTGGTCGTAGAAAGCCAGAACAGCAAGACCGGCCTGGGTAGCCGTTATGGGTCCTGGCTGCTGGAAAACGGCTTTGCACCGAAATACGGTGCCCTGGGCACCACGAGGGAAGGCCGGGGCGGACTGGGGGAACAGGTTGTTTACCAGGGGTGTGATCCCGCCGGAATCAGGAAGAAACTAACAGAACTGCTGTAAAACAGGGGAAAATTCGAGGAAAATTCGAGGACAGTATACTTAATTCTATTATCCAGGATAATGTATCAGGAAATAGGGAATGAATTATGTATACTGTCCCCGAATTTTTTATTCAATCTGCCCTTTGTTTAGTCCCCATCTTCCTGAATCGCATCACCATGCGTTGAGGCATCAAAAGATTCTACTTGTTCCAAATCACCAAACCAAAGTTTGGAACTTATAATTTCGTAGGTAGCTTCTTTATCTGAGGTTGAGATTTCTTTAACTTGCCACAAAATATTTTCTGCCTCAGGAAAAATATCGCCTTGAAGTTTTTCATTATACAAGCGGTTTAAAATAACATTTTTATCCATACCCGCTGCAAGCAACCTTGCAAGAGCCGGCTCTATCGTCGGCGTAAAAACTTCAAAATCATCCGTCTGTTGAGCACTTACTTTTGCTTGAAACCTAACGCCGGTTGGAGCAGAAAATGTTCCGTTAAAAGCCTCTCGCAGAAGGCCATAGGCGTCAAAGAATATCTTGTGATAATAAGGGTCTGCATACTCCTCCCACAGTTTTTCTTCTACCATGTCATGAGCTATTTGATCAATCTTGCCATCCGGCAGTTCACCATTAATGAGATGTGTCAAAACATACTTCGCTGCTTCGTCCGCATCAAAGTCATTCAAGGACATTTTACACATCTCTTTGAGATCACTATCGCTCATGGAGTCAAGTCCATCGTTAAGCTCCATCAATGCTAAAAGAGCCTTATAGTCATCCGCGCTCCAGGCACGTTCTATCTGTGAAATTTTTTGAAACGAAAGGATATCAACGTGAAATTTTTTCTTCATAATAATCCCTATGCATTAAATTATATTTTAGTATTTGCTTAGTCTGAATGTACTAAAGAAACCCCTTGAAAAGCTATTGCTTATCCACTGTCAGCAGTGGTGCCTGGTCCGACAGTCCTTCCAGGGCAGCAATCAGTTCATCTGCCCGCAGGTCCTGCTGCAAACGGTCTTTATATTGTCTCAGTACCGGTATTGTTTTGGCCAGCAATCTTGGCGGCACGATCCTTATAGCCACATTCCAGGTTGATATAGACGCCGGCTGACCTGATGAGTGCCTGCAGGAGCAGCTTTTTTTCTCCTGTCGCTTTCAGCCACTCCGGTTCCAGTATTTCATGCACTTCAAAATAGAGTGCAAGATCCCAGAGTAGTCCGGCACGTTTGAGTATGTTATCATCCGCTGATGAAAGTTTTGCCAGAGCATTTCCGTATTGTTTGAGCCGGTATTCAATATATTCCCGGTAGATTGGAGCAAGTTCTGTTACGGCATACTTCTCAGCAGCGCGCCTGGCCGGTTCCAGGGAACGGCTGCTCAGTACCTCAATGACTGATTCAGACAGTTCATTGCGGATATCCCTGCTGAGCCGGTCTTCAAAGGGATTGAATTTTTCCGGTAGTTTTCCCAGTTGCTGCATTGTCATGGCCTGATCCTTGGGGTAAATAGAGATGTCTTCATGGAAGCATTTGTTGTGTCACTGCTACCATAATGTCGAAATGTGGAATATCCAGCGTAAACGAGTGTTAAACGAGTAATGGACCTATCCGAAAAGATGGACAGCTTCCGCGACAGGCCGGAGCGGTATCGCTGGGTGATTGTCATTGCCGGGATTTTCGGCTTGTTCGCCTGTCTCGGCATCGGCCGATTCGCGCTTGGCATGCTGCTGCCGGCCATGGGCGAATCGCTGCAGCTCACTTATAGCCAGATGGGTGTCATCGGCACCCTGAATTTTTGCGGATATCTTGGAGCTGTCCTGTTCTGCGGAAGATTGACGAAACGTTTCGGTGCTCGTACGCTAATCGCTGCCGCTCTGGCGCTGGTAGGCGGTTCCATGGTTCTGATCGGTTGTGCTGAGCATTTTCTTCAGATTACCTTGCTCTATTTCCTGACCGGTGTCGGCAGCGCGTTGTCAAATGTGCCGATTATGGCCCTGATTGCCGCCTGGTTTGAACCGGCAGTAAGAGGCAGGGCTTCCGGTATGGTCGTGACCGGCAATGGGCTGGGTATCATCATGGCAGGCTGCCTGGTACCAATTTTTAATGCATCTGAACATGGCTGGCGACTGAGTTGGCTCCTGCTGGGCGGGACGGTGCTCTGTACGGCTTTACTATGCGGGCTGTTGATAAGAAACAGGCCGACACCAGGCTGGTCCGGACAGGGTGCAGGCAAAGCAACAACGCGCATTGAAAATGAGCAGCAGCAAGGATGCCGCCCGCCATGTCTTTGCGCACTGCGCCCTGATCTATTTCCTCTTTGGTTTTACTTATGTAATTTATGTAACTTTTTTCGTTACTTCGCTGGTTCAGGAACGATTCCTGTCGGAATCTGACGCCGGTTATCTGTGGTCCTGGGTTGGTCTGTTGAGTCTCGGATCGGGACCAATCTTCGGCTATCTTTCGGATCGATTCAGTCGCAAAGGTGCCCTGACCATAGTCTTCTGCATACAGGCCGTCGCTTATGCTTCAGCTTCAGCCTGGCTTCCCGGGATGTTTCTCTATCTGTCGATCTTCTGTTTTGGTATCGTGGCCTGGAGTATCCCGACGGTAATGGCAGCGTTGATCGGGGATCTTGCCGGTCCGGAGCGGACCGCGGCGATTTTTGGCTTTGTTACCTTCATCTTCGGCATCGGTCAGATCAGCGGGCCTTACGGCGCCGGTCTGCTGGCGGAGCTATCAGGTGGCTTTTCTTTAAGTTTTCTCGGTGCCGCCATCCTGGCACTGGTAGCGGCAACGCTATCAGCCCGTCTGCCGGGCACCTTCAGCCGGTGAATGAGGGGGAAGAAACAGGGGGGACAGTAAACGTAATTGATTCCCTGCTTTTTGATCCGTATCCAGTAAAGAATGACCGGTGAGGAGAATTAAGTATCCCCCTGTTTCCAGGATGCTTTTATTCTACTGTTAAGATCGTACCCGCCGTATTAAAGAAAAACCGCTCACCAAATTCTGTAGCCATCATCGCACCCGCCCTGAGGCCGGTGCAGTGTGAGACGCCAATCTTGTCGATATTGAATCCTTTTAATGCTTCAATGGTTTGATTTATATAGTCAGTGGAGGCTTCAAACAGATGACAGCCGCCAACGACCATATGTATCTTTTCCTCACCAGTTATTTTTTTGACATGATGCAGGGTATTTATCAGGCAGCGATGGGCACAGCCAAGCACGATCACGAGCCCTTTGTCTGTTTTTACGATCAGTGCCCGGTCGTCAAGGAATGAATCGCTCTGGTACTCGCCATTGACCTTGATTTTCAGATAATCTTCGCCGACCTTCTCAAAGTCTGTAACAAGAGCAACCTCTCCGGTTGTCAGTATCGTATCGGTTATGTATACAGGGTCAGGAGTCATGGTAAATGTGGCACCGAGACTTTCGAGGCGTTCCCGGGTAAACGGAACACCGATAAATCGCTCTTTCATTCCTTTCCTGACGCTATATTTAGCGGCCCAGAGATCCAGAGGGACGATTACCTCAATCTGTCTGTCAATCTTTTTGAGTACTTTCTCAATGCCTGTTGTATGATCGAAATGGGCATGCGAAAGGACGATTTTATCAACCTTCTTTAAATCTATTCCTAACTGTTCAGCATTGTGAATCACTCCATAGCCTGCACCGGAATCAAGCAGTACGGTGGCCCCTTCAGTTTCTACTAGGGCGCAAAAGCCCCATTCACCAATGATATCATGTTTTCCTGAGGTATTATCGGCCAAGGTTGTTATACGACATTGCATGGCTATTTCCTTTTTATTATAAAGTTTAAAAATCTTGTCTGTCACCTGATCCTGATTGCATAGTAACCGGTGTTAACACAATAATCGACATATAGTGAAATGATAACAGCAGTCAAGAAGGAAAATAAAATAGGAGACTGTATACTAAATCATGAACCATTCCCTGATACGTAATGGTTCAGGAATGACTGGATCGGAGAAATAAGTATAATGTCCCCTTATCTCTCCCAAACCTGGCTGCGTTTCCGAGCGTTTCAATGGAACGGTGAGCCGATGAGAGGAGGTTTCTACCTATGAAAATCAAATTAACCACATTGTGTGAAAACACGGTTGCCAGACCAGGATTCCTGGGTGAATGGGGCTTGAGCATTCTGGTACAGATAGATGATCATAACATCCTGTTTGATACCGGTGCCGAATCTGCCGTGGTGCGAAACGCAGACAAGATCGGATTTGATTTGAAAACCATCCAAACCATCATGTTAAGCCATGCCCATAGGGATCATACCGGCGGTCTGCGGGAAGTGTTGAAACGAACCGATTACCCGAAAATCATTGTTCATCCGGCACTGTGGATTCCAAAGTTCAAAAAAGTCAAGCCGGAGGAACCTGCGGAATTTAACGGTATCCCTTATTGTAGAGAAGAAATCGGAAAAGCAGCCGAATTGCATCTCAGTAAAGAACCGGTCAAATTATCGGATCGTATGACGACCTCGGGTGAGATCTCTCAAACAACGGACTTTGAAGCTGTTGGTAGTCAGTATTTCTTTAAAGAAAACGGCGGACTTCAACCCGATGATTTTCCTGACGAGCAGGCCTTGATCATCCAAACCGCTGGAGGACTTGTCATTGTATCGGGTTGTGCCCACCGGGGTATTATTAACACAATCCGCCATGCTCAGAAAATCACCGGTGAAAAGACCGTCCATACAGTAATCGGTGGCACCCATCTCTATCCCAAAGTGCAATCGGACGTAGATAAAACAATCTCAGAATTTACGGCAATGGGGATTCAGCACATCGGCGTTTCGCATTGCACCGGCATGAATGCCGCCATGCAACTTTCCAGCGCCCTGGGAAAGCGGTTCTTTTTAAACAACTCCGGAAGCGTGCTCACGCTGCAGTTTGATAGTTAGTTTCCATCCTGAAACAGCGCTTTTTCCCCTAACTCGTCGTTACTCTCAGAATTTAATCCTCGGAATATCAACGATGCCTGCGGTTAAATTTATCGAGCGTCTAGCTTTAGGTAAAAATCGCTCATTTCCGGAAGAAAACTAGTTAACGAATTTTGTTGATGTAAACACACGGTAATGGTCGAAAAGAGATATCTGCTTTTTGAAATGGCGTTGAATCGCAGGTTTTCTGGTCTTTAACGGTGCAGCCACCTCATCTACCGCCAGGTCCATTACCTTTGTTGCCGCCACCTCCACTAGAACCTTGTCCTTCCCCCGCCCCAGCCGTGTCTCCGGCACCGGAAGAACCTCTGTTTCCGATACTTTGCAACGCTCCGGCTCCTGCTCCCTGATCTATGGCTGCAGCCAAGCGCCTAGCTGAATTTTCCAGCTGATCGCCGTTATTACTACCAAGAGCCTGGCGAATGGCACGCATTCCCTCATCGTTGTAGCCTCGGTTCAATGCCGTCTCAAGTACTTCAACGGTTGTCTGTCCTGTCGCTCCTTGACGTCCCATATCCCGGGCCGTAAGCAGCGTCTCAGCAGCCAGGTTTTGGTCGGTGCTCGTTCCCGGAGAATTTATTCTCGTTTGCAGGGTGGTAGCAAGTTTTTGGACGTCTTTTTGAGTAAATCCTGCAGCCATGCAATCGGCAAATATCTGGGCCAGCTGCGTCTGGTTTAATTGCAGAGATAACTTTTCGGCAAACTCGTAACGGTTTCTTATTTTTGCGGTAACCGATAGAATCGTTTCCGGGGGAACGCCCTTGGCAATGCCTTCAAGAATTTTAGCGCGGACTGCCCCGGCAATAAGACCTTGGCTATCGTCAGAATTTATCTGCATAGCGGCACGAACCATCTGTTCTTCGGTAAAATGGGCCCTGCTCATAGCTTGGACCGTCGCTGTCGCCTCTTCCGGCTGCAGGCCGTTCTCAACAAGTTGTCGCTCAACTGCCTTGAGCTGTTCCTGCAAGGCAACCGGATTCCCGGATTTTCCTTCGGCATGGGCCATTACCGCCAGCAGTGAAACTATCAATAGTATTAGTGTTCTCATCGAAATTTCTCCTTCTTTGTTCTATCGCAAGGTGCAACGCCAAGCAAAACTTCTATCATTGAGGCTGATAAATGCAATTTCTCGCACCAAAATCATCATTTTCTTTATACCGGCAATCCGGGACATATATCCTGCCATCAACAATAAAAAAGTAGTGAAATTCTCGGTCGGCAAGGTTTTCAATGCTCCATAAGCCCTTCGAGTCCCTGCTGGCTGAGTGTTCTCGGAAACCGTCAGCAGAGGAGACAAAGATCACTTTAGAGGCTTGCGGAGCATCAAGATAGACGCTTACACCACCCGACTTTCTGGCAATGAAATGCGGCGGTGTGCAACCTGCCAGAAAGATCAGTAAGATGCTGCTAAGAAACCGGATCATGGCCGCCACCAACAATAATCACTGAATTTTCGCCACCAAAATCGTCGTGTTCCCTGGCTGCTACACTGGGATCGGCCATTTTTCCGCCATCTTCAACAAGATAGCTATAGCGATGTTCCCCCGGTGGAATCTCAAGGGACAGTGACCAATAGCCGGTTTTGTCAATCTTCTCCATCGGTACTGGACTCCAATCAGTAAAGGTGCCGATAATTTCGGCATGACTGGCTTTCGGCAGATAGAGGACAAAGCGGTATTCTTCATTCTGGCGCACCAGCGATGCCTGTTGGGGGATAAATAGCCAACCGAGGGCCGCTAAAAGCATGGCGGCGGCAAATCCGGTCGCAGGAGGCCACCACGAACTGAGCAGTTCAAGCCAGGAAAAGGCCGGACGTCTCCTCGGTTTCGTTAAGGCGCTGGTCATTACCGGTATCTCAAGCAATGATTTTTCCTGCTCCAGAAGGTCAATCGTCTCCGTGAAAAACTGATCACTGGTGTGCACTTCTTCGACAAAACTTATCTTTTCATTCAAATCCATTTCATCGTCTATAAAAAGGGAAATCAGGTAGTCATTCATGGATGTTTCTCCTGCAGCAGTTTTTTTAATTTCTGTCGTGCCCGATGTACTTTCACCTTGATATTGGTGAGACTGCACTTCCGGATGGCGGCAATCGCCTGATAACCCAGGCTACTGCTGATGACAAGGGAAAGGATGTCGCGTTCTTCATCACTCAGCTGTGCCATGGCAGTAAGAATTTTATTGGATTGTTCCTTGGCGATATAGTTCTCTTCCTGATCCGGGAACGACTCCTGAACGATATCTTCCGGAGCAATAATCCGATTTCGCTGCCGCATCTGGTCATAAAAAAGATTACGCCCAATGGTAAAAAGCAGCGCCGGGCTTTGTTCATGATTCCGGTATTTCTCAAGATAGCGGGTAAACGTCTCCTGGACAAGATCTGCGGCTATATGCGTGTTGCCGGTCTTACGAAGAAGATAACCAAAGAGTTTGTCCCCGTTATCGATATAGAATTGCTGAAACCTTTTCATACTGTCCTCTTAACGTATTCCTCCATTGAAGGTTACATATTTTCTTAAAAGAAACCAGGCGGTGATGATCATGTAACATTCTGGGTTTCTCTTTCTGCAAAAAGAATCTGTAACCTTTTCCTCTCAGCTGCGTTGAGATAAGAGTTGCAGCAATGTCTGGATGAGTTGAAAATGCAGCCGGGTGGGCTGGCTGGTCATCGGGACGTAAACCTCAAGGAGTTATAGTATGCATTTGAAAGAGAGAATGAGTAAAATCGTAATTACCTGCGGTACTGTTTGTCTTCTCGCTTCCCCAGTGATGGCTGGCAGTGGCAATGATGGCGTTGGCTCTAAATATGGCAACAGCCTCCGTTCGAGTGATCGTTCCGCTCCGACCTATCAGGCGAACGACCTTTTGCTTGTTGGGAACGGTAAAATGGCTGGCAACAGGGGAAGCGGCGAGAATGGAGGCCATGGCCCCGGTGACGGTACCGGTAATGATGGTGATGGACCCAAGGATGGCAGCGGCTATGGGCCGGGCGATTGCACGAGCGCTGTTTTGCATTTTGATGGCAGTCGGCTGCTCGTACGTGGTGGTAATGGCAACGGTGGAGGTAACGGGGGCCATGGTCCCGGTGACGGAACCGGTAATGGTGGTGACGGACCCGCAGATGGCACTGGGAATGGCCCAGGCACCGGAACTTGTATTAATTCCTGACCTTTTGGTAGATGTTTAGTCGGGAAGGATATCGATGGTTATATTGTTATCCATGAATCCTGCACAGATGGGACCAATCTGTGCAGGATTTATCATTTCTTTTAAGTGGCAGGAAGACAATCAACCATCGTTGGCCAGTCCTGGCGCTCAATTATGTCGTACTTGCCAAGGAAAAGTGTGTCGCTCTGATAGAGTTTGCCGGATTTTACGCGAATCGGGTACTTGTTGAGCTGGCCAGGCCCGCCGTTGTAGAGCGCGTAGAGCAGAGCGGCCAGGTAACGTCTGCCTGCCGTGTTGGAGGTTTTGGATAGGCCTCCCTCCTGTCTGGCGATGTAACGGTTCAGGTAGATCGTGAGGATTTGCGCGCCGGCATTAGTGTTGTAGGCAATGTTCCAGCGCAGTTCCTGAAGATCAAAAATACCGCGCCAGACTTTTTCATTGATCTGCATTAAACCGACGGAGGTATTGTTATAGGAGAGCAGATAGGTGATCTTGTTGTCCTTGATCTCGAACTGGCGAAAACAGCTCTCCTGCCAGGCAGTTGCCAGCAAGGTGCGCAGGAACCAGTCGACTGGCAGGGATGTGGGGCGGAGAAGATCTTGCTGGTTTTTTGCCGCGGCAACCAGGATTTTCTGAACTCTTTGCAGCAGCTCAGATGGATGAGTGGTCTCTGCGGTCCAGCTTCGCACTTCGGCAAGTGTCGGGGGCGCGGCGTTTGCTTCCTGCGGTCCGAAGAGTTGCCAGATGGGCCAGTTACCGGGATTTATCAGCCAACAATGATAGCCTGAGTCCCGCAGGTCCGGCTCTGCATCCTCCTTGCCTGGTTTATGAACCGGGGCGCCGGTAGGGAGAGTGACTCCGCCGGTGTCTTGAGGAGTTTGCTCTTCTGTCGGGCTGTTGGCCTCTTCCTGCGGAACCGTCTGCATGCCGATACCGAGAACCTCGCGTAAGCGGGGATCGACGGAATTACTTTCGTCCAGGGACCCATTGCCCAGCATTTCTGCCAGGCGGTAGAAACCGTTACGGCTGATATCTATGCCAATGGCCGGGCCGATACGATCCAGTGTGGTCAGGGCGTCGGCAGCGGTAAAAAAGCTCATATATCCCAAAATATTGTGACTGGTTTGTGCCACCAGGTGTCGCCTGAATAGCGGTCCGAGTACCTGCCAGGCCTGGATGAACTGGTTGCGGACGAAGCTGTTGGTCAGAGCATGGTTACCAAGGGCATCACTGAATTCGTAACGGACCAACAGCATGGTATCAAGCAGTAACTGGCGGTCGATTTCGTTCAGGGGTTTACCGGATAGCTGGGTGATCAGGTGGACCAGCAGTGCATCCCAGCTCTGCCACAGGGAAATTACCCTGGCTTGTGCTTCAGGGCTTGCCGCGGCCATTTCATCTTCCGCGACGGGTACCGCCGGAGATTCGACTTCGGCCAGGATATCAATAAGTACCTTGTTTTCCCGGATGATCGGCTGCTGCGGGTGCATGCTTGCCAGAAAACGCCTGGTAGTCGAAACGGTTTCATCGTCAGTCTGAGCCAGCATGAAATCCTTCAGGTTTTCAACCGGAGGGACCAGATTGATGGAGATACGATCCAGGTAGGCATGGACATGGTCTTTGATCAAGTCCCAGAGCAGCCCGGCAATCGTGGCGGGCTGGCCGCTGTTATCCAGCAGCAGAGAATCCACGGTGGTAAAGGTCAGGTGCCATTGGCTGTCGAGCCGCGGGTGTTGCCGGAGGACCAGATAGCCTTGCCAGTTAAGTGCACCATAACAGTTTCCCGCAATAGGTGTACCCCAGGTAATGCTGATACCGGTTTGAAAACGAAGCAACTCTTGCTCCTGACTTAAAACCGGATTGTGGAGCCAGAGTTCGTTGCATCCTTCGCTGAGAACCAGCACCCTGGCACGCTCGCCCGGTTCCCGATAGGCCTGGTCAACAATCAGGTTGCGCAGTAGAAGCAGATCGATACTCATCGGAAGTTGGACCGTCTCTGCACGCACCCCCTGAAAGAAACCGGTGAATAACGTCATCGACAGCAACAGTAACCCCGGGAAGATATATGTTCTGCGGGAGAAATTCAAAACAGCCATACTCGATCCTCTATCAGCCTTACGCTGCCTCTTATGGGAATCCACACAAATAAGGTGGGGCACCGCCGGCGCCCCGCTGCCGGAAGAAAAGCAGGTTTTCACTTTTTGCCTGGATGCATTCATCCTATCCGCTGCCTGAAGACGGCGCAACAGTTTTGAACTTGAACCGACGAGAAGGAGGCGGGCTAGAGTGAAAGGCTTTGCATTTATGGAGTTTTACTAGCGGAGAACGATTACCAGAAGCGGATTCGACCAGTATCGATGTGAACAAAATCGGATTTCGGATAATACCCGACACCTCCCAGCTCTAAAGAACAGGCGATGTCCTTGAGTTTTCTGGTTTGCAGGTTGCTCAGGCGGATGTCAATGGCTCTCCCCTGCATGTGCAGGCTCTTTTTGGCCACGCCGCTGCTTCTTTTACGAAGAATTGCATTTGTGGCGGGAGAACGGTATCCGGAAATAACTTCAATGATCCCGCCGCCGCTTGCCTTCTTGATTCGGCAGAGTAAATAGAGGAGATGCGGGTCGATCGCATGGATTTCGCTGGTGCGGAAGTCTCGGAGGAAACGGCTGACCCGGCGAACGGTCTGATTGTTGATGTTTTTTGGATCAAGCACAACATCAAGGGTTTCCCCGGTATGCGTATGGTAGAAAGAAAGGGTCTGACGGGGGATCAAGGCACCGTGGCTTAAGACGGGCATACCGATCAAGGCGGAAACGGCACATTGAGCTGACAGAATGAGGAATTCACGGCGTGAGATCCTGGCGTCTGTTCGTTTTTTGAGCATACGGAAATGCGGATTTTGAGTTGGCAGTTTTTATTTTGCGTCAAATGCTTTCATCAGTTTGGCGTCACGGCCATAAATATCGCTATTAAAGTGGATAATTTCATTATTGTCAAGCCAGACTGTCTGATAGTTGATGTGGATCGGTATTGGAGGCCGCAGAATGATCACTTTACGCTCCTCCGTCGAAACAATCTTGTCAATTGTCTCAGTCGTCCAGCTGCTGTTCTGTTGGTTCAGGCAAAAGAGGGCAAGGACGAGTGGTTGACTGACCCTGATGCAGCCGTGACTGAATGAACGCGAGGTTTGTTCGAAAAGGTTCTGGGTCGGTGTATCATGCAGGTATATGGAGTTGTGGTTGGGAAAGACGAATTTAACCCTACCCAGCGCGTTCCACGGTCCTGGGTCCTGGCGCAGTTTGAAGCCGGCAATCTGCGACCGACTGATAGATTTCCAGTCGATAGCGGTCGAATCAAGTTCGACGGCATCCCTCTGCCAACTGGAAAAAAGGCGCACATGTCTGTCGATGAGATAGTTCGGGTTTTGCTGAAGGGCGGGCAATTCCTCGTTGCGTGCGATGCTGGGGGGAACGTTCCAGTAAGGATTGAAGTCGAGGTATTTGATGGAGTCAGAGATAATCGGCGTCTGGTGCTGGAATTTTCCGACGATAACCGGCATCTCCAGGACAACCTGATTGTTACGCACCGCTTTGAGGGAGAATGCGGCGATATTGACCATAATGTAGGTATCGCCGAGTTGATGAGACTGCCATCGCCACCTGGCCATATTAGCACGGATAGTGTCGACCAGTTCGGCCGGTGTGCGATTCAGCATGGCCAGAGTCTGTGGGCCGACGACTCCGTCCGGTTTTAGACCATTGTTTTTCTGAAACAACTGAACGGCGGCAACGAGGTTATCATCATAATTCTCAGGTTCAACCAGAGTGGTTTCGATATCTTCCGTCAGGGAAAGCCGGTATTGGATGGCTGCCAACCGTTCGTCCTTTTTTCCCGGACGGATGAGCGGACCTGCCGGAATAGCAGGCCAGTCGCTGCGCTGTACGAATCCGCGATAGTATTGCAGCACCTTCTTTAATTGTTGATAATAGGAGTGCTGTGGAGCCAGTGAATCAAGGTAAGCACCGATATCGGGACTTGTGCGGGCGATTTCAAGTGCCTGCAGTGGATCAAATTGATCGTTACCTACTTCACCATAGAGTTCCTGATCAGAAAAGCGGAATTTCATCTGACCGAAGCTCATATCGTGGATATACTTTACCAGGCTGTAGGTAAGCTGCAAATCGAGGCGGGCAAGGTCAACCGGTGTCCGGGAAGGCCAGAGTGATTCAAGCAGTTCAATCTCGTAATCCCGCGGATCAACACCGTCTTGATATGCGGTTTGCAGGTGGTTGAGGATGATTTCTGCACGATGATCGGGACCGTTGATTCCGACCCATAACGGACGTGTGCCCGATTGTTGATAGATGGCTGCCAGACACAACTCTTTGACTGATATGAGCGGTTTCTGTTTGTGGAAATCAAGAAATTCGAGCGGATAGCAGTCAATTTGCTCGGTCATCGCCCGGACGAGTTCAGCCTCGGCATCCGGGGCCTGGGCTGCGCGACTATTGACAGCGAATATGAGCAGCCAAGAAAAAACAATTAGAAACCATACAGCGAAGCGGTTTGGAGCCTTTGTTGCTGGCTGCTCGCCAAGTCTGATTTTCGATTTAAAAAGAACGGTTTTTGCAGATAACGGGAACATATATTTGACCATAATTCGTATTGTACATTGGTTAGATTGATATTTATAGGTATAAGATTCGCTGGCATAGTGCAAGAAGATATGGCACGACCCTGCCGCGGAAATTTGCGGGAAATGCGGGGGAAATGCGGGGACAACAGGCTCGTCGGAAGAGCTGTCTCGTCCGGTGCAGCAGATTGTCCAGTCGTTTGAATTCCTTTGACTTCTCTTTCCAACCTGCTGTGATCGGATCTTTTTATTCTCTTCAAGGGTCAGCATCGATCATGCGACCAGACATCCATTTGCTGCACTATGAAGTCTGTACGGTTGTTATTTTACCTCACATAGTGCGACTTCCGCAGAAGATTGAGTTTCGGTAAACCCGCCAGCCTCGAAACAGCATCTCGTTGCATTGCAAGCTCGGCATGCATAGTCCCCTCTACGGCGAGGACTGACGGGAAGATCGTCATTTCAGCAGGTAATATATCTTTTTTTCAGGCCGCCTTCTGTTCCTCGTCAGTCATAAAATCTGTTCCGGCTTTATCTACCGCCATCATGTAGGCAACCAGCTTTCTGGCAACAGCAAGGGTCGCTCTGTCCTGTTTCCTTTTCTCAATTCCCGCTCATGTATGGCACTCAGCTGCGGATTCCAGTGCGGGGCAATCTTGGCGGCCTCAATGAGCATAGTTTGCAGATGTTTGTTGCGCTTCTTTGAGATCGGTCCCCGTTGTGCTTTGCCTGCTGATTCATGCTGAGCGCTGCAAAGACCACAGTAGCTGATTGCCTGCCGTGTTGAAGTAAATCTAGAGGGTTCACCAATTTCGAGTACCCATGTCAAGGCGGTTACTTCGCCAATTCCCCTGATCGTCATCAGCCGTGCAACTCGGTCCTTAATGAGACTGTTGCTGCGTAAGGCCTTTACCAGATGCTTTTGTACTCCATGAAACATCTCGAAACCGGCACGACTCAACTTGAGGAGCTCTTTGACCGATTGCGGGATCTCGTCAACCGTCTCCAACAGCCTGTTGAAGTATCTCTTCCCTCGCAACCGCTTCTTGCTGTAGCCGGCTCCAACTTCCATCAGCAGGCCGGACATTTTGTTTTGCATCTTGACTGCTGTTCGCACGATATGATTGCGATAGCGCAGAACCCGCCTCAATTCCCGTAAATATACTTAATTGTATCATCCCATCATTCATTAATGGTTATATGTCAAGAGACAGGAAATGAATTAAGTATACTTTTCCCGAATGTCTCTGTCCCAGAATTTCTAAATTTCTCTGTATTGTATAGGGCAGTTAATAGTATCGGTTACGGTAGCTGATCCATGGACAAATTCCGGCTGCAGGGATATTTTACCATTAAAACATGGAGTTGTAGAAATAATGAATGAAGAAATCCAGCACAAGCTGAAGACCAGGAACCTGCGTAATGAGGACTATGAAGCGCTTCGGGATATTAGTACGCGCGTCTACAAGGGTGTTTCCCCGCCATGGTCCGAAGAACAGATAGCCCTGCTGATCAAGAGATTCCCCGAGGGCCAGATCTGTATTGAGGACAACGGCAGGGCTGTGGCCATCGCGCTGTCGCTGATCATTGATTTCACCCTGTACGGCAACCGGCACACCTATAACCAGGTGCACGGCAACGGTACCTTCAACACGCATGACCCGGAAGGGGATTACCTGTACGGTATAGAGATTTTTGTCGATCCGGATTACCAGGGCATGCGGCTCGGGCGTCGCCTCTATGATACCCGCAAGGAACTGGCCGAGAACCTCAACCTTGTCGGTATTCTGCTGGGCGGAAGGATCCCCGGATATCACAAGTACGCTGACGAGATGTCGCCGCAGCAGTATATCCTCAAGGTCAAGAACCGGGAACTGCACGATCCGGTGCTCACTTTTCAGCTCTCCAATGATTTTACCGTGCGCAACCTGCTTCGCGATTACTGGCCGCGGGATCATCACTCGGCCGGCAATGCGGTCCTGTTGGAGTGGGTGAACATCTATTATGAAGAGCGAACCAAACTGATTGGCGGTACCAAGTCGATAGCCCGCCTGGGCGTAGTCCAGTGGCAGATGCGCCGTTTTGAATCGTTTGACGATTTCATGCAGCAGGTTGAGTTTTTTGTCGATACGGTGAGTGATTACAAGGCCGATATCGTCCTGTTTCCCGAGTTGCTCAACGCGCCGCTTATCCATACCTATGAAGGCAACAACCCGGCCGAGGCCATGCGCCTGCTGGCCGGTTACACCGAGCAGATGCGTCAGTCAATGCTCGATATGGCGCTCACTTACAACATCAATATCGTCACCGGCAGCGTGCCTCAGCTCGGCGAGGACGGAAAACTGTACAACGTCTGTTTCCTGTGCCGCAGGGACGGCACCTGGGACAGCCAGGAAAAACTGCACATCACCCCGGAAGAGGACACCTATTGGGGCATCTCCGGCGGGAACGAGCTGAAGGTGTTCAATACCGACGTTGGTAAAATCGGCATCCTCATCTGTTATGATGTCGAATTCCCCGAGCTGGCACGTATCCAGGCACTCAAAGGCATGAAGATGCTGCTCGTTCCGTTCTGGACCGACACCAAAACAAGTTATCTGCGGGTTCGGCGCTGCGCCCAGGCACGGGCCATCGAGAATGAATGTTTTGTGGCCATATCGGGGAGTGTCGGCAACATTCCCAAGGTCGAGACCATGGGCATCCAGTATTCTCAGGCCGCCATTTTCACACCGTCTGATTTTTCCTTCCCTCATGATGCGATTGCTGCCGAAGCAACACCGGGGATCGAGACGGTGCTGGTTACCGACCTTGACCTGGATATGGTCAAGGAACTGCGGTCACAGGGCAGTGTCCGCAACGTGGAAAGCAGGCGTGTCGACCTGTATGAACTGAACTGGAAAGGAAAGTAAGAAATGTGATACCATGAAAAACGTTAGGATTTCCAGGGAGACAATGATAAGGGGGCAGCACAGGGCTCACTTTTAAGGCAGCTCTGAAAACAGCGATTACTTATCAGCTCGTGTGCTGTCAGGAGTCAGCGGTTCTTCTATCTCATCTTCAGCAAATACGTCCTCATCAACATCTTCCTCTTCCTCTTTTTCTTCGGCAGCGGTCTCTTCCTCTTCTTC
Organism: uncultured delta proteobacterium; assembly: GCA_963745765.1. Taxonomy (GTDB): domain Bacteria; phylum Desulfobacterota; class Desulfobulbia; order Desulfobulbales; family Desulfocapsaceae; genus Ww85. The sequence continues at coordinate 25,203 of CAVUYQ010000023.1, read as the reverse complement.
TTCTGCTTCCGCTTCCTCAAGGGCGTCATCCATTTCCTGCTTCAAACGGACGGCTTTGGGAATTTTTGAGTCCGGGAGAATTAACTCGGTGATTTTTTCGATCTCGTCATGGACATCACTGTCTTCCCTGCAGATGGAACAGGATGCGACGTGTTGTTTCATAAACTGAACCATTCGAGCCGGGGCCATGGTTTCCTGCTTGACATGCAGGTACCATGTTTTGATCTGTTTGATCAATCTCTCACACTGCATAGGGATCTGATAGAATTTAGAGAAGGTTGAATTGGTTGAATCGTAAGTTTGTATTATCACAAAGAACGCATTATAATAATAAGTTGCTTTCCGGGTCAATATTAATTAATTTTACCCGGCTTACGGGAGTAAATAAGGAGTGAACGGAAGTGGACAGGGCACTGGTGGCTCTCCCGGACTTCAAATCCGGTGTGAGGGGTTAATAGCCTCTCAGGTGGGTTCGATTCCCATGCACTTCCGCCACTAGCAGGCTGCGGCTTTGGTTTTCTTCAAGAGTGGATACCCCATTTCCTCACGCTGCCTGACGTAGGCCTCAGCGACTTTCCTGGCGATATTTCTGATTCTTGCGATGTACCTGGTGCGTTCCGCGACACTGATAGCCTTGCGTGCATCGAGCAGGTTGAAGGTGTGGGAACATTTCAGGCAATAGTCGTAAGCCGGCAGGATAAGGTTCTTCTCAATGAGCTTCTGTGCCTCCTGCTCATAGGTGGTGAAGAAATCGATCATCTTCTCCACATTTGCTTCCTCAAAGTTGAAGGTGGAGAATTCGACTTCTGCCCGGTGGAAGATCTCACCATAGGTTACCTCGTCATTCCATTTTATGTCATAGACGCTGTCCACCGCCTGGAGATACATGGCGATGCGTTCCAATCCGTAAGTAATTTCGGCGGTAATGGGATGCAGGTCGATAGAGCCGGCCTGCTGAAAATAGGTGAACTGGGTAATTTCCATGCCGTCAAGCCATACCTCCCAGCCAAGTCCCCAGGCTCCGAGGGTTGGTGATTCCCAATCATCTTCAACAAATCGGATATCGTGCTCAAGCAGATCAAGGCCAAACCGTTTGAGGCTCTCCAGATAGAGCTCCTGGACATCGAGCGGTGAGGGTTTTATGACCACCTGGTACTGGTAATAATGTTGCAGTCTGTTCGGGTTTTCGCCATACCTGCCGTCTGTCGGCCTCCTGGAAGGTTGCGGATACGCGGCTCTCCACGGTTCGGGACCAAGAGCCCGGAGCAGGGTCGCCGGGTGAAATGTGCCGGCACCGACTTCCATGTCGTATGGCTGCTGTATCACACATCCCTTCTCAGCCCAGTATTTGTCCAGCTCGAAAATGATATTCTGGAAATTCATTGTTGCTCCTTGTTCTTCCCGGTATGGCACCTGGCGGAATTAATCGTCTTGCATCCTGTCGAAACGACGATATAGTCTGCTGCAGTTTATAATTGTAATCTTGACATTTGTCCAGTCGATCAACATTATATTTTGCTGTCCACTAAGAGAAATCGATGAGAATTTCATGGAGAGCTTATGCTCACGGTCATGCAGGATAAAGACATAAAGGTGCTGCTCCTTTCGGCACGGACTATTGCCGTGGTCGGTCTTTCCCCGAAAGAAAATCGTCCCAGCAATATGGTCGGACGTTATCTGCAATCGGCCGGTTACCGGATCATTCCGGTTAATCCAGGGCAGGATCAGGTTTTCGGCATCCCCTGTTATCCCGATATTGCGGCGGTGCCGGATCAGATTGACATAGTAAATATTTTTCGTTTGTCCCAGGATGTTCCCCCCATTGTCGAACAGGCCATTCAGGCTCGTGCCGGCGCTATCTGGATGCAGCAGGGAATAATCAATGAGAGTGCTGCGCAGCAGGCACGGGAAGCCGGAATCCTCTGCATCATGGATCGCTGTATCAAGATCGAACACGCACGCCTCGTCGTATGAACCACGCGACCTCTTGTGAAACCTCTCTGAGCTGATGGAACCAAAAACAATCCGTATCCGGGGTGCCCGGATGCATAATTTGAAAAATATTGATGTTGATCTTCCGCGTAACTCCCTGGTGGTGTTTACCGGTCTTTCAGGATCGGGAAAGTCGACCCTGGCCTTTGATACCCTGTATGCCGAAGGGCAGCGGCGCTATGTCGAGTCTCTTTCCACCTATGCCAGGCAGTTCCTCGGGCAGATGAACAAGCCGGATGTCGATTCTCTCGAAGGTTTGTCACCGGCCGTATCAATCGAACAGAAAACAACGAGCAAAAACCCGCGTTCGACGGTTGGCACGGTTACGGAAATTTATGATCATCTGCGGCTGCTCTATGCCCGCTGCGGACGACCTTGCTGTCCGGAATGCGGGGAGGAGATAAGATCCCAGTCTGTAGAGGATATGGTCAATATCCTCCTTGACGAGCCCGAAGGGACAAAGGTTGTTCTGCTTGCCCCGATGGTGACTGAACGCAAAGGCCGTCATGAACAGTTGCTGACCCGTATCCGAAAAGAAGGTTTTGTCAGAGTGAGAGTTGACGGTGATATTGTTCATGCTGACGATGTCCGGGATCTGGACAAGAACAGGAAACATTCAATAGAGATTGTCGTAGACCGGCTTGTTTTAAAAGCAACTGTTCGACGCCGGCTCGCCGACTCCATCAGCACGGCGGTCAAGATTACCGAGGGATTTCTTCGGGCCTCTTTCCCTGATAGCGGCCGTGAACAATTGTTCAGCGAGCTGGCTGCCTGCCATAAATGCGGAATATCCATGCCGCCCCTTTCAACTCAGCTGTTTTCTTTTAATAATCCGCAGGGAGCCTGCAGCGAATGCGGCGGACTCGGGGTCAAACAGTTTTTTGATGAAGGCTTGATCATACCAGACCGAAACCTGTCGATAATCGGAGGGGCGATTGCACCTTGGGGTTGGAGAAATGAAGCGACCTATACCGGACAGATGCTCGCGGCTGTGGCCAAACATTACGGCTTTTCTCTGGAGACGCCTTTTGCTAAACTATCTCCAAAACAGCAGAATATTATTTTGTATGGTTCCGGCAGGGACGAGATCAATTTTTATTACCGGAAAGGCCGACGCGAAATGACGGCGGTCAAGCGATTTGAAGGCGTCATTCCGCAGCTTGATCGAAGGTACCATGAGACCCAGTCTTCAATGATCAGGGAAGAACTGATCCGCTATATGAATGAACAGGTCTGTCCGACATGCAAGGGCGCCCGCCTTAACCCGGAAGCGCTTGCGGTGCGAATCGGTCCCCATAACATCTATGAACTCAGTTCCATATCAATTGAAATGCTGTTGCGGGATTTGCCGGTACTGCCGTTCAATGATCGTGAACGTATCATCGGCGAGCCGGTTCTCAAGGAAGTGGTGGACCGTTTGTCCTTTCTGGAAGATGTCGGCCTTGGCTACCTGACCCTCGACCGGAAATCGGGAACCCTGTCGGGTGGCGAAGCTCAGCGGATCAGGCTGGCCTCCCAGATAGGTTCGCGTCTTGCCGGTGTTCTCTATATCCTTGATGAACCAAGTATCGGGCTGCATCAGCGTGACAACCAGAAATTGATAAACACCCTGGTAGAACTGCGGGATCTCGGGAATACGGTTATTGTTGTTGAACATGATACAGATACGATTCTTGCTGCTGATCATGTTCTTGATATGGGACCAGGCGCCGGGGTTCATGGCGGAGATGTCGTGTTCAGCGGCACGGTTGTTGATCTGCTTGATTGCGAGAAATCAGAGACAGGCGCCTACCTGTCCGGCAGGAAAAACATCGAGATTCCCGGCAGGAGAAGAAAGATCAGAAAACGGGGAGGAAAGAGCCTGAATATTTCCGGGGCTTGCATTAATAATCTCAAGAATATAAGCAGCTGCTTTCCCCTTGGCGTTATGACCGCCATTACCGGGGTCTCCGGTTCCGGCAAGAGCAGTCTGATCATGGAATCATTGTTCAGACTCGCCAGACTGGGTAAGTCCCGTAATCAGCAGACATTTGAGAAAGACGGGACAAGGCTTGCGGGACTGGAACACATCGACAAAATCATCGACATCGATCAGAGTCCTATCGGCAGAACGCCACGCTCAAACCCGGCGACTTATACCGGTGTTTTTACGCCGATTCGTGAACTCTACTCACGCCTACCGGAATCCCGCTCACGGGGCTATCAACCAGGCCGTTTCAGTTTTAATATCAAGGGCGGACGTTGTGAGGCGTGTGATGGTGAGGGGGTTTTGCGTATTGCCATGCATTTTCTTCCGGATGTCTACGTGGTGTGTGAAACCTGTCACGGCCGGAGATATAACCAGCAAACCCTGGAAATATATTTCAAGGACAAATCGATTCATGATGTTCTCAATATGACAGTGGCCGAAGCACTGAGTTTTTTCGAGAATATTCCCGCCATCAGGAATCGACTGCAGACCCTCAATGATGTTGGGCTGTCATATATAAAACTTGGTCAGTCATCGGTGACGCTTTCCGGCGGGGAGGCTCAGCGTGTTAAACTGGCCCGCGAATTGTCCGGAAGAAGCAGTGGAAAAGCGCTCTATATCCTTGATGAGCCGACAACGGGACTTCATCCGGCTGATATCAAGCACTTGCTGTCGGTACTTAACCGGCTTGTAGATCAGGGGAATACGGTTATCGTCATCGAACACAATCTCGATGTGATCAAGACGGCGGACTGGATCATTGACATCGGTCCGGAAGGCGGAGACAGAGGTGGCGAGGTCATTGCCGCCGGTACCCCTGAGCAGATCACGCGAATAGAAAAATCCTATACCGGAATGTTTCTCAAGCAGATTCTTGAAGATGGCGGAGTGAAGAATTAAGAGTGGCTTGAATAATCAGGTTATTCGTTTGACATCAAGGTCTGCGCAGGGGCCGGTGCTGCCAGCATCAATGATGCAGTAAAAGGCTTGCGCCGTGGCGCCATATACAGTTTAATGCCGGCAGTTTCAATGTAATTGCCACCTTCGCCAATTTAAAGAGGAAATAAATATGAGTGAGAATACAAAGACCGAGGACACCTCGGCGAGTCCAATCCTGCGCATGCAGAAAATGTATATCAAGGATTTTTCATTCGAAAATCCGAACGCACCTGAGGCTTTCCGGATAACCCAGAAGACCGAACCGAAGGTAGAACTTAATCTGCAGATCAACAATAAGAAAGTTACCGATGATCACTGGGAAGTATCTCTTGAGGTTACCGCAAAAGTTGCCACTAAAGAGGAAGAATCGCGTGTCCTTTTTATTCTTGAAATTGAGCATGCTGCTATCTTCCTCCTCAAGAATATACCGGAAGAACACCTTCCCATGGTTCTTGGCGTAGAGTGCCCTAACCAGCTTTTCCCCTTTACCAGGCAGGTGGTCAGTCAGGTGTCAGTTGATGGCGGTTTCATGCCGTTTCTGATGGAGCCGATCAATTTCCTCGGTTTGTTTCAGAACGCACAGAAGGCCAAAAGCGATTCCAACTAGCCGTCTACCCCATAGAAACAAAGAAAGGCCCGCCACCATGATGAATGGTGTGCGGGCCTTTCTTTGTTCGAGTAGAACGATCTGCTAGAGTCCGTAGGTCACAAAGTTGTCTATCAGGCTCGAGATGCTTTTGTCAATGGCGCTGTTGAACAGGGCGTCATATTGATTGTCTGAGAATACGGATTCAGGTGATACCTGAACCTGTACCCGGTTGGTCCAGACCAGGTTGCCGGTGGCAGCTTCCTGCACCCAGATACGCATTTGAACAACGGCTTGATCGATTCTGCCGCCGTGGGCGGCCATGTTGCCAAGGGCACCGCCGGCAAGCCCCCAGAAAATTGCATTAGAGGTTGCGTTGCTGGCACCGAAATAGGTAGAACCATCGTCAGGATTGAACGGCCATGTTGTCTGATAGCCGATAAGTGCACCCCAGGTTGCTCCGGCAGTCATCTGACCCCACTGGTCATATTGGTCAGAGTCAGCATAGCCATAGGCGATACGTTGCGTGCCGCCAACAACAAAGGGCAGGATTCCTTTTTTCCAGGGAGCCCAGGATGGATCCTGGCGAGTCTTGTATTCAAGGATTCGGCCCCTGACAATGTAATCCGCATTAAAGCGTCGGCCAATTTTCTTGATCGTCTTCTCCGTCAATCCATGCGTTCCCGGACTGGACGCGACACGATTGTCACGCGCTGTCTGCTGTTGAACGATGTAAGTGCGGATCTTGTCCTTCATCGTGCTTGACCATTCACCGTTAAGCTCGTTGGTCAAAGAAGTGGAGTTGCTCTCTTCATAAGCGACGAGACTGATCAGGTTTTGCTCGACCATGTAGCGGAAAACATCCTCCTGCACAACCATACTGAATCCGTTGGCCACGAGGCGGTCTGTGAGTGTCTCGGTGACCTGAAGACTCCTGCGATGGGCGGAGGCGAGGTTGTCTGCGTATGTGTAGTCCGCAAACGGCAGGATGACGATAGACTTGCCGGATCCCGGTGCATTTGGGCCTGCACCCTCAGGTACCTTGAGCGATGTTACGACGGTCTGACCGCACCCGGCCAGCATCAACGCTAAAATTCCGATCACCAGATATTTCAGCCTGTTCATAGTACTCTCCCTGCCAAATGATGAAATGAGGACTGCCAATAAAATTGTTTCGTTCCAGTTAAAGAATCGTCGGTTTGAGCAGAATGATCAGCTCTCGTTTTTCTTTTGTTTTCTCTTCATAACCGAAGAGGTAACGGACTAATGGAATCTTGCCAAGGACTGGCGCAAAGCTTCCCGCGGTTGTATCGACTTCGCTGATCAGGCCGCCGATGACCAGCATTTCGTTATTCTTCACCCTGACTGTTGTACTGATCTCACGAACATTGATGATCGGCAGTCCTACTTCCCCGCCGTCAGTGCCGACGGATTTATATTCAATCGGCTCCTGAAGCTCGGAAGTAACCGGAACAAGGTTCATGATGATTTCATTGTCATGCAAAATAGTGGCTGTCAGTGCGAGCCCGATACCGGAGAGAATTCTTGCCGTGTCAACCGTATAGGTCCTGATCGGTGTAACACCGGAGGAATCTATATCGGTCTCGATTTTCTCGATATAGGTAACGTTTCTACCAACGGTTAACAGTGCCGGCTGTCCATTCATCACACTGATCTTCGGGTTTGACAATATGGTGGTATCTCCCTGTTGTTCGATGGCGTTAAGAAAAACGTTAAAATTGACGGCATCAAGAGCAATTTTGGAAATAAAACGGGTTGGGTCGTAGGTATTTCCATGCTCGGTTCCATTGTCATAAGAGCCGGTATTGGAAGAGACATAGGGCCAGATTTGTCCTCCCCTGGCGGCATCACCGAAGGTGACCGTTCCTGTGACGTTGAAGTTGCTCAAAACCTGGTCCCAGTTGAGCCCGATGGAGGAGTTGTCTGTGAGATGAACTTCTATAATTTTCGCCTCGATGTTGATCTGTTTATAGAGCTCCCTGGTCAGGTTGTCAAAGTAACGCTGCAATTCATTGAGAACGGGACGGGGCGCGGTCACAGTAATGATGCCGACAGGCTTGTCGATAATATATTGTGCATCACCGGAAGAAACCTGCCTGGTTGCCTGTACCGGTTCATTGCCAGCAGGAGCAGCATCCCCTGTCTCGCCAGACGCGGTAGACGGCATATCGGGCGTCACGGCCTTGGTGTTCCACAGCGCAATGATTTTATCCATGTTTGCCTGGATATTTTCCCATATATCAAAGGTGTTACCTTCAGCTTTCAGCTCGATGGTACCATCAATGTTGCTTGATGCTTCGTTTGAACCAAGGACATTGCCGCCGGTACCGGTTTTATAGTCCGACTTCACAAAGGGCATGGCAATCCTGAACTGGCGAACTTCCTTGTATTTAACGATGATGGTGTTACCTTTCACCTCATGAAAATAATCAACCTGTCTGAGCAGGTTGTCGATGGACTCATAGAAATCGTCATTGGCACTGATATCAACATCAACAAGAACATTCTGGTCGACATCACTGGCCCAGGAAACGTTCATTTTTTTAAGGGAGGCTAGCCGTTTGAGAATATCCCAGAGCGGTTGAGGGCCCCGGGTCGACTTGATTGTCGCGCCGACCTTGAGTACCGCATCTTCAGTGCCGAGCGCAAGATCCTCCGCATTATCTGAATCCACCATATAGGAAGGACTCTGGTAAACAACGGGAAGGGCCTCCGGTTTCTTCACCTCAGCAGGCTTCATCGTCTCCGTCTGTTGCTCTACTGGAGCTGCAGGCTTCTCGCTCACCGTTTGCTGTTGGTTGCCGCAGGATGTCGCGAATAACAGGAGCAGCACCATTGTCAAATAATGGAAAGATCTGTTGATCACCTTCATGTTTTGGGACCTCATCGGCAAAAGTATCATGCTGATATTATAAACATTTTAATAAGTTTAATGGATCAAAAATTCCCGGCAGACAATCTGCTTTCGACATATTTTTTTAAGTCAGGCCGCATCTGGAACCCGGATGCCATAAGAGCCCGGTATTGTTCGGTTGCTTTTTCGTGTTCCCCCATTTTGTCGAGAAGGCGCGCCTTGCTGACCATGGAGAGCAGATCGTCCCCGTAATATTTGCTAAAGGTATTGAGTAGTTTCAGGGCGGCTTCAGGCTGGTTATTATTTTCGCTGAAGGCGGCATAGCTGACCAGCGCTTCTCTCATGGGAGGATTCCCGCTGATGCTCTGGGCGAAAAATTCCATTGCCTCGGGAATGCGGTCCATGTTTGCCAGCGAGATGGCACTGTAAAGTGCAGCCCGTGTATCACCGGGATCTTTATCGAGTGCCTGTTGGGCAAAGTAATACGCCTTGGCACTCATGTTCAGTCTGCCAAGATAAAGGTTTGCCAGCTTGTTGAAGATTTTCGTATTATCAGGCCAGAGTTTTGCGGCCTTTTCGTAAAGTGCAGCGGCATCTTCAAAATCATCGTCCTTTTCAAGGTCGAGAGCCTTCAGCAGCAATTCTTTGGCCTGCATGATTTCGGCAGGCTGGCTGGCTGATTGCTGAATAATAAGAGCTTCTTCCCGCACCACTTGCGTGTCTGCTTCGAAGGTGAGATTGTCCACAGCCTGTGCCGGCCAGGTAAATTCTTTGTTTTTCGGATAGATGACGATTGTATTGTAGCGTTCCTCTTTTTTCAGGCCAGCCAGATTCAGAATGATATCAAGAGCAAAGTCCCAGGGGACATCGGTCAGGGCGATGGTTACAGAGCCGTTAACGGCCTCATCGACAATGATGTTGAGGTTGCTGATCTGACGAAAAAGTCGGAAGACATTGTGCAGGTCAATTTTATAAAAATCAACACTGATACGTTCGTTCTTATATCCTGAGAATGAGAAACTATCCTTTAACTTCTCTACATCTGCATTGACGGCTTCTTGCTGCGGTTTCGTGAGATCAATATCCTTTGCCGGGGTCTCGAATATTGATCCGGTAATGATTTCGTCTTTCTGCGCATCAGGAGCGGTGCCATTTTTGGCAGTCATGCCGCCTGCCTCAGGCAGGGCAGGAGAGGGCGGTGTACTGTCTGCTATTGGCGAAAAGATATTGATCTTAAGATTATTCTGCAATCGTTGAACATCATAACTGCTGTTGTCATCAAGGGTAAATTCAAAACGGGCAATTGCCGGCTCTTGATCCTTAAGGATGGAGATGTAGAGTTTTGCCAACTTGTTTGGCGGCAGTAGATTTTCAAGGTCCAGGGAATCTGCAAATGCCGCATCGGCAACGTCGACAATCAACCGGAAAGGGCCGAAGCGCTCGCTCACCGTATAAGCAGGCGCAGTGCTTCCTATCAGGGTCATTGAAACGTTGTCCGGCTCAATAACGGTATTTACCTCGGAAACCTGGTATACGTTATTTGCCTGCTTTTGATCTGCTGATAGCGAGACAGAAGGCAGAAGCGTGATCTGCAGGAGGCAAAGGCTGGAGAAAATGGCCAGGAATAAAGTACTAAGCCTTGTATACATTGTTTATTCTTCTCCCTCTTTCTTTAAAACCATGGCGATATTATTGGTAAGTATTTTCCCACCACGGGTTTGAGCCGTTTCTGAGATAATAACTTTATTGTCGGTGATTTCCTTGACGACCCCTCGCCTGCCTATCTTTGTCCCTTCTTTTAAAATGTAGCCTTTCCCGGTGAAATCCTGCACCATCGCAATTCTTTTGCCTCCGGCGCTCATCAGTGCCACCAGGGTGAGCTGCCCCGGCTCGAAGAGCTGCATCCCGGTAAGTTTTTTGTTATCATCGATAAGTTCGTCAGGGTTTTCATTTGGCGTTGTTGAACGCTCTGAGACGAAAGGCATAAAGGGATCCGACCGCCCTTCGATCTGATACTCAAACGTCTCAGTCCTTTTTTTAATCCCTATCATCGTTTTATCTTGTGTTCCGCTATCACCCTTCTGATCCGGTTTGTCAGCCGGCGGGTCTTCGGCCTGGGCGGTCAGGGGCAGGCCGATAAGGAGAACAAAAGATGCAATTGTCAGATAATTGCAGATGGTCTTGAGCCATGGTGTCATAGTCATAAAATGATTTTCACTAGTCGGTTATCATCTTTTCTTCTTGCCTTTCGTCTCATCAGATATTTTCACATTGGTAAAACGGTAGGTTATCAGTTCGCAGTTCGAATTAAGTACAATCTCTCCCTGTTCTCTGCTGGGAGCACTCATTTTAACATTTGAAACACTGACAATTCTGTCGAGCTTGCTCACCTGGTCAAAAAAGAAGCCGACGGCGTGATAAGTCCCACGGATATTGATGCTAACGGGAATTTCGTTAAAATAATCCCGGGGAATCTCGGGTTTTGGTGTGAACGACAAGAAGTCGAGACCCGCGCTGCGGCCCAGCGCGGAAATATCCTTCAGCAGTTGCGGTATCTCTTGTTCTTTGGGCAGCATCAATGATGCTTCTTCGAACTCCTCCTCTACCTTTGCTACTTCCTTCAGCAGGATCGGCTTGTTTCTCTCCTTTTCACGCAGGTTCAAAATTTCCTTATTAAGGGTGCCCCTGGTTCTCTCCAGAGCAATAATCTTCTGGGTACTTCCCTGATAATAAATGAAGTAGAATGCAACTACAGGCAGAACGACGAGAAGGACTGCAATGGCAATTTTAACTTTTTTATCGAGCGGTATGAATTTCTTGTCAAGAAATAGCTCTAATTTCGAGTCGTTCTTTGGCATTGGCTAACGAATATCCCTGAAATTATTTTTTCTGCTTTCCGGCAGCCTCTTTCTCTGTCCCTTCCCCTTCAGTCGGCGGGGGGGAAGAGAAGAAACACTGCAGGCCAGTGAAAAAGCCTTTAGTTCTTTTCCGAGTTGCGTCTGCAATGAAGAATTAGTCAAATTCACTGCATTGATATAGGGCGATTTGAATTTCAACTCATCCATGAACTGGGCAATGGTCTGATTGTCCAGTGCGAATCCCGACAGGATTAGTTGGTTGCCATTCTGGCTGAGTGTTGTAAGCCACATCCTGTTATTGTCAATAAGCTTGGCCACTTCATCAAGAATGTGAACCGTAAGCGACGAATCTGTCTTGAGTTTGTTGATAATCTCAATTTTATTGTTCAGATCAAGCCGTTTCTTTTCCAGATCAGCCAGTTCTTTAACGACCTTGTCAAAAGATTTCTTTTCTTTGGTCTTATCAGCGATTTCCTGATCGAGACCTGAAATCCTGGATGCCTGTATTGCACCGACAAAACCGAGCAGAACGAGCACACAACAAAAGACAAGAAAGGCCCCGATAATCTGGTTTCGTGCCTTGGCCCGTTTTTTAAGTTGCCTGATGGGAAGGAGGTTAATTCTCAGCATACTTCACCTGCTTACAGGAAGCTCCTATATGACTGACGGCCTGATGGCAATACCTGAAGCTATGGCCATCTCTGCTCCGACACCTTTCAGGTAGTCTGGGTCAATTTTTTTATTGTTTGAAGTCATGTTAACAAACGGGTTGAAAAGTTCCACGTTAAGCCCCGTTTCCTGGGCCAGGTATTCAGTCAGCCCGGCAACTTTTGCTCCACCGCCACTAAGAACCAATTTGACGAGAGGCTCATCGGGATAATTGTTATGATACAGGTCAATGGCCTTTTTAACTTCAAGCACCCATTGGGTACAAACGGTTGAGAAAATGTCTTCAAGTTCTTCCTGCCTGTCTCCGGCGGGTTGATGTCCCAGTTTGACAGCCTCAGCCTCCTCATACTCGATGTCAAACTGGTTCATGATGCGCTCAGTGAGCTGTCGGCTTCCAACAACGATATCTCTTGCCACCATAGACATGCCACCCGAGATGATATTGATATTCATTTTCGAGGCACCGATGTCAACCAGAGCGACATTGTCAGTTTTGGGCATGTTGTATTCGTAGGTGTTTTCCAGGGCAAATCCGTCGACATCGACGATGGTAGCTTGCAAACCGATGCTGTCGAGCATGTCGAGATAATCGTCGACGATATCTTTTTTTGCCGCGACAAGCATGACATCGGTTCGCTCGTTTTCCTCGGTCCCTGTCTTCAGATCCTGGAAATCGAGATAGACATCTTTGATATCAAAGGGAATATATTGTTCGGCTTCGGCCAGGATATGTTCTTCCATCTGCTGTTCATCCATCACGGCCAGATTCACCTTTTTGACAATGACGGAATAACCGGAGATGGAGAAGCCAACCTTTTTCTTCTTTATCTTAAGATTTTTGAACAGTTCAGCTATGGCGGCACCGACAATCTCAGGTTCATTCAGGGTTCCGTCATCAACCGCACCTTCCGGCAGAATCGTGCTTCCAAGACTGACAACGGAATAGGTTTTATCACCTTTTTTAAGCTGACACACCTTTACCGCGTGTGAACCGATATCTACACCGACAACCAAATCCTCTGAAGAGATAAAGGGCAGTTTCATGTCTGTTCGTTGGAGTGAGAGAAATCAAAGTTTAATTTTACATCTCTGAAAAGCCAATAAACTACAGACTTTCCTTACTAATTTCAATTTAGGACATAAAAGTAGAGGTTTGTCAAGGAAAACGAGGGAAAAAATAAAAGTTTTTCTTATTTTTAACAGGCATTTATTAATTTCAATAACCATTTCGAAACTGGATTACTACAATATATTGGTGTTGTAAGTGAGCTGCACTCAGTATGTAGTATATGTCCGTAAATAGCTGTTGTGTAAGGAAAAGTAATGTTTTCCCGCGGTGGCTCGGTGATCGTTCTTGTAATATGGGCTGTTTTAAAGTAGCTTTGCCGGAACCCTTGCATTGGAGAAAATTGTTCCTGTGGAAAAAAATCGCAGAAACATGATGAAACTATAAGAAATATATGAGGAACAGCTGGTGAGTACAGAGCAAAAGAGAAAATCCGTTTTGAGAGAATACATCGAAGCAATCGTTATTGCGGTTCTACTTGCTCTTTTTATCAGGACATTCGTCGTTCAAGCTTTTAAAATTCCTTCCGGTTCAATGCTTCCCACGCTTCAGATCGGTGACCATCTGCTGGTTAACAAGTTTATCTACGGAATCAGGATGCCTTTTAGCGGTACCGTCCTGATTCCAATAAAAAATCCCGCCTATGGCGACGTGATCGTTTTTCGTTACCCCAAAGATCGATCAATAGATTACATTAAGCGTGTTGTCGGTGTCCCCGGCGACAAAATTGTGATAAAAGACAAACAGCTCTATCTGAATGGCAAGAAAGATGTGAATCCGCATGCACATTTTACGTCGGAGATGGTTCTGCCTTATAATGTGAGCCCGAAGGATAATTTCGGCCCGATCACCGTCCCGGAGGGCAAGTATTTCGTCATGGGGGACAACCGGGATAACAGTTCTGACAGCCGTTTCTGGGGGTATGTCGATGATCAGGATGTGCTTGGCAAGGCAATGATCATTTACTGGTCCTGGGATACCGACAGACCTCTTTTTTCCTTGGGTCGGTTTACTTCTATCCGATGGAACCGCGTGGGAAAGGTCATTCATTGATCTCCGGAGGACTCGGTGCGAGCGAGGACGTTGTGGCCGGAAAACAGAAGTACGGCTAACCCTTTCCTTCAGTTTTAAATCTTTCTATTTTGCGCTTTTATTACCCTAGTATAACGGGTAATTTCCTGACAATCTCTATTGATTCGGGTTGCACCTGCGCCTGGTAGGCGAGTATCTCCACCCCCAACGCATGGACTGAAGAGAGGGTCTTCGCGTAGAGCAGGTCGATGTTCATAGCCGGAGAAAACCTCTCGGCGTCGCTCCGCTGCACGAGAAAGAAGATAACACCGCGATGCCCCTGTTTTACCAGTCGACAGAGCTCCTTCAGATGTTTTGTTCCCCGTGCTGTTACTGCATCCGGAAAAAGGGCGATGCCATTCTCGACGAGAGAGCAGTTCTTGACCTCGACGTAGGTTTTTTTCTCCCCGGTCTTCAGCAGGATATCGAGCCTGCTGCCCTGGGATGTATTCACTTCCCGCTGCAATGTGTCAAAGTTTACCAGCTCCTGAATTATGCCGTCAGCCAGAGCTTCGGCGACAATACTGTTGGTACGTGAGGTATTTACACCAATCCAGGTTTCACCGTTCCAGACCATCTCCAGGGTCTGGGGATATTTTCGTTTCGGATTGTTCGAGGTGGAAAAACAGACCGGGCTACCGCTCTCTGAACAGGATCGCATGGAACCGGAATTTGCACAGTGAATGGTCAGCATGTTGCCGTCTGGCAGCCTGACATCGGCCAGAAAACGTTTATAGCGACGGAGCAGGGTAGCGTGTTCAAGATTAATGGGAAAACGCATAAATTGTGACTGGAATTTTGGCAGGACAGGTGCTATTAATAGCTCTATTCATCTGTGTGGGTGATGTTTGTCGAGTACCTTGTCAGAGATTTTCAGATTACATTAATTATATTGGTAGAGTTGCTTTTCGGCCGTTGTTTTCCGGATGCCATGGCGACATTGCAGCGTTTATCCTACTCGCAAAGGAGGATCATTTCCATGAAATTAGGTATTAACGGTCTTGGACGTATAGGAAAATTATCGCTCTGGAGCCATGTTTCACGCAAGCATTTTTCCGGTCTTGTGGTAAATATTGGTCGAAACGTCGGCAAAACTCTTGATGACCTTGCCGCATCAATTGAACGCGATTCGACCTATGGACGTTTAGCAACCTATCTTTATGGCCATAAAGGGGGCCGAGTCATTGAACAGCTAAACGAGGAAAGTGGGGAGATGCTGGTCAATGGTGTTCCGCTAAAAATTCTTCGTACGAACCGGAACCCCAAAGAGATCGCCTGGCGTGAGAGCGGGGTTGGCCTTGTCGTTGATACCTCCGGCGCTTTTACTGATCCGACGACAGATACGGACGAGGCAAAAGGCGCCTTGCGTGGCCATCTGGAAGCAGGCGCTGCCAAGGTCATACTCTCGGCCCCGTTCAAGATCAAATCAAAAGGTCTTGAGATGCCGGATGATGCCGTTACCACGGTCATGGGAATCAACGATGATGATTATATTGCTTCCCGCCACAACCTTATCTCCGCAGCCTCCTGTACAACAACCTGTCTCTCATATATGATTAAACCGCTGCTGGAAGCGATAGGGGCGGAAAACCTGCTCAGTGCTTCAATGGTCACGATCCATGCCGCGACCGGCAGTCAGCAGGTGCTTGACCGCCTTCCCGGCGGCGGAGCGGTTGATCTGAGGAAAAACCGTTCCATAATGAACAATATTATTCTGACGACAACCGGTGCCGCGAAAGCCCTTGGCCTCGTGATACCGGAGATGAAGAACATCGGTTTTATAGCCGAATCAGTGCGTATACCGACCTCCACCGGATCTCTGATTGTCCTTGTCATTAATATTCAGGATGAACCGGGTAATCCGACCAAAAGGGATTTGATTAATTCATTGTATCGCGGGTATGCGGAAAACAATAAATACCTTAAGTACAGTGAGACACAGAATGTATCTTCTGACATCATCGGAGCGCCAGAAGCCGCGGCAATTATCGAAGGAACTGAAACTCATACCCGGACGGCGTCAATTTTTGTCAATCTTGCCAAAGCCGGGGCCTCGGGTTTTGGAGATGGCCGGGAATCGATTCTTGAAGTGCCGGTTACCCAGGCTGTCATCTATGGCTGGTATGATAACGAACTGGGCAGCTATACGAATATGCTCGGTGAGCTGACGGTTAAAATTGCAGAGAGCATGGTCTGATACTATTTCTATCCGCCGGATGTCGGCAGAAGACCTGACGGCCATCCGGGATCTGGAAAGTCGGGAACCCTCCGCCTGGCATGAATCACTTATCCTGTCGGAATTGGGCCGGCATGACGGCATTCAGCTGATAGCCGGCAATTATAGCGCCGTGCGAGGCTGGTGCTGTGCCCGTTTTGTCGGAATTGAAGCGGAATTATTGAAAATTGCGGTTCAAGCTGACAGCCGGCGACAAAAAATAGCCACCCGGCTGCTTGAATGCCTTGAAAAACAGCTTCACGAATCCGCTGTGCGACTCCTCTTTCTCGAAGTTCGATCGCGTAACGAATCAGCAATATCCTTTTATGAAAAAGTCGGCTTTACAGAGCATGCGAGGCGCATTAGATATTATACTCAACCTGAAGATGATGCCTTGCTGTTGAGAAAAACATTGACTGTCCAATCAAGGGAACCTTGAATTATTTGGTTATTCAGGGTGGTTCTAACGTTTAGCTCAGGAAGAGAAATGAAGAGTGTAAGGGAACTGGAACTGAAGAACAAACGGGTCCTGGTACGGGTTGATTTTAATGTACCGATGGATGAAAATCTGCATATAACAGATGATATCCGGATGCAGATGGCCTTGCCGACACTGAGGTATATCAGGGAACAGCAGGGCAGGCTTGTTATCTGCTCGCATATGGGAAGACCCAAGGGACAGCGCGTTGAAAAATTCAGCCTGGCTCCGGTTGCTCTGCATCTGGCGCAGCTTCTGAAGTGTCCGGTCAGGATGGCTCCGGACTGCATTGGCGAGGAGGTGGAGCGCCTGGTTGAGGTCACGGGGGCCGGTGAGGTTCTCATGCTTGAAAACCTGCGCTTTTATGACGGGGAGACAACAAACGATGCTGACTTTTCCAGCAGTCTGGCCCGGCTTGCAGACGTCTATATCAATGATGCCTTTGCTGTTTCACACCGGGCACACGCCTCAGTGGCAGGAGTCCCTGAACGTGTTGCCAGCAGGGGCGCCGGGTTTTTGCTGCAGAAAGAAATGGATTACTTTCACCAGGCTATGGAAGAGCCTGCCAGGCCGCTCGTTGCCATTATCGGCGGGGCAAAGGTGTCATCCAAACTCGGCGCGCTGGAAAATATGCTTGGCCGGGTTGATCGTATGATTATCGGCGGTGCTATGGCGAATACCTTTTTGAAGAGTCAGGGCGTTGCCATGGGAACTTCTTTGGTAGAAGATGATTTATTGCCGGCGGCCAGACAGTTTCTGGCGAAGGCCGGGGAGAAGGGTATTGCCTTGTACCTGCCGAGAGATTTTATTATTGCCGAGAGTTTCTCTGCGGATGCAGAAGTCAAAGAGGTGTCGTATGATGCCATCCCCGCCGGCTGGATGGCGCTCGATATTGGCCCACAGACAGGCAAAACATTTGAGCAGGCTTTGAAAGACGCAAAGACCATTGTCTGGAACGGGCCGATGGGTGCCTTTGAATTGGCTCCGTTTGCCACGGGAACCATGGATTTGTGTCATGTTGTTGCCGCATCCAAGGCTCTGTCAATTACCGGCGGCGGCGATACGAACGCTGCTGTCAAACTGGCAGGCGAGAGTAATCGTATCAGTTATATGTCGACGGGAGGGGGAGCCTTTCTAGAGCTCATGGAAGGAAAGAGCCTGCCCGGTGTCGAGGCACTGAAATAAATGGCGTCCTGACTAATCAGCTTATTCAGGGTGGCTTTAAAGACGAGGAGTGTTACATGCAGAGAAGGGCGTTGATGGCTGGAAATTGGAAGATGCATACCACACAGAGCGAGGCGCGGACGCTGGCATCAGCTGTTGCCGCATCCTGCGGAAAGGCGGGTGACAGGGACGTTCTGCTGGCGCCGCCGTTCACGGCATTGAGCGCGGTATCACAGGCGATAGCGGGCTCGGATATTATTCTTTCCGGGCAAAATGTCTGCTGGGAAGAGCAGGGTGCCTTTACCGGTGAGATTTCTCCCGGTATGCTCAAGGATGCGGGAGCGCGTGCCGCAATTGTCGGTCACTCTGAGCGGCGACAGATCTTCGGGGAAAGTGATGCGCTGATTAATCAGCGAGTTACCGGAGCCCTGAGATTTGGTCTGCTGGTGATTCTCTGTGTCGGTGAGACTCTCGATGAGCGGGAGGCGGGTAAAGCCTTCGAGGTCCTTGAAAAACAGGTCAGGGTTGGCCTGACCGGAGTAAATGGCGTAGATATGGTTCGGCTGGTGCTTGCCTATGAGCCGGTTTGGGCAATCGGGACCGGCAGGACCGCTTCAAAGGAACAGGCGCAGGAAACACATGGTTTTATCCGCGGTCTGTTGTCGGAACTCTATGAAAAAGATGTTGCTGATCAAGTGAGAATATTGTATGGTGGCTCGGTCAAACCGACCAATATTGATGAGCTGATGGCTCAGCCGGACATTGATGGCGCCCTGGTTGGTGGTGCCGCCCTTGATGCTGCGTCATTCGGGCGGATTATTAATTTTGAGCAAGAGTAGTCAAATAGATGGAAACCCTGTTAATCATCGTTCATGTTACCGTGTGCCTGTTTCTGATCGGCATCGTGCTTCTGCAGCATGGCAAAGGGGCTGATATCGGTGCAACCTTTGGCGGATCAAGCCAGTCGTTGTTCGGTACTGAAGGCCCGCTGCCTCTGTTGAATAAGATTACGACCTTTTCGGCGGTGATCTTCATGGTCACCTCCGTTATGCTGGCCTATATCTCTTCACATAACGGGACAGGTTCCGTCATGAGTAAGCTCAGTGCTGATAAGCCTGCAGTTGAGACAGCGACAACGACTCAGCCGGAAGCTAAGCTGGTTGCCCCTGCTGAATCTGAATCTGAATCTGCGGCTGCAATGCAGGATAGCAAGCCGGCTCAGGGTGAGAAGGCAGTAAAATAGCAGTTCATTATATAGTGCCGAAGTGGTGGAATTGGTAGACACACTATCTTGAGGGGGTAGCGGCCCACGGTCGTGCGAGTTCGAGTCTCGCCTTCGGCACCATTTAGATAAAATGCCTGTAACTTTAAATAGTTACGGGCATTTATTTTTTGTGTGTCTGAGTCAAATCTGAGTTTCCGAAAATTGTTCCAAATGTTGTATCCGAATCTACATCCCGATATTCGATTTCAGTCAAAACATTTTTGATCGCGTTGAGGAAATTACGCAACAATGTCGTATATGGTGCTAATGGTTGATAGGTACTTTAGGCAGATTGAGTTGAGAAGGTTAACAGGAAACACCTAAAGCTGAAGGGAAATGCAGGATTGTAGACCTTCGATATGGCAATGTAAAGGCTAAGCCTAAGTTGCTGCGAACACACTATCAGGAAGAACTTAAAGTTATTGACTAATATGAGGAACTAGACGTTTCCACATGGCATCTCTGCCATTTAGAAAGATAAACTTAGTTTTTCATACAACACTTCTTGTATTTTTTGCCGCTCCCGCATGGACATAGATTATTCCGCCCGATTGGTCTTGATGGGGAAAGAGGCTGGCTCTTCCTTTTCTGTTTTTGTTCCAGCTTTTTAACCAGTTTTCTAAACGAAGGCATGGAGTGATCGTAGAATTGTCTCCAACCTTCACATAATACACTTTTCGAGTGCGGATTGGCGCCTCTAGTCAATCTATTTTTTTGACAATCACCGGCGGAAACCACTACATATGGGCATTGTTGCACTCATGATCATAGTGCCCCTTCCTGTTACCAAACATCTCATATGTTGGTGATGACAGGAAGGTTGACCAATTGTCTTCTGTGATGTTACCGAGCTTCAGGTTCTCTTCAACATAGAAATCACAGGGATACACATCGCCATTGTGTTCCACCACCAGATAATGTCGGCAATCTCTGCTAAAAGAGCACAGAGTTGGTGTCTCTTTAATCAAGGTGCTCATTATAGAATCGAACAACCTGACTGACACCGGGTTTGTGTCGTTGTTAATCCACTCATCAAAAAGGGTACAAAGAAAATCACCCCACTGCTGAGCTTTGATGGAGAATTCTGTTTGTTTACCGGTCTGGTCAAACTCCACGCACTCTATGTATTGATGATACAAACATTTCATCTCATCGCGGAGGAAACGATATATTTCCAATGGATTATGAACGTTTGCCTGGCTTACAAGTGTGAGGATGTTGAATTCGGTCTTGAAGCGCTTCAAGCATTCAATACCTCTAATCACAGAAGAATAACTACCTTTTCCGTTGCTGGATGTACGGCAAATATTGTGGACTTTTTCCGGGCCATCAAGGCTGACCCCAACGAGAAAAGAGTTTCGTGAAAAAAAACGAGCCCAATTATCATTCAAAAGAGTTCCATTGGTCTGAATTCCATTTGTGACCTGTTTGCCTGGTTTTAAACAGGAGTTTTGAATGGAAACTGCGTATTTGAAAAAATCGATTCCTATTAATGTTGGTTCACCACCTTGCCAAGCAAATGTGTATATCTGTTGATCGGTTTTCATATATGATGAGATCGTTCGCTCAAGCGCAACATTATCCATCCGATGCACCTCTAGCAGCGGATACATCCGACATTTAGCGAGATAAAAACAGTAGGTACACCTCAGGTTACAATCGGCTGAGGCGGGTTTAATCAGTAATGAAAATGCCTGCATAATGGTTATTGGGTGCCATTTAAATCCATTTTCTAAGAAAAGGAGCTAAAGCTATACTAGGCTTGAGAAGATGCCCTCAAAAAGGTATGCAGCATCATTAACCTTTTCCGCTAACGGATCGTTATCTTTTCACCTGGCGCCGGTGTATGGGGGAACTGTCCTCCTTCGAGAACTGCTTGAACGCCACCGTGGTGATCGAGCAGCGCCGCTTGATCGGCAAATGCCTGGGCATTCACGGCATCGGGATCGAGCAGCGCACGAAGTTTCTCCTCGCATGCAGCAACGATCTCAGCATATGCCGGATCGGTGCCGAGGTCTCTAAGTTCCAAGGGATCGGCATCGAGATCAAAAAGTTGAGGAACCTGCCCGGCAAAATAAATGTACTTCCAATTGCCGTTACGGATCATAAAGACACCGGTGTCAGCAGCTACAGCATGGTACTCACTGAGAACGACTCGCTCCGGCGCTTCGCCGTTGGCGATGCGTATCAAATTATGCCCCGGTAGTTCGTCGAGTTCTTTGGCTGTCAGGTTGTGGCCAGTGCCCTCGATGAAGGTTTGATAGAGATCAATCAGATTGACCGGTGTATCCGTAGAAGCGTTTTCCGGAATATCCGGCCCGGCCATGATAAGCGGAATACCGGCGCTATCCTCAAACATTGTTGACTTGCCCCAAAATCCCCGATTTCCCAGATTATCGCCGTGATCGGCCGTGTAAATGATTCGGGTATTCTTTTCGAGCCCCAGTTCCTTCAGTGTCGCTAGCACTTCGCCAACCTGATCGTCGACGCTGTTGACCATACCGTAGTAGGCCGAAAGGGCACGGCGACGCTGGGCATCATCTTCAAAATAATCGTCGTAATCCTGCAGGCTGCGCAACGACATCATGGACGGATGTGTTTGTCGATCTTCTTCGCCGGTCCCAAAAGGCATCGGCATTGTGTCTGCGGGATAACGCTCTCGGTATTTCTCCGGCCCGATCAAAGGAAAATGAGGGCGAACCCACGACACAAACAAGACCCACGGCTTTTCGGCTTCGGAGCCGTCCTCACGGAGCCACTGGCAAGCATGGCGTGTAATGTCTTCGTCATAGCGTGTGTAATGCGATGTGCCGTATCCGACCTGATCGGCCAGCAACCGAATGGAATTCCGACGAGGCGGCGGTGTGCGGATGCAGCCATGCACATCACCAATCCCATCCACTATATGCATGGGAATGATTTCCGTATCGAACCCGTTGTCATCTTCGGTTTGACGCAGATGCAGCTTGCCCACCGACACGACGCGGTGGCCGAGGTCGCGCAGGCGGTGTCCCCAGCTTAGTGCATGTTCCCTGCCCCGGTATGGTTCACCATTCGACCAGCACCTATTCTGATGAACATACATCCCCGTTTGCACTGAACTTCGTGCCGGCACGCAGATAGGGCATGGCGTATAGGCGGCGTCGAACCGCGTACCGCGCGCCGCCAAGGAATCTATGGCAGGCGTTTGAATGATGTTATTGCCATAGCATCCAGTGACACGCTTACTGTGTTCATCGGACATCAAGAAAAGGAAATTAGTTGGTTTCATGAAATCGAGCTCCTTCAGAGCGCCATCAGTTTAGATTTGAAGACACCTGCCTCGCCCGGCGCAGGCGTGTATTCGAACGATCCCTTGTTCAGCACGGTGTCACGTCCCCCGCAGGTGGCAATGTATCATGTTTTATCCGAGTTCCGGTTTTCCGGCTCAGATTTTGGTTCCGGGCCGTCAGCGTTCGGCTTTCCCACCCTCCTGTGCCTTCTCCACTGAGCGATCAGCGGATAGACAAGGACCAGAATCGACACGATGGTGAATGTGAGCGCTATTGGCCGTGTAATGAGAGGAAGATACGTTCCCCCTGACGACATCAGACCGGATCGAACTTCGCCCTCGAGGACTCTCGCCAACACGAAGCCGATAACGAACGGGCCCAGTGGAATTCCGATTCGCTCCATCAGGAAACCCACCACCCCAAAGCCGATCACCACCCACACGTCGAACATTCGGCTGCTCAGCGCGAATACCCCATGACGCAGAACAAAAAGACCACCGGAAGTAGATAGGCCCGGTTAACGTTGATGACGCGGGCAGTCAGGCGCAACGTCGAGGCCATCACTAAGTACATCATGATGTTGCTGACCAGGTAGGCCGCGATCATCGCCCAGACGAAGGCCCCATTTGTTTGGAACAGGAGCGGCCCCGGCTGTATGTTATGGAGAATCAGCGCACCGAGCAGAAAGGCGTCCATCGGACTTCCGGGAATTCCCAAAGTAACCAGAGGAATCAAGGCGCCACCGACGTTAGCGTTGTTGGCGGATCTTGAGGCGACGATCCCCTCCTCGCAGCCGGTCCCGAACTTCTTAGGCGTTTTTGAGACGCTGCGGGCAACTCCATAGGCCACCATCGACGCAATGCTCGCCCCGACACCTGGTAGGATGCCGATCCAGGTTCCGATGACGGATGAACGCAGAATGTTCACCCAATGCCGTCGCAGGTCCCCGAGACGCAAAAAAGCCGACCCGGAGCCAAGCGATAAGGAAACGCTTTTGCGCTCGATTTCTAGGCTGTCCTTGATGATCTGGCTCATTACGAATACGCCAAGCAGAACTGGCAGCAACCCGAATCCGGCGTCCATCTGGTTGATACCGAAGGTCAGCCTTAACTGGCCATCTGATTCGTTGAGCCCCGGCATAGCTGCCATGAGGCCGATGGCCCCGGCTAGGAGCCCCTTGATCATGGAACCGTGACTGATCGTAGCGATCAGCACAAGGGCCATGAGCACCAACGAGAAGTACTCCCACGGCCCGAACGTGGTAGCCCAACGCGACAGTGGCGGCGACAGTACCACGAGAAAGAATCCGGCCACCAAGCCGCCGAACAGCGAGGACGAAATGCCCAGACCCAAAGCACGCAGTGGCTTCCCGGCCTGCGCCATTGGATATCCATCGAAGGTAGTCATTATCGACGAAGGCGTACCTGGCATGCGCAGGAGCGTTGCGCTGATGAGTCCGCCGCTGA
Organism: uncultured delta proteobacterium; assembly: GCA_963745765.1. Classification (GTDB taxonomy): domain Bacteria; phylum Desulfobacterota; class Desulfobulbia; order Desulfobulbales; family Desulfocapsaceae; genus Ww85. The sequence continues at coordinate 1,319 of CAVUYQ010000023.1, read as the reverse complement.
CCGATCCCACGTAGATGCCGATCATCATGATGAGGGCGAACGTACTGTCCATGTAGAATGTAAGCGGCATTACCAGGACGATGAGCATTCCCCCAGACAGCCCGGGGATTGCTCCAAAGAGATTCCCGAAACAACGCCCACCAAGACCCAGAAGAAGGGCCAGGGCGTCAGGATATAGAGAATGGCATTAAAAAGCTCGTTCATGGCTCCTCGACAGGTAACCGCTCGGCTTGATATCAGTTACGGCAAATCGATGTAAAAAACGTGTCTGAACCAATAGTCGCAGCTGAATCCCAGGAAAACAGCCAACACAGCGCTGATCTTCATTGTACGTCGATCAAACCGCCCCAGCAGGGTCCCGGCTGCAAATATGAAGCCCACGGTTGCCGAGCGAAATCCCAGAACCCCGAAATCCATAAGGCCCGTGTACAACAACGTGAGCGCCAAGATGGCGAAGGCGATCCCCGGGCGACTCGAAATGGTGCCGTCGCTGCCGCTGGCTGCCGCCGCCGAAGCACTTGCACAGCACGAACCAGAACCAGAAAACTGAGACCGAGATAACGATGGCCAGCGCTTTCGGCACAGCTGCTGAGCCCAGGGGGTCGAAAAATGGCGGCGCGATGTCCTGCGCCGCCCACCAAATCAGACCACACAGTGCAAAAAGGACGATAGCAACTAAGATGTCTTCGATCGGGCGGGCGGACTCGGATTTCATGTCAGTCTCCTTTGTGATCGCACTCCATCAAACACCTGAATCGCGACTCTAGCCGGTAGACAGAACCGGAAAGACACCCACGGTATCTTGGCCCGATTTAATCTCTTCCTAGCGTTCAACCACTCACTTCTTGAGCGCGCGGGCTTTGGGGTTTAGCGGGGTAAACTCGTCACGCACGCGGTTGAGTTCCAACACGATGTCACCGGGATCGATGAAGCTGGGATTGATGCCGTATCCCTCCAAGGTCTTCTTGACGTCGGAGGTTTCCATCGCCGCCTTAAAAGCGCCGATCAGGATGTCGATGCGATCTTGCGGTGCCCCTTTGGAGCGATCCAGATACGGCCATCAGTAGCAACCACGTTCACCCCGTTCTCAATTGCCGTCGGGACGTCAAGCAACACGCATTTCGTTGCTTGGAGAACAAGTTGAGGGGCAGCAGTCCGGCTGGTTCGTACTTATGAGTTCCTGAACCGAGAAGAGCGCCACGTCTGGTGTGCCCGCCCAAAATCGATGCAAGGCGCTTGGCCCCGCCGCCAACCTGCACCATACGCATTTCAACGCCAGCTTTCTCGGCCATCATCAGCGGGATAAGATGCACTGGCAG
>CAVUYQ010000022.1:0-80386 GCA_963745765.1 uncultured delta proteobacterium | reverse complement strand
CCGCAACTATCATTTGTTCCAACCGCTGCTGTACCAGGTGGCGACGGCCACCCTGTCGCCCTCCGACATTGCCACGCCGATCAGGGCGATCCTGCGCGGCCAGGCAAACTGCCGGGTAATCATGGGACGGGTGATGGCGGTCGACACCGATCGCAAGGAGGTCGCTCTCGGCGAGCGCAGCATCCCTTATGACTACCTAGTTCTCGCCACCGGCGCACGCCACAGCTATTTCGGCAAGGACGAATGGGAGCCCTATGCGCCGGGCCTCAAGAAAATCGACGACGCCACCGCCATGCGCGGGCGAATCCTCACGGCGTTCGAGCGGGCGGAAACCGCGGACGATCCGGACCAGCGCCGGAGCCTTCTCACCTTCGTCATCGTCGGCGGCGGCCCCACCGGGGTCGAGCTCGCCGGCGCCATCGCCGAACTCGCCCGCCACGGCATGCAGGACGAGTTCCGCGCGGTCGATCCGGCGTCGGCACGGGTGGTGCTCGTCCAGTCGGCGCCGCGGGTGCTGCCGGTGATGTCGGAGCGGCTGTCCGCCAAGGCCCTCGAGTCGCTGCAACAACTCGGCGTCGAGGTCCGGCTCAACGCGCGGGTCGAACAGGTGGACGACAAGGGCGTCCTCGTCAACGGCGAGCGCATCGACGCCGGCACGGTGTTGTGGGCGGCAGGGGTTATCGCCTCGCAGGCGGGGCGCTGGATCCAGGCCCCACGCGACAACGCCGGCCGTGTCCTGGTCAACCCCGACCTCTCGGTGCCCGATCTCGACGGCGTATTCGCGCTCGGCGACACCGCCGCCTGCCCCAACGGCAACGGCGGGTTCCTGCCGGGTCTCGCCGCCGTCGCCAAACAGCAGGGGGAGCACGCGGCCAAAGTCATCCGCGCAAAGATCGAAGGAAGACCGCATCCCGGAGCGTTCCGCTACCGGGACTATGGGTCGATGGCGACGATCGGACGCAAGGCCGCCGTGGCGGCGCTGCCCGGGGTCCGGCTGAGCGGAGCCCTCGCGTGGTGGCTGTGGGGCATCGTTCACGTGGCGTTCCTGCTCGACGTCCGCAGCCGCGTCGCGGTGATGGCCGACTGGCTGTGGTCCTACCTGACCTATAACCGCAGCACCCGCCTGATCACCGGCGCCGAGGCGAGGACGGATTAAGACGCCCCGGCGCCACCGAGACTTGCGTCCCTCTTGCGAAGGGATCGTTGTTCCCACTTAATAATCGAGAATATCAACCGTGGCGTGACGCATGGGACAGCAAGGCAAGGGGCGGCGCGCGGCGAACGGTCCGACGGCCTGCACGGCAGAGGAGAGAGGCGTGGAATTCTATCAGATCCGGTACTTCCTGGTGTTGTGCGAGACCCTCAATTTCACCCGCGCCGCCGAGAAGTGCAACGTCTCGCAACCGAGCCTGACCCGCGCTATCCAGAACCTCGAAGGGGAGCTCGGCGGTCCGTTGTTCCACCGTGAACGCCAGAATACCCACCTCACCGAGCTTGGAAAGCTGATGTGTCCCTACCTCGAGCAGGTGTTCGGGCAACTCGAAGCAGCCAAGCAGCGGGCCAAGGGCCTTTCCATTCTCGATGACGTGGAGTTGCGCCTCGGAATGATGTGCACCCTGGGTCCGGCGAAGCTGATGGAGCTGATGGAGACCTATCGTCATGGGCATCCGGGCGTCACGCTCGATCTGCACGACGCCACGGGAAAAACATTGCGGGGACTCCTGGATGCCGGCGACCTCGACGTTGCGATTTTCGCCATTCCGGAAATCGCGGATGGCTTTCACACCATGCCGTTGTTCACCGAACCCTTCGTCATCGCGTTCGGTCCAGGCCATCGATTCGAGCAGAAAGACACCCTTAGCGTCACCGATCTCGACGGAGAGTCATACCTGCACCGCACCAACTGCGAATTCGGCGAACATTTCCACGGCATTCTGAGCGAGCGGGAGGTGGAGCCCGTTTGCACCTATCGCAGCGAGCGGGAGGACTGGATCCAGGTGATGGCCCGTGCCGGCCTCGGGTTCGCGATTATCCCGCGGTTCTCGTTGACGGTCGACGGATTGCAATCCCGGCCGCTGGTCGATCCGCCGCTGGCGCGGACGGTCAATCTGGTCACGGTTCGCGGCCGTCCCCATTCGCCGGCGGTCGGCGCCTTCGTCCGCGACGCGATGCGTCACAAGTGGCCGGCCTGATCGAGCGGCCGGTCGGGAGATCGCCATGGAGCACTACCAGGTAAAATACTTCCAGGCCCTTTGCGAGACCCTCAACTTCACCCGCGCCGCCGAGAAGTGCAACGTTTCGCAGCCAAGCCTGACCCGCGCCATCCAGAACCTCGAAGGAGAGCTCGGGGGCCCGCTGTTCCACCGGGAACGCCAGAACACTCATCTCACCGAGTTGGGCCGGACGATGCGGCGGTACCTGGAGGAAGTCCTGGCGCAGACCGAGGCCGCAAAGGAGCGAGCCAAGCTGTTCGCCAAGCTCAAGGACGCCCCCCTCGGCATAGGAGTGATGTGCACGATCGGACCGAAAAAGCTCCTGCCCTTGTTTAAGCAGTTCCAGTCCCACTACCCCGGCGTCGACATCGCCTTCCGTGACGCCCGGGCGCAACTGCTCCAGGCGGGTTATCCAGGGGGAACTCGACGTCGCCATCTTCGGCATTCCCGACGAAATTAACGAGCGGTTCCATACGATGGCGTTGTTTGAGGAGCGCTTCGTCATCGCTTTCGCCCCCGGCCATCGCTTCGAGCCGTTACCGGCCGTTCGCCTTCGCGACCTAAACCAGGAACGCTATCTGAGTCGCGCCAATTGCGAATACCGGGACTACATGCGCGCCCTTGCCGCCGAGCAGGGAGCAATACGTAAACTTTGGTCCAAGGGGCCACAGTAACAGTACCACGTATTGCTAACTGAGAACATCCCCTACCTGTAACTCCTATAGATTTGAAATTAAAATTCATGCAATTCTCCAAAATTATCGACGGAAAATATACCGTAAAACTTAAGCTGGATAAATACTCAGCATCTGAAATCTGTAATATTTTCGAAGAGGAACCTGAATTTAAAGATATATGCTCGCTTAATGGTGACCTTCTTGAATATGAATCAGAATCAATAATGCCATACGATTCTAATTTCGATCATAGTAAGAATAGAGTCCTTATGGTTTTTGGAAATCCAGCCATAAACAGTGTAAAAAATGGAATGTTTTATTTTTCAAAAAAACCAAAGATTAAGCACACCTGGAAAAAATTATACTTATAATAAACACCAGATGTGGAGCAAGCTAGAAAAAGCAGAACTGATAGATCACGTCAATACAAACTGCATAGATAGCTTGCAAGCAAGGCAAGAAGAAGCAAATATCCGAAGGTCATTGATCCTAGAAGGCAAGACTGCAGATAAATTCCAAATTGGACTGACAACATTGTATTCTTTTCCAACTCCAGTAATCGGTAAATTTAAAAACGTTGAAGGTATAAAAAAGGTTTTTGGAAAAAAAATATTAAACACAATTAATCATGAAGAAATAAAACGAATTCTTGAATATCATTTTTCAAAGAATGCGATTTTAATATTTGTTCAAAAAAGCACTTATGAGATTTTTAAAGAAAATTTTTCGGGTGATATCCAATATTACTATTGGCCTGGTGTTGCAATGATGAAGAGCGGCAGTAGCGGATTCGATTTAAAAAATCTTTTGGAGAGTATTTTCAAACTGAGCTAGTCAAGAGAAACAAAGAATCAAAAAATTTCTGTAAAAATTGGAACAGATCTATCTAATCCCCAGTTATTAAAAGTCCAGATATCTCCTATGAATATTGACTCAATCAATATTTCAGCAAAGGAATATTTTCCTCGGCAAGGTCAACCATTTAAGAAAAACTACAAATTAACCTTCTTCCTGTAAATCCTAAAATTACCCTGTCCATCGGCCCAAGACCGCTTTGCTGTTGAACTTCTCAGTGGTGGCATGCTGAAAATGGCGGAGGAGCAGGGATTCGAACCCTGGGTGGAGTCACCCCCACAACGGTTTTCGAGACCGTCCCGTTCAGCCGCTCCGGCACTCCTCCGTTGGATAACAGGATCTTATTCATACCCACACACAGAACTTGTTGCAAGCACAGAACGTCCGACCGCCACTACTATAAAGCAAAAAATTCCGGAATAAAAAAATACATCTGTATTGCGGAATTATATGCTCCTCCCCGCTTCCATGCCAAACCTGCTTTTCCAGCCTGAGATGATACCCCTGACAGGATGAAGCTGGAATAACGGGTCACGACAGAAAAACACTCTGCCATGGTACCGGAATAATGCACACGACGCATGAAACGAGGCATTTACGACGCCGGCCTTTTGCCATGTTCCTCAAGGCCCAGTTCAATCAGCCGCTCCAACAACGCCGGGTAATCAAGGCCATGGGCCTTGGCGGACTGGGGCAGCAGGCTTGTCTGCGTCATTCCCGGAATGGTATTGGTTTCCAGGATATAGATGGTATTGTCTGGTGCGATAATCATATCGCTGCGTGAATAGCCGGAAAGCTGCAGGATCTTATGGGCTCGCACAGCATAGTCCTGGGCGATGGTTCTTAAACCATCGTCGATTTCGGCCGGACAGATTTCTTTCGACGCACCGGGCAGATACTTGGCGTTGTAATCAAAAAACGCATGCCCCTCGCCCGGCACGATCTCGATGATCGGCATGGCCACCGGATCGTCATTGCCGAGGACCGACACGGTGATCTCCTGGCCCTTGATATAACGTTCGAGCATAACCCGGCGATCATTCTTCAAGGCATGCGCAATACCTGCTCGCACCTGCTCCTCGCTCTGGGCGATACTCAGCCCCAGGCTCGATCCGTCCCGCACCGGCTTTATGACCAGCGGGAGACCGAGTTCTTCAACAAGCCGGCCGCACTCCTGCTCACCCATGCTGCTGACAACGCGCCAGTCGGCAACCGGAATTCCCTCCATCCGGTAGAGCACCTTGGCCAGGTTTTTGTCCATGGCCACGGCGCTGCCCAGGATACCCGCGCCCTGGTAGGGGATATCGAGCAGGTCGAGCATACCCTGCACGGAACCGTCCTCGCCATAGAGGCCGTGCAGAAGGATGAAAGCGAAATCAATAGAGGCGCTTTCACGCACGAGACGTTCGAGATCATTGGCCGGATCATATTTTGAAATTGTATATTTATCGGGGTTCAGCGCTTTTTCAAAAACTGCCGCCCCACTCAGAGAGACCTCGCGCTCACCTGATTTTCCTCCAGCCAGCAAGGCAATTCGCATTTTTCCAGTATCTGTCACAGCGTCACCTTTGTCGTTTGGATTTCCTGTCTGAAAGTGGATCAGGCAGGTGTTTGGTGTGGCACCTTGGATGCTTCTCGGGTATTCTTGTCCCTTCTGCGGCCACCTGGTAAACACTAAATAAACTAAATCGAAATTCCCATGTCTGCAATACCTTCTCATATTATTACAAAAATAGTCGCTATCGTCGGTGAATCGCGCTGTACCACCCGGCGTGAGGATCTCCATTGCTACAGCTATGACGGCACCGCTAAACCTTATCTGCCCGGTGCTGTCGTCTTTCCCGAAAATACCGGGGAAGTCAGCAGGATCATGAAACTGGCTTCCACCTATGCCATACCGGTGATTCCCCGTGGTGCCGGCACCGGTATGACGGGAGGCGTCGTTCCGCTGCATGGAGGGGTGGTGATGCCGCTCACCCGGATGAACAGGATCATCGAGATTGATACGGAAAACCATATTGCCATCGTTGAACCTGGCGTTGTGACCGGAGATCTGCAGAAGGCTGTGCGCCGCCATGGTTTTTTCTATCCTCCAGACCCGGCAAGCCTGAAATACTGCACCATCGGCGGTAACGCAGCCGAGTGTGCCGGGGGACCGTCTGCCGTAAAATACGGCGTAACAAAAGATTATGTTATCGGACTCGAGGTTGTGCTGCCCTCGGGTGAGATTATCACCACCGGTGCCCGGACAGAAAAGAGTGTTACCGGTTACGACCTGAACCGCCTGTTTATCGGTTCCGAGGGAACACTCGGCATCATTACCAGACTGATCCTCAGGCTCCTGCCGCTACCGCCGCACAAGGAGACCTTTCTGCTCACCTCGACCTCGCTGAAACGCGCAACAGAGATGGTCACGGAAATCCTCTCCGCCTCCATTAAACCGTGTACCCTGGAATACATGGACAAAACCTCCATCGGGGTTGTCTCCGGGTTCATGGAAAATCCGCCTCCGCCCGGCACCGAGGCTCTGCTGATCGTGGAAATCGACGGGGAAAAACCGATCGTTGAAGAGCAGGCCAGGCGCTTGCGCGCACTGTTGGAAGGCCAGTCCGAATTTACCGTTCGACAAGCCGGCAATGCCCAGGAAATTGACGAAATCTGGCAGGCCCGCCGGGCCATATCTCCTTCGGTCCTGAAACTCAGGCCGAACAAGATGGGCGAGGATGTCGCCGTGCCGCGCTCGCGTATCCCGGAATTGGTAGCCTTTACCGAAGCACTTGCCAAAGAGCTCGACCTGCTCATCCTGACCTTCGGCCATGCCGGCGACGGGAATATCCATGTCAATATCATGCTCGACCGCTCTATTGCAGAAGAAGCCGAGCGGGGCAGCATTGCCAAGGACCGGCTCTTCCAGGAGGCGATACGGCTGGGCGGAACGCTTTCTGGCGAGCATGGCATCGGTTTCAGTAAAGCGCCCTATATGGGCTACGAACTGAATGAGGCAACCTTGTCAGTCATGAAACAGATCAAATCTCTTTTTGATCCGAAAAACATCCTTAATCCCGGAAAGATATTCCCTCCCGCACGATCATGAAGGTTTCCCGGGCCACCAATGAATCAGAGAAATTGTTTGACAGAAAGACGACATCGTTTTATATAGAGAGATTGTCGTCATAAAATTTATAGCCTTCCGGGCTTTCAAACCAGGTGAACAAAACGCCATACGGAGAATCTAATGATTGAGGTTGAAGTAAGAGGTGATCTCGAATTTGCCATCAGACAGTTAAAGAAAAAGCTTCAGATTGATGGAATCAAGAGGGAATTAAAGCGTCGTGAATACTACGAGAAGCCAAGTGTAAAATCCCGCCGCAAGCAGGCGGAAGCTCGACGCAAGCTCAGAAAGTTCAACCGCATGAGAAAATCTTTTTAATCCGTTGCCATTGTTGCCACCCTGCAGCACAAACTGCAGGGTTGTTAACCTGATCAACCAGCGTTGAAAATAATCCCATAAAACCGCAAACCCTGCCAGAACAGTTTACCGCTCTGCTGGAGATTTTTCTCCGCCATCTCCTCACTGAAAAAAGACTTGCCGAAAATACCGCCGCTGCCTATGACAGCGACGTACGTCTCTTTCTTTTTTTTATCACCAAAGAGGGCGTCACCAGTCTTGATACCATTTCACTCGAGACGATCCACGCCTTTCTCATTACCTGCCGCGCCAGGAATATATCCAACCGCAGCAACGCCCGCCGGGTCTCGGCCCTGAACAGTTTTTTCACCTTCCTCTCAACCTATCGTTATATCGGGCGAAATCCCTTTGCCATGGTTGACCTGCCCAGAAGCAGCCGATCGCTGCCAAAGGCTCTGAGTATCGAGGAGGTGAACAGGATCCTGCTGCTGCCGGTCGGGGCGCCGCCGCTCGTCGTGCGCAACCACGCCATGCTGACATTGCTCTACTCCAGCGGTTTGCGGGTCTCCGAACTGGTCGGGCTGCCGCTGAACAGCTGTAACCTGACGGCGGGATTTCTCCGCGTGATCGGCAAGGGCAATAAGGAGCGGCTGGTTCCCTTCGGTCAGACGGCACGGGATGTTATTGATTCCTACCTGGAACACTGCCGACCGCAGATCCTGAAAGGCAGACGCAGCAATTACCTCTTTGTCACCGGGCGGGCAAAACCGATGACGCGTATGCGCTTCTGGCAGATTATCTCTGAAACGGCGCGTTCAGCGGGGATTAGAAAAGCCATCTCCCCCCATACGCTGCGGCACTCATTTGCCACCCACCTGCTGGCAAACGGTGCTGACCTGCGTTCGGTTCAACTCATGCTGGGGCATGCCGATATCGCCACCACACAGATATATACCCACATCGATCAGGATCGATTGAAAGCGGTGCATCGATCATTCCATCCGCGCGGGTGACGGCCATTCCCCGGCAAAAGTTCTCGCCTCAACCGATATTGTTCGTTACAATTGCATGGAATGATTATAAACTCTTTGGATTAACTTAATTTTCCGCACCAATAAGCAAGGAGGAGAGCGACCGGAATCTCATGCGCGTCATAACCACCCATATCAATGCCGATTTTGACGGTATGGCATCCATGATTGCCGCGAAAAAGCTCTATCCGGACGCGCTGCTGGTCTTTTCAGGGTCCCAGGAAAAAACACTGCGCGAATTTATCTCACAGACACTGCTGTACCAGTATGATTTCCTGAAGGCAAAACAGGTTGTTCTGGGTAATATAAACGAGTTGATTGTTGTCGATACCAGGTCGTCCAGCCGACTTGGCCCGCTTGCCGCCTGTCTGCGAAATCCCGGGCTGTCGTTGCACATCTACGATCATCATCCGCGATCGGACGGAGACCTGCAAGGGAATCTGGAAATAATCCGTGACGTCGGCTCGACCATGACGCTTTTTGCCGAAATACTGAAGGAGCGGGATATAGCTGTCAACGAAGAGGAAGCGACGATATTCAGCCTCGGTATCTATGAGGATACCGGCTCGCTGACCCATCTTACCACCACGCCGGACGATTTACGTGCGGCGGCCTGGCTCCTGGAAAAGGGTGCAAAGCTCGATGTGATTTCCCAGTTCATCAGTCACGACCTGACATCCCACCAGGTGAGCTATCTCAACGACCTGATGAAGTGCGCTAATCGCATCACCATCCAGGACATTCCGTTGGTCATAGCACCCCTGTCCCTGCCAAACTATGTCGATGATTTTGCGCTGATAGTCAAGCGGTTCATGGCCATGGAAAACATCGACGTCCTTTTTACCGTTGTCTCCATGGCCGGCAGGACCTATCTCATTGCCCGAAGCAGAATATCGGACGTCAATGTCGGCGTTATTGCCAGGGATTTCGGGGGAGGCGGCCACGCCTCAGCGGCATCTGCGACAATGAAAGACATGACCCTCATTGAGGCGCACGAACAACTGGTCCGCAGTCTTCACCGCCATATCCGCCCCCAGGCAATCGCCAGGGAGATGATGACCTCCCCTGCCAAAACCGTTTATGCTGATTCATCTCTTTACGAGGCGCAGTCCCGCATGACCCGCTACAATATCAATGCCATGCCGGTGCTCGGCAGCATGCCGGGCAACAATAAATACGTGCCAAGTGAACCGCTCATCACCGGTATCATTTCCCGGCAGGTGGTTGAGCGGGCCATCAAGCATGATCTTGGCAATCTCCAGGTCCAGGATTATATGGCAAGCGATGTCGAGGTCCTATCGCTTAACGCAACACTTGCCGATATCCAGGAAATAATTATCGAACATCGGCAGCGGTTGATACCCATCGTGCATGAAGGAGAACTCAAGGGAATCATTACCCGTACCGATCTCCTGAACCGGCTGGTTAACGACCCGTCCAATCTGCCGAAAAACCTGCTGCACGAATCTGAATACCCCTCACTGGAGAGAAGCCGAAACCTGACGCACCTGCTGTTGGGATTTCTGAGTCGTGATGTTATCATCCTCATGCAGACAATCGGCGAAGTGGCCGATGCATTTTCCTACAACGCCTTTGTCGTCGGTGGTTTCGTCAGGGATCTGCTGATGAAAAAACCAAATATGGATCTCGATATCGTCGTTGAAGGGGACGGTATTACCTTTGCCAAAAAACTTGCCGAACAACTGGGCGGCCGGGTACGGATTCATGAACGTTTCGGTACCGCAGCCATCATACTGCCCGGTGGCCTGAAGCTGGACATAGCCACGGCACGACTTGAATATTACGAGTATCCGGCCGCACTTCCCACGGTGGAGTTGTCATCCATCAAGCTGGACCTTTACCGGCGGGATTTCACGGTCAATGCCATGGCTATCCAGCTTAATCCGGATCATTTCGGCAAACTCGTCGATTTCTTCAACAGCCAGAACGACTTGAAGCAGATGGCCATCAAGGTCCTGCACAACCTCAGTTTTGTCGATGATCCGACCCGTATCTTCAGGGCGGTTCGCTTCGAGAACAGGATGGATTTCATCATTGTCAAGCATACCGAGCGTCTTATCCGTAATGCGGTCAAGATGAACCTGTTCGGCAAGGCCGATGACCCGCGCTTTTTCATGGAATTGAAACTGCTGCTCAACGAGGAGCATGCTTCACCCGCCCTGGAAAGACTGGCGGACTTCGGACTTTTCCCTTACCTCTGGCCCGATCTGCAGCCGCACCTGGAAATGGATCGCAGGTTCAGGCATTGCCTCGAACAGGTCCAGCGTTCCCTGTCCTGGTTCAAGCTGCTCTATCTCAGTGACGAATTTGAGCCCTGGATCGTCTATCTGCTGGCAATCATGAACCGATCGCCCATGAAGGTGCTGATCAACTTCTGCAACCGTTTTCAACTGCCCGTAAAACAGAAAGAGTTTCTTATCAACGAAAAAAATGTGGCCGATAAGACAGTTCATTTCCTTTCCCGGAAGGGCGGGTTGAAAAACAGTGAAATTTTTACCGCCCTGCGGGAACTGAGCATCGAAGGACTGCTTTACCTGATGGCGGTTGCCCGGAAATCCGAGGTCAAAAAGGCGGTTTCATCCTATGTGACATCACTGCGGCTGGAAACGCCCCTTCTCAACGGAGAAGATCTCAAAAAACTCGGTTACCTGCCGGGGCCTCTGTTCAAGGAAATGCTTGAAGCTCTTCTTCTTGCTCGCCTCGATGGCAAGACCAACAGCAAAAAAGATGAACTCGAACTGCTCAAAGAGCGATACCCGCTCGCCGCACCATCCGGACAGGAGAGAGAATGCTTGGCTTATCAATCCGAGAAGAAGCTCCCTTAGCGAAAGACCAACCTTGCGGCGAAGCCGCCAATGCTTATTGGTATAGTGGCAAAAACAAAATAGAAATACTAACAAAACAACCTGGACATTATGAATTCCATCAGTCAGATCATTATAATGGCACCACCGCTTCTTTTGGCCCTCACCCTGCACGAGTATGCCCATGGTTATGTCGCCTACCGCCTCGGGGACCCGACAGCCTACAACGCCGGCAGGCTGACGCTCAACCCGTTAAGCCATCTTGATCCTATCGGAACCATCGCCTTTTTCTTTATCAAGTTCGGCTGGGCCAAACCGGTTCCGGTCAATCCGGTTTATTTTCGAGAACCGCGTAAAGGCATGCTCTGGGTAGCACTCGCCGGACCGGTGACAAATCTGGCACTTGCCATTATCAGTGCGGTGCTCATGCGGGTGACGGTTTACGCAAGCCATGTCCTGCCCTACTCACACATGCTGGAGTCAATCCTGGTACCTTTCTATTATATGCTGACCACCAGTGTCTGGATAAACCTGGTTCTCTGCATTTTTAACTTTTTACCCATACCGCCGCTTGACGGCAGCCGGATTGTCACCGGCCTGCTGCCGGAAGAGATGGCCCACAAATATGCCTCCTTTGAGCGTTACGGGTTCATTCTCATCCTGATTCTTGCTTTTTCCGGTATATTGGGCAAGGTTATCTACCCGATCATCAGTTTCGCCAATCACCTGTTCCAGATCTGAACCGGCGAGTCGATACGGCCTGCTATCCCGCGTCGCTTTTGAGGAAGGCATATTGCGTATATAGCCTTCCCCAAGTCTCCTTGGCTGGCAGACCGTCTCAACTCGTGAACGTCAGATTAAGATCATGGCAGGTGTGCTTCAGGCAAACAAATGACTTGCCTAAGAATCCTAAAAATGACAAGATGTTACCATGACTAAGCAGAGCAAATGCATGTTCATGGTTATCTTTCTGGTTTTCGGTACCTCTCTTTTTGCACATGGTGAGACCATCAAGGTCGGCTATCACGACAACCCGCCCCTCGGATTTTCCGGGGCCGACGGTGAGGTGAAAGGAGTTTTTGCCGACGTTCTGAATGTTATTGCGCAGAAGGAAGGCTGGACACTGGATTACGTGCCCGGAACCTGGCAGGAATGCCTAACGAGACTTGAAAATGCGCAGATAGACCTGCTCATTGCCATCGCCCGCTCAGAAGAGCGTGAACTTCTCTTTGACTTCAACAGGCAGCCGGTCATCGCCAACTGGGGCATCGTCTATACCCGGGCAGGCGATGAACATTTAACGACGATGGAACTTGGCGAACGGAAGATCGGGGTAGTCAAGGGAGATATCTACTACCTTGCTTTTCAGGGAATCGCCAAACAATTCGGGATTGAGCCACGATATGCAGAAGTCGGATCCTATGCTGAAATTTTAGACATGCTGGTCAGCGGCAGGGTTGATGCCGGTATTCTGCCCCGCATTTTCGGCGCCTACCATGAACGCTCGTACCCGATCCGTGAAAGCTCCATCAGCTTTCGCCCGACAGACCTGCATATTGCCGCCCCCAAGGGGCAAGGCGCGGACCTCCTTAAAGCTATTGACCAACATCTCCTGAGCCTGAAAGAGAACAAGAACTCCGCTTACTATCATTCACTTGACAAGTGGATCGAAGGGGTCAACCGCCTGACCTTCCCACCCTGGCTTCAGCCATTGTGGGTGCTCGTTTTTCTCTCAGTTTTTATCACTTTCATTCTCCTTGGTAATATTATTTTACGGCGGCGGGTGAAAAGCAGAACAGCGGCACTGGAACAGACAATATCGGCAAAAGATAAGATTGAAAGCGAGTTGAAGATCGCACATGAAATCCAGATGCAGAGCGTTCCCGCCATTTTTCCTCCATTCCCTGACCGGGATGACCTGGATATCTACGCCATCCTGCAGCCGGCACGGGAAGTCGGCGGTGACTTTTATGATTTCTTCTTTCTCGATGATACCAGGCTCTGCCTCTTTATCGGAGATGTTTCCGGCAAAGGCGTACCCGCCGCTCTTTTTGTATCTGCGGTAAAAACCCTGACAAAAGCCACTACCAAACTGACTCACCACCCGGCAACGCTGCTGGACATGGTAAACCAGGAGCTGGTGCCGGGCAATGAGTCGTGCACCTTTGTCACTATTTTCTTCGGCATTCTCAATCTGTCAAACGGCGAGCTCATCTATACCAACGCCGGTCATAACGCGCCACTCCTGCTGAGAAGCGACGGCACTGCTGAATATTTCCCGGAATCCAACAGCACCATTGTCGGTATTGATGAGGAGGCCCGGTACCATGAGTCGACCATCATGCTGTCGCCGGGCGAGATCATTTTCCTTTATACCGATGGCATCACCGAGGCCTCCAGCAGCAGTGAAGAGTTGTTCTCGGATGAACGGCTGGAACGTGAAATAAGCACTTTCCCGAAAGGCTCGATGGAATTGCTGGTAAAAAGCATGCAGGAGCGTATGGAACATTTTTCTGACGGGGTTCCCCAGACCGATGACATAACCATGTTGGCGCTGCGCTATTTCGGCCTGGGCGGAACAATCGGCAGCATCACCAACATTGACCTGGAAAACGACCTGACGGAACTTGAACGGTTGGCAAAGGTCATTACCCACTATGGTAACGTGCATTATATCAGCCATGAGGTTGTCGGCGATATACAACTGGTTCTCGAAGAATTAATTGCAAACATCATTCTCTACGGTTTTGACGATGATCAGGAACATATAATCAATGTTTTCTTCAACCTCGAAGATCGTGCCCTGCTCATAACCATCACCGATGACGCGAAGCCTTTTAACCCTCTGGAAAGCGCTGAACCTGATCTTGATTCGCCCTTCGAGGAGAGGGACATTGGCGGCCTGGGCATCTTCCTGTCACAGAAATTTATGGATGAAATCGGTTATGAGCGGCGTGACGGTAAAAATATCCTGTCGATGAAAAAGAACCTTTTACGCAAAAAACCCGTTCTCGATGCATAAATAAAGGGTATCTTGAGGGTACCTTGAATAATCCGATTATTCGATCGAGATCAAGGCATGCAAGAATGAGTAACGCCAGATCCCTTGAAAGAAGTGCCACTAAGATTTATATGCTTGGTATCAGATGATAAAATTTCAAACATAACACAGAAATCGGGCGAAAAGGCGATTATTCACGGTAGCCCGGATTGAATCAAAAACCAGGAGGGAAATATGGCTCTGACTGTGGATGCTTACGAAAAGATTGACAATGTTTATGTCGTCGCGCCGACAGGGAAAATAGATATCAGCACCTGTGCTGTTCTTGAGGAGAAAGTCGATGAAATTCTGGAGAGCTACCCGAGAAACCTGATCTTTGATATGCAGGGGGTCAATTACATCAGCAGTGCGGGTATACGAGTGATTCTGAAGGCGCACAAGGCAATGAAGAAAAGAGGCTGGAAAGTAAACCTTCTTCACCTCCAGCCCCAGGTCAAGAAGGTGTTTGAGATCATCAAGGCCTTGCCGAAGGAGCAGATATTCAGCAATGTTGAAGAATTGGACGCCTACCTTGACCGTATCCAGAGTAATGCCCTGAAGTAAACGGCAACTCCTGATAGATAATGCCTTTTTTCGGCGAAATAATCGCCATCACGACGGTTCTCTGCTGGACCATCAGTGTTCAGTTCTTCGGCGCTGCATCAAAAAAGGTCGGTGCAATCCCCGTCAATATTATCAGGATATTTATCGCCCTGATTCTATTCAGTATATTTCTTTTTTTCAGGGACCATTCGGTCATTCCCGTCAATTTTCCGTCTCGAGCCTGGTTTTACCTGAGTCTTTCAGGCATCACCGGCTTTTTCATCGGTGATATTTTCCTGTTCAAGGCGCTTGTCGAACTCGGTCCGAGAATAGCCATGCTTATCCACAGCCTGGCTGCACCAACGGCAGCCCTGATCGGCTGGGCATTTCTCAACGAGACCTACGCTGCGCATCAATGGTTCGGCATTTTTGTTACCCTGGCAGGAGTCTCTATCGTCATTTTTGAAAGAAGCCCAACGGTTTCTCCGGCACAGACACTCAAGGTGAAAACGGTTTCGAGAGCAGGAGTCCTCTTCGGCTTCGCAGCAATGTTCGGACAGGCGCTCGGTTACATTCTCAGTAAGGTCGGTATGCAGACAGATACCGGTTATCTAGATGCCTTTTCTGCAACCCAGATCAGGGCCATAGCAGCGTTTGTCTGTTTTTTCTTTTTCTTTACGATTACCGGGAAATGGTACCAGGTCAGGAATGCTCTTTTAAACACACGAGCGCTGCTTTATACCGCTATCGGAGCCGCTGTCGGGCCGTTTCTCGGTGTCTCTCTGTCGCTTCTGGCCCTGCATTACCTTGCAACGGGGGTTGCCGCAACCTTCTTGTCCCTTGTACCAATCGCTATTATCCCGTTTTCGATATTCCTGCACAAGGAACATGTTTCGATTGGCGCCATGGGCGGAACCTTCATTGCGGTATTTGGCATTTATCTCCTGAGCTAGCCAATCCGGCAGCCCAACACTCTCTACCTCCGCATACGAGAAAGAATCACAACACCTTGTGATTTCAATTTGTTAACCTGGATATTTAACGAGTCAAGACAGCCTGCTCGCCATTTTCGGACTCCTCATGGTTGCATTCGCCCTGGCTGTAAACATGGGGCATTACGAAGGCGGGGTCATCATCGACCTGGGAGTAGTCATGGCCTATTCCCTATGAAAGAAATGGATCAGTGGCGGAAGGCCGCCGATCATTTTAGGTCCAGGCTCATACTTTTTCTGATTTCTGCGGTTTACCCCTCGTATCTTAGCAAGAGCAGCGGGATAGTGATCTTGTGTTTAAGGCTGTCGGAAACACTGCCGAAGAGGATATCCCCAAGGAAGGTGTGCCCATGCGTCGCCATCGCCACCAGATCGTAGCCGCCGGTTTCTATTTCGTTCATGAGTTCCGCTTCCGGCTCGCCTTTTTTGATGATTGCCCGGCTATCAACTCCTTCCGCCCGCATTTTTGCAAGACTGGATTCCATGAAAACCGAGGCCTTATCGCTCAAGGCCCGGTCCTGGTCAATGGTATGAGCATGAATAACGTGCATGAGTACAAGTTGAGCATTATTCTGCCGTGCCAGCGCTCCGGCATGGGCCAGAATCGGGCCATCAGCATCGGAACAGTCGATGGTTACCAGGATTTTTTTATAGATTTGCACAGTATCATCCTCCGGTGATGGTCGAATAGAGCAGATAAAGGTTTAAAGCGATGACAATTGCGGAAATCACCACACCGGCACAAAATTCCTTGGTGCCGCTCCTGAAACTGGCCATTAAGCCTCGATTGCGGCAAAGAATGAGCAGTGGAATCAGGGTAAAGGGCAATTGAATACTGAGGACTACCTGGCTGAAGATAAGAATCTTGAAGGTATCCATACCGCTCATTATAATAACAAATGATGGGATAGCCGTGATGAACACGGAAATTTTATAGAGAAAGGTCCGGGGATCCTCCGGCTTGCCGAGAAAGCCGGTAATGACATTCACTTCGGCCATCGAGGAGGTAACCGATGAACCGACTCCGGCAAAGACCAGGGCCACCGCAAAAAGAAATCCCGCCAGCGGTCCGGCGAGAGGCTTCAGGGTTTCAGAGGCCTGTTCAATACTCTCTACGGCGATGCCATGCCGGGCAAAGACAGCTGCCGCAACGATGATCATAGACGAATTGACAATCCAGCCCATAATCATCGCAGCAGTAGTATCGATTTTTTCATAATTGAGCATCTTTCTTTTATCCTCTTCCGTACTGCCCCATTTTCTGCTGTGAATGACGTTGGAGTGGAGGAAAATATTATGAGGCATGACCACCGCCCCGAGGATGCCCATGGCTATGTAGATACTGCTCCTGTCCACCTTGGGAATGACGAGCGCCGGGGCAAGCGCACCCCAGTCAGGCTTTACGATGAGTATCTCGATGACATAGCAGATACCGATGATGGCCAGAAAACCGATAATGACGGCCTCCAGCCTATGGTAGCGCATGCTGATGATCAGCACGACCTCGCAGACCACCGTAATAAACGCACCCAGCCACAGCGGAGCGCCAAAGAGCAGGTTAAAGCCGATTGCACCGCCCAGGAGCTCCGCTACGTCGGTGGCCACGCAGGCGAGCACAATCGTGATTCCGAGAAAGTAGGCTACCGGCCGGGGAAAGTATTCACGGATATTGACCGCCAGCGACTTTCCGGTTGCGATCCCCAGTTTGGCCGCCATGTGCTGGATGATGATCAGCATGATGGTACTCAGGGTGATAACCCACAGCAGATCGTAACCGTATTTCGAACCTCCTTCGATATTGGTGGCCCAGTTCCCAGGATCAATGAAACCTACCGTGACCAGGAATCCCGGACCCAGAAAACGCAGGATCGTCCTGAAAGGCATGCCCTTCTTTTCAATAGTAAGGTTCGTCGTTTTTTCCATTTTTATCAATGGTCTCCACTTTGTTTGACCCTTTCCGCCCGATCTCTGCGTTATGCTCGAAATTTTCTCATCAGAATAGCAACGATATGAAGCTCAGGGCACGTCTATTGTTACGATGCCTTGCCGGCAATGCTGCTTGCCGGTCCATTATCAACATGACGGTATTACCGTTTCATTATCACGGGAAGAAGTTACTGTTTTTTGCCACCAAAAAAGCTATATTATATCAACTATTCCTGCTAAACAAAGACCTCCCTGAATATGAAGGAAGGAGACAACCAGATTCTTGAAAGCTATACATCTCAATGCCGTTATAATCAACCAATGTATACGAGATACAATTAAGCCGACGTTCATGAACATTTTCTCTCAAATGTCATGGAATATTTGGTTAAGTATCCTTTAGTGACGTGAATACAGCCTTCATTGTAAAAAAAATATTAAGGGAGTAAAGGATGAAAATTATTATTGGCTACCGAGGCACAAATGTTGGTAATGACCTCATCGAACTGGCAGAAAAACAGGCCCTGGCATTTCACGGTGAAGTTTTTATTCTCACGTCGCTTCCCGGAGGGGAAAAAACCACAAAACCCCAGGCTCTGGAAGCAGAATACAACCTGGAAAGCGCAAAAGCATTTTTTGACAAAAAGAACATTCCAGTCAGCACGCACCTCCTGGTTCGAGGATTCACTGCAGGTGAAGATATTGTCAAATTTGCCAGGGAAAACGACGCTGAGTTAATTATCATTGGTGTTAAAAGCCGTTCCAAGCTGGGAAAACTCATATTCGGATCTACGGCACAATATGTCATCCTGCAGGCTCACTGTCCGGTGTTGACGATAAAATAGAGGAAAGTCAACGGGCATTGCCACAACCCATCCCCGGCTTTGGATGACGCAGCGGCCGAAAAACCTGATTATTCAAGGTACCCATATTTTTCAGCAGCAGGCAAGTCTGGACATTCCTCGCCTTGTAAGACGGAATTATCGTCTAACCTGAATATTTCCTGATATCAAGTGAGATGTCAATTCTCGCCGGGATTTATCAATTCCTCAACCATTGCTGCGCGTTTTCGGAAACTGTGAGATAACGGGGATTATCAGCAAGGGAATGCAGGCTATAACGGCAAGGACAGGGCTGATGGTATAGGTGTCCGCTAATTTCCCGACAAGCGGGGCGACAATTCCCCCGAGGCCGTAAGCGAAACCCATCATCAGGCTCGCCACCATAGAGCGTCCTCTCGGAGCCAGAGTCTGGGCCATGCTGACCCCGAGGGGAAGCGGTGCCAGAACGAAACTGCCGGCCAGTGCGGCCCCGAAATAGATCCAGTTGCCGTTGAGCTGCATAAGCAGCCAGAGGGCCGGGGACATGAAGAGAAAGATGAAAAGAAAAACCGGCTTAAAGCCAATGCGGTCGGAAATGTGTCCGGAAAGCAAGCCGCTCAGGGTACCGGACACGAGAAAAACCGCATAGATCGTCCCCGCAGAAACCACGCTGAAACCCTTCTGTACAAAAAGCACCGGCATGAATGTCAAAAAAGACTGCCCCACTACCGCGCGCATGAACATGACCAGCCAGATCAAGGCGATGACTTTCCAGGCGCTCCCCAGACTTTCCTTGATCGCTCCTAAAAAACCGGAGCGCTTCATGCCCTCGCTTTGCGGCTTTGGTATCACCTTCAGCAGATAAACAAGGACCAGCAAGCCGCCGATCATGGTGGCAGGCATGGCCGCCAAACCGAAATAGGCGACATACCAGGTAATGAAGAGGGGGCCAAGACCAAAGGCCAGGGTCCCGCCGGTGTTAAATATGGACATGGAAAAACCGGCCTTCGTGCCGGCGTATAGTGGCACCATTCCGGTGACTGAAGGATGGAACATCGCGGAACCAACAGAACCAAGAGCCACACACAGCAGCAGCAGCCAGAAATTGGGGGCAATACCGGTAATCGGTATAAACACAATGGTCAGTGACAGACCGGTGAAAATGAAAACGCGCGACTGATAACGGTCGGCCCAGTAACCTACAGTCGGCTGGATAATAAAGGCGAGCAGGCGCATTGTGCCGGCAATGATACCAACCTGGGTCAGGGTAAGGCCGAGTTTGTCGATAAAAATCGGAAAAAGAGGGTTGATAAAGGAAGAGTAAAAATCACCGGTAAAGTGAATGAGGCTCAAAGCAAAAAGAATTTTCAGATTGGCGGACATGGGGCGCGTTCAAATAAAAGATTGTGGCCGGGACTGGCTTGTCTTCGACTAAAAAGCTATTGATTCGTTCAAAAAACTGCCGACCCTGTTGAATACTGAAAGCCTGTATCCCGAAACAGGCGCAGGCAGGCATCAACGACATCGGGATCATAAAGAATCCCTCTGTTGTTTATGATCTCCTCCAGGGCGGCGTCTCTGCCAAGGCTTGGCCTGTATGGGCGATGGGTTTCCATTGTTTCAACCACATCGGCAACACACAGGATCCTCGATGCCAGAAGAATATCCGTCCCGGAAAGACCTTGCGGGTAACCTGAGCCATCAAATTTTTCATGATGCTGCAGCACAATCTTATCTACCGGCCAGGGAAAATCTATTTGATTGAGGATGTCATAGGCCACCTGGGGATGCCTCTTGATCAATTGCAGTTCTGCATCGTTGAGGCCACCGGGTTTACTCAAGATTTCACCGGGGACGGATATCTTGCCCATATCATGAATTAATCCGGCCATTTGAAGGCCTTTCATCTCATGCTCATCAAGTCCCATTTCCCTGGCAATCGCCAGGGAAAGATCCGTCGTCCGTCGCTGATGGCCTGCCGTATAAGGATCCCGTTCCTCCAGAGTTAGGGACATGGCATTGATCGTTTCGTCAAGACTTCGCTGCAATTGCAGGTAGCTCTGACTGAGTTTTTCCTCGGCAATTTTGCGTTCTTCAATTTCCTGCTGAAGCTGACTGTTGAGTTTCGTCAATTCCGCTGTACGGTCCTGCACAATGGTCTCGAGAAGATCATGGTGTTTTTTCAACTTTTCTTCCGAATCCATCTCTTTGGTAACAATGGTGAGAAATCCGAGCGATAAACAGATGTTGTCCTCTTCGAAAACTTCAATGGTCGCCTGGTCTTTAAGCCAGACGGTATGGCCCTGACCGATAGTGACCTTGTATACCGCTTCGATAGTTCCGTTTTTTTTCCCCTCTTCCCGTAATTCCTGCCATGAATCGCTCCATACGCTGTGCGATTTCACCTCTTTTTGAACACCGGGCCGCATGTCGATATCTTTGTAAATTCGACGCTCGTTGACACTCCTGCGAAAGACGTCTGCTATCTCGTGCGGCTGGCAGCCAAAGAGATTAATGAAGTCTCTTCCTGAATATTCATACCAGATTCTTTTGTGGTTACCCTTCCAGGCCGCGATATAAAGCATAGCGGCACTGCCGTTATTCTCAAAGGCCCGATAGCATTTGATACATTCTGTCAAGCGCTCCTTCAAAGCGTCTGAATAGCCGGCAGATAGGAGAATACTGCCATGATACTGCTGATCAACAACCGTGTCTGATTCTATAAAACGTTCCATGCCTGATTCTTTTTTATAGCAGTGTTGAGATTGATTGGATGAATCTGCAGATAGGTCTGCAACAACTGAATATCCCGCCTTCATGTTTTTACCTCTTTCCGACACAATAACCCAGCAATTTCAGCAAAAAAGAGGGAAGAGTGAAGAGGAAGAAAAGCAGCGGAGCGGTTGCCGACCAGTACCTGCTCAACAGCTTTGAAAATTACAGTCTCGATAAGAATACGGAGGCGAGACTGAGAACAAAAAAGAACCCACACATGTCCGTTACAGTGGTCAATAGCGGACTGGACACCAGGGCGGGATCCATCTTCAGTCTCTTGAGTATGAGCGGCAAAGATCCGCCCAGTGTTACAGACACAAGCGTATTGGCTGCCAGAGCACCGCCCACGACAAGAGCCAGCCACACGTTTCGCTGCCAGAGATAGGCCACGGAGCCCAGCAATAATCCGAGAACCAGGCCATTGATAATTCCTACCCGTGCTTCTTTAAGAACAACCCACATAATTTCATTGGGCTGGACCAGACCAAGAGACAGCTCCCGCATTGAGACGGCAACAGCCTGGTTGCCAGAACAACCGCTCATATCGCTCACCATTGGCAGAAATACCGCCAAGGTAATAGCCGCAGCCAGGGTATCCTGGTAGAGGGCGATGACACTGGCAGCCAGGATGTTGAGAACAATATTCAAGCTCAGCCAGGAAAGACGGCGGCCGGAGCGCACAGCCAGGGGCATTGTCCGAAATTCTTCACCGCCGATAATGCCGCTCAGTCGCAGAAAGGCCTTGGTTTTCTGTTTATTTATTTGTTCCTCTATCGCACCCGGCAGCACAACTCCCAGTAATTCCTGGTTATCATTGACGACCGGTACACCGAACAACTTGTGCTCTTCAAAAAAATTCTGCAGTTCCGGCAAAGTCGCGTTGACAGAGACACTGAGCGGATTGGACAGCATTATCTCGCCAAGAACCGTTTCCCGGGCAGGGAAAAGCAGGTTATGCATACGCAGTACACCGGTCAGCTTATCACGCTGATCTACCACATAAAAATACTGCACATTATAGTTATTGTATTCTTCATGATTTGCCTGCAGGTCATTGAGGACATCCTGTATGGTATTGTCTGCACGGAAGGCAAGGTACTCGGAAATCATCAGTCCACCCGCACTGTCGGGTGCATAATTCAGCATTATCCTGGCTTCTTCCGCATCCTCTTTTTCCATCCTGGACAGAATTGATTCACTCACCCTGTCGTCCATCTCGCCAAGAAGATCGGCAAGGTGGTCGCTGTCCAATTCCTCCATAATCGCAGCTGCCTGCTCCAGGGGCATATTCTCCACCATCTCGGCAGCCTGGGCATCAGAGACGTCTTCTATTACATCAGCGGCATCCTCAGGACTGAGCAGGGAAAAAAGGAGCTGCTGTTCGGCTTCCGGCAGTCGGGAAATAGCCCGTGCCGTCTCCGGAGCACTGAGTGATTCGATATAATCTGAAATCCCGGATTCATCGCGGGTGCGTATCAGATCACTAAGGACTTCTGTCGGTTCTCGTGTATCAAGCATTTTCCTGGTCGTTTTCTTTGAGGTCATAGCGGGAGTGTTGTAAAAGCGACTCGTGCAATTCATCTGCCTATACAGCACGTTACTTTGTCGGCAAATGACAAGCAATCAAAATGGAGGGATGGTTCGCCTTATTGGTTTTCCAGGCACGGGATTGCCCGGTGTGCAACATTTTACAACAATTTTATTATCTTGGCCCTGCTATCCGCAGGTGAGGGTTCCGTCTCTTGGTCTCAATAGTGGAAACGAAATAGCCTATCACAGGGAGCGGGGAAGCTCCCTGTGATAGGCTATGGAGGCTGTTGAACAGGGGTTCTGCCCCCTGTCCCTGTGTATCAGGCACATCACGATGATATGCCTGATACGACATTCACTCAAGGTACCCTCAAGTTATGGCTTAAAACTTGTACTTTACGGTTACATAGCCAATATTAGCTTCATAGTTGTAGTCGCTGTAGGCACCGCTGAGGTAGGTACCTCCGAGAATATACTCGTAATCCAGGTACTGCTGGTCTTCATATATGCTCTTTTCGTAGATATATCCGACCGTCAGATCCATGGTTTCGGTCATTGCGTACTGCGCTTTCGCCTCGATAGTATTGATGTAATAGTCTTCGTATTTATTGATTGGCTGGAGTTCATTAGGGCCTTCTGTGGTAAAGTCGCTGTTTCCATCTGAATTCTGGTAATTCCAGGACAAACTGAGCATTAAACGGTCTTTTATGAGCGGCATCAGGGCCGTAAGGCCGACGGACCAGAAATCCTGGTTAATGCCCTGTGTCCAGCGATATGATGATGAATTTCCGTCGTCTATTGTGGGGTCGGCAATTTGACCGGGGCTGAAATTGTAATGGTTGGAGTCCGCCTGATATTTTTCGTAGCCAACGAAGCCGCTCAAGGTGAGCAATTTAGACGCTTGCCAGGTGACATCACCATACAATTCATGGCCTTTGTCACTGGTCCGTCCCAACGTTACATCGTCATAATCGTTGTCGACGTACCTATATGATACACCAAGACCAAGCCTTTCCAGCGGGTAATATTCCAGGGCCAGTTTGATCGCGTTCATTGACTTCGAGGCCACGTCATACCTTGAGACGAACGGTCGTATATAGTCCGCATCGTAGGGGGTTAAACCGGTCAGGTCAAAATCCTCATCGGTATCCCGATTCAGGTAGGTATATTCGAGTTTCGCTGTAACATTTTCGATGCTGGTATTCTTCAGCTTGAAGAAAATCCTGTTGTCTTTGCTGTTAGTGCCATCATCACGATTGGTGCGATCAATGTTTGCAAAGGTGTAACCACCGTCCAGACTGGTCTCAGAGGAAAACCGATACTTGGCATCGAAACCGAGCATTTGTTTTGAATAATCGATCAGAAACTCGTCGTTACCTTCTCCGTTGTATTCGATAACAGTGGAGTCATTATTCCTGTCGTCGTATTTGTAGAACACCCTGGTATCAAGCATATCTGCTGGATGGGAGGCATAGGTCGCAGAAAAATTGGTGGTTGAGACATCCCCGTCGAATGTGGTTTCGTTCAAGCCGGCCGGCATTTCTGCACCTACCTGGTCCTGCGAGAAACTGCCTGTCAGGCTCGTATAACTGCCGGTCAGCACCAGTGTCGAATTCCAGGGCAGTTTTCGCCAGGTCAGGTCGAGCCCCAGTCGGGCATAATCGTTATCCGGCGCCAGGGAGTTGTACTCGGTAATACCGAGGAAAGGGTTCTGCCAGGCCAGGTAGTTATTGGAATTGTCGAAGGTGCTGTACAACCCGGATACTTTGATCGATAGATCGTCGGAGCGATATCCGCCGATAACGTTTAAATTGTTGGTCACGTAATCAACCGGTTCAGGCATTTCGACCATCCCGGAAAAACTACCTGAGCCAAGCGGTTTGAGGCCTCCCTGTTCTACCCGGTCAACCTCGACGTTAAAAAAATATGGGGAAGCAAGTGTTAGCCCGAAATTTCCGCCATAGTTTTTCCTCTTTATATCGTAATCGAATTTTTTCCAGGTATCCTGGTTTTTCGGATTGGCATCATCGATGTAGAGAAAACCGGATCCTACGCCGGAGTAAAAAGAGTAGGCATCAAACGACAGGTTATGCGGAAGCTCATCGTAAAAAAGTGAATATTTGAATTTGCCATAGGACCGGCCTTTAAGTTGATAGTATTGGTCGTCCATGCCAATGTTTGTGCCCTCGAATCCGAGAAAGTAATCGTCGGTGTCATAATTGAGGTTGACATTGCCGATTACGCCATCGCTCAGATCTTGATACTCTTGAGCTTTTGCACCTTCATCTTCACCATCACCGATCCTGCCGCCCACCTCGATCGAGCCGCTAAATGGCGCTTCGTCAGCTGCGAAAACCGAATTTCCGCTAGGGAGGATGAGCATTGCTGCGGTAGCAAACAGTAGGGATTGATTCTTCATAATTCTTCCTCCTATCGCGTAAATAAATGCTGTTCAAAGGTGGTGCTGCCGTGTATGGCTCCATGGCAGTTCACGCAGGAACGTCCGAAAAATCGATTACTGGGGCTCTTCCCGGAGAAACCACTGTTGTTGTCATAGGGTGTACCGGGATGGCGCGACCAGTCATGGCAATCCTGGCAGAGATTCGGCAGCTTTTCAGTCAGCAGCTTAGCGTGCAGGCTGCCATGGGGGGTATGGCAATTCAGGCAATTCTCTGCGACCGGCGGATGTTCGTAGATATACGGTCCTCGCTTATCGGCATGACAGGAATAGCAGAGCTGTTGGGTGGTGTCCGCCTTAACCATGTGCATAGCAAGACTGCCGTGGGGCTGGTGACATGAAGAACAGTTGAGTTTACCCTCGATAATTGGATGATGAGAGCGTTTGATGGCTTGGGTCTTGACATTGCGGTGACAGCCGAAACAAACGACGGGCTCGTCCGGCAGCTGGGTTCCCCGCACGTGGAGATCGTGGCAGGATTCGCAGGACACTCCGTTGCGGCTGTGGGCGCCAAGATCCCAGTTGTCCATACTGGGAGTGTTTTTCATGTGGCAGGATAAACATTTGGCAGCCTTTTCTGCCGGGTCGGCCTCGGCGTTAAAGGCGAAGATGTCGACACCGCGGCCGCCGCCTTTTTCCACGTGCAGGGCACCCGGTCCGTGACAGGTCTCACAGGCATCCTGGGACTGTGGTCCTTTTACTGTTTTCTTGGAATGAATTGATGTTGAATACGTGGCATATTGTGTTTCGTGACATTCTTTGCATGTCTCAGCGCCGATGAAGCCGTTTTTTTCCCCTGTCCCCTGAGAACTCATTGACGCCCCTAATGACGGGGAAACGGAGAACAAAAGCAAACTGAGTGGCATGAACAGCCAGATAATGTAGGTTCTCATCATTACATACCTCCGGGAATT
This sequence comes from uncultured delta proteobacterium, assembly GCA_963745765.1. Taxonomy (GTDB): domain Bacteria; phylum Desulfobacterota; class Desulfobulbia; order Desulfobulbales; family Desulfocapsaceae; genus Ww85. The sequence goes on along the minus strand of CAVUYQ010000022.1, from coordinate 54,377 downwards.
TCTTTCAATGTAACAACACGCTTCAACTACTCTCTCATTGGGCATTTCTGGCCAACCTAAAACCGAGGGCATGATGGCCGAAATCGGGAGAGAGGCCGACGCGATGGGAGCTTCGAATACCGAGCGGGCCGTTGCTCCAGCCCCCGCCACGCATGACACGATACTCACCTGGCCCGCTGTATACCGGGTTGTCTTTTGGAAGTTTTGAATAGGCTTCACTGTTGTAGACATCCTGGCACCATTCCCAGACATTTCCCAGCATATCGTAGAGCCCGTAACCATTTGGCTTAAAGCTGCCGATCGCTGAAGAAACCATGTAACCGTCGTCACATGAGAAGGTTGTCCACTTGGGGCGTTCTTTCTTGGCCGTCATATCTGCCACATTGGCATAGGTGCAGGCTTCATCGAGGTTATTTCCCCAAAAATGGCTTCCTTTTGACCCTGCCCGAACGGCATACTCCCATTCAGCTTCGGTCGGCAATCGATATTGCAGCCCTGATTTTTTGGAAAGCCATTCGGTATAGGCGAGCGCATCCTCCCAGGAGACATTGACCACCGGCTGGTTGTCGTTGTCCAGTATTGTCATAACTGCACTGCCGCTGTCGTGTTGTGGTCTGAACTTTCTAAATTGAGAATTGCTCACCTCATAGGTGCCGATGTAATAATCATTAAGACAAACTTCATGTACTGGCCGTTCATTAGGATCTCCATCACCGACTGAATCACCCATGCTGAAACAGCCGCCTTTGATCATCGTAAATTCCATACCCGTCGATGGATCGGTGAAAGGTGTTTCTGCATTGGCTACTGAGGTGAAAACGAGTAGCAATAGAATGAGTAACATACCCGACATTTTGAAAATCATCGTGCACCTCCTTGCTCTCTTTGATTTGTTCGGCTTCCATAACCAGTGTTAACCTTGTCCGAGCATCACTGGCGGGAGACTGTCGCCTGAAAATCTCTTCTGCTTTTTGTGAGTGACCTCTCCTGCCTCCTTTCCTCCTTTCGTGGTATTGCTGCTGATTGTCTTGAAACCAGAGGTAACTTGGCTCAGGTTATGAAGTCGGGCAATCAGAGGCAAAATTATCCAGTGCCGACCGCACCGGTCAGTCAGTGTCTCTGCCAAATGGAGTCCGGGCGCAGCCCTGTCAGACAGCGCGCACCCTTGCTTCAAGCTGATTTTTAATGTGAATTATATGATCAGGGACCATGGGATCCCTATTTGTTTTGCAAAAGGTATTACGGAGTACTCTCTACCGGAACGTATAGAGGGGTTAATCAATCCCGAAGATTACCAGAATTAATTCATGCCCGGTTCAAGAGTGAACTACTATGTGGTACTATACTTTTATGGTGGTGACAGGTCAACACTTTGTAAGTCGTCCTAACATTTTCGTAAATTTCTTCCAACTAGTCAACAATTTCTAAAAGTCTATCCTCTTTTATCCGTTCGGCCCCCAAGGTATTTGAATCGCTGTAACAGAGAATTCGTATCATGATTGGCATGATTTGTGATTGAACAAAATCGCAACACCCTGGTTACCGCTGACTCCACGATTCCAGAAAAGGGATCATGTTGATCTGTTTATTTTTTTCTATTGGAAAAAAACGATCCGAATCCTCCATTTCCAGCAAAACCGGCTCTTTTTTGAGCTCGCGAGAGGGCGGCTCGTAATAGAATGCTGCCTTCATTTTTCCCTTCTTCCGGTCAATTTTCAGCTTGATGGTAACATCCTTGTATTTCCACTTGTAGGTATAGAGAAGTTCTTCTTTTGAAGTCCTGCTGTCCGGAGAACCGAATTTTTCCGTCAAATGCCCCTCTATCACATCATATTTCCTAAGTGATTCCAGGTCATCAGGTGAGTCAAGGTTGATATAGACCGCGTAAAACTTTCCCTTGTAAAAACCGTATATGACGTTGCCTATCACGATATCTTCAATAGTGTACGCCTCACCCGGACTGGAGTAGAAGACCATTTCCCCCTTGCTGTACAGTTCGGTTAATCCATCGTAGTGCGAGATATCATCACCCCACTTATAGCCCATGAAGCCTTGCTCCAGATCTGCCGCCACGGCACTGCTAAAGAGATACAGGCTGGATGCCAGGATAAGAATTGCGATGTGATGGTTTTTCATGATCATTTCTCCACTTGCCCCGTTCATCGGTGTGATTCGGGTCGTTTGTTCACACTCCCCGTGCAGTTCATGTTCTGTTCTGGATCACTCAACGGGCGTCCCCACCCGAGACGGTGGCATAATGACCTTCCGGTCCCCGGTAATCCGATCCTGCCTCATTTTATAACCCCAGGACGATATCTATCCAAGATGTTTCCTGAAAAGATGCGCGCCTGGACACTTGAAACCATTTCGTCCGGTCATAAGCATTGAATCGTTTTGGGTAATTCAGCCTTGAATTGTGCGGTATAATACCCGCAGCTTATGTATGTATGCAGGCAGACTAACCCAACCCCATTTTTCTTGTTATTCTCGTCTTTAACGAATCAATAACAAAGGTAAGGTGACAGGTCAACGCTTTATAAGCCCGTTCTAATTTTCCCTGAATCAGAAAAAAAATATACCTGCTATATTCAGGAACCTTTTCGAATAACCTCCTGATATCCGGGATAGACAAAATTTATGATGATTATGAGAAAAATTCAACCACGGACCAGTTAGTTTTCGTCCGGAAATGAGCGATTTTTACCTAAATCTAGGCGCTCGATAAAATTAACCGCAGGCATCGTTGATATTCCGAGGATTACATTTTGAGAGTAACGACGAGTTAGGGGAAAAGCGCTGTTTCAGGATGGAAACTAGTTATTTGCTCTGGGAAATGGAAAAATGGAATGTCAATCCTTCAATTACAAATGCATATCCGCCTTGTTCCATCGGCACACAATGGTTGGAACGGTAAGCGATTGACAAGACAATGATCTGATACTTGCAGCGTTAGCTTGCTGGTTATTTTCAGTGAATCATATCCTCTTGTTCAATTAAAAGAAAATCGGTATAAACGAACAATAGCCATTCCTGTTCAATCATGTTCCCCGGTAGTTGACTGGATGGCGCCGTTTGTTTAGGATATAAGCTCAATATTGACTGAGCGGGAGTTTCAGGTTCTTTTGGGGAAATGTTTTAATAACCGAATTCCGGTCACCGATACCAATGACTGCCGGAGGCCTTTTTACCTGGTCTTGTACATTGTAACTAAAGACAAAAAGGAGAAGCTATGAAGATGAAATTATTCGCACTTTCACTGTTGCTTATTCCCTCGGTTGTGTTCGCTGCCTCAGCTGATTTAATTGATGCGGCAAAAAAGGAAGGCCAGGTGGCTGTCTATTCGATCACCAGCAGAATAGCCAATGCGGCAAAAAACTTCGAAGAAAAATACGGTATTACCGTAAGTGCTTATAACCTCAAAGACTTTGAACTCATCGAGAAGGTCTCCCAGGAAGGGAAAAACGATATCTATGGCGCCGATTTTATCATCGCCCAGGATTCGGGGCGTGTCTTCGGTGAAATCATCAAGCCTGGTTACGCCTACAGCTACGTGCCGGAAAGCATGAAAGACATTATTCCAAAGAAATACCAGGACCCGCTCTACTTCAGTTTTATAACAAAAACATTTATTTACAACTCAGAAACCAATACCTTTCCACCGGTTAACAATGTCTGGGAACTGACCGAGCCGAAATGGGCAAAGAAATTCTGGTTCAAGGATCCCCTGAAGGAGGGTGTCAATGCAAATTTCCTGACTATGGTGACCTCACCTGAGATTTCGAAGGAGCTTGAAGCAGCCTATGAACGGCATTTTGGCAAGAAGATCGAACTGACAACCCCCAACGCCGGCTATGAATGGATAAAGGGCATCGTCAACAACCAACTGGTCATGTTCACCAGTGATACCAAAATGGCAAATGCGCTGGGTGAAAAAGGAAAGAACATCGATGCCGTAGCCCTCGGTACCTACTCGAAATTACGAGCCAGGGAAGAGAAGAATCTTGCCTTGATGCCCATTATGGGTATGGACCCCTTCGCCGGATTCTTCTACCCCAGTTTCATGCTGATGAGAAGCAATGCGAAAAACCCCAACGCCGCCAAACTGTTCATAGAATATCTCTTGACCGAGGAAGGATTCAAGCCCTGGTCCGGCTCGTTGGGAACCTACAGCTCCAATCCCACCATAAAACCGTATCCAGGGGATAACTCACTCGATGTGTGGTCCCGGATTCTCGTTTTGGAATCACCCGCATTTATATTTGAACATCGCGGCGAGGTAGAGGAATTCTGGAACAGCATCGTCTACTAGTTCACCGCGGGTAGCCATAAAGCAGAACCTCTTATCGCAGCAGTATAAGAGGCTCTGCTTTTTTCGCAAGTGTGCAGGAAGACAATGATCTACTGACAGACAATGAATCTTGTATACCGTGTCAAGAGGGTTTTTCGTAAGCCGGAGAATGTTATATTATTCTGCCTCATTACGATCCTGATCTACCTTATTTTAGTGCCGCTGCTGTCCATCGTTGGAGATACCTTCAGGGTTCATTCGTCGGAACTGATGCGCATCAAGGGCGCAGATGCGGGCGATTTCACGACCTATCACTGGAAAAACATCTTTGCCGGCAAATACAGCAGGAATATTTTCTACCAGCCCCTTCTCAACACCTTCCTGGTATCCTTCGTCACCTGTTCAATCGCTATTTTTACCGGGGGCGGTTTCGCCTGGCTCGTTACCCGAACAGACATCCAGCACAAAAAACTCATTTCCAGCCTGTTTATCCTGCCTTACATCATGCCTTCCTGGACCCTGGCCATGGCCTGGCTCAACTTTTTCAAGAATGAACGCGTCGGGTCTCCGGGGTGGTTCACGGCAATCACCGGCATTGATACTGCCGACTGGTTCGCCTACGGTTTCCTGCCTATCACCATCGTCCTCGGTCTTCACTACGCGCCATTCGCCTACATACTCATCGGCGGAATATTACGGAATATGGATGCCAACCTCGAGGAGGCGGCACAGATTTTAAAAACAGGCAGATGGCGGATAATCCGTAAAATAACCCTGCCAATCGTTTTGCCGGCAATGCTTTCCACGATCCTGCTTGTCTTTTCCAGCGCCATGAGCGCCTTCGCCGTTCCCGCTTTCCTTGGCGCTCCGGTAAGGTTCCAGGTCCTCACCACACAGCTTTTCAGGACCCTGAACGGCATGAGTCCCGGTTTCGGTTATCTGATCGCCCTGGTGATGATTGTTATCGGCGCCATTATTCTCACCACCAACCAGATACTGGTCGGCAAACGTAAATCATTTGCAACAGTCACCGGCAAGAGTTCGAATATATCGCTGGTAAGCCTGAAAAAATTACGAACGGCAGTTTCGGTACTCGTATTGATCTGGCTGCTGTTCATCACCGTTGTCCCCCTGATCACCTTTGCCATACAGTCGTTTCAGGTGGTATCCGGCAACTTTAAACCGGAGAATTTCACCACGCTCTTCTGGCTCGGGGAGGGCCGACCCGATGTCTTGAGCGGTGAGCCCGGCATACTGCGCAACAAGTATATCTATATCGGCCTGTGGAACAGCCTGCGGCTGTCCGTCCTGGTCTCGCTCCTGGCCGGTACGGTAGGATTGCTGGTGGGATACGCGGTGGTGAAAAAGCGGGGCTCTGTCGCGGCAAATACGCTCGACCGCCTATCATTTTTTCCCTACCTGCTGCCCAGCATGGCCTTTGGTGCCATCTACCTTTCCATGTTTGCGGTGAAAAGAGGCATAATACCCTCGCTTTACGGCAGTTTTGCCATATTAGTGCTGATCGGTACGGTCAAATACCTGCCATTTGCCTCCCGGGCAGGCATCAATGCCATTTTCCAGCTCGGCAGAGAAATAGAAGAAGCCGCCGTGATTTTCGGGGTCAGCTGGTGGAAGCGGATGACCAAGATCATCATTCCCATCCAGAAGGCCAGCATCCTTTCCGGCTTCCTTCTCCCGTTCATATCGTGCATGCGTGAGTTATCGCTCTTCATCCTGCTGGTGACCCCCTCCACCCGGGTCCTGACCACCATGCTCTTCCAGTACAATGAAAAAGGCTGGGATCAATACGCCAATGCCATCGTTCTATTTATCGTTCTGGTGGTAATTCTACTCAACTTGCTGATAAATAAAGTTACCGGTGCATCAATTGACAAGGGAATAGGAGGCTGACAGGTGCCTGAGATTATAATAAAGAATGCAACCAAGCGATTTGGCAAATTCACCGCCATCGAGAAGCTGAATTTAACCATTGCCGACAAAGGTTTTATCACGCTTCTGGGTCCTTCGGGCTGCGGCAAGACAACAACGCTCAGGATGATCTCGGGCCTCGAGAGTCCAAATGAAGGGGAAATTCGCATCGACGATACGCTGGTTTTCTCCTCTGAACAGGGAATTGATCTGCCGCCGGCGAAAAGAGATGTCGGTTTTCTCTTTCAAAATTATGCCCTGTGGCCCCACATGACAGTCAGTCAGAACATCGCTTTTGGTCTGGAGAATCTCAAATGGAGCAAAGCACAAATCAAGGACCGGGTGCTTGAACTGACAGAACTGCTGAAGATCGATGCCCTGCTCAACCGATATCCCGCCGAGTTGTCAGGCGGTCAGCAGCAGCGTGTGGCCATTGCCAGGACATTGGCCCCGAGACCCAAGGTGCTGTTCATGGATGAACCGCTTTCCAACCTGGACGCAAAGCTCAGGATAGAAATGCGGGCTGAACTGAAGCGGCTTCATCGGGAAACAAATTCCACCTTTGTATATGTAACCCATGACCAGTTGGAAGCGATGACCCTGTCAAGCCGGATCTGCCTAATGAAAGAGGGACGGGTTCAGCAGTACGATGCCCCGCTCACCGTTTATAATACCCCTACCAACCTGTTTAGCGCCGAGTTCGTTGGAAACCCGACGATGAACTTCATCGAAGTGGAGTGCAGCCGGGTTGAGCCGGACCATATTAGGCTTATCTCCAGGGACCTGCTCTTTACCTTCAAGCCGGTCACGGATCTTCAATCTGTCAGCAAAGGCCAGCAGCTGGTGCTGGGCCTGCGTCCTGAAAACCTGACGCTCGTCGAGAGCGGGCCGGTCAACGGGACGATCTATTCGGCGCTGCCATCCGGAATGGAGACCACGGTCATCCTGCAGATCAGGAACACCCTGCTGACCTCGGTAGTATTCGGCAACCTCGATTTTTCCACGGATGGCGAGATCGGCCTTGAATTGAACCACGATAATTACATTCTCTTCGACAAGAGCAGCGAAGAGCGGATCGGTGTCGGCTCGCTGACTATCTCGTTAAAGGAGTAGTGCGGGTTTGCCAGAGGTGAACCATCGAGAAAGGGATGATATACTGACAATAAACTCGATGAAGCAAGCAATCGACCAAGGTGAGTCAAGCAATGCCTTGTCCTTTTTCATAGGGATGTCGCCTGTTAGTGTTCTTTTCGTATTATGGTTTGGCTAGATCGGCGAGAAGTCGCTGGAATTCAGGGTTAGCACGCAAGAGGCGTCTCGCACTGGAAATCAGAGTGTCAACTTGCTCGTCCGTCAGGCTGAATGAGGTGGGAATCTTATTCAAAAACAGCCTTAATCGCTGTTGTGGTTCTTCCTCGAAACCTACCTGGATGAAGTATGAAGTGACTGGATGCTCAGGGGTAGATATCTGTGCTGCCCAGATATCAAGAGACTCTTTGACTCTGTCAAAGGTCGCAGCGTTATAGCGATGTAATTGTACATCGATCATGGCATTTATTGCGGTTAGTATGGACGGTTGCTCGGTTGTTTTATCCATTTCTGTTTCTTGTTTGGTTGATGCATTGACTGACAGAAACACAATATGGCTCGGGATTTTCCTTTGCATCCTGTTAACCATCGCACCGGGGCCACCTGAAATCGCTATAACATCGGTCATGGCCCGTAGACCCGTGTTATCGGTGATACCGCCATCTACGAAATGAATGTATTTTCGTTTTTCTTTATCAGTATAGGACTGTAAGCCTTTGAGTACCTGGAAAAACTCTTCATTCATTTTTGCCTGCTCAGGTATTTTTGTACTCCATTGACTGTTGTTGCAGCCCGCATAGTTTTCAATCACTACCGGGTTGAAAACTGCAGGCACGGCGGATGAGGCCGCCACAGCTCGAGCAACAGGAAAGGAACCGAGATCAGAGCAGAGCAAATCGAAATATTCCTGGATAAAGGAAAAGCGGACGCCATAAGCCAGATCAGAAGTATTGATAACGATCATGGGGCGCTGCAGGTGTATCATGTCGGCAAAGGTCGCGTCATGAAATAGAATCTCGTTGTAGTAGTCGATGGCCCTTTCGGTTCGTCCTTTGCTACCAAGCCAGTAGATCGGGCGAACCAAGCTCAGGGTAAGATGGCCTTCAACGTCTTTCCGCAGGAATTCGGTTTCAAAATTGTCAAACGTCTTGTCGCCGTAGAGGCCGTAGTATGCTGCAGTGAAACTACCCCCTGATACCGAACTGATGTGGGTTACTTTATCGAGCAATCGCCCCTGCTGTCCATCTTTGCCAATAGGGGTATCCCGTAACTCCTGGAGGATGCCATAGGCCATGGCCGCAGCGCGGGTTCCTCCACCAGAAAAGGCCAGAAAAAAGACAAAGTCCTCTGCTTGCTTTCTGTTGGCCCAGGTTTTCAGAGAATACGGTTCAGCGGTTGCGGTGTCATTGCTGGGCTTGTTCTGGACGATGCCGTAAGAAGCGCAGCCACTGACAAAAGCCAGCAGCAGGCAACACAGGAATATCAAACCCCAGGAGCTTGCCTGCGGCCATCTTGATTCTAGATGTATTTCTGGTTGGTTATAGCTTTGTTCAATTTGTGCAGGCATTATCATTAGCCCTCAAGACGTTTCCAGGTCAGGTGATTATGATAAACACTTCCATGCAAAGGAAGGCGTGAAATACCCTTAATTAATTTGTTGAGATATCAGATAGGAAAGTGACACCGGAAATTTACACAACCCGTAAAGTGGAAAAGCTACTACCTATTGAATGACCTTATAAAAATTAACATATCGCAGGAAACGGCAAAGAGAACGAGACGAAAAGACCGAGTGACATTCGTGGCAAATTTGGAGTATCCATTCATGGTATCTCGCATGCTGCGTGATCAATTGAAACTGGAAGGTGTCACTGGTGGCCGTGGCATGTCAACTGCCCGCTACTTTGGCCCAGATAAACAAATCTGTCTCTTTATTGATGCTTTTTGTTAGAAGTAATTAAATAAAAAGACTATGTTATATAGTCAATTACATTGCCTATTCGTATTGAATATAAGACACATCATGAAGAGGTTGTTTTTATGAAGAAAATGGAAGCCATCGTCGGGAAGGGATTGTTCATAACGTCCAGCATCATACTCCTGCTCCTCACCGGCTGCGCCTCAGATAGCCTGAAGTATGGTGCAGCAAACATCAGCAGTACTCCGCCAGGTGCTGAAGTGGTTAATCTCAAGGACGACAGCCATCTGGGGGTCACCCCTGTCAAGGTTTCATTCCCCGGTACAGCTGATACCGCTGAATATGTGACTATCCAGTTGCGAAAACCGGGCTATATTGACCGCATCGCCTCATTTTGGATAAACAGAAGACACGCAAGCCCGCTTGAAGCAGATGATAATGCCATTGATATCAAGGTGGAGTTGGAAAAAGACTAATATTTAGATGAGGATATGAATCATGAGAATCTGCTTGTCCGGCAAAATGCTTCTTTTTGCAGGGGTAATGAGTTTACTGGTGCTGACCGGCTGTTCGTCGACGAAGCTTGCCGCCAATTTCAAAATACACTCGGAACCCGAAGGGGCCTTTATCGTTTATCAGCAGGATGAAGGCTCCTGGATTTACCTGGGGTTGACGCCGCTCGATGCCGTTAATGTCATACCGGAAGATGAATTGAAAGCTGCGCATAAGTTCAGTTTGAGGGCAATGCGATGCGGGTATCTCGATCAGACAAAAGAGTGGTCAGGTGATTCCCTGGTACGTGAGGTAGAGGAAAAAGGTATCGTCTTCTGGACCCCGCGACTCATCAAAAATAATGAATAGGCGGATGTTTCAATGAAAAAGCTTATGGGAACACCGGTCCTCCTGCTGTGCATCTGTTTGAGCCTTTTGCTTGTCAGCGGTTGCAGCAAGAAAGAGGCTGATTATGAAAATGCATCAAGCTCGATAAAGCCGGAAGGGCATCTCATGGATAGCGGAGCCGTCAAGACCGATAATCCCGATGAAGAAGTGACCACAGGCGATATCGAGTCACTCGATGAGACCGGGGCAAATCTGCAGATGCTCGATACAGGCTCCGAGGCCTATCATTCAACCTATGGCCGCTCGACGGCTCCCCTTTATCCTGTTTTCTTCGAATTTGACAGCGGTCTGATCAATACTGACCAGCTGGATAACCTCAACAAAAGCGGGGATTACCTCCTCGACGAAAAGGGAATACGTATTGTTATCGAGGGAAATTGCGATGCGCGGGGCACAGCAGAATACAATCTCGCCCTTGGCCAGTTCAGGGCGCTCAATGTCAAGCGGTATCTCGTCAATCTCGGGGTTGCCGAAAATCGTATCAAGACAATCAGTTATGGATCAGAACGGCCGCTTTACCCAGGTTCGGACGAGGCGTCGTGGGCAATGAATCGCCGGGCGGATCTGGTTATTCCGTGAAAAAGCATATGACGCCGTTTTGATCGTCAGACGCTTTTGCAAAAAAGAAAGCACGGCCCCACCGGACTTTGAACTTCAAAATACACAGGCAGGAGCATCGGCTATGTTCTCAGCAAGACTCCTGCCGGTCACGGTCAGGCAATCGCCATGTAGAAAACCGTTTTCAAGCAATAATTTAATCACCATCGGACCCCCTCCAAGTCGATGCAGATCATTCATTAAATATCGACCGGAAGGTTTGAAATTGCCGAGAAGCGGCACCTTTTTCGTAATGGCTGAGATATCCGTCAATGACAATTCTACCTTGAGATGAAATTCTAGGTTCACTTGGTTTTACCGGGCACATCCTTTTACCAGTCAGTCTGACGGTGCACTCAAGCAGCAGGAGGCATCAGGCTCAATCCCGGAGTGTTCCACCCCCACGCCTCGCGCCGGCCGCAGAACGTCTAACGGATTCCGCCTTTTATAGCCGGCGTTCCCGCGCAGGGAAATAAGCGCTTGATGAGCGGCTCACTTCTCAAGCATGTGCCGCAGGACGAAGGGGAGAATTCCACCGTGCTGAAAGTAGCGGACATCGACCTCAGTGTCGAGTCGTGAGATGACCTCAAAACGCTTTTCCGTCCCGTCGCCCGCCAGGGCCCTGACCTTGAGTTTTTTCCTCGGACTTATAGCTGAAAGGCCGGTAATAAAATAGCGTTCATTACCGGTGAGGCCGTGTGATTCGACAGACTCGCCTTCCTGGAAGACCAGCGGTAAAACCCCCATTCCCACGAGATTGTTACGGTGAATACGCTCATAGGATTCAGCGATTACCGCTTTGACCCCAAGCAGGTTTGAGCCTTTGGCGGCCCAGTCGCGGGATGAACCGGTGCCGTACTCCTTGCCTGCCAGAACGATGAGCGGAATGCCCTCCTTCTGGTAAAGCATGGCGGCTTCAAAATTGTACATCTCGGTTTCTTCGGGATACTTAATGGTGAAGCTGCCTTCCTTGGGTGCAACCATCTTGTTTTTGATTCTGATGTTGCCGAAGGTTCCCCGCATCATGACTTCATGGTTGCCGCGGCGAGAACCGTAAGAGTTGAACTGAGGTTTCGCAACACCCTGATCAGCCAGGTAGCGTCCGGCTGGATACTCTTCCGGGATAGCACCGGCTGGAGAGATATGGTCGGTGGTCACCGAATCGCCGAGCATCAGGAAGGCCCGGGCTTCGGTAATGTCGTCGGGCATTCGTGGTTCCCCGGTGAATTCGTCGAAATAAGGAGGTTTCTTGATATAGGTCGAGTTTTTATCCCATTCGTACGTTTCGCTTTCCCTAACTTCCAGTTGGTTCCAGAATGAATCGCCCAAGAAAATGCGGCTATATTCTCGTTCAAAGGCGTCCCGGCTAACATGGGTTTGAACCAGCTCCCTGATTTCAGCCTCGTCAGGCCAGATGTCCTCGAGATAGACCGGCTGACCGTTCGGATCCTGTCCGAGCGGCTCGGTGGTCATGTCCAGATCGATTCGGCCGGCCAGGGCGAAGGCCAGTACGAGCATGGGCGAGGCCAGGAAGTTCGATTTGATCATCTGGTGTATTCGTGCTTCAAAGTTGCGGTTGCCCGAAAGCACAGCGGCAACATTGAGGTCGTTTTCCCGGATTGCCGACTCGATAGATGAATTCAGCGGACCGCTGTTACCGATGCAGGTCGTGCAGCCGAACGCAACAATATGGAAGCCGAGTGCCTCAAAATAAGGGAGCAGGCCCGCTTCTTTCAGGTAATTGCTGACGACGCGGGAGCCCGGGGCAAATGACGTTTTAACGTAGGCTGGAACGCGCAGGCCGCGGCGAACGGCAGTCCTGGCCATGAGGCCGGCTCCGATCAGAACCGACGGGTTGGATGTATTGGTACAGGAGGTGATAGCGGCAATGACCACACTGCCGTCGCCGATCCGTTCCGGTGTGTCGTTGAGGGTAATGGCTATATCGCGCTTGGCCGCCACCTGGCAGCTGTCGTCACGCTGAGTGGTACTGCCTGACTCATTGATAAAGGTTGAGAGACGAGGTTGATCCGTGTCGCGTTCATAGGTGCAGCCGAGGATGTCGGCGAAGGCCTGTTTCATACCGGACAAAGCGACTCGATCCTGGGGCCGGGCCGGACCGGCAAGGGAAGGCTCGACATCGGATAGCTTGAGTTCCAGCATGTCTGTGTACTCGATTTTCTCGTCTGTTTCGTAGAACAGACCATTGGCCCGGTTGTACGCCTCAGTGAGCGCTGCCTGCCTGCTCCTGCCGGTCATTCTCAGGTACTCGAGGGTTATTTGGTCAACGGGGAAAAACCCGAGAGTGGCGCCGTATTCAGGTGTCATATTGGAGACAGTGGCGCGGTCGGGGATTGACAGGTTTGCCAGACCGGGCCCGAAGAATTCCACGAATTTCTCGACAACCTTGTGTTTGCGAAGCATTTCCGTAATGGTCAGAACCATGTCGGTCGCGGTGACGCCCGTTCGCAGGTTACCGGTAAGCCGGACCCCAACTACTTCCGGAATCGACATATAGTAGGGCTGGCCAAGCATCACCGCTTCGGCCTCGATTCCTCCGACCCCCCAGCCCAGGACCCCGATGCCGTTGATCATCGTTGTATGCGAGTCCAGGCCGACCAGGGTGTCCGGATAGGCCAGCAGTCCGTCACGGGTTTCTTCACCGATGACCACACGGCCCAGATGTTCGAGATTGACCTGATGACATATCCCGGAATTTGGCGGTACAACGCGAAAGTTGGCGAAACTTTTCTGTGCCCACTTCAATAGTTTGTAGCGTTCTCCGTTGCGTTCGTATTCCTTGGAAACGTTTTCCTGCAGGCTGCCAACCGTGCCTGAGAAGTCAATCTGCACGGAATGGTCCACCACCAGTTCAACAGGCACCTGCGGATTCACCCTGGCGGGATCGCCACCCAGGTCCCTGACTGCATCACGCATGACGGCCAGATCAACGACGGCCGGAACACCGGTAAAATCCTGCATGAGCACCCGGGCGGGATGGTAGGGGATCTCTTGCGGCGAGTCGTAGCGCGGCTGCCAGTTGCAGATCGCGGCGACATCTTCTTCCGAGACGATGGAACCGTCATGCTTGCGCAGCAGATTTTCGACGAGTATGCGAATGGAATAAGGCAGCCGGTCTATTGTTCCGACCCCTTTTCGGGCGAGCTCGTGAATGGAAAAAAAGGAATAGGTTTTCGAATCTGCATTAAGGGTTTTCAGATAATCTTGGCGTACCATAAGGAACCTCTTGCGATTTAGATGAGCGGTGAAAGAGTGAAGCGTGAATAGGTAATTGCTCGACTCCATCGGGGTCCTAAGATTAACTATAATGAAAAAAAACGGATTGACGAGATCCCGGAGTACATTTTATCCCGGCACCCGGCATTTACATCTCACCAGGGTAATCGGACCACCTGAAGGAAGGAACATAAACCCTCAAGGCAAGACGACCTAGGATTGCTCTGCTTCCGGATCTTCTTCCTGAGGTTTTTTAGCCGGTGCCATATACCACTGTTCCTTGGGGACTACTTTCGGTTTCGCCGTGTCGCCGACATAGTGCGGAGTCATGATTGCAACGCCATACTCATTGAACACGTCCTGAATGTTTTTGTGCAGGTTTGTGTAGATTCGGGCCATCCTGTCCGCCTTTCGACAGTAGACATTGAGCTCGTAGGTGATGCCGAAATCCCCAAGTTCCGTCTGCAGCACAAAGGGGTCGGGCTTGCGTCGCAGATCATCAGTACGTTCCGCTGCCATCAGCAGCATTGCTTCCACCTGACGCCAGGGAACCTCGTAGCCGATACCGACCGTCGGTATGCAGGATCAGTCCCTCTGTTGCTGCCGTGGTGCTGTAATTCGTAACTTCGCCGTTTAATATGGTCGAGTTGGGGATGACGATCTCTTCATTTTTCACGGATCGTACATGGGTCACCAGGTTGCGTATTTCGGTGACTTTTCCGACATTGTTGCCGATCTTCACCCAGTCGCCGATCTTGAATGGTCGCCGGTAGATCATCGTGTAGCCGGCAATAATATTTGCAATAAGTGAAGTGGAGCCGAAAGAGAGCAGAACGCCGGCAAAAATCGAGATCCCCCTGAAAGCCTCGGTACCGGAGCCGGGGATGTATGGATAAGCGACGACGAGTCCAAACATGATGAGAATGATTCGGATGATACGGTAAGTTGGCCAGGCCCATTCCGCATAAAAGCTGGGAATAATTATCCTTCTCCGTTCAACCTCATTGAAGAATGCGTGAGTCATGCGCATCAGAACACGAACGATAATATAGAGGAGGGCGAGAAAAAACAGATTGGGCAGATAATTGATTACCGCATCGCCGATTGAAACGAGCGGGTTGATTACGTAGCTGAGTAATATTTTTGAGGCGTTACGTGTCCAGGGAAACAGGCCGAGCACCTTGTTGGTGAAAATATAGAGCAGTCCGAGAACGAGCACTGCCCGGACAACCCGTATGACTACCTGCAGGATTGTCCAGATCTGCCGAGCCTGCAGTATTCTCTTCGATTTCTCTTCAATAGTCTTGACGGTCCGCTTGAAACGGCTATCAAGATATTGATCGGTTTTTTTGAAACTCCAAAAAAGCCCGAACAATAAAATCCCGAGGATAGCAATCCAGATGAGAGCTCTGATGATGTTTTTGCGAATCGTTTTTGGTTCCCGGTCCTCGCGGTAGCTCTTGATGGCTTGCTGGATCTGTTCGAGAAAAAGGTCCTGGGCTAATGTTTTCGGGGAGATATCACCCTCGATATTGGCATCCTGCTGAAAAACAGCCAATAATCTGGTTTTCCCGGCATAAATCAGGATGGTGCCGTCACTTTCTTCACGAATCTTGAGGGTAGCCGGATCAAAGGATGGATCTTCGGCGATGATCCTGATTCTCCGGGCGATTTCTTCCGCCCGCCTGCTGGCAGGATATGACGATACCCCAAAGACCCTGAACAGGATCGTTCCGTCGATTATCACCGGAGCGGTCTGGTAGGACGCCAGATAATCCGGAGCCGGCAATTCGCCCCCTGTTGGCAGCTCGTTCGTATAAGCCAATGAAGCTGTGTTCAGGAACACAGGAACAAGGAAGAGAACGGCAAGACAAATCCTTTTTTGATTCGTCAACAGAGAGATGAAAAAAACAGGTATCATAGTGCTCCCCTCAAGCGGCAGTTGGGTTTTGGGTAAAACCCGACCAACCCTGCCGACCTATTGGCGGATAGAGCATGATACAGGTTCAAAGCAGGGAGGCAGAGCCGGGATCTGCAATAACGCATAAAAGATGCACGAGAAATATTTTAACTCATCTGTCTCGGGCGTGAATGACAGCGACTGATGCGAAACAGTATTAACGCCATCTTTTGCCTAGTTCA
Source organism: uncultured delta proteobacterium (assembly GCA_963745765.1). GTDB lineage: Bacteria > Desulfobacterota > Desulfobulbia > Desulfobulbales > Desulfocapsaceae > Ww85. The sequence continues at coordinate 38,277 of CAVUYQ010000022.1, read as the reverse complement.
TCAAGGCCGGCTTTGCCGAGGTCCTCGGGGGACATTGCAATTCTAAACTCACAATCCGCGTTAAAATTCAAAAAAAACGGCTCCGAGAATGAAGGTATTTGTGCTGGATCAGAGATGTTTACTATTGCCACCGCTCCCCGAGTACCGCCCTGCTCGGTGAAATATATGCTTTCGGGCTTCAACGCATTGATAATTTCATGTATGATCTTTCCAGCCTTTCCCTCGCGAACCAGCGTGTTAAAAGGCTCATGAGGAATTTTCACATTCATTAGAATTCTCATTGTAATACCACCTTGTGCAGTCTGAATGTTAAAGGAAGCCGGTGGAGGCGGCCACCATTAGATTGGGAAACCTCCGGCATATTGTACTGAAACGCCTTGATGTGACTAATCAGGGGAGAAAAGAAACCCGACTGATTCGCATACGTTAAGAATCAATGGGGGATATTCAAGATACCTGGCTGCAGGAGAGATGTGTGTCTTCATGAAAGAGCAGGTGATAGGTCATCGCTTTGCAAACTCGTTCTAACTTTTTCGTACCTTCCTTTCAACGAGTCAACAATTCCCAACAACCTATCCTCTTCTCCCCTCCTCTCAATTCATTTTGGCCGGTACAAAATCACACCCATCAGACTCAGGTTGAAAAGCAGTCTCCACCACACTATCCCACCCTGTTTTTAACATAATTTTCCGTTGACGGACTTCGAATTTAAAAATCCACAGGCAGGATCTTCATAGCCTGCACAGCCATCATCATACGGAAGTGGATCTACCTCCCATTTTTTATGACGCTGTCTCCACTTGATGCAGTCAATATTTTCTAAAAGAATAAGTGGCGTTCGGTTGCCATTGCACCAGTGGAAACTTGTCCGGTAACAATGCCGGACCACCATGAATATTAAATATCGTAATTTTGCTTGTCTGCGCTATAAAATAAGATTACTAACCCAAACACTTCATGAACGTTTCCTCCTTATACAGGCATAGAATTGAGAGAGATTTATTTATTGTGTTAAATCAGTCGTATAGAAAATACAATTCGCAGATTCGCGGTTCTTGCTTCAGTGCTGGCAATGTCCACCAGAGGCGATTCGATACAACCAGCTCTCCTTTCGAGAAAGCATTAAAAAATATTTTAACCAATTGTAAATAAAATGAAAAAGCTGAATACATTTCGGTCGGTACTTTGGAATATGTTCCTTATAACGGCAGGTGCGACGTTATTTGCCTTCGGTGCAAAAGCGATACTGATGCATCACAACTTTATTATTGGCGGTCTTTTCGGGACCTCCCTGCTGTTCTATTACACGACAGATTTTCTGACCCCGGGTGTTCTCTATCTCATTGCCAATATTCCCATGATGATTGTCGGTTACCTGCTGGTCAGCCGGCGTTTCTTCCTCTACAGCCTGTGGGCTGTCCTTGTCGTAACTGCGGCATCGGAAGCCATCACCTATAATCTTGCCATCGTCAATCAACTCTATGCCGCCGTAGCCGGCGGCGTGGTGTGCGGCGCGGGAAGCGGCATAATCCTGCGATCTGTAGGCTCCGGCGGAGGCCTGGACATCATTGCCATTATTCTGAATCAGAAATTCAATATCGGAATTGGCAAGTTCTTTATTGTCTATAACGCATGTCTTTTCTTTATTGCCCTGTTGTTATACGAAATAGACCTGGTCATTGCCTCTTTCATTCTCACCTTTATTTCCTCGATCACTCTCGAGTACATGCTCGCCCTGTTTAATCAGCGAAAGATCGTATATATCCTCAGCGACTTAAGTAAAACTATTGCTGATAGCATCAGGGATGATCTGAAACAGGGGGCAACAATAATCGGTGCCAAAGGAGCCTATTCAGGAAAGGAAAAGCAGCTGCTGATGACCATCACCAACAATTTACAGGTAAAGCGATTGGAAGAGAGGGTTTTTAACATTGACCCGAATGCACTCTTTATCGTTGAAAACAGCTTTAATGTCATTGGCTTGGGGTTTGGGAAGAGAAAAATTTATTGATACCGGAACCTTAAATATTCCTTGCCATCCCCCACCGTGCCCGCACCACCCCGGTACGGGACTGCCCAGCGAGACAGGACTTCGAAAGGACAACCGCCGCTTAAGCGAGCCATTGCCGGAATTAATTCCCTGCAAATGGAACGATCTGAAATCAGTTTGCGGCAGGAACTTGAGGAACGACTTCGATTCGAAACCCTGCTGACAGAGATTTCCGCGCAGTTTATCAACCTGCCGGCCGACCAGATAGACAGCCGGATCGAAGACGCCCAGTTCCATGTCTGTGACTGCCTCGGTCTGGACTTGATTACCGGATAGTGGATGCAGAGGGCAGCCTGCCTGAAAGGGGCGGCGCGACATCGTTGTTTATTGATCGGATAGGGATAGGCGGCGGAGTCGGCGGCGGCTACCACGGGATCGGTGTCGGATTTCGTGGTCACGGATTCCGCTAGCATATCATTATAGAACGGATTTCCGGCTCCCACACTATTGCAGTATCACGAACAGAGGAGAGAACAGATGAAGCGCATGACAATGTACAATAGAACGGCCTAGTATTTAGTTTTTGAATTAACGTTACATATTTTACTCTTCATGTTACACTGTTCATTGTCAATCCCAAAAAGGAGAACAGATGCCATGAAGCAATCAAAGACAAAATTACTGATTCCTGAGATGGATCAAAAGCAACTTGAAAAAATCGCCTCTAGCCGCACTGAACCGATCAGTCGTGTACTAAGAGCAAATATTCTTCTCCAGTATTCAAAAGGTGAAAGAATAACCGAAATTACAAGGTCGCTCAACACTACAAGGCCTCTTGTTTATCGTGCAATTGACAAGGCCTTGGAATTTGGACCACTGCAATCCCTGTCTGATTTGCAACGCTCCGGCAGAAACAGGGCCATTGACGATAGCGCAAGACAATGGGTGATCTCTATTGCCTGCCAGAAACCCACTTCGCTTGGATATGCCGCAGAGACATGGACGTATCAGCAACTTGTTCTGCATATACAAAAACATGCTGTTGAAAATGGGTATCAGAGTTTGCAAGAAATCAGCAGAAGTACCGTTCATGATATCTTGAGTGAAAATGAAATAAAGCCCCATAAAATTCGTTACTATCTTGAGCGTCGTGATCCCAAATTCGAAGACAAAATGACAGACATCCTCCATGTATACAAAGATGTGGAAATGATAAATCAGGCACCAGGAGAAACACGAGAAAGCGCAACAATCTCTTATGACGAAAAACCCGGCATCCAGGCAATTAAAAATATTTCCGCCCAATTGCAGCCAGTCCCCGGAAAATACCCCTCAATCGGAAGGGACTACGAATATAAGCGCCTGGGAACAGTCTCGCTTTTGGGAGGCATTGACCTACATACTGGCGAGATTCATGCCTTAGTTCGTGACCGACACCGGAGCAGGGAATTCATCGAGTTTCTCAAGATAATTGATGAAAAATACCCAGCTGACTGGGTTATCAGAATAGTTTTGGATAATCACTCTGCTCACATCTCCAAAGAAACACGAACTTTTTTAAAAACAAAGCCAAACCGGTTCCATTTTGTGTTCACTCCCAAGCACGGTTCTTGGTTGAACCTTATAGAATCAGTTTTTAGCAAAATGGCTAGATCCTTCCTTCGTCATATCCGGGTTGACAGCAAAGCCGAACTCGTGAAACGTATTTATCAAGGAATAGCAGAAATTAACGAAGCACCTGTTGTCTTTCGCTGGCGATACAAAATGGAAGAAATTGCTACCGAATAACGTAATGATATTTAAAGAACGATGTACTAGTTGACGAGCACCCAGTTGCTGCTGCTGTATCTCGGCGCAAGTAGCGCCGTAGCCCAGGAAAGACAAGGTTGGCAATACGAATCCGCCCTGTACGGGTGGTTTTCTGCAGTTGACGGAAGTCTGAACATTCCTGCCGGCAATTATTCAGTATCGGCAAATGCTTCCGACATCATCGGTAACCTCCAAGGGATTTTTGAGTCTGACTTTGTCGCCCGCAATGACCGGTGGTCAATTCTCGCCGACTTCATTTACGTGTATCTACAAAGCAGCGAAAACCGCAGATTGAACGGACTGCGCATGCCGCTTCATGATCAGCGTCAGTCAGAGTGCTCAGGCAATATTTCCCTGCTTGTCATAAAGATAGCGCTTGATCTTGTGTGTCGCTGTCTTGATGAAAGGCTCCCTTCTCTCATGGAGCTCGGTTAAACGGGAAAAAGTCGGCAGTTGTGTGTTTACCTCCTTGCGCATATCTTCCAGGAGTTTGTCAATAAATTGTCTGCGCTGAACACGTGACTGACCGGCAGTCATTTCGTCGATATTTTCATAATCAGGATAAATCCAGCCATTGAGCTTGCCGTTGTTTTCCACCACGAGGGACTCGACCACCCATTGATAACTGTTGAGTCGGTGCTCTATGCCTTCGGGATAAACGTTCTCGCCGCTGGCCATGACAATGACATTCTTGCTGCGCCCCTTGATATGGAGATTGCCGCTTCCATCAACCATCCCGAGATCGCCGGTAGCCAGCCAGCCATCGGCAGAGATCACTTCTGCCGTTGTTTCCTCGTCATTGTAATAGCCATGCATCACATTTGGTCCGAGGACATAGACTTCACCAACGCCTGTTTCAGGATCACCATTCATGATTTTCACTTCAACACCCGGGATCGGTTTACCGGAAGAACCAACAGCAATAGTTTTATCGCCAAAAGGCCCGCCGGCAATAAGCGGCGATGATTCCGTCAAGCCATACCCGACCAGGTAAGGAAAACCTGATTCCAGAAGAAACGTCTCAACTTCAGGATTCAACGCAGCACCGCCTACTCCCATCAATTCAAGTTTACCGCCGAAAAACTCGCCCAGTTTTTTCCCGACACTGCGATTGACCATCTTGCGGCTAAAACTGAAGGTGTAGAGAAGGCCAAGCAGTCTGCTCTTTTCTATCTTCGGCAGTACCCGCTTTTTATAGATTTTCTCAAGAACCAACGGCACGGCAAAAATAATATTGGGCTTTTCATGGGAACAAAGATTCTGCAGAATTGCCGGAGTCGGCGTCTTGCCGGCATAGGCAATGCGCGCACCCATCAGAAGAGGCAGCAGAAAGCCGGTGGTAAACTCATAGGTATGCGACAGGGGAAGGATGGAGAGAAAAGTACTGCCGGGTTTTACGTCCATCAAACCGGAGGCCGCATAGGCATTTGACGTCAGATTTTTATGCGTCAGCATAACGGCCTTGGAAAAACCTGAGGTACCGGAGGTATAGAGGATAGAGGCCAGATCGTCCTCGTCAACTTCCGGAAATTGCGGCAAGTCACCCGGCTCTTCTTCGTGCCGATACGCTTGCAGGGCGCCTTCGAGATAGTCACTGAACCGCCCCACCTGTAACAGTCCCTCCACGCTTTGGTAATCATCAAGCATCAGGATCGTTCCAGGCAGGTCTCCCCTCATCTCATAAATTTTTTCAAGCTGCCGCTGGGTGGTAAAAAGCATCTTTACCTTCATCTCGGCAAGAATATGGTGGACGTCGGCTTCGGGCAGATCCGGGAGAATCGGGACCCCGACGGCCCCGATGCGAACGATTGCCAGATAGGCCATACCCCAGTAATGGGAGTTTTCGGCAAGAATGGCGATCCGATCACCTTTTGTTACACCTTCCTTCTGAAATTGAGCAGCAAGGGCACAGATATGGTCGTGAAAATCCCCGTAGCTCATCGGCTTTTCCATGGCCATACCGATGGCCGGCAGATCCCGATGCTTTTCCCTACTCGAATCAATAATATAGTTCAGGGTCATTCTTACTTCAGGCCCGGCAAGCATAGCGCACTACCTCTTGGAATTAGGAACAGGCGGTTTCGTTGTTTTTAAGAAGACCTTGAAATGTCAACGATTACCTGCAGCGAAGATCATTTTGATATATCATAACCGCTTGCCGTATCTTGTCAATCAGGAAGGCGCCAAACTAACGGTTGACGCGGGTTGACACGATATGTTCAGCCCGAAACAACTTGACAACCCGCACTCAAACTACTAAAAAGAAGTAAAGAGCAATTATATTTAATAGTTACACACACAAGACTTTCTTGCAATGTACCGACTTCGATTCCACATAATTCGAGTCCTCCTGCCTATCCTGACCCTTGCTCTTTTCTCTTGCGGCACACCTGTCCAGGCACTTCCGGTATTACAGGCACAGTCAAAGGAGCGCGTCAGCAAAAAGACAGACAAGACCCGAAAACAAAAGGCAATTACAATACTGGGAGACTACCGGAATATCAGTTCCGTGAAAGTGTCGGCCAGCTCACGTCCTCTGCCCCGGCGCGGTTTCAAGCTGGACTCCATCTCGGCAAAATGCATCATGGTCATTGACGCTGCCTCGGGAAGAACCCTGCTGAGCCGTTCTCCCGACACACCCCGACAGCCGGCAAGCACTATCAAGATTCTGACCGGCATGATCGCTATCGATACACTTAAAAATAAAGATCGGGTACCCGTCAGTAAAAAAGCAGCCAGGCAACCACCCTCCAAGGTGCATCTCGACCACCAGAAAACCTACCAGGCGACTGATCTGATCAATGCGGTCCTGCTTGCTTCGGCCAATGACGCCAGTGTCGCATTGGCTGAAAAGATTGCCGGTTCTGAAAAATCGTTTGCCGCGAAAATGACCGCACTCGCCAGGCGCTGGGGGGCAAGAAACACCATCTGCAAGACGGCTTCAGGCCTCACCGCCAGGGGGCAGGCATCAACGGCACGCGATCTCGCCATTATCTTCAGACATGCCATGCGCGATATTGAATTCGCCTCCCGGATGAAACGTACCAAGGCACGAACCACTTACGGTAAGCTGCTGCGAAACCACAACAAGGCTCTCTGGCTGATAGATGGCTCTGTTGGCGGAAAAACCGGCTACACCAATGCTGCCCGTCAGACCTATGTCGGTAAATTCAGACGGGGCAAGGATGAAATTATCATTGCCATTATGGGTAGTGAGTCAATGTGGACAGATATCAAGCGCCTCGTTGAATATGGCTTTGCCAAAAAAAAGTTTGTTACAACCTCACCGAATCGCAGCGCTGTCCTCGCCGGAACAATTGCTCGAGCTGATTCCTGAGCGTACCCGTAAAAAACATTTTATACTCTCATGATCATCGTCTAAATGGCTGGCCATCACCGGATAGCGAGTCGATACAGCCCGCTTTTCAGAGAGGCCGGACAGAATCAACCGTCAGCGTAACGGCCCCATAATCCGATTCGACCAGGCCGCCGAGCAGATACGGTTTTCGACCGGCAAGCAGGTGTGCATAGCGACGATAGGTCCCGGGGAAAAAGGTGGCCTCCACCACGCCCGTTTCATCCTCAAAGGTTAAAAACTCCATCACGTCCCCCGTTTTCGTCGAAACCAGTTTGCCGGTCAGCAGCCAACCGGCAAACTGCACCGACCTGCCGACGCAGGCTGGCAGATCGCAGGCCCTGGTTGTCTCATGTCCATTATCTCTCACCAGCGTGATCGGATGACAGGTGCAGAGAAAACCAAGCGTCCGGTATTCCCGGCGCAACTGCTCCAATTGCCCTTGCGATTCAAGCACCGGTGGCGCAACCGGCACATCGACAAAAAGAGCCGGGTTGCCGGATTTTGTCCGGCACTGTTTCCTACTGGCCACTTCCCAGAATAAGGAAGTTCTGTTCCCGCAGGGATTCAGGCTGTCCAGTGCCCCACCATCGATCAGCGACCGGACCTCGTTGTCAGCCGGATGTACCCGCTGCAGAAAATCAGTAAAACTGCAGAATGGCCGATCCGTACGGCAATTGATGATACGTAAGGCTGTTTCCAGGCCAAGATCGCGCATGGCCTGCAGGCCGACCCTGATATGGGAATTATTTCCCTGCCAGTGGTAAGTACTTTGCTGGATATCCGGAGGATCGATGGTCAGTCCCATCCTTTTTGCTTCCGAGACATAGGAAAATGTCGAATAGTAACCACCCTGGTTCGAGATGACAGCGGCCATGAACTCAGCCGGAAAATGCGTTTTCAGGTAGGCTGCCTGGAAGGAAACACGGGCATAGGAGGCCGAGTGCGGTTTGCAGAAAGAATAGCCGTCAAAGCTCATCATCATGGACCAGATCCGATCAATTTCGCTTTCCGGGAGCTTGCGTTCCTGACAACCCCGGTAAAAACGCTCCCGGTAATCCTTCAGGCGCAGTTCCCGGTCCTTTTTGGACAAGACCTTCCTCAGGCCGTCGGCATCACTGTGAGAGAAACCGGCGAGGGCGACGGCAACCCGGGAAACATCCTCCTGGTACACCATCAGGCCGAAAGTTTCGTCAAGGACACGTTCCAGCAGCGGATGCAGGGGAGCCCACGTGCCACCGTGCAGCCGACGTACATACTCCCGCACGAACTCATTGGCCGCCGGCCGGATGATGGAGGACTGTATGACCAGCTGTTCAAAATCCCCACTGCCGGCCTTCTGCTGCAAGAGACGCATCGCCGGACTCTCGATGTAGAAGCAGCCCATGGTCCGTCCCCGGCTGAGTGCGGCCTGCGTCGCTCCGTCATCTTCGGGTTCCCAGTGCTGTTCTGAAAAGGGTATGCTGTTCATCCTGATATTGCTTATCGCGTCCCGGATAACGCCAAGGCTGCGGTTGCCGAGCAGGTCTATCTTGACCAGTCCGGCCTCCTCGGCCCCATCTTTTTCCCATTGTATGATCGGTACCCCTTTTGCGGCCCGCTCCACGGGGACATAATTACTCACCGGTTCAGGAGTGATAATCATGCCGCCGGGATGTACTGACAGATAGCGGGGCAGACCGATCAGCTGGCCGGCAAGAGTAATGATCTCCGCCCAGGGTCCTGAAAAATCCTGATCTTTCAGGGCAGGCAATTCTGCCATCTGCTCCTGCAGGCTTGCGCCAGCACGACTGGCAAACCAGGGCAGGCGCCTGGTCATCCGTGAAATCTCGTAGCCGGGCAGGCCGTATGCCCGGGCCGTTTCCCGTATCGCCATACGGGGCTGAAAGCAGACATGGTTGCAGACCATCGCCGCGTGTGCACCAAAACCCCGGAGTACTTCAGCCAGCACCGTGTCCCGTTCATCCCAGGCAAAATCGATATCAATATCCGGCGGATCTGTTCTGCCCGGATTGAGAAAGCGCTCGAAATAAAGGTTGTAGCGAATCGGACAGACATTGGTTACGCCAAGACAATAGGCCACCAGCGATGCCGCCCCCGAGCCGCGGCCGCAGATGCGCCGCGGTTTCCCGGTACCATCCGGACCCGGTGGCTGGACAATATCCCGAACTACCAGAAAGTACGAAGAAAAGCCCATCGTCTCTATGACCCGAAGTTCGTATTCCAGCCTCTCGACCACCGCTTCCGTCAAATCGTCGCCATAGCGATGACGGGCCCCGCGATAGGCCTGATCCCTCAGGACCGTCGCGGCACACCTCCCTTCACCCTGTTTCCAGGGCGGCATCACCATGCCGAAACGGGGCCCGGTAAAAGAACACATCTCGGCCACTTCATAGGTCGCCTTCAGCGCATCCGGCCAGACAGCAAAGCGCTGCTGATAGACCTCGGGCCGCTCCAGGCTTTCAACGAAGAGTTGACCATGTCCCACGTCTTTGGCGGAAGGAAGAATGGTGCCGGTTTCTATCGCGGACAAAAGCTGTCGGAGACGATACTGCTCCCGCCGGGCCAGATCACTGTCAGGTGTCGCTGCAGCAGGTACGCCAAGAGCTGCCGCCCGTTTGCGAAGTTTTCCGGCAGCCTCGGTCGGTCGACTGCCAAGATCCGCACCGACCTGCAGACCGCGATCATGCAGGTGTTCCAGCAGTACGGTACTTTTGACGAGCAGGATCAGTCCGGATAACTGCTCATCAGTCGATTCCCGAAGAAGGTTTCTCTCCTTTTTCTTGACCCGGGTGATGAGATTGCAGATATTCGTATAGCCGGCATGAGTGCCGACCAGGACGACAACCTCGTCCTCTTGCCCCGCGTACAGTTCTGTACCGATAATGGGCCTGACGTTCTCCTGTTTACAGGCTGCCAGGAAAGGCCAGAGCCCGTAGAGATTCTCCCGGTCGGTCAAGGCCAGTTGCTCATAGCCCAGGCGACGGGCATGACGGCACAAATCATGTGGCGGAGCGGTGCCTTTGAGCAGGGAAAATGATGAACGTACCCGAAGTGGAATCATCTGGCTGAGATGAACGGGAAAATGTCAGTGCAGCGCGGCCTGGCTGCCGAACCTGACGGCCTCGGCGCCAAACCTGTTGCGCAGGCCGTCCATCGCCTCGCAAAACCGTTCCTGTTTCCTGTCGGTGGCAGCGCATTCGGCAAAGAGGGGCAATTGCGGAGAACGGCGGCACAACCGATCGAGAACCAGGCGGCAGCTGCGCACCCTGAGGCGACGCGTCATGGCCCGTTTCAGTGCCAGTAAAGCCATATCCCGCAGCCCGTCGTCATCAGAGATACCCTTTTTCACACTCGCCTGCCGACTCACCTGGCTGCCGTCCGTATAATATAAGAGCAGCCCCATCCTCCGTCCGGTCATACGGGCTGTACGCAGCTGCATGCCAATCCGGACAGCAAGAGAGCTGATGACACCGTGGATCACCGTGTATTCACCGGTATCATCAGCAAAGACATGTTCAAGACTGATGACTCGATCCTGCTGCCCGGGGACTCGAACTACCTCTGTATCCACACCGCGGCTCATCTGATACAGGATATCGGCGCGCCTGCCGAAGACAGCAGAGAGCTGTGAGAGGTTCAGGGCCGCCAGCTGCCCGATCTTCCTGATATTACATTCCTGCAGAGACTGCATCTCGCCCGCTGACACACCCGGCAAAAGATACAGGGGCAACGGAGCGAGAAAGCGTTCTTCCTCGCCGGAACCGACAATATACTCGCCAACCGGTTTTACCAATCGTGATGCAACCTTGGATACCAGCTTGCTGGTGCCCAGACTCCAGATGGGATCTATCCGCAATTTGTCCCGTACCTGCCTGCGCAGGCGGTAACCGACATCAGGAGCAGCGCCGAACAGGCGGTGGGTACCGGTAACATCGAGAAACAGGTGGCCGTCTTCGCTACCATATTCAACAGCAGGCGTGTAGGAGCGGGCCTCGCCGGCAAAGGCGTTCATGGCCTTGCGATACAGCTCCGGACGAGGCGGCAGGATACGGGCACAACGGCAAAGACGGGTCGCCTGCCTGAGCAGCATGCCCTTGCGAACGCCGTCGCCATAGGCCTCCTCGCTCATATCGTAAACCGCTGCCCGGGCCGCCTGCAGCGGTGCGACAATAACCGGCCGGGCACGCAGGGAGCTGTCAACAACCCGCTCAACGGCAACGGCAAAGTCGGCAACATTGAGATGGATAATGGAGCGTTCCCGGTTCATGTCGTTGCCTGGCACCTGTTTTTTTCAATCAATGAACAAAGCAGTCGACCATTGCGGGGCGCCTGTGCACGCACATGGTTGTTGAAAAAAAGAATTCCCCGCCCGGCCCGACGCACCAGGCTCGCAAGATGTGTTTCACTCCACTGCTGCAATTCGCTGCCGGAATAGTCATAGTCGAATTTCCGCTGCATGTTGCCGCTTTGCCACCCCTGCAGATTGCGCCCGTGAAAGCGCACATAAAAAAGAGCCGGATTGGTCACCACGTCAAGAGACGGGAACAGTCCCGGCAAGGCCGGCTCATCAACCGTTACCAGCGTTACACTGCGCCGCTCAAGTTCGTTAAAAACCGCGTCTGCCGCCCAGGAGGCATGCCGAAACTCCACGGCCACGGGTATCCCCTGCAAGCGGTCAAACAGCTCTGCCAGGAAACAGCGGTTGCCGATGGTACGATCGAAATCAGGCGGGAGCTGGACAAGAACGGCAACCAGCCTTTTTTGCAGAGGCGCAATACCCCGTCGATAAGCCTGTACCTGTTCACGCCAGTCTTCCTGACGCTCATGGGTGATGGACCGTGTCAACTTCGCGGCAAAGAGCAGATGGGCGGGAGCTGCGGCTTCCATCCTGGCCAGCGCTTCAGCCCGGGCCATCTGGTACCAGGTGTAATTCAGTTCGACAACGGAGAAACAGCGACTGTACAGGCCCAGCATTTGAGCCGGGGTCGTCGCGGCCGGATAGAAACCGCTATCCACCCATTCAAGATAGGAGTAACCACTGGTACCGATCAGCAGTTCACATACTGCCCCCCGGCCGCCGCCGGGAACAGTGACGGTTCCAGGTCTTGGTGACGAGCCCTTCATAACCGCATCGACAGCACTCACTCAGGTAACCTGGGAAAAACTGGGATGCGTGCCCCTGATAACACCGATGACCTTGCCCTGTACCATAACTTCACTGAAACCGTAACGCATGACCGGATAAGATTCATTTTCCGGATGCAGTTCAATACAGTCCGGCTGCAGGAAAAACCGTTTGACCGTGGCTTCCTCATGATGAATCAGCACCGCAACAATCTCCTTGTTGCGGGCATACTGCCGCGGTTCACAGATCACCAGGTCCTTGTCGAGAATACCGGCGCCACGCATGGAATCGCCGGCTATTTTCAGACAAAACAGGTTGTCACCCGCGAACAGGCTGGCATCAACGATCACACTGCCGTCCCATTCCTGCTGGGCATACATCGGCATACCGGCGGTAATCTGCCCGATTACCGGTATTTCCCGTCCCATGGAACGTTCGGGTCTGGTTTGGTGTGACGGCAGCAAACGTATGGTCCGGCTGTATCTCCCTTCACGTTCGACGACGCCTTTCTTTTCCAGTTGGGCCAGAAGCTGGGCCACCGCCATATGGCTGACCCCAAGATCTTTTGCCGACTGCCGCAGGCTTGGTATTCTGCCGTCATGGTGAAGCTGCTGCTTCAGGTAATCAAGAAAATCCTGTTGTTTTTCTGTTAACATGAATACCACCTTGAATGTAAATGTACTTTATTGCTATTTTAGCACACCAATCCCGAATGTCAATTTACATTAAAGGCGGTTGTAAAAAACCGGGAAAAACTCAAGCGGAGAGATGGCTGTGCAAAAAATCACCTGGATAAAGCGGACACATATAATGGGGATAATAAGGAAGAAAGTAAACCTGAATTGCTGTTAATTTGTTGAGATTGCCATGAAAAATATCTTTGGCGGGGTAATAGATTTTCCACCTTGCGGCTTGTTCGGTTTTGCGGCGCCACTTCCCGTTAAACCGGCCTTTTTAGGTATCAAATATCAGGTAACGTAGAAAGGCCGATTTAACATGGAAAAGAAGTCGGTCGGCAATAGTGGAGACCAAAACAGGCATAGTCATCAAAAGATTGTTTTGTGATTGCTTCAGCCGCAGCCTAACAGGCAGTCCCCGGCCGGCGAACCGGATGATTTCTTTTCCCTGCTGATTCTTGTCGCTATTCCGGGTTGCCGAGTTTGTAGCGTATCCGAAGAATGCCGCCGTTGAAATTTTGGGAGATCATATGAAACTCTCCTATTTCGGCAGTATTGTCCACATGTTCGCCGATGCAAGGGCAGGAATCATAGTCGCCGATGCGCACTATGCGAACGGTTTCGACTCCATCCGGAAGACGAGTGAGGTTGAAGTTTCGATTGGCTTCCTCAAGGGAAACCATCTCTTCGGTTACATCCAGGTTCGCTGAAATCGCTTTATTAACCGCTGCTTCCACTTCCTTCGCTTCGTCATCGGTCAAGGCTCTATCGAAGTGGTAGTCACACTTGGACTTCTTCTTGTTCACGTGGGCGCTGAAACAACGTCCACAGTCGAATTTCCTGACCATTGACTGATTGAGTATGTGTTCCGCTGAATGCATACGCGGAGCATAAGATTTTGCCATATCGATGTTGGTTATTTTTGACTGTAAAAAAATCCGTCCTAATATCCATCAATATACGTAGTAATCGTAAAAACATAAATCTTATTGTTACAACAACCATAATTGTTAAAACGTCCTGAAATCGTAAATGGTAAAGGCATTGCAAATCAAAGGGTACCTTGCAAAATTTTGATTTTAGTTCAAAATCAAGGCGCGTGTGAAAATTTTGCCGCAGTAACGCCGTCTCGGGTGCGGTCATTCCCATTTCTCAGTGCTTTCAGAGCGGACGGGATCAATAAAATGACTCGTTAAACACCGTTGACACGTTATCCGGCCATACCTATTCTTGCAACAATGGTTCCATTGAAATCGCATTCAATTTCAAAAGTTGCAAGGTGGATAAATGGATTTGATGAACACCCGCACGCCAGTCCTCAACAGAGGAAGCGAGACTGAAAAGCGCGAAGAGATCTTGAACTATTTTCTCCGTACCTTTGATCTTGACAGCCGCCTGTATGATCACCTCGCACATGATGAGAGCTTTTACCTCAGGGCTGAACCGCTCCGGCATCCGCTCATTTTCTACCTGGGACACACCGCCACTTTCTATATAAACAAGCTCAACATCTCCAAAGTGGCCGAGAAGAGATTCAGCCCGGCGTTTGAGTCAATGTTCGCCATCGGGGTTGACGAGATGTCCTGGGATGACCTGGATGAAAAAAATTACAATTGGCCCTCGGTTGCGGATGTGCGTGCATATCGCGGCCAAATCCGTACGTATGTTGCGAGTCTCATTAAAGAGCTGCCACTGACGCTGCCCATAACCTGGGAAAGCCCCTTCTGGGTCATCGTGATGGGGATTGAGCACCAGCGAATCCATCTCGAGACCTCGTCTGTCATTATCCGCCGCCTGCCGATCCACGAGGTTCGTCCGCTCGATGAGTGGACGATCTGTCCCCACAAGGGCAGCGCACCGGAGAATGAGCTTTTGCCGGTAGCGGGCGGAACGGTAGTGCTTGGCAAGAAGAAGGACCATCCCCTCTACGGATGGGATAATGAATATGGTCATCATACGTTTGACGTCTGGGATTTCAGCGCCTCAAAGTATCTCGTTTCAAACGCTGAATACCGTCAGTTTGTCGATGACAACGGCTATGCCAAAGAAAACTACTGGACGGCAGAAGGCTGGAAGTGGTTGCAATACAGCCAGGTGAAACAGCCGCTTTTCTGGCTGGAAGATAGTGGTACCTATCGCTTGCGTACCCTTGCCCAGATCATTGAGATGCCCTGGAACTGGCCGGTCGAGGTGAATTACCTTGAGGCAAAAGCGTTCTGCAACTGGCTCGCTGAGCAGAAAGGAAAACCAATCAGGCTGCCGACAGAGGATGAATGGTACCGGCTTCACGACCTCCATGATATACCGGATCAGCCCCACTGGCTCAAGGCACCTGGAAATATTAATCTCGAGCATTGGTGTTCCCCCTGTCCCGTCGATTCCTTTCGTTTCGGTGAATTCCATGACATCATTGGCAATGTCTGGCAATGGACGGAAACACCCATCAACGGGTTTGAAGGGTTTGAAGTTCATCCCTGGTATGATGACTTTTCAACCCCGACCTTCGACACCCAGCACAATCTGATAAAAGGCGGCTCATGGATATCCACCGGCAATGAAGCAACGAGGGACAGCCGCTATGCGTTCCGCCGGCACTTCTTCCAGCACGCAGGGTTTCGCTATGTCGAGTCGGAGCAGCCCCTTGAGACGGCAGAAGCCATGTATGAAAGCGACACAGCGGTTTCTCAGTATTGTGAAGCCCATTACGGAGAACCATTTTTCGGCGTTGAAAATTTCCCTGCCCGCTGCGCGCATATCTGTCTTGAGCTGATGCGCAACAGGACCAGGAAAAGGGCTCTTGATATCGGCTGCTCGGTCGGTCGGGCAAGTTTTGAACTCGCCAGGGAATTTGATTTTGTCAGCGGCCTCGACTTTTCCGCCAGATTCATTCGTATCGCATACCAGATGCAGGAAA
Source organism: uncultured delta proteobacterium (assembly GCA_963745765.1). GTDB lineage: Bacteria > Desulfobacterota > Desulfobulbia > Desulfobulbales > Desulfocapsaceae > Ww85. The sequence goes on along the minus strand of CAVUYQ010000022.1, from coordinate 22,404 downwards.
AAGGTGTCATCCGTTATGAGCTGCCGGTAGAAGGTGAGATCGTTTCATTCCATGAGCGGAAACTGCAGGATATCGGGCTTAGTGACATCGCCCATAAGGTTGAATTCTTTCAGGCGGACGCTCAGAACCTGAAACCGCAGTTCAGTAATTACGACCTCGTGCTGGCTGCCAATCTTATAGACCGACTGTCAAGGCCCATCCATTTCCTCACCACCATTCACGAGCGAATCAACCGGGAAGGTCTGCTGGTGATCGCTTCACCCTATACATGGATCGCAGAATTTACCAAACGGGAAAACTGGGTAGGAGGCTATCGCCGCGATGGTGAACCACATACAACACTTGATGGTCTGAAAGAATTATTGAGCACCCATTTCACCATGGTTGGCACGCCACGTGATATCGAATTCGTCACGAGAGAAACGTCCCGGAAATTTCAGCATTCCATCAGTCAACTGACGGTCTGGCAAAAGCATTAACGACTGGACCTTTCAGGGGAATAGTATCTCTTGACAGAGAAAGACCAGTTAGATGTTAGCCATCCTGGTTTATCGCGCCAGTTCGATCTCACTTGGCCGCCAACCCTTCTCATCCGGTAGTCAAGGAGTAAATGCAGGGAACAGCACCCGTTTTCATTTAAAAACAGAGGAGAACCGTAATGCGGTGGAAAACAGAAGGTCCAATCTGGCAACATTAACCGTACAACTTAAACAGAAATCGGCCTTGGCAAAAATATCTCTCGTGAAAATTGGAAATGAAGTTTACTTTCTATTGTTGACGAACGATCTCATTTCATCAAAAATTATGCTGGGAGCAAATAAACATGAGTAAATCCAGAATGCTATGCTTGGCTGCGGTATCGTGTATGATTGTAATGCTGGTGAATACACCCGCCCACGCCGAGCTCAGCGCCGAGGAACTGGCCAAGCTTGCCCAGAACCCTGTCGGCAACCTGATCAGCGTGCCGTTTCAGAATAATACCAATCTCAATTACGGGCCGGAAAAGGGCACACAGAACGTACTTAACATCCAGCCGGTGATTCCTGTTTCGGTTAACAGCGACTGGAATATTATCACCCGCACCATCCTGCCGGTGGTCTCCATGCCTTCGCTCTATCCGGGTGATGACCGGACCAACGGCATCGGGGATATGGTCTTCACGGGTTTTCTCTCTCCTGCCAACCCCGGTAAGTTCATCTGGGGCGTCGGTCCGGTTGTGCAGATTCCCACCAACAGCGACGAGGTTCTCGGCAACAAGAACTGGGGTCTTGGCGCCTCGGGGGTTGTACTGCACCTCGAAAAGGGCGATCCCTGGGTCTATGGGGTCCTGGTCAACAATGTCTGGTCGCTCTCCAGTGATGAGCAGGGCGGCTCCTACAACAACGGCCTGATCCAGCCCTTTCTTAATTACAACTTCCCCGGTTTCTATCTTACCAGCGCACCCATTGCCACCGTCAATTGGGAGGCCGACACCGGTAACCAATGGACGGTGCCGTTGGGCGGCGGTATCGGCAAGATCTTTCACGTCGGCAAACTGCCGGTGAATGCGTCTCTGCAGGCCTACTACAACGTCGTCACTCCTGATGACGGCCCGGACTGGCAGATTCGCGCCCAGGTTCAGTTCATGTTTCCAAAATAACTCTGCCAGGCAAGATCAGCCTGTTGTTGAGGGATGTCGTCAATACTACAAACCTAACCTGTCGGGCAAGCACACTTTATAGATACGCTGGCAATGTTAAAAAATATGAATACGCCTGGATTTTACCTTCTTCCTTAGCATCTTCTAGCCCATCAATCTGGGGTGAACTGTCCGATTTCATCAGGACTTGATCAATACAGCTTTTTTACGACCCTAACCTAATTCTATCTTTGTGGTCGCAAGTTTGAGACCAAGCAGAATAAAAATAGTGCCGTTGAGCTTACGCAACCGATTCGACATTACCTCAGATTTGCGCATGCGCCTGCTGAGCGAGGACGCGAAAACGGCAACAATAAGACACCAGATTGTTCCGGTAGTGACGAAAAGAGCCCCGAGAAAAATAAAGGAGAACGGTTTGTTCGGGCTTGAAAAGGAAATAAACTGGGGAAGGAAGGCAAGAAAAAAAACGGCAACTTTGGGGTTGAGGATATTGGTCACGGCGCCCTGCCGGTAAATCCGCTGCAGTCTGACACGAGGGCGTTTCCCGTCTGTCATATCGGTCTGTTGCGGCCTTTCAATGAACAGCCGTATGCCCTGATAGATCAGGTACGCACAACCGGCATATTTCAGAATCATGAAGGCGGAGGCGGAGGTGGCAAGAATAGCGGAAAGCCCGAAGGCTCCAAGCAGGGTGTGTACAATTGCCCCGGTACTGATGCCAAGGGCGGCGCAAACACCGGCGGCCTTTCCCTGGCTCAGGCTGCGGCCGATGATATAGATTGTATCGGGACCGGGAAAGAGATTGAGCAGAATGCCGGTTCCAACAAAAACGGCCAGATTTTCAGTTCCGAACATGACGGGAGACGCTGATCAGTCGGCGCTATCGAGTTCCAGCCTGAAGGTTCCCGCCGCCACCTCGCGATCGATCTCCTTTAGGGCCTGACGCACCTGTTTCAGGGCCTGCCGGATGCGGTTGTCATTCTCGACGAGAGCAAGCCGGAGATAACCTTCACCCTCCTCGCCAAAACCGGCACCGGGAGCAACGGCGACATTGGCGCGATCCATCATCTCAACGGCAAATTTGACGGAACCCATCCGGCAATAGGGCTCCGGTATTTTTGCCCAGAGGAACATTCCGGCCTTTGGTGTCTCCACCTCCCAGCCCATCTTGGTCAATCCTTCGCACATGACATCCCGGCGATGCTGGTAGATGGCAGCCTGCTCGACGATATCGGCATCACAGTCGCGCATGGCGACAATGCCGGCAACCTGGATGGCGGAGAAGATACCATAATCGTAGTAGCCTTTGATATTTGCCAGACCGCCGATAATGTTCCGGTTGCCGACGCAATAGCCAAGCCGCCAGCCTGCCATGTTATAGGATTTCGAAAACGAGCCGAACTCAACACCAACCTCGATGGCTCCGGGAACCTCCAGAAAACTGGGAGCAACATACCCGTCAAAGGTGATCTTGGAGTAGGCAAAATCGTTGATTACCATGAAACCGTACTTCCTGGCATATCTGACGACTTCTGCAAAAAATTCCTTGCTGGCCAGGGCGCCGGTCGGGTTGTGCGGAAAATTCAGCATCAGAAGCTTTGGTGCCGGATACAGCGATTTACACATGCCGACTATCTGGGCAAGGAAATCGTCTTCATTGCTCAAAGGAATCCGCAAGACGTTGGCACCGGCGATAACCGCCGCATAGACATGAATCGGAAAAGCCGGAGCCGGAACCAGCACCGTATCTCCCGGCCCGAGAAGGGCCAGGCACATATGCGAAATACCCTCCTTGGAGCCGATAGTGCAGATGACGTCATTCTCACCGGTAAGATCGACATCATAATTTCGCTTGTAGTAAAGGGCAATCTCACGCTTCAGGTTCTTCATGCCGCCGGCAACCGGATAGCGGTGTGTTTTGGGGTCTGCCGCAACTTCACAGAGCTTCTCGGTAACCGGACCGGGTGTCGGGTCCATGGGATTACCCATGCCAAGATCAATGACATCATCACCCTTCCAGCGCTTCTCCATTTTCATCTTGTTGATCATGCCGAAGAGATAGGGCGGCAACTGGTTCATGCGCTCGGCAAACCTGATCTGAAATTCCTTACTCATTGTCTTTTCTTCCTCCAACACCAGGCTGGGCTGTCATTTGACGTTAAAATAGGCTGGCGATACAAAAAAAACTGATCGACAAAAAACACAGCACCAATCACCGGCTGGTTACGGTGATGCTGCAGCGTTAAAAATATGGGCCATTGTGCGTGTTTTGCCTGTCAAAGTCAATATATAATAGAAAGAGAACAGCGCCGCATCCGTTAGCACTTGCCATAACAGGATACCGTTAACTTTTACCGGTAATCAGCGATTGACGCAGAAGGATTTTTTTCTGCCTGGGAAAGCAACGAAACCAAACAATTTTCCTTGTAACATGTTTAATATATTATAGATAAATGGACAGCGGAGGTGTTGCAGCCAATCATGCAAGGGTGCGACACAACCGGCCGAAACCGCCGGGAATAGTGCCCGAGGACCAGAATACCCGTCCCTGTTTGTAATCAACAAACCAGTATCCGCCCGTTGTTCTCCGGGCCGCAACGAAGACAAAAGGCTGTTCCCTGGAAAAATTACTGTTAAGAAAAATTCCTTTCCCATTGGCCAACGGCTCCATCAGCGACAAAGCCTCCTCAAGGGTCGGCAGACGCCAGTTATGGTACCCGGCAAAATGTTCTGCGTTGAGTTCAGCCACCGATCTTGTCAGCGAACGTATCGAGTTGATATCCAGACCGCCACGCTGCCACATCAGACCGGTTTTCTGGTCGACAATAGTCCGGTTGCCACTATCATGCAGGTGATTGACAAAGATTCCGTCAGGGTTCAGCACCGTGTCAAAAAAATTCCATTCCCGTATGATTCCAGTCACCTCTTCTTCAGACAGGGTGGCTTGTTTGCAGGGCAGGACAACCAGGTCGCCGGCCTCGCGCTTGCCGTCCCATTTCGGCAGACTCTTGCCCATGTCCTCCACATGCTGCACCTCCCTTACCGGGCGAACAAGGCTGTTATCGCCGTCGTCAAGCACATGATCGATCAGCCAGTTGCGAATTTGTTCATTAATGGCAAAGCTCCTGTCATAAAAAGCAACTTGCCCCTGGCTGTCCACACAATCCTGCACCATCTCTTTCGGGGCCTTGATCTCAGCGACGATTTTGGCATGTTTAACACCTCTCTCCATCAGGCAGAGCTTCGGTTCATCTCCCCAATTATCGACAAAGAAATAATGAATTCTTTCACTGTTGCTGCGCACACGCTCGCGACCGCCCCAGGATTCAAATGTTCCAAAGGTTAACTCCGGAGTCATTTCCCAGTCGATAGACCCGATCGTCTCTTCACCCACCCGCAACTTGTGAAACATCCCCATAGTCAACTCCTTATCGCTTCTGCTTCGAACACAGTTTTTCTTCTGTTACGCTCCGGCAAACCCTGTTATAGTGCTGCTGTTTTAAAACTTAGCTACCACTAAACCGATTATAATAATCATTCCCAAAATGTCCATGCAAAAGCCTATAACCAGGAAATTCCCCGGTTTATCACTACCGTTCGGCATGTCAGAGCAGGCGAGTTATGTCAATTTCGCGCTCTATGCCCGTCATGCCGACTCGGTGACACTGGTCATAGCCTTTGATCAGCAAATCACCCCCCATTCATCGACCATGGAAATTGTCCTTGATGAAACAGTCAACCGGACAGGTGATATTTGGCACATCGGGCTTGAGTTCAAAAACAGGGTGCTGCGCTACGGGTATCGTGTCGATGGTACGGATAAATCTTCTGAAGGCATTCTCTTTTTCCCCGATCGAGTGCTCCTTGATCCCTTCTGCACCCGTCTTCTTCCCCGACCGTGGGGGGCTGTTTCGTATTACGGGAAAGAGCCGCTCTGCCTGCCTGCCAAGAACGATGAGTTCGACTGGCAGGAAGACCGGCCGCCGGCCACTCCCGCCGCTGAAACCATCATCTACGAGCTGCATGTCCGAGGGTTCACCAGGCATGACAGTTCAGGTGTCAGCGCACCAGGGACCTATCTTGGCGTCATCGAAAAAATTCCCTACCTGAAGGAACTCGGTATCACCGCCGTGGAACTGCTTCCGGTTCAGGAATGGGACGAGACGGACAACAAGTTTTTCCACCCCGAAAGCGGTGAGAGACTGCTGAATTACTGGGGCTACAATCCCCTTTCCTTTTTTGCCCTCAAATCCGGTCTTGCCGCCGTTGGGACCAACCATATTGATGAATTCAAGGCCATGGTCAGAAGCCTGCACCAGGCCGGGATCGAAGTCATACTGGATATAGTTTTCAACCATACCGGCGAGAGTGATCTTGACGGCAACACTTCTGTTTTCAGAGGGATCGACAACGCAACCTATTATATGATCGATGCACTGACCGGTGACTATCACAACTTTACCGGCTGTGGAAACAGCGTTGACTGCAATCGTCCCGTGGTCAGGCACCTTATTCTTGAAGCGTTGCGTTACCTGGTCAGTGAAATGCACATTGACGGCTTCCGCTTTGACCTGGCCTCCATCTTCAGCAGGGGCAGCAACGGCGAAATTCTTGAAAACGCGCCACTGATCAATTTGATTGCCGAAGACCCGCTGCTGCAGAATACCAAGATCATCGCCGAGGCCTGGGATGCGGCGGGACTGTACCAGGTCGGCTCGTTCTCCTCAAATCCTCGCTGGGCAGAGTGGAATGGCAGATATCGCGATGATATACGAAAATTTATGGCAGGATATCCGGACACCATCCGTGATCTTGCCACCAGGATCGCCGGCAGTTCCGATCTCTATCAATCCAGCGGTCGGAGCCCCCTGAACTCGGTAAACTTCATTACCTGCCATGATGGATTTACCCTCTACGACCTGGTCAGTTATAATGAAAAATCGAACCTGGCCAATGGCGAACAGAATCGTGATGGTGAAAAGAACAACTTCAGCTGGAACAGCGGTAACGAAGGTGATCCCTGTCCCGGGGAAACAGCCGACCTGCGTGGCAGGCGTATGCGAACCTTTACCGCACTGCTGCTGCTTTCGCAGGGTATGCCGATGATCACCGCAGGTGATGAATTCGGCAGAACCCAGCGGGGCAACAACAACTGCTGGTGCCATGATAACGATCTCAGCTGGCTGGACTGGAGCCTGGCCCGACAGAATCAGGGTCTGCTGCGTTTTTTTCAAGAATGCATTGCGTTAAGGAAAAGATATCCGATTTTCAGGCGGGAAGATTTTTTCGAGCCGGCCGTTGCAGGGCAATCTCAGGTGCAGCCGGAAATAACCTGGCAATCCCTTGTTCCCGGCCAACCTGACTGGTCGGCCGACTGCAGGACACTTGCCTTTCTCCTGCGCGGCTCACACCTGTCAGATACGACGGCCAGTGACTTTTATATCATGGTCAACGGTAGTCAAACAGCAGCGGCTGAATTTATCGTACCGGATCTTCCGTCGCCATCCGGGACTTGTACGTGGCGATTTATCATTGACACGGCGGCGCCAAGTCCTTCCGATATCGTTTCTGCCGATCAGGCCGCTCCTGTTTCTCCCGGTTCAAGAATTGTCGTGAAAAATATGGGTCTTGCCGTTCTGCAATCACATGAGACCCCGAAAAAAGGTAGCGCCGATAATAGACAGGAATGATGCCCTATGGAAAATCTCTGCCTGCTGTTTCTTGGCGATTCACTGGTTGATTTCGGCAACTGGTCATGCCGCCTCCCGCAGCACCGCGTAATCAGCAGCGGCATACCCGGCGAACGGGCGGAAGAGTTGCTTCGGCGTCTTCCGGTGCCGGCACCGCTCCCCCCGGAGGTTATTATCCTGATGACGGGAACCAACAACCTGCTTTCCGGCGATACCGATTTTATCATCACCATTGAACAGATTATCCGTGAACTCGGGACGCATTTTACCCGATCAGAAACAATCATTACCAGTCTGCTACCCTCTAATATCCAGGAAGTGCAAGACATGGTGCAGGCAGTAAACCATGAGTTACAGGAAATCGCCGGGCAGACAGATGCACACTACTTTGATCTGTACTCCTCCTTTGAGAAAAGTGGCAGTGAGTTGTTTGACTATGACGGGGTCCATCTGAGTGAAGCCGGCTATCAACGCTGGACCGATGAACTGCTTATATTTCTGGCAAGTCAGCTTGCAAAAGAACCTGATTGATTTATCATAGAAGGTTGTGTGCACAGCAATTTTTTTTAAAAAAGGAGAAACAATAATGATCTCAGTATGTTTAAGGGCTTCACTCTTCTGTTGCCTGCTGTTTTTTGGAACAATATCCGTTGCCACAGGCAGTCATGCGGCAGATATGCCCGCCGCCAACGAGGGGTTTGCGGGCAAAGTCCTTGAAACCATGGATGCGGCCGGCTACACCTATGTCCAGATCGACACCAGTGGCGGCCCGCTCTGGGCGGCATTGCCGCAGTCGGTGGTCAAGGTCGGCGACGAGATTTCCATTGTACCGGGAATGGAAATGAAAGATTTTCACAGTAATGCCCTGGACAGAACATTTCCACGTATCGTATTCTCACCTGGTATTGTCGGTGCAACGAAGCTTAATCCCCACCAGACACCACCACCCACCGAAAAGTCGGCTGATGACTCTTTCGCCGCCGCTATCGCAGCTGAACAGCAAGCCGCGACAGGCAGGCAGATTCAACCGGCACAGAGTTCCGGCGGAAGCCTGGGGGCAATTGTTCCCTTCAAGGAAATCTCGGTTGAAAAAGCAACGGGTGAAAATGCGTATACCGTCGGAGAAATTTTTGCCAAGGCCAAGGATCTGGACGGCCAGATGGTTCGCGTCCGGGGACAGGTGGTTAAATTTAATGCCAATATCATGGGTAAAAACTGGATTCATCTGCAGGACGGCAGCGGCAACCCGATGGAGAACACCCATGATCTCGTGGTGACGACCAAAGAGGAAATATCCGGTCCCGAAGTAGTGACGGTAGCAGGAAGACTCGCCGTCGACAAAGACTTTGGCGCCGGATACAAATATCCGGTGATTATTGAAGATGCTGTCATCAGCAAGTAATAGTGGCCGGCAGCCAAGCCCGGCCCAGATGCAGCGACACTCAAGGAAGAAGATCCGCCCGGATTCCGTCGGTTTTGATTTTGACGGGGTAATTGCCGACATTGGCGAAGCCTTTATCAGGCTTGCCTGCGAAAAATATGATTATTGTTCAATCAGCCTCGAAGAGATCAGCAGCTTTCAGGTCGAACATTGCACCAATATCCCTCGTACAATCGTTGAGAACATCTTTGATGATATCCTTCAGGATTCACTGGCAACCGGTCTCAAACCGATGGCGGGAGCGGTTGAGACCCTTGTCCGCCTCAGTCATGTTGCCGAGGTAATAATTATTACCGCCCGGCCTGTTATTGGGCCGGTTCAGGACTGGTTTGATTTTTATTGCAGCACTCAGACCGGCAACCATATCCGCCTGGTTGCAACCGGGGATCACGACAACAAGGAAACATTTATCAGGCAGTGCGGTCTTCAGCATTTCATCGACGATCGGACCCTGACTTGCCTGCAGCTCGCTGATGCCGGCCTCTCCCCTATTGTTTATACCCAGCCGTGGAACCGGAATCAGCACCACCTGCCGGCAGTTGCCAACTGGGATGAAATTTCCAATCTGTTTGATTTTTCGGCAGCCACGGAGCAGAAATAATGATTGTCAGCAGGTCTTTTCCTGCTATGATATCCTGAAATTCGCCTATGAAATGTCCCCATTGCCAGCAGAATGTGCCGCTCAGAAACCCCGTACCCACTGTCGATATCATTATAGAAATTGACAATAGCATTGTGCTGATAGAGAGGAAAAACCCGCCCTATGGCTGGGCTCTTCCGGGTGGCTTTGTCGATTACGGCGAATCATATGAAACAGCTGCCGCGCGGGAAGCAAAAGAGGAGACAGGACTGGTGGTTACTGATCTGCGCCAGTTCAGAACCTACTCTGATCCCGGTCGTGATGAGCGCATGCATACCGCCTCGACGGTGTTTATCGCCAGCGCGCAAGGAGTGCCGATAGCAGGAGATGATGCCGGCAAGGCGGCACTATTCACCAGAGACACCCTGCCGGAACTGGCCTTTGATCATGCCCGGATTCTGACCGACTATTTTCATCTGACCGGAAAGAAATAATTCCTCTTCGTCTGACCTGAGCAGATCAGAGCAGGGCGTTGAGCACCCAGAACGTGAAAATCCCCGCACCTACGGAGCCGTAGAGCATCATTCACGGGATGCAGTCACTGCCGTATTTCTTGGCGATAAACCCGAAAACGCCAAGTCCTGCCAGAATAGACAGGACCAATATTATGATTGATTTCATGGTTTTCTAATGAGCTCTGAGTTTTGTGACGACTCTTTTCCTCAGCCTGATCGACAGCGGTGTCGCTTCCACCAGTTCATCGTCATTGATAAAGGCAATGCAATCTTCCAGGGTCAGGACTCTCGGCGGTGTCAAAAGAACCGCGTCATCGTTTCCGGAGGCCCGCATATTGGTCAGCTTCTTGCCTTTGGCCGGATTGACCACCAGATCACCTGAGCGACAATGTTCTCCGACCACCTGACCAGGATACAACTTTTCACCGGGATAGACAAAGAGCGTGCCGCGATCCTGCAGATTAAACAGTGCAAAAGCTACAGATGTGCAGGATTCTTTGGTAACCAGCACGCCGTTGATCCGGTTGATAATGTCACCGGCATAGGGCCCATAGCAGTCAAAGACGTAGCTCATGGTACCCATGCCTTTGGTATCTGTCATGAATTGGGAACGATAGCCCAGCAGTCCCCGCGTCGGCACCGTGAAGACCATTCTGGTCATGCCATGATGCTGGGACATTTCCGCGAGATGCCCTTTCAACTTGCCAAGCTTTTCAATAACCGCGCCCTGAAATTGTTCATCGACATCAACCGTCAGCCGTTCGTAGGGTTCCATGAGCTTGTCATCTTCTTTTCTCATGATCACCTGCGGCCGGGTAACCTGCATTTCATACCCCTCCCGCCGCATCTTCTCGATCAGGATAGAGAGATGCAACTCCCCCCTCCCGGACACCTTGTAACCGATACCCTCCTGCAGTGGCTCGACCTGCAGGGCCACGTCGGCCAGGGTCTCACGTTCCAACCGTTCCTTGAGATGCCTTGACGTTACAAATTTTCCTTCAGTACCGGCAAAGGGCGAATCGTTGGGGATAAAATCCATCGATATGGTCGGCGGATCGATATCGATCAGCGGCAGCGGACGAGGATCATCCAGGTCGGTAAAGGTCACTCCGACCGTCACATCATCCATGCCGGCAATTGCCACGATTTCTCCGGTAATCGCCTTGTCAATGGAAACCTTGGAGTCACGTTCAAAACGATAAATCTTGGATATCCGGACCGGTTTGATCGAGCCGTCCCGCCTGGAAACGGCAATCGGCTGATTGATCGACATCGAGCCATTTACCACCTTGCCTATACCGAGCCGACCAAGGTACGGCGAATAATCAATGGTGCCCACCTGCATCTGCAGCGGGCTATCTATGTCACCAGCCGGCGGCGGAATTGTTTTGATTATCATCTCGGAAATGATAGCCATCGATCCACCGTTTTCAATCGGGTCATTCGGGTCGGCAAGGGCATATCCCTCTTTGGCAGAGGAGTAGACAACCGGAAAATCCAGGATGTAATCAGGAGCCTCCAGCTTGACAAAAAGATCGAATACCTGGTCAACAACCCATTCACACCGGGCCGCGGGTTTATCGATCTTGTTTATCACGACAATTACCGGCAGCTTGTTTTCCAGTGCCTTCTTCAGAACAAAATAGGTCTGCGGCATCGGCCCTTCCTGGGCATCGACAAGCAGCAGAGCACCGTCTGCCATACGCAGTACACGCTCAACCTGACCGCCGAAGTCCGCATGTCCAGGAGTATCGATAATATTGAGCCAGTAGTCCTTATAACTATAGGAGCCGTTTTTAGCTGTAATGGTGATGCCACGTTCACGCTCAAGATCCATCGAATCCATCAACCGCTCGGCAACGGCCTGGTTATCCCGGAACATACCGGATTGTCGAAACAATTTATCGATCAGTGTTGTCTTTCCATGATCGACATGGGCAATGATTGCTACATTACGGATTTTTTCCTGTTGCATATACTCATGCCGGTGCTGCGAGCGGCAATCCTCTTTATTTTTAATCTTGCAAATCTGCCTTAAACAGGCGTGAGTCCGCAACATTCCGCCGCGGGGCAGAAAGTATACACCAGACGCCCAAGAGTTGCAAAGAAATAGTGACAGTGCTCCGGCTGCCGACGAGAAAGTCTACAATCCGAGCAGAACCTTCTGCCGTGATGCGGCAGAGCGGCGCAGGGCAGAAACATTTTCATCGACGTAGTCGTAAACACAGGGGGATTTATTCTCGGCCGGACGCATAATCCTGCCAATCACCTGCAATAACCGTCCTTCGAAGGTAATCGGCGTGGTCAGGAAGAGGCTGGAGAGTCCGGAACAGTCGAATCCTTCGCTGATGAGCTGCAGTGTTGCAACCAGGACCGCTACCGAGCCATCCTGTACTTGTGCAACAATTGCCGACCGCTGTTCGGGTTGTATCTGGCCGGTAAGAAGCGCCACCCGAATATTATGTTTTCCCAGCAGTTCAAAAAAAACCTGACAATGACTGACCCGGTCCGAGACCACCAGGGCCGTACCGCGCGGATCTTCCCTTACCGTCCTGAGTATATCGTCAACAATCTGCCGATTTCTTCCTTCATGTCTGGTCAGAGCGGAAATGAGTGCCTGGTAATCGCCCCGATAGCCATAGGTGAATTCGGTTTTCCTCCTGATAATCCGCGGTCTCAGCACCGCCCCGCTAACTTCCAGGTGCAGCTGATCCACCCGGTGGGCACGATCTCCCATAAAATAATAGATCAGCCGGGTCATCCCCTCATCACTGCGAAAGGCGGTGGCGGAGAGACCAAGCAGATAGTAGCTGTCGAAACGGGAGACAACATCGATGAAAAGCGCGGCCGGAACGCGATGACATTCATCCACGATCAGGTGGCCAAAATGATTGATCAGCTCATCAGTGCGTTTGCGGGCGGTATTTACAATTGCCACCGTCACCGGCCTGATTTCAAATCTGCCGTCACCGATCAGCCCTGCCTCAATACCAAGGAATTCACGAACCCTTTCCTGCCACTGGTAGAGAAGTTCCTTGGTATGGACCACGACAATGGTCGGCTGCTTTCTCCTGGAGATAGCCGCCAGGGCCATGATGGTCTTACCACTGCCGGTGCCGGCTTCAAGTACGCCGAATGAATGGGCACAAACGGCTTTAACGGCAATTTCCTGGTACGCTCGCAAGATCGCCTGAAATGAGAAATCAACCTCAGGCAACCTCCTGCGCAGATCAATGATCTCCGGATCGACCCCCATCAGTTCGCGGCACAGTAAAACCGCCTGATTTGAAAATCCCCTCGGAAATCGGAGACTCCCGGCATCCTGTTCATAACACTTGATGGTAGGCTTGAGTTTCTTGCCGATCCAGCGACCGTACTTTTTTGCCGCAATATACTGGGGGTTGTCGATCGTCAGCCTGTCTTTAATGGCCTGTTCGAGGTCCAGATTAAAGTTTTCAATGAGACAGTCTGAAGAGACGGTAATTCTTACCATGCACTCATTTCCACTATAATGTTTTTGCAACCGCAACTGATTGCTTATTCCAATATCTCGATTATATTAAAATAACGTATCGCATATGGTATGTGCAACGAACTATTTCAAAGCCTTGTGGACGGTATAGATGTCTACCATAACCGCCCGGGAGCGGCAAAAAAACCACGGAATCACTATTATGAAAAATAATTTCGTTTTACTTGCTATCCTGTTTTTGACCGCAGTCACGCCGGTCTGGGCCGCTTCCGGCAATAAGGCAGCGATCACCATGAGCATTCCTGAGGCAGTACTCGTAGATACAATCAAGAAAAGCCTGCCCATCCAACTCTCCGAGCCATCCTCTGCACTGAAGGGAATGATAGCCATCAATCACATAGACAACCTCAAGCTGGCAAAACAGAAGCTCTCCGCTCACCTTGTCGTAAATGGCACCGATATAAAGATCAACACGGCTATCGCCGGTCACCAGATTGCCCTCAAGGTCGGGAATGTACAGCTCGATTTCAATATTACCGCCAGCACACGCTTTGATGAAGCAAGCCAGACGCTTTTTATCATACCGCAGGTCTCGGAAATGGCGCCTGATGCCGCCAATCAGAAAGGTAACGAAATAGCGGCACTGCTCGTTTCTGTTTTTAACGGCAAGGAAATACCGATTGTCATAAACAAGCTGCAGCCGATCATAACAAATACGGGCAGCAGAAAGCTTGCCATCAACATGCAGATTAATGACATCGTGATTGAACCGGAAGCTCTTGTCTTCTATCTCATCCCTGACATCAAGGCTGTGGATAAGCCAAAATAAGAAGAACAAGGGGTACCGGATCGAAAAACCCGCCTGCTTCTCAAGAGGGACTCTGCTCTACGCCTTTAAGACCAGATGATTCTTCCTTGCTCAGGAAGTGGAGCAGTAAATAAATAAGTCCGCCCGAGTGTCACAATGTGCTAACACTATTCCCTTTTTCCCCGGCATTCTTCAATAGTTCTTGCATTATTCGATAAAAATTATCATTATCGATAGAACTTGCTTTGGTTTGGCAGGAGTTATCCGACTAACTCTTTTTCTAACACCTTTATTTTCCAAGGAGCGCGTTATGAGTAAAACAATTGAAAACCTGAATGCAGCATTTGCCGGTGAGTCAATGGCCAGAAACAAGTATACCTTTTTCGCCAAGGCCGCCCGCAAGGAAGGCTACCACTACATCGCCAGCATTTTTGAAGAGACGGCAATCAATGAAATGAGACACGCCAATGATCATTTCAAACTGCTTAACGGCATTGGTGACACCGCCAAGAATCTTCAGGAAGCCGCTAACGGTGAAGATTACGAAACCACCACCATGTACCCTGATTTTGCCAAGATTGCCAAAGAAGAAGGCAACATGGAAGCTGCCATGAAATTCGAGCAGATCGGCAAGGTCGAGGCTGAACATCGTGAACGCTACAAGAAGCTTCTCGCCCGCATCAACAACGGTACCGTATTCACCCGTGATGAACCGATCACCTGGAAATGCAGCCTCTGCGGTTACCTGCATAAAGGCACCCAGCCGCCGGCCAAATGTCCGGCCTGCGCACACCCGAGAGAGTATTACGGTCCGGCAGACCTTCAACAGCGACCTGTAATCGACTGTTCTGTTCCGCGAAACAGGCGGTAACGGCGTTTTCGGTATAATACCGGAAACGCCGTTTTGCTTTTTTAGGTTGGCCGCGCCTGTATATTGCTAATAGCTTCCATGATCGTCCGGAACATTTGCCAATCCGCTGCGGTTATCACTTGCCGATCATCCGCCTTGCGGCTCTGAATTAGCTTCATAAGCCCTCGAAGATGTTTTTACCACGATCAGGCAAGATCGAAGCGGTCAAGATTCATTACCTTGTTCCAGGCCGCTACGAAGTCATGCACGAACTTCTCCTGAGAGTCTGCACTCCCGTAGACTTCAGCCAGGGCGCGGAGTTCGGAGTTTGAACCGAAGATCAGGTCGACACGGGTGCCGGTCCACCTGGATTCACCCGTTATGCGGTCATGACCCTCGAACACGTCCTTGTCTTCCGAGGTTGCCTTCCACGTCGTGCCCATGTCGAGCAGATTAACAAAAAAGTCATTGGTTAGCGTCTCTGTCCGGTTGGTGAAAACACCGTGCCGGGACTGTCCGAAGTTACCGTTCAGGACGCGCATACCGCCAACGAGAACCGTCATTTCAGGCGGGGTCAGCGTCAGTAATTGTGCCTTGTCGATCAGCATCTCCTCAGCGGATACACTGTATTTGGTCTTGAGGTAGTTGCGTACAATCGCGACTAAAGCAGAAGAAATTTATAATAAGCTTCCGCAAGAAAAACGAGCTGCATTTTATGAACTTGTTTTATTTCCAGCCAAAGCTTGTGCAATTGTGAATCAATTATATTATGCTGCAGGCAGAAATGAGTTGTACGCGAAGCAGGGAAGAGCAAGTTCAAATGATATGGCAGAAGAAACTCGCTCTCTTTTCAAAGAAGATACAACCATGATGGGATATTTTAACCGTTCTTTTCTTGATGGCAAATGGAATCATTTTATGGATCAAACTCATTTGGGGTATACAAGTTGGAATGATCCTCCCCATAATAGTCTTAGAGCGATTGATCTTAAAGAAATCAAAATACCTGATTCAGCAATAATGGGTGTATCAATTGAAGGATCTGAAGCTGTTTGGCCTGGAGAAAAAGATAAAGCAGTTTTACCTTCCTTTGATGTATTTAATCAACAAAGACATTACATAGATATTTTTAATAAAGGAAATGCACCTTTCAAATTTACAGCAACTGCAGAGAGTCCATGGATTAAGATGAGTGAAACAAAAGGTTCTGTTGAGAAAGATAAGCGCATCTGGATCAGCATTGATTGGGAAAAAGCTCCTAAAGAAAAAAGCATCGGTACAGTGAAAATTGAAGGAACCAATAAATCTGTTACGGTTAAAGTTGAATCATTCAATCCAACTGAAGTAACCAATAAATCTCTTGATGGCTTTGTTGAAGGAGAGGGTTATGTTTCTATAGAACCGGAACATTACACAAGAAAAATTGATAGCGGGGACAGGCACTGGATTAAAATAGATGATTATGGCCGTACTCTTTCCGGTATGAGAGCGAATGCGCCTGTTGATGAACCTCCAGCAGTTCCGGGAAAAGATTCTCCATGCCTTGAATATAAGATGTATTTATTCAATAAAGACTCGGTTGATGTAGAAGGAATTTTTTCGCCTACATTAAACTTTATGGCTGGAAGAGCATTAAGGTATGCCGTTTCATTTGATAATGAGGCTCCTCAAATAGTTACTTTAGTTCCTGCTGATTATAATGCCCAGAATGGAAATAGGGATTGGGAAACTTCGGTTATGAATAATGCACGGTATAGCCATTCAAAACATTTTATTTCAAAAACTGGTTATCATACTTTAAAAATTTGGATGGTTGATCCTGGCGTAGTTATAGAAAAAATTATAGTGGACCTCGGTGGTGTAAAGGCAAGTTATTTAGGTCCGCCGGAAAGTTTTTATCAATTCAAATAATAAAGTTGAAAGAAGAGGAAGCACGTGATAAAATATTTTAATCATTTTTTATTTCTATCAATTCTATTTGTTGTTACATCTGTAAATTTAATTGCACAGGATAAACCAATGTTTGCTAATCCAATTTTAGCGGGCTTCTATCCCGATCCAAGTATTTGTAAAGTGGA
Organism: uncultured delta proteobacterium; assembly: GCA_963745765.1. Taxonomy (GTDB): domain Bacteria; phylum Desulfobacterota; class Desulfobulbia; order Desulfobulbales; family Desulfocapsaceae; genus Ww85. The sequence continues at coordinate 5,331 of CAVUYQ010000022.1, read as the reverse complement.
TGATAATTTTTATCTGGTTACATCTACCTTTGCATATTATCCTGGTTTGCCTGTATTCCAAAGCAAAGACCTTGTCAATTGGAAATTAATCGGACATGTTTTGGACCGTCCCGAACAATTAAATCTTGATGGACAAGGCGTATCGAGAGGATTATTTGCTCCATCAATAAGATATAATAATGGTACTTTTTATGTAACATGTACGATTGTTGATCGCGGAGGAAATTTTATTGTTACTTCAAAATCTCCTGAAGGCCCTTGGTCAAATCCGGTTTGGCTGCCGGAAATTGATGGAATAGACCCATCTCCATTTTTTGATAACGATGGGAAATTATACATCACTTATAATAGTGTGGCTCCTGATAATAAACCTCTTTATGAAGGCCATCGAACAATAAGAATTCATGAACTCGATTCAAAAACTTTCAAAGCAATTGGTGATGAACATATTATTGTAAACGGTGGAACCGATTTAAGTAAAAAACCGGTTTGGATTGAAGCTCCGCATATATTTAAAGTAAATGATTTATATTATTTAATCTCTGCTGAAGGGGGTACATCGGATCAGCATTCAGAAGTGGTGTTTAGAAGCAAAGATGTTTTAGGACCTTATATTCCTTATGACAAAAATCCAATCTTAACTCAAAGAGATTTAGATCTAACAAGAAAAAATCCGATTACTGCAACCGGACATGCAGACTTTGTAGAATTAGATAATGGAGAATGGTGGGCAGTATTTCTTGGAATAAGACCTTATTTGATAGCAGATCGGGAATATGATAACACCGGCAGAGAAACCTTTTTAGCACCGGTTAAATGGATCGATGGCTGGCCGGTTATAAATCCTGATTACAAAGAAGTTCAATATTATTATCCATATCCGCTTCCTCCTAAAAAAGAATTTGCAGATAGACCCTATGGAGGAAATTTTAAATTAAAATACAATTTTGATAAAGATAGGTTAGATAAAGATTGGATTTTCCTTAGAACTCCACGTGAAAAATGGTATGACCTAACAAGTAAAAAAGGTTTTGTAACAATGCAGTTAAGACCGGAAACTTGTTCGGGGGATATGAATCCATCTTTTCTTGGACACCGTCAGCAGCATTTAACATGTTCTGCAAGCACTTCAATTGATTTTACCGCACAAACTGAGAATGAAAAAGCCGGTTTATTAATATTTCTGAGTGAAACTCGATTTTATTTTATATGCAAATCAGTAGAAAATAATAAACCAATAATTCAATTATTTAAGTCAACTGATTCAAGCAGCGTTAATAACCAGATGGAATTGATTGCATCAAAAGAAATAACTGAAAAAGAAAATAACACAGAATTAAATCTCCAAATTAAAGCAGATAGAGATGTTTATTCATTTTATTATTCTTTTTCAAAAGAGAATGATGAAGCAGTGAATTGGAATTTATTAAAAGATAATGTCGATGCTAAATACTTAAGTGTAAAAATTCCAAAAGATTTTACAGGATGTATTTTCGCTTTGTATGCAACTTCTATGGCTAAAGAATCAAAGAACAAAGCTTCGTTCGACTATTTTGAATATAGCGGTGATGATGCCATATATGATAACAAATAAAAATTGATTCAAATTAATTAAGGTGTTAAATGAAATCATTAACTAATGTAATTATTTTTTTAACCTTATTTATATTGGGAAAAAATATTTACGCTCAAGATGGAAATAGTAAACCGGAACAAGTTCAAATTCCAGGCACACAAGAATTAGAAATAAAATCTCAGATCACAAATAAGGACTATAAACTTTATATAAATCTTCCAAGAAATATTGATGACCCAAATAAGAACTTTTCCTGTAATTTATCTTTTAGATGCTCAATGGGATTTCCCTCTTCTTAATGCGATTTATGGCGAACAATACTTCGATGGATTTTTACCAGACGCCATTGTAGTTGGCATAACTTGGGGAGGTAAAAATCCAAACCCGGATTCATTGCGGGTAACAGATTTTACTCCGACTAAAACTATGCAGGAACCCACAGGAGGCGGAGCACAAAAATTTCTTTCGTTTATTAAAGAAGAATTAATCCCGTTTATTGATAGTAAATTTAAAACAAAAAAAGATGATAGAACTTTAATGGGAAGTTCACTCGGCGGGCTTTTTACTTTGTACACACTGTTTACTGATCCAACCGTGTTTAAAAATTATGTTTTAACCAGTCCCGCAATTCAATGGGATAATGACATAATCAATTCTTATGAGGAAAAATATTCTGGAAATAATTCCGGTTCAAACAAAAGACTTTATATGGCTGTAGGTGGTTATGAAGATGTGAGCAGCTATCAAGAGTTTGTTGATGTGCTTAAAGAGGAAAATTATCCCGGACTTAAAATTAAATCAAATGTAATTGATGGTGTTGGGCATTCGGGAGGCAAAGCGGATGGTTATACAAGAGGGCTTCAATTTGCTTTTGAAAAAGAACCGGTTCCTATTGCAGAAAGTATTTTGAAAAAATATGAAGGCACATATAAATCGAAAAATGGAATAAAAGTTAATGTTAAAACAGATAATGGTAATTTGATAACCAACTCTTCTTTTTCCGGAAAAACAATTTTATATCCCGAAACTGATAAAGAATTTTATGAAATAGGAAGGTATGTTTTGGTTCATTTTAAATTAGATGGCAATGGAAATGTATTAGGTTTTCAATTGGAGCAATATGCAAATAAACTTGAGTTTGATAAAATACAATAATTTTAATAATTAAAAGAGTAACATGAAAATATCACATTTATTATTCGTATTTATAATTTTTTCAATGGCATTTATTCATGCTGAAGATGGTTACAGACTTTGGCTTAGGTACGATTTAATAACTGACAATCAAATCTTAAATAACTATAAAAACAGTATCAGTGGAATAATTTGCAATGATACTTCTGCTACTTCAAAAATAGCGTTTAAAGAATTAAAAAATGATCTGGAAAGTTTGTTAGGAAAATCTATAGAAAGTTATTCTGATGTGTCTTCCGATGGAACGGTTATTCTTGGTACAAATAAAAATTCAAAATTAGTAACTTCGATAATTTCACAAACGGATTTCAATAAAATTAATGATGAAGGATTTATCATTAAATCAGCAATGTACAATAGTAAGAAAGTAATTGTTATTGCTGGAAAAATTGATGTAGGAGTATTGTATGGAGTTTTTAATTTTCTACGATTTATGCAGATGCACCAAAGCATAGAAAATCTTGCGATGTTTAGTTCACCAAAAATTAAATTAAGGCTTCTCGATCACTGGGATAATTTAGATAGAACTTCCGAAAGAAATTATGCCGGTTTTTCTATTTGGGATTGGCATAGATTGCCCGGTTATATTGATCAAAGATATTATGATTATGCAAGAGCCGATGCCAGTATTGGAATTAACGGAGCCGTATTAACAAATGTAAATGCTAATGCATGGGTTCTAACTACACCATACTTAGAAAAAGTAAAAGCGCTTGCAGATGTTTTCCGTCCTTATGGCGTTAGAGTCTATCTTACTGCAAGATTCAGCGCCCCAATTGAAATCGGCGGACTAAAAACTGCTGATCCACTTAATCCGGATGTTAAAAACTGGTGGAAAAATAAAGTAAAAGAAATTTATAGTTATATACCTGACTTTGGCGGTTTTCTTGTCAAAGCAAATTCTGAAGGACAACCGGGCCCGAATGATTATAATAGAAGTCATGCAGATGGAGCCAATATGCTTGCAGAAGCTTTGCAGCCTTTTGGTGGGGTTGTTATGTGGAGAGCTTTTGTTTACAGTAACGAAAATCCCGAAGACAGAGCAAAGCAAGCCTATGATGAGTTTAAACCTCTTGATGGTAAATTTAATTCAAATGTTTTTATACAACCCAAAAACGGCCCAATAGATTTTCAGCCGAGGGAACCATTTCATCCTTTATTTGGGGCTATGCCAAAAACCCCGCTTATGTTGGAATTTCAATTAACACAGGAATATTTAGGACAAGCTACTACGTTAGCATATCTTGCACCCATGTATAAAGAATGTCTTGAGTCGGATACATATGCAAAAGGTAAAGGTTCAACTGTTGCAAAAGTAATTGACGGCACTTTAGAAAATCATACTTTAACCGGAATTGCTGGCGTTGCAAATACAGGAACTGATAGAAATTGGACGGGGCATCTTTTCGGCCAGTCTAATTGGTATGCTTTCGGAAGATTGGCCTGGGATCATACACTTACTTCAAAAGAGATTGCTGATGAGTGGATAAAAATGACATTTACAAATGACAAAGAATTTGTTGATAAAGTTTTAGATATGATGCTTACTTCACGCGAAACAATTGTGAATTACATGACTCCTTTAGGTCTTCATCATCAGATGGGATGGGATCATCATTACGGACCGGGCCCATGGATAAAGGATAAGCCGCGTGCTGATTGGACTTCGGTATATTACAGCAAAGTCGATACTGATGGAATAGGTTTCGATCGTACAAAAACCGGGAGCGATGCTGTTGACCAATATTATCCTGAAGTTGCAAATACGTTTTCTTCGCTAAAAACTTGTCCGGATAAATTTCTGCTTTGGTTTCATCATGTAAGCTGGAATTACAAATTAAAATCAGGCAATACATTATGGGATGAATTATGTTATCATTATTATGATGGTGCAAAAGCAGTTGGAGATATGATTAAAACCTGGCAATCTTTAAAAGGATTAATTGATGAGGAAAGATTTAATCAGGTTAGAATGCTTTTAAACATTCAACAGAAAGAAGCAATCTGGTGGAGAAATGCTTGTGTGCTTTTTTACCAAACATTTTCAAAACAAGCAATTCCGGCTGGTTTAGAAAAACCGGATAAAACTTTAGAATATTATGAAAGCTTAAGATTCCCTTACGCACCGGGTATTCGCCCTAAATGGGAGAATTAATTTTTAAACATATTTAATTGAAATTAAAATTATATGGGCAAAACTAAAAAGAAATTAAGAAGTCAGGAATGGTTTGGCGGATTGGACAAAATGGGTTTTGTTCATCGTTCGTGGCTGCGAAATCAAGGGTACCCGGATGATCATTTCCGGGGCCGGCCTGTAATTGGTATTTGCAACACCTGGTCTGAGTTAACACCATGCAATGGGCATTTAAGAGAGTTTGCAGAGTTTGTAAAAAAAGGAGTTTTAGAAGCCGGAGGTTTCCCTCTTGAATTTCCTGTGATGTCATTAGGTGAAACAATTATGCGTCCTACAACAATGCTTTTCAGAAATTTGGCAAGCATGGATGTTGAAGAATCAATTCGCGCAAATCCGATTGATGGTGTTGTGCTTTTGACCGGATGTG
>CAVUYQ010000021.1:132500-217074 GCA_963745765.1 uncultured delta proteobacterium | reverse complement strand
AACAAAAAAGCGGTTAAGCCATAATGGACCTAACCGCTTGATTTAACTGGTACACCAGGAGGGATTCGAACCCCCGACCTACGGATTCGTAGTCCGTTGCTCTATCCAGCTGAGCTACTGGTGCATGGGTTTGTTTATATACTCCAGATCAGCCTCCAACTCAAGCCTGAATTTTTGCTGCTTCCTCTTTTTCCGCCTTATGGAAGGTAATCTCATGTTCAGCCGGTTTCAGGGCCGGGTCGGAGATGATAATGATCCCGGTCTCATATTTTTCTTCCAGTTCAATGAGTTCCTGCCGTTTATTGTTCAGGAGATACTGGGAAACATCAAGCGGGAAACGGCACTCGACCTTTACAACCGGTTTCCTGCTGGCGCCGGTCTGGATTCTGCGGAGGTAGAACAGGGCAAGGGTCTCAACCGACCGTACCGTCCCACGCCCCCGGCATGACTCGCAGATCCGGTAATTTCCGGATTCAATGGGTGAACCGAGTTTCTGGCGAGATATCTGCATCAGGCCAAAACGTGATATCCTGCTCACATCGACCTTCGCCTTGTCCCGTTTCATGGAGGTCTTCACCTGTCTTTCCACTTCACGGATATTTTTACTGCTGCGCATGTCGATAAAATCAACGACGACAAGACCACCGAGGTCTCGCAGCCGGAGCTGACGGGCAAGTTCGGTTGCCGCTTCCATGTTGGCCTTGAAAATGGTGTCCTCGAAGTTCATTCCTTTTCCGGTTGAACCGGAGTTCACATCTATTGAGACCATGGCTTCAGTCGGCTCTATAACGATTGAACCGCCGGACGGCAGGTTGACATGGGACTGGTAGATCGACTCAATCTGGTCTTCCACACTGTATTGATTGAAGATCGGACGAGCTCCCCGATGCAGTTTCACCTTGACGTTACGCTGTTTGGCAGGGAGCATCTCGATAAATTCACGTGACCTTTTCGAGGGCGGCCTCGTCATCCACCAAAATTTCCTGTGTGTCCGGGTCAAAGTATTCCCGCAAAAAGCGCATGACACAATTATGATCCTGGTAGAGCAGCCCAACGCCTTCCAGGTTTTGCCCCTTGGCCTTGATTTCCGTCCAGAGTTTAAGCAGGTAGCGAACGTCTTTGGTCAGGCCAGACTTGGTGATGTCCTCGCTGGCGGTACGGACAATCCAGCCGATTCCTTCAGGTATCGAAATCGAGTTGACGATTTCACGGAGCTGATTGCGGCGTTCCTCGCCGGAGATCTTGCGTGAAACCCCTTCCGAGTCGGATCCCGGCATGAGAACCACGCACCGGCCGGGCAGGGACAGATAGGTCGTCATGTTGGCGCCCTTCTTGCCGATCTCCTCCTTGACCACCTGTACCAGCATTTCCTGTCCCCGTTCGAGGACATCTGAAATACTGAGTTTTTTCCATTGCTGCTTTTCGACCAGAGCCTGGATTTCAGGTTTCAGATCCTGGCGATAGTACTCGGGATGGATTTCGCTGAATGCCAGAAAACCGTTTTTTTCAGCACCGTAATCAATAAAGGCCGCCTGTAAATTTGATTCTATCGCGACAACCCGGGCCTTATAGATATTATTGCGGGTATGGACCCGACTGACCGACGAGACATGGAGCGACTCGAGACGACCATCTTCAAGCAGGGCCAGCCGGCACTCTTCCGGCTCATCAGCATTGATAAGAAGTTTCACGACCGGCTTTTTCTCTTCAGCCCTTTCCGGATTTCCGGGACGGGACCGCATCCTCCTCGTCATCAATCTCGTCGTCTATCTCGTCTTCCGGAGTATTCTCCGCCTGCGGCCTGGCAGCTTTCTTTGCGCCGCCCCGTTTGCCCCGGGGTCTTCTGCTTCTTCTCACCTCTTTTACCGGCGCGCCCTCCTCTCCCGCCACACCATCCTGTGCGACAGCAGTATCCGGAACATTATCTGTCCCGGCTTCAGCAGATACCTGAACCTGTTTCGGCCCTGGCATGTCCTCTGCCGGTTCTTCCGAACGTTTTTCTGCCGGATCCTGCGTCGCAGCGGATGCCGCTTTATTGCCTGATCCCCTGCGAGCCGGTCGCCCCCTGCGACCTGCAGGTTTTTTATTTGGTTCAGGTGTTGGCTGGTCAGAGACCGGCTCAGCCGACGCCGGCGACCGGCCGAGCCGGATGATCGGGTGGTTCGGATGATGCGGGCTGTTCACTAGTGGAGGTTACTCTGCTTTTCCACCAGGCTCCGGTGGTTGCCTTGATTTGCTCTACAAACTTCTTGGCAGGACTTTCCTTCGTTTCTTTTTTGGACTCCGTCATAGATTACCTTCGCTCAGCGGTATCACCTGTCCGGCGACACAACCGGCACCTCATAGATGTCAGGCGAAAACGCAAAAACAAGCTGCGGCCCGCGCCATCCATCAATTTTTTGTTTCGACGGCCTTTTCAAAAGATCCGCCTGTTCCTTTCAGTACACACCACTCCGTTTTTTTTGACTGGACTTACCTGTAAACTGCCAGCCTGCTCGGTCGAGCTCTCGTGGAAATTTCTTTCAACGGATGGAGTGTACCACCAATTTTGCCGTCATGGATCCCGGTACAAAACAACACAAGCTGAACATGTGTGTTATTGACCGTCCATGATTTTATTTTCCGTACCGGAAATATCACTGCGGCACCAGTGCCGTTTCGCGCCCTGGCATCGGGATATTGTCTTTACCGATACACCGTTTATGCCATTCTATTATAGATCTCTTTTTTTAAAATACATCGAAAAAAGCTGTCATTATCGGCTATTCACGGTAAAGTGCCTGGAAAGTAAAACAAATACCATCTCATATCAAGGCAAAACTATTACTTTTGGCTTGACACCGTGCGGGTCGAACCGTACATTTCGGTGCTGAAAGCAGACGGCTTATACTACCTGGAGTAGCCCATACTGCAGGAAACGGGTCTTCTGTAGGCTTGCGTTTCATGTCTTTTCAAAAGGAGTGTATTGTGACAAAGTTTCTGCTGCGCATGTCCCCCTTCAAGCTTGTTTTTCTGTTTTCTTCTCTGATTCTTATTTCTCCAATAACGAGCGATCTTCAGGCTGCGGAGTCGGTAAACACCGAGGAATGGGATATCACCGCAGACAAAATAATCCGCTATGAGAAGCCGATGAGCATTGTGGCAGAAGGCAATATCGTTCTCGTCAAGCGCAGGAAAGTCCCCCCAAAAGCGCCGGTTAAAGATCTTGAAGTAACCGAGTGGTCGACTCTTCTTGAAGAGGAACCTGTTGAAGTTGAAAAAACTCCGACCGATCTGACAACAGAAACAGAAGAGGAATACGAGACCCAGATAACTATCAAGGCCGACTGGGTTGCCTATGATATCGCGCTGAGTACCATCAAAGCACGCGGTCATGTCTCCGTCGTCACCTCCGACGGCGAGCAGTTGATGGCCGAGCAGGCTGTCGTTAATCTTGAGCAGGAAACAGGGACCTTCAGGAATGCCACCATCCTGCGGGATAAGGGTGACATGCATCTTGAGGGAGAAGTCATAGAAAAGACCGGTTACAAGACCTACCATATAGAAAACGGCTGGGTTGTCACCTGTAAGGTGGCAGCCGGAGAGACAGCCCCCTGGAGCTTTGCCGCACAGGATGTTGTTATCGAACAGGATGGCTATGCCACACTGAAACATGCCAAGTTTCGCATCAAGGATGTGCCCGTTCTTTACTCACCCTGGTTAATGCTGCCGGTCAAAAACAAGAGACAAACCGGCTTCCTTTTTCCCGAACTCAGCACCAGTCAAAATAACGGATTTGGCATCAATATCCCGTTTTTCTGGAATATTTCTGATTCCACCGACATGACCATCTACACCCAATACATGGTCGATCGCGGCTATATGCCGGGACTTGAGTTCAATTATGTAAAAAGCGCCACCGATAAAGGGTTGGCAATGGCCAATTACCTGCACGATGATTTGTCTGTTCCGTCGGAAACCGACTATTATAGCGATACCGGTTTCACGCATACCAACCAGGACCGCTACTGGGTCAGGGGCAAGGTGGATCAGGACTTCGGCCAGGGCTGGACCTCGCGACTCGATGTCGATATCGTCTCGGATCGGGACTATCTAACCGAGTTCAATACCGGCCTCACTGGTTTTCAGGCCAGTAATCAGCGTTTCCTCGACAGCTACGGACGCAGCCTGGAAAACAAAACGGATGATCAGCGCACCAACTCTTTTAACCTCCTGAGATCATGGGGCTTCATGTCGCTTACCGGCGAACTCCTGGCGATTAACGATGTCAGTGAAAACGATGCCGTCGACACTCCTCTCTGGAATCTGCCAGCCATTGACTTCACCGGAGCGTTACCGTTTGAAGATCTATACGGACTCACCATAGATTGGGATACCAGTTATAATAATTTTTGGCGTGAGGAGGGTGTCGGCGGCCAACGTTTTGACTTCTATCCCCGCCTGAGCGCCCCGTTGCCCATCAGTCCCTACCTCGAATCGCGGGCTCAAATCGGTATTCGTGACACCTATTACGTAGTGCAGGAATATGGCGACTCCGTCTGGGCAAACGACAGCTCCCAGAACAGACTGACCTACGATCTGCATGCTGAAGTCGGTACAACACTGTTGCGAACCTTTGAGCTCTCCGGAGAGGATGCAGAAGGGTTAAGGCATGAGGTCCGCCCGTTCATCAATTATGACTACATTCCCGATGTTGACCAGGATGATCTCCCCTACTTTGACGGCGTTGATCGTATTTCCGAGACCAATGGGGTCTCTTATGGAATTGATAACTTCTTTGATCTGGTAAGAGACAGTGAGACAGCCCGTGAATACGGCTCGCTGAAGATCAGGCAGAGTTACAGCTTTCTGGATCTTGACTCGGATGAACCGTTCTCCGATGTCAATATACGACTCAGATGGTTCCCGCTCAGTGCCCTCTTTATTGATTACCGTACCGATGTCAATATCTATGGTGACGGCTTCGTCAGGCACAATCTCGCCACAACCTATACCAACAGCCGTGGTGATTATTTCAACATTGAGTACATTTTTCAAGATACTGAAAATACCGAGCAGATCAACGCTCAGATCACAACTGCCCTGTATCACAACTGGCGTGCCAATTTTAAAATTCAGCACTCCATCGCAGAAGATCAAACCAACGAGGCGAACCTGTCGCTCATCTACCAGGCACTCTGCTGGTCGGTGGAAGTGGGTACCCAGTATACCCCTGAGGATACCAGTATTATACTCATGTTTAACCTTGCTAACATCGGCAGTCCCTTCGGGTTTACCTACTGATAAGCGGGTTTTTTCCTGTTGACGGGGGGATTACCCTTCAGCCAGGTAAATCTATCTCTATGCCATTTTTAAGGAAACGCAACACAATAGAACAGTATGATGTCTTTAACGGAGATGCGGACGGAATCTGCTCCCTGCATCAGCTTCGTCTCGCCGCTCCGGCCCCTGATGCCAAGCTGATCACCGGCGTCAAACGCGACATCCTCCTGCTTTCCCGTATTCAGGACGTACGATCCAGCCATATTACCGTACTGGACGTTTCCATGCACTCAAACAGGGAACCTTTGCAGCGCCTTCTTGAAGCAGAAAACGAAGTTGTTTACATTGACCATCACTTTGCCGGTGATATTCCTCATTCCCCGCTTCTGACACACCACATCGATCCCGCCCCCGACAACTGTACATCCCTCATTGTTGACCGGCTGCTGAATGGCAGGTTCAGTCCTTGGGCTATCTGCGGCGCTTTTGGTGACAACCTGCACGCAGAAGCCACTGCCGCCGCCTCACGCCTGTCCCTGACGGAAAGTGAGACATTCAAATTACAGGAGATCGGCGAACTGCTCAATTATAATGGCTATGGCGCAGACCTCCAGGATCTTTATTTTCCACCGGCAAACCTGTACCGTGATGTTCAGCAATACGAAAATCCACTCGATTTTCATGACCAGTCCGCCTATCTGAAAACCCTTCGATTGGGTTTTGATAACGACATGAACCTGGCATTGTCACAACCGGTATTTGCCAGCAACGGCAACAATAGGATATATCGATTTCCCGACAGCAATTGGGCCAGGAGGGTTTCCGGCGTATTTGCAAATCTCAAGGCACGGGAAAATCCTGCCGGAGCGCATGCCCTGATTACAGAGAACAATGACGGGACGTTGCGCGTCAGTGTGCGAGCCCCGCTCGATGACTGTCGTAACGCAGATACCCTCTGCCGATCCTTTCCCAGCGGGGGCGGCCGCAGGGGCGCAGCTGGGATTAATCGTTTACCCATGGATCTGCTCAACTCTTTCATAGACGCATTCAACAACACCTACTGATGACATGAACTATATCCCGCATACACCCAGCAGCGTTAAAAACCGTTTCCGGCCCTCGCCGGGAGTCGATTTTTTTTGTGCTCTTAAAAGATTTTCTGCCAGTTTCTGCCTACTTTCCACGCTTCTGCTGTTATCTCCAATGGTATCCTCCGGCATGGCGGAAAAGCCAAAAGCCGCCGACCTGGTAGAAGATGGGCAGACCATTGATATTGCCAGTGAGCGTTACCAGAAGCTGTTTACTGAACTGCAGCAGGAACACCAGTTCAGTAGCGAAGAACTCCATACCCTCTTCGCTGAAGTCGCCATAAACAAAAGAGTCCTTGAGCTTATGGACCAGCAGTGGGAAACAAAACCTTATTACAAATACAGCCCTCTTTTTATCACCTCAAAAACAATCGCCACCGGCAAAAAAAAGCTGCGGGAGCATGCTGATTTGCTCAGAAAGATTGAAGCCCATTTTGGTGTAAACAAAGAAATTGTTATCGCCATATGGGGGATCGAGTCCCGTTTTGGCACACACGGCGGGAGTTTTCCTGTATTCCAGACCCTCAACACCCTGTTTGATGCCTACCCGAGACGCTCCGCATTCTTCAGGAAGCAGCTTATCTATTTTCTTCTGGTATGTCGGGAAAATGGCATGAATCCGCTTGAGGTCAAGGGTTCCTATGCCGGTGCTTTCGGCCAGACACAATTTATTCCTTCGAGTTTTAATGAGTATGCCGTCAGTTTTGACGACGATCAGACACGGGATGTCTTCAATTCAATCGAAGACATCCTGGCCTCAATTGCAAATTACCTTCATCGCTTCGGATACACACTTAATACTCCCGTTTATATCGATATTGGCTCAAAGTTACTTTCCCAGGAACTCATCAGTGCAAACTTGAAAGGAAGAAAGGGCAAGGTCGACTATAAAACGGTGAGCCAGAGTCAGGGTATCTCGCTGCCGACACCACCAGGTAATCGTGAACTGACCATCGTCGGTCTTGAACGTGCGCCTTTCGATGGCGGCGGCTTTCGCTACGTCGCCGGATACCCCAATTTCCAGGCAATTACCGAGTGGAATCATTCAAACCGCTATGCCATGGCTGTCGCTGAACTCGCCGAAGCATTCAAAGCCGACTAGCTTACAGGCATTGATCAGTGCGCATTTACCTTGAAAAAACATCTCTTCCAATACGTGTTTTTCCGCACCTTCTTCTCTGCCTCACACTCTACCTCCTCCTTGACAGTTGTACCCTGCAGGAACATGTTATTGAAAAACCTCCGTCCGAATTCCCCATTTACCTGGACGACGCCTCCCCCCGGAGTCTTTTGACGGCAATCGATCATCAGCTCGATTATCTTCGAACCATTCCTGAAGGGAGTAGCATGCGGATCGGCAACCATACCTTCACCTCTGCAGAACTGGTCGAATCGCTTTTGTTTTTCAAATCCTCTTTTGCAATGAACGCGGACCCTCTTGCGCTCGGACAACTCATCAGGAGCAACTTCCATGTCTTCGAAGCCGCAGGAAGAAACGAAGACGGGGATGTTCTTGTCACCGGCTACTACGAGCCGCTTTTTACTGGAAGCCTGACCCGCACCCCACCCTTTATCTACCCGCTTTACCAGGTCCCCCCGTCCCTTGTCAGCGGCAAAAACACGGACAACGGCAAGCAGGAGATCGGCCGTCTCGATCAAGATGGCAAAATGATCCCTTACTGGACTCGCCAGCAGATCGAAAGCATGGACGTACTTAAGGGCAATGAACTCGTCTACCTGCAGGATCCTTTTGACGCCTATCTTCTCCATGTCCAGGGCTCCGGCCGCATCTCCCTGCAGGATGGCTCATCCCGGGCCATCAGGTTCTCCTCATCCAACGGCCACGAATACCGCAGCCTTGGCAAGCTTTTCGTCAGCGATAATATCATGAGGAAGGAAGAAGTTAATATCCCCGCCATTAGAGACCACTTCCGGACACACCCCGGGGATATAACAAGGATGCTCCAGCACAACCCCCGTTACATTTTTTTCGAATGGGGGGATGACAGGGGGCCGAAGGGGTCCCTCGGCACGGTCCTGACCCCTGGCCGTTCAATCGCCATTGACCAGTCAATGCTTCCGGTTGGTGCTCTTGGCTATCTTGTTTCGAAAAAACCCGTGCTGGATAATTCCGGAAAGATCGATCATTGGCGGCTTTTTGGCCGCTTTGTGGTGCCGCAAGACAGTGGTTCGGCCATCAAGGGCACGGGACGCGTTGATCTGTTCTGGGGAAGTGGGCAGTATGCCGAGACTGCTGCCGGTCATATGAACGAAAAAGGCAAATTGTTTTTTCTGGTCAAGAAGAATTTTGAACTCGCCGGCAAAATCAGGTAACATGAGTACATATTGAATAAACTCAACTCCACCTGGCGAATGATCTTATGAGGCAAAGCGGCTTTCCAGTCACCCTGACCACCGATTTTGGCTATAACGACGAGTATGTCGGGGTCATGAAAGGAGTGATCCTCTCCATTAACAAGGGAATTCCCATTGTCGACCTGACACACGGCATCGAGTCGCAGGATATCTCCCAGGCATCAGATATCATCTGGAACAATTTCCGCTATTTTCCGGACGGAACCGTGCATCTCTGCGTGGTTGATCCCGACGTGGGCATGTCTCGCCGGATAATTGTGCTGCAAATAGAAACCCATTTTTTTATTGGTCCCGATAATGGGATTTTCACCCAGCTTCTGACCAGTCCGGAAACAGTCGAAGCATACGTCGTTGAGAACCGCAAACTCTTTCTCAAGGAGATCAGCAATACTTTTCACGGCCGAGATATCATGGCTCCGGTTGCGGCCCGACTCGCCTCGGGGATGTCGATCACCAATGTCGGGCCGCGAATTCCCCGTGAATCGTGCGTGATTATCGGGGTAAAAGAACCGGTACTGCAGCGCAACGGCATTCACGGTGAAGTGATCAATATTGATAAATTTGGTAACATCAGGACCAACATTACCAGGATATACCTGGATAGAATCGAGCTTGGAGAGAACCCCCGTATAAGGCTCAAGTCATATGAGATAGAGTTAGTGCATGGCAGCTATGGAGATATTCACGACAACCTTCCCGCAGCTATTATCAACAGCAACGGCGCACTCGAGGTGTGCGTTAACCGGGGAAACGCGGCACGACTTCTGAAAGTGGAGAAAGGTGAGCGGATTTTCGTACCTGGCCACAACCGGGGCTGGCACGAGGCGGAAGTTCTGGTCTGAGTGATAATGAATCGGGCTAGGAATACAGAGTGGCAAAGCGTTTCCAGAAATCAGGAAAAGACTTGGCCACGCAATTCTCCCCGCCAATTCTGATCCCGCTAACACGCAAACCGGCAACCGCGAGACTCATCGCCATACGGTGGTCCTGATAGGTCTCAATATCGGCTGCATGCAGGTTCCTTCCTCCCTCGCCATGAATGATCATCCGCTCAGGAAATTCTTCAACCCTCGCTCCCATCCGGGAAAGTTCCGTCACCAGCGCATGCAATCGGTCACACTCCTTGATGCGCAAATGACCAATATTTGAGATTTCAGTCGGCCCCTCCGCAAAAGCCGCAACAACCGCCAGTGTCGGAACAACGTCCGGCATGTCCCCCATGTCAACGGAGATGCCCGCCAGGCAGTCAGCACCCTGTACGGTGATGTCCTGTTCCGCCCGGGTCACGTTACAGCCCATCCGGGCAAGGAGCGGAACCAGCATGGCATCACCCTGAAGAGAAGGAACCGGTACATTATTTACCGTGACACGACCACCCGTCACTGCCGCTGCTGCCCAGAAATACGAAGCATTCGAGGCATCACCTTCGATCTGATAATCCCTGGCCTGGTAGACTCCGCGGGGAATTGAGAACGAGGAAAAATCGGGGGCTGCTTTAACCCGGATACCGAAATCGGCCATCACCTGCAGCGTCATGGCCACATAAGGTTTGGAAAGAACTTCGCCTGAGACATGAAGTTCCGCCGCCTCCATGGCATAGGGAGCAACGAGAAGAAGTGATGACAGATATTGACTGCTCTTCCCTTCCGGCAGGATTGTTTTTCCGCCGCGCAGGCCATTTGCGATGATACTTAACGGCGGGCATCCGGTACCATGAATTGATTCAATATCCACCCCCCACCCGCGCAGCGCCGCAATGAGCGGTTCTATCGGACGTTCATACATGCGTTGATCGCCGTCAATGATGAATTCACCCGAGCCCAGTGCCGCCACCGAGGTAAGAAAACGGGTCGCTGTACCGTTATTACCCAGATAGATGTCATCTTCAGGCGTTGCTATAAAACCGCCCGAGCCGCTGATCCGCCAGGTTTCAGGCTCCTGCGAGATAACAATGCCCATCCGGGCAAGGGCCGTTGAAGAATAATCGGTATCCTCACTGACCAGCGGTCCGCGCAGGATGCTCCGGCCATCTGCCAGCGCAGCGGTAATGAGTGCCCGCTGGGTAATGCTTTTCGAGCCGGGAACGGTTACACTCGCATCTATTTTTCCTGCCGGTTGTATCTCAATCATTTTTCAGTTCCAAAAATCCCGTTCTGTCTCTCATTTATTGCCTGAAGCTGGACCGTTTTTACTGTCATTTCCAGCGTCGCTCATATTTCAAGGGCACCGATCATCTCCCTGACGGAAGAGAGTTTCTGATCTTCCACATAGGCGGCGATGCCGTTAACAATCTGTTCACTGATCCCCGGGTTGATAAAATTTGCCGTGCCGATCTGCACGGCCGTCGCCCCGGCAAGCATAAATTCCAGGGCATCTTCGCTACAATCAATACCGCCTATACCGATGACCGGGATCTCGACCGCTCGGGCCACCTCGTAAACCATGCGCAATGCCACCGGCTTGATTGCCGGACCCGACAGCCCGCCTATCACGTTGGCGAGCACCGGTTTTCTTGTTCTAATGTCTATGGCCATGCCTATCAAGGTGTTTATCAGGGAAAGTGAATCGGCCCCGGCATCCTCGACAGCACGGGCAATTGCAGCAATATCGGACACATTAGGCGATAACTTTACCATCACCGGGACATCAGCCGCCTCTTTGACCACCGTCGTGACTGCCGCAGCCATTTTCGGATCGGTGCCAAAGGCAACACCACCCTTTTTTACATTCGGGCAGGATATATTCACTTCGAGAGCGGCGATGCCTTCAACACCGGCAAGTCCCTCGGCAATCTGCCGATATTCTTCAAGTGAATCGCCGAGAATATTCACCACAACGGGGATGCCGATAGTTCGCAGATACGGTATTTTCTCTTCGATGAAGCGCTTTACCCCGACATTCTGCAGCCCAATCGCATTCAGCATGCCGCAGGCGGTTTCGACAATGCGCGGCGGCGGATTCCCGGCACGCGGCGCCAGGGAGATGCCCTTGACAACAACGCCGCCCAGACGATGCAGATTGACGAGATGCCCGAACTCACGAGCATAACCGAAGGTTCCCGAGGCAGTCATAACCGGATTCTGCAGCTCGAGGGATCCTATGTTTACCCGGAGATCCGGATGTGACGTTTGATCTTTCACGATCACCATAAAAGATCCTCCGTCCTGAAGACCGGCCCGTCCAGGCATACATGAACATACCCCCCGCCACTGCCGGAAACATTGCAGCCGAGACAGGCTCCCATACCGCAGGCCATGACACTTTCAATGGACACCTGGCAGCCGAATTGCCTGTCCAGGCAGATCTGCCTGATACCGGCAAGCATCGGTTCAGGTCCGCAGGCGTAGACCTCCGAGCCCCTCGGCAGTTGCTGCGATTTCAGTACATCGGTGACAAATCCGGCGGTCCCATAACTGCCGTCATCCGTTGAAGAATGCAGTGCCAGCCCGAACTGCTGAAAATCATTGACCAGTGGTTCCAAGTCATCCCGGGTTCTTGCACCGATGATAATCATGTCCCGACTCCGATCCCCACCAGCCTGGCACAGCTGTTTGGCAAGGAAAAGAAGCGGGGCGATGCCGAGACCGCCGCCGACGAGACAGGCCGGTACTTCCTGGTTTATCCGATACCCTCTTCCGAGCGGCCCGAAAATATCGAGAACTTCTCCAACCCGGCTATGGGCAAGGATATTGGTGCCCCGCCCGACATTCTTGAAATAGATCTGGATCTGCCCCCGGCTGTTTACCTGGTGCAGCGGAGAAGGGCCGACGCAGCAAAGGGTCCCGACCGCTGCCGGTCTGGATCATCACGAACTGGCCGGGCCTGCTGCCGGCGGCGATAAGCGGCGCCTCGAGTGTCAGCCGGATGGTGCCGGCTGATAATTGTTCGAACCGGATAATGGTTGCTTTTTCCTGGTGTTGAGCCATAATGACTGTATATGAATTGGATTTCAAAAGACTATTTACTCAAGCGCCGCGCCTCGATAAGATGACAACTCACTACGATCCGTTTTTTCTGGTTCCGGCCTTTATTTTCGGTGCACTGGTCGGCAGTTTTCTCAATGTGGTCATCCTTAGACTTCCGCAGCCTGACGCGTCTATTGTTTTTCCTGCATCTCACTGCCCGAACTGCAAAGCCGATCTGCACTGGTATGAGAACATCCCGATACTCAGCTTTTCTTTTCTGATGGGCAGGTGCGGCCATTGTAAAACGCCCATCTCCTTTCAATACCCGATTGTCGAACTACTCACCGCCCTGCTGACAACGGCACTTGTTGCATCTTTTGGTTTGACCCTGGCAACAGCCGGTTTTTTTCTCTTCTCGGCGGCGCTCATCACTATAATATGGATTGATATTCATCACCAGATAATACCTGATGTTATCTCAATTCCCGGTATCATAATCGGCTTCTGCTTCTCCTTTATCTCGCCGCTCGTCACCTGGCAGGAATCTTTGATAGGCCTCCTTGCCGGCGGCGGATTTTTCTACGCAGTCTCCTATTCCTACTACTTTCTCCGGGGGCAGGAAGGACTCGGTGGAGGCGACATCAAGCTGCTCGCCATGCTCGGTGCCTTTCTCGGCTGGCAATCTTTGTTCTTTATTATCTTTGCCAGTTCATTGAGCGGTTCGGTGATCGGTCTTATCGCACTTCGCTCCCAGAAAAAAGGGGTGGCTACCCGTATTCCGTTCGGCCCCTTTCTAGCCGTCAGCGGACTGGCCTACCTGTTCTTCTTTCCACAGATCCAGGAGCTCTTCTCCTGGTATATCGGCACTTTCAGATAACCACAGGAACCCATGAACATTTCATGGGATCTTCCCCACCCTGCTGCATTCAAGCGGTCAGTTGCGGTCTGCGAACAGGAGGGGAAAACCCTTCTGAAGTCAGCACTCTTCTGCCACAGGTAATTACTGCCGGGCACTGAAACAACAAAAGCCCCCGGCTGCTCAGAGCGGCCGGGGGCTTTTGTTGTTTATACAGGACGAAACGTTGCTAGGCTTCTACCTCGTGTTCGACCCCGAGGGCAATCTTGTAGAGCAGGGTCATCAGGAAGAAACCGGAGGCCCAGATGCCGATGGTAATGCCAAGCTCGTTGAGTGTCGGAACGTACTGGGTTATTTCATCCAGAGGGTTCGGAACAAAACCGCCGAAGACAAAACCAAGTCCCTTATCAGCCCAGAGGGCGAAAAAGATCAGTACCGAGGCCGTACCTACCAGGCGGTAATCGAATACCTTGAAAATTTTCATATAGCCAAGGATACCCAGACCGGTAAAGTTGAAAATGACCGAGGCCCACATGAAGGGCACCAGGTTATTATACACATGACCGTCATGCTCGAGACCGAAGAAGAGATACTCCAGACTGTGTATGTGCCCCGGGACCTGCGAGTAGTAGCCGACAAAGAATTCAAGCAGATAAAAGAAGGTGTTGATAATGACCGCGTAGATGATAATGGTTGTCATCTTCTGCACCGCCTCTTTACCGGCATCAAAATGAGCATATTTCTTCATGATGATACAGGCGATGAGGATCAGAGCGGGGCCCGCCGCAAAAGCCGAGGCCAGGAAACGCGGAGCGATAATGGCTGAAAGCCAGAAATGCCGGCCCGGCAGACCGCAGTAGAGCATGGCGGTTACGGTATGGATGGAAACGGCAAAGGGTAAGGAAATATAAACGAATGGATAGATCCATTTCGGCGGCGGCACCTGCTTTCGCTCGGCCGTGAGAATAACCCAGCCGCAGAGCAGGTTAAGCAGGAGATATCCCCAGAGTACACACATATCCCAGAAAAGCATGGAGTGGGGTGTGGCAAAGAAGATAACGTTCAGACCGCGCAGCGGCTGACCGAGATCGGCCATGATGAACATCAGACACATGACCAGGGCGGATATAGCCAGGAATTCACCAAGAATGGTGATTCGTCCGAAAGCCTTGTAATCGTGAATGTAATAAGGAAATACCAGCATCAGTCCTCCGGCGGCAACGCCGACGAGAAAGGTGAACTGGGAGATATAAAGCCCCCAGGAAACATCGCGGCTCATGCCGGTAAGTCCGAGGCCGAACATGTACTGCCTGATATAACAGGCCGCCCCGATGGCAATGAATGAGCCGAGAATGGCCAGCCAGATCCAGTAGGCAGGTTTTCCTTTTAGTGTTTTTTCAATCATGACAACCTCACACTATGTAAAAGACTGACGGCATGGTGCCGGCAGATGGTTTACGCTGGATGGTGTACTCCTTATCAAGTACTTTCCTCATCTCGGATCCGGATCATTAAGATCACCGAAGACCATGGCCCCGCTTCCTTCACAGGCCTCGACACAGGCCGGCTCCAGTCCTAGGGCCAAGCGTTCGCCGCAGAAGTTGCATTTTTCCACGACACCGCGCATACGGGTCGGGAAATCAGGGTTTTACTCCTTGATGAACGGACGGGGGTCCTGCCAGTTAAAACTCCTGGCGCCATATGGGCAGGCGGCCATGCAGAAACGGCAGCCGATACAGCGATGGAAATCCATGGCCACGATACCGTATTTCGGTTTGACAAAGGTTGCCTTGGTCGGGCAGGCCCTGACGCAGGGAGGATTATCGCAATGATTGCACAGCACCGGGAACTGGTTGTCGTTTACTGTCTCGGAACGATAATTGTGGGTGTTTTCGGGAAAGGCGTTGCTGAAACCGGTCTTCCAGATCCACTTGATCTCGCTCTTTGGGTCGGGAATGTGCGGGACATTATGACCTTGTAGCAGGCCTCAATGGCCCGGTCCAGCATCGGCTTATCCTGGTAGAACTTGCGCATATCGATGACCATACCCAGCATGCGGTTGACGCTTCTTCACCATGCCCGGCTGCCGGCGCATGGGCGGCGGCCGGTTTGGCATCGTCGCCGCCACCCGCAGCCAGAGCCGGCATGGATGTCAACTTGGCAATCGCAGGGGCGCCGATTCCGGCAAGTACTGAAGCGCCGGCTATCTTCAAAAATTTTCTTCTCTTGTTATCCATTAGTGCATCTCCTTCTTGGCTGCCTCTTCCGGCGTAATGACAATCCCAGCAATTCGGTTTAACCGCTGCATATTCATGACAAGTATCGCAGAATTTCTCTTTGTTGGTATGGCACTGCAAGCAGGCCGTCTGCAGCCCTTTACGGTACTGCTTGCCGGCGACTGTAATGGGCTCGCGTTCGATTCTCGCAGGACATCATCACGCCATACATTCAGCAGCTGCATATGGGTATCCCGCATCTCCTGCAGCAGGAGGCACACATTGTTTCTCTCCACCCGGCGGCAGTTCAGGTTTGGGCATCGGCCCGGCATTCAGACGATTGTACCAGATGGGAGACGTCAAAATCAGGACAAATATGATCAGTCCCGGAATAATTGAATCCTTTGTTATACATTATCGTAACTCCTCTATTCCGGTCGGAATTATAGCATCGTTCGAAGGCCTTCATCAAGTTCGCCCCTCGTTTCGCCATCGAGCACCATGGCGTTACCGACAAGTTCGGTAACACCGCACACCCCGACTTCGGGATTCCAGTAATTCATCAGAGAGGTCAAGGTTGCCCGGTCGATGGCACAGACACATGACAGCATATTGACGTCATGTCTTCTCTTGGACATACTTGACGGCATTGGCCCGCGGTAGCCCTGCCCGCATCCTCAGTTCCATGATCTCATCGGTATTCAGACCGGTTCCGGAACCGCAACAGAAGGTCTGCTCGCGAATGGTATTTTCAGGCATCTCCACCCAGTCCACCACATGGTCGAGGATATATCGGGGTTCATCCATCAATCCCATGGCCCGGGCCGGATTGCAGGAATCATGGAAGGTTGCCTTCACATTGCTGTTTCGGCTCTTGTCGAGCTTGAGCTTGCCGTTCCTGATCAGGTCCGCGGTAAACTCACTGATATGAACCATCTTAGTTGAGGCGGCATTTTCAAAGACCGTTCCGGTAATAGGAGAAACCGGTTTCTCAAGGAAATCCGCCGGACCGTTCATGGTGTCCATATATTGGTGCAGGACACGCCACATATGGCCGCACTCGCCGCCGATGATATATTTGACCCCGAGACGCTTGGCCTCCGCATACATCTTGGCATTGAGTTTCTTCATCGTCTCGTTGTTGGTGAACAGACCGAAGTTGCCGCCCTCCGAGGCATAGGTCGACCAGGTGTAATCAAGACCGATATGCTCAAAGAGGATAAGGTAGCCCATGGCGGTATAGAGGCCCGGCTCGGCAAAAACATCGGCAGAAGGGGTGATAAACAGAATCTCGGCACCTTTGCGGTTGAAGGTCGGATTGATCTTGATACCGGTCAGATTCTTCGATATCCTCTGCAAGGAAATCGACGTTGTCCTTGAAGGTATGCGGCTGCAGCCCCATATGGTTACCGGTTCGGTTGGAATTGGAGACCGGCTCCAGAATCCAGTTGATACCGATGCCGACCAGATGCAGCAGTTCGCGGATCATCATGGTAACCTCGGCGGTATCGATGCCGTACGGGCAGAAAACGGAACAGCGGCGGCATTCGGTGCACTGGTAGGAGTACATGAACCACTCTTTGAGCACGCCGACGGTCATCTCTCTGGCGCCGGCCATTTTACCCAGAATCTTGCCCGCCAGGGTGAAATCGTTACGGTAAACGGAACGCAGCAGCTCGGCCCGCATGACCGGCATATTTTTGGGATCACCGGTGCCAAGGAAGAAATGGCATTTATCGGCACAGGCACCGCAACGTACGCAGCAGTCCATGAAAATCTTCAGCGAGCGAAATTTTTCCAACCGCTCTCCCAGACCGTTGATAATAATCTCTTTCCAGTTTTCGGGAAGTTTCCAGTCATCATCTTCCGGAGACCACTCCCGGGCATTGGGAAAGGACAGTCCTTTCTGGCTGTTGAGATACTCTACTTTATCTTTCTTGGCAGGATAGGCATAATTCCCGGGCTTGAAAACCACCGGGATGTCCATCCATTCCCTGGTCGGTACTGCTCCAGTTGCCATGGATGGTCCCTGTACGACGCTTTTGGATAGTTGTTCTAGTTTTGGAACTGACATCGTTTTAATCCTTATAAGCTATGATTGGTCAAGACCGTTATTCCTCATCCTTTTTCGGCAGGCAACTCTTTTTCAACCGGGATACCCGCTTCAACCATGAATTCGCGGAAATCATCCTCATAGGAAGCATAGGAATGCGCCTTGATATCAGGAGGATTCCAGGGATTGATATGGCGAACCTCACGGGTATTGTTCTTCATATTCCTGGTTGGACTCAGGAAAACCCCACCCAGATGCATCAGCTTGCTGAACGGGAAATAGACAAGCAGGGTACATACAAGAAAGAGGTGAATGTAGAAAATCGCGCCGATTTGCGTATTGATCACCGGATGAAACGTCACCAGTCCAACAGCGAGTTCCTTGATGGCAACAATATCGATGCCATCGCGCAGAAAGTGGCGCATCAGCCCGCCGGTTACCGCAATCGAAAATATCAGAACGAGCGGAAAGTAATCGTTGATCAGGGAAATGTATCGCACCTGACGGTTAAACAGACGACGACCGAAAAGCAGCAGACAACCCAAAATCAGGCCGGCGGTGGTCATGTACATTGACGGCGTTCCGATCTCGAATGCGGAGTCAGCCCAGTCAAGAAAAGCAATCGACCCGGGAACAGGATTAAGAAACAGCCGCATGTGCCGAATCACAATAACAAGAAAGGAATAATGAAAAATCAGGGCAAACAGCCAGAGCCACTTTGATGATTCATAGGTTATTTTCGGACCATCATAGATTTCTGATTTTGTGTTTCTGAACAGAGACCGGAAGGTCAGTACCTCCAGCGCCATCCTGGCTACAACCTCGGCGTTTGTATGAGGACACTCAAGCCGGTTACGCTTGATAAAATCAAGCGATTTGCCCTGCCCGCAGGTTGTCTGGATGGAAAAAGGAACCGGCGACTTGGCCCACTGGAGGACCCTGTAAACAAAGCCACCCAGGAAGACCATGACGGCCAGATACGGCACGGCAACACCAAAAAAGTATTGCATCCCCGGTATCTGGGACCCGAGCCAGGCAATCGCGATCAAAACGATGACTGCCAGGAATGAGAAGGCATACTTCATTTCTTAACCTCGCTTCAATGTGAACTGTTTTGGCGGCATAGCGGGGAACTGCAAAACTATCGCCCTGCCTGCAACCAGTTAAATACTCGTTACTTATTTTCCTGTATATTCTTCAACACCTTTGAGGGACAGGCGCTGTTTGTAAGGATATGGTTGCCGGAGCGGATCTCATCAATCCGGATCTGGTATATCTTTTCTCTGCACTCCATGTAGAGATCGAAGGCAGCAAGAACTGCCAGATCTACGGCAAAATCAAAATCATATAATTCAGTGATAAAGCCACTCGTCTCTTTTTCGGAGGCAAGGACTTCTCTGGTGATGTGCTTGACGGCGTTAAGAGGGGCAATAGCCTGTGAAGGCGAAAATTCCTGGACGGCACGAAGGTGCATAATCGAGGTGAGCGGTTCCGTGAAGATCACTCCGTCACCCCCCTTGATCAACAACTTAAAAAGGGCTTTCAGGCTCGACCTGACCACGTTTCCTATCGGGTTGGCAAAGGAATCTTTCTCTTTGAGGAAAAAATTTGGAGATTGATACGTTGCAAGGGTATAGGCTACCCACTTGTCAACAATTTTATATCGGTTATTTCGAAGCGCTTCAACAAGTTCCATGCACTCCACCTTCCCTTCTAAGCTCTTGTTATATCAAGACAATTATGCTTATAGCTCAAATATGAATGAATGACCATTCACAAGAGCAGATTTCTAGCACTTTTATGTCTCTTTTTCAAGACTAATTTACAGAAGAGAATGGAGGCAGCGGTTGTTCGGTCGCTCTCACAAGCTCATTATTTTCGCTGGAGTTCTTCTGCCAGATCGTCAATAATCATCTCAGACTCGATGACGTAAGGATCTTTATCAAGACTGGCAACCCAGTTTTCTCCAGCGTCTTTTTTCTCATCATCCGGTGCGTCACCGATATCACCGCCCTGGCCAAGGATCTGCTCTCCGTCCAAACGGGGAAACGAGTCTCCCACTTTATCGCGAGCCAGGCGCTCTTCCTCCCGTTTTGCCCGCATCGAGGCAATGTCTACCGCAAACGTTGTCTGTTCGCTCCGCTGAGAAGAGCGTGCGGCTTCTTCTTTGATACGCTGCAGGGCTTCTGATTTTTCCACCCGGGCACGACTCCGCTCAACAATAAGATTGAGATCTATTATTTTATCGGAGTAACTATGGTAATCAGCAGGACTGTCCTGATCCCAGGGCAGAGAGTAATCGGCATATTGCTCACCGGACTTGACATATTCAAAGAGGCTGGGCAGGATGATGTCCGGCACCACTCCCCGGTATTGGGTTGAGCCGCCGTTTACCCGGTAAAATTTCTGGACGGTGGCCTTCAGGGCACCAAGGTCATCATAGCGCCTCAGGTGCAGGAGCGGAATATTCTCGTTCAGATCGATGATGGTCTGAACGGTCCCTTTTCCATGCGTATGCTTGCCCCCGACGATAATGGCCCGGTGGTAATCCTGCAGCGCCGCTGCAACGATTTCAGAAGCCGAGGCGGAAAATTGATTAACCAAAACAACCAGCGGGCCACCATATTCCAGGGAGTCATCACTATCTTCAAGAACGCTCTTGACACCGTAACTGTTTTTTACCTGGACAACCGGGCCGGAATCGATAAACAGGCCGGTTATATCTACAGCGTCAACGAGGGATCCCCCTCCGTCGTTGCGCAAATCTAAGATAATACCCTGGACATTCTCTTTTTTCAGGGCATCAATGGCGGCCCGAGTATCGTCGGTTGCATTACGACCGCCACCGCCATTTTTGCTTTTCTCGAAATCCCGATAAAAACTGGGGATATTGATATAGCCGAAACGTATCCCTCCCGCTTCGAGCACCGCATGTTTAACAAAGGTTTCCTCGATCTGAACCACGTCCCTGATAATCGGGATAATTTCCTTAGTCCCGTCAGTTTTTTTGACGGTCAGCCTCACCTCTGTTTCCTTTGGTCCACGAATCAGACGCACCGCGTCCCGCAAGCGCATGTCCGTGACTTCCACCGGTTCCTTATCCTTTTCACCCACTTCGAGAATAGTGTCCTCGGCCTGCAGGCGACCCTGCCGTGCTGAGGCACTTCCCGGGATAATCCGAACCACCTTGATCAAGCCGTCTTCTTCCCGCAGAAGGGCTCCTATACCTTCAAGACTTCCGCGCATGTGTATATCAAAATCCTCCTTGCGATCGGGGGCCATATAGTTGGTATGAGGATCAAAGGCCCGGGCCACCGCATTAAAATAGCGGTCGTAATGATCCTGGAGAGTTTCCTGGTGAAGTCGCAGGAAAAAGTCATCAAATCGCTTGGCCACCTTTTCACTGGCCTCTTTCCAGAGAGCCTCATGATCGATTGCCTGCTTGTCGGCCAACCGTTCTTCTTCAAGGTCAAGGTAGCGGTTGATAATCTGGGCCTTCAGGATGAGTCGCCAGCGCTGTTTCAACTCCCCCATGTCTTTTGCATAATCAAGTTTCTCAGGATCGTTCTCCATGAGTTCCGGCTCATAAGGATCAATCTTCTCCTTATTCAGTTCTTTGACTATCGCCTCTACCTGTCCGATCCGTTTGGTCAGAATTTCGTATCCTGTATCCGGCAAAACAATGGTACCCCGAGCGAGATTGTTATCAATCTGATCGGCAAACGAACGGAGATAATCAACATCCGAGCGTAATAAAAACCGTTTCTGAAAATCCAGTTGTTTCAAGTAGAGATCAAAAGCAGCCAGCGCGAGGGCATCATCGACCTCCTTGTGACTGAAATGCAGCGAAGGCAGCTGTTTTGCCAGCATATAGCCGATAAGCTTATTTCTCTTCTGATCAACCTCCTGCGTATTCTGGGCAAAACAGGGAGCAAGATTGACACAGATCAATAAAAGGAAAACGGGTATAAAAAGAAGGGATTTAATGTTTTTCATGAATAATTTTAAAAAGTATTTTACATCTTGATTGATAATGTGAACGAGGCTCGTCCTTAATACGCTGCATTCTTACCAGAAGCTATTGACAAATACCATGACAAAGACAGATCGCTTAGAAAAATTGCAACGAGAAATCAGCTCTTTCACAACACTGAGAAACTGGAAGCAATTTCACACTCCCAAAAATCTGGCAATGGCCCTTTCGGTTGAATGTGCTGAACTTCTCGAGATTTTTCAATGGATGTCTCCGGAAAAGAGTGTTGAACCCGACCAGCAGACACAACAGCATATAGCTGAGGAAATCGGCGATATCATGATTTATCTGAGTATGATCGCCGCTTCTTTCGCTATAGACCCGATAGAGGCAGCCCGGAGCAAACTGAAGATAAATGAAAAGAAATACCCCGCTCCCGACTGACAACAAGATGTTCAACTTATGGCCGCCTTTAATAATACAGTATGAGGTCTCCTTGAATACGCCTGAATCAATCTGCTGCCGGCCGCAGAAGATCCGGTAACGCTGCCAGTTGATTATCGATCGCTTTATGCCGCGGTATCCTGTCGTATTCCTTGTCGACTGTTGCAGATCACGAAGGACAATCTCCTGATACCGTATCTCGGCCGCCTGCACGAGCATCCCTTTCTGTTCCCGGGACAGGCGAAGACCTGGACCGTCGGGATCATGGGTCAAATAATAGAGTGCTGAGCAGAGTGCGACTTCAGGAATCTCGCCTGAGTGCCGGACACCATACCATTCATCTTCAAGAGCATCCATCACTCAGTCCTGCGGCTTACCTTCATCAAGGCCGAACATCGTTCTTACCATATCTGTTTTTAGATCATCACCGTGCTTACAGGAGTCACTCTTCAGATAACAAAGAGGGTGATATAACATTTTTGCGGCGATCGCCGCGGCAAGTTTTTCAACCTTCTGACGATCATCATCACCCAGATCCAATTTGGCCAGTGTTCTTGACAGTTCCTGACGGCAGATGTCATCCGCCTTCCGATGCAGCGCGGCAATGGTTGGCGTAATGGTCAAGCTTTGCAGCCAGCGGGAAAACTTAACGGTTTCCTCGTCGACAATACGCTGTGCTTTTACCGCCTCCTGCTCCCGTTCAGCGCGATTCATCTCCACTATCTGGGAAAGATCATCAATATCATAGAGAAAGACATTGTCAATCTCGTTCAAGGTCGGATCAAGATCACGGGGAACCGCAATGTCTATAAAAAATAACGGTTTGTTTCGCCGTACCTTCATCAGTGCCTTGACCTCAGCACTCCTGATGATCAGATCGGAGGCCCCGGTCGATGATAGGATGATATCGACGCCCTCCATCCGGGTATACAGCTCTTCAAGGGAACAGGCCTCGCCGTTGAAGCGCTTTGCCAGATCGAGTGCCCTGGAGAGAGTTCGGTTTGCCACAGAGACACTCTTGACGCCCTGGCCGACCAGGTGTTCAGCAGCAAGTTCCGCCATTTCTCCGGCACCAATCAGTAAGACCTTCTTGTCCGCAAGATTGCCAAATATTTTCCTGGCCAATTCCACCGCAGCCGAGCTGATGGAAACCGCAGACGAGCCGACACCGGTTTCACTGCGAACCCGTTTGGCGACCGAAAAAGATTTATGCAGCAGTTTATTGAGCAGCGGTCCGGTGCCCCCGGTCTCTGCTGCGTAGCGATACGCCTCTTTTATCTGTCCGAGAATCTGGGCTTCACCAAGAATCATAGAATCAAGTGAGGCCGCAACCTGAAACAGATGCCGGACAGCGTCACTGTCATGGTACAGATACGAGTAATGATTTTGCTCTTCCGGATTGACGGCATCCCTGAAAAGATACTGCTTCAGCCGCTCATCATAACCTGGGTCCCCCGATGAAACGCAGAGCAGTTCAACCCTGTTACAGGTAGATAGCAGATACGTCTCCAGCGTTCCTTCTACTGTTTTCAGACCGTCCAAAGCTTCTTGATAGCCGTCCGTTACCGCCAGTTTTTCCCTGATCGCCAGAGGCGTAGACTTATGATTGACCCCAAGAAGGGTGATTCTCTTTTCGGACATATCAGTGCACCATGCCCATCATTTTATTACCTGCCAAAGGGTAATTATAACGAAAGAAAATCCCACAATCACCATCAGCGCAGCCCGCCTGCCCCGCCAGCCAACCGTGAAGCGCTGGTGTATCTGAACCAGATACACCAGCCAGATGATGAGTGAGCACACTTCTTTCGGATTCCAGCGCCAATAAGTTCCCCAGGCCTGCATGGACCAGAACGATCCGGTAACCATCCCCAGGCTGAGAAAGGTGAAGCCGACCGCCAGGCAGTGCGAATTGAGATGGTCAAGGGCATCGAGGGACGGCAGACGCGAGAAAAAATAGCCGAGCTTCCGACTCTTCAATTCACGTTCCTGCAGCAGGTACATGAGCCCGCCGCAGAACGCGAGGGCCAGAAAACCATAGGCGACAAGGGACAGCCCGGCATGAACCGGCAGCCACCAGCTGCGCAGAGCCGGCTCAAGGGGAATGACCTCCCTGGAAGTAAAGGAGGAAACAAGCAGTAGACTAAAAATAAGCAGCGAGACAAAAGTGCCGAAGTTTTTTACCGTGTAACGCCAGCGAAACGAGAGGTAGGCCGATGTCGTTGCCCAGGCAAAAAAGAAAACCGCCTCATGATAAGTTGTAACCGGGGTATTGCCGACCAGGAAGTAGCGCAACACAATATACAGGGACTGCATGAACCAGGATAAAACCAGTATCTTCCGTGCCCAGACGCGAATCTGACCCTTCTGGCTGATAAAAAAGACCAGATAGCTCGCGCAGGCGGCAAAGGTAACCACCAGGACTCCCTGAAAGAGCAAATAACTTATCTCCTGCAACAGCACCCGTTGTTCCATCCAATATCACCTGTCTTCATTCTGGCTGCAAGCCATTTCACGCTCAAATACCCGGACCAGCTCTGCTCCATCAATACCGGGCGGCAGTATACTCCGACAGCAGTATCTGCAAGCGCTGCCATTGACGATTTTGAATACAGTCAAGTATCGGCTGTTCAAGTATTTCGTGGAACAGTGCCCGGTTCTGTTCCGATCGCTTCTCTCCTCTTACAACCTGCGGCCTGATTCGTGCCATCAGATCGACCAGGACACCATATTCCGGGCCATATTCTTTCTCCAGCCGGCCTTTAATGAGCGTGGCCAGAGCCGGACTGCTGCCTCCGGTCGAGATGGTGATAAGAAGCTCCCCGTGCCTGATTTTGGCAGGCACCTGGAAATCCGACTGCTCCGGATTATCAGCACTGTTCAACAGGATTCCCCACAAGGCAGCATGCTCGGCAACCAACTCCTGAGCCGCAGAATCATTGGTCGCCGCAAAGACGAGGAAGGCATCAAGGATATCACTATCCTGGTATTTCCGGGATAACCAGTCCACCTGTTCTTTGTCCACCAGTGCCTGTATAGCAGGACAAATCTCAGGACTGACCACGCGCACTTTGCCACCGCAGGACAATAGCGATGAGATTTTTCTCGCAGCAACCGCGCCCCCTCCCACGACAAGACATTGGCGACCAGTTATGTCCAGGTTAACCGGATAGAGCACGCTGAGATCCTCTGCCTCCAACAAGATACCTATTCAAGTGCCCTCATTTCTTCGCTTATTTAATTGCGGCGCTGTAATCGGTTTACCAGGATCTCTGTTTTTTTCCCGTCCCTGGTCATGATCTGTTTTTTGCTGCCAATGGCAAAATGCTTTTCCGCCTTCTCCAGAAAAATCCGCAGATTCCTGCGACGTACATCATGTGCAAGATATACGGTTCCGCCGGGTTTCAAACAATTTTGACATACAGTAAGCATCGGTTCAACAAAATTCCTCTTTAAAGAGAATTTCCGCCCCGGCAATAACATCAAACGATTCAAGCTCGGGCAGATCAAGCAGATCGAGCTTGATACTTGCGATCCGGGACAACCCGTTTGCCGCACTGCTCACACGCTGAAAATCAAGGATCATTTCCTCGTTATCACTCAGCGTCACGTTAAAGCCGACCATGGCTGCGGCCAACCCGGCAAGGCCGAGTCCTGCCCCCAACTCAAGAAGCCGTCTGCCCTGTGGGTCAGGATGCATGACAAGGGTATGGGCCAGGACAATACCGGACTCCCACTGTCTGAACCAGAACGGAAAACCACTCATGTTATCAAGCGGGTTCTGCCCACCAAGCAGCTCATCAAGATCTGAGGGGGTGAGCAGCCTGATGACCTGTCCGTTTATTTTCCTTGTTTCAAAATGGAGCGAATAGCGTGCCCTCAATCCATTGTAAATGGCACGTTCTGCCGCAGGCAGTGTCCGTATATCCATGATACTCAATTCATATAGGCAAGGGTTGCCAGTCCGATACCGGCAACAACAAAACAGTAGTAGCCAAACCAGGGTAAACGATTTTTCCTGATGACATCCAGCAGCAGATTAATCGCCAGGTATCCGGTGATGGCTGCCATCACGGTACCTGCACCGAAGTTGAGAAGACTGCTTGCAGTCGGGGGATGGGCAATAACCTCAACACTGTTCAGGACGACTGCTCCAAGAATGGCGGGTATCGACATGATAAAGGAAAACTTCGCCGCGGTTTCGCGGTTCACACCAAGCAGCATGCCGACAAAAATAGTGGATCCGGAGCGGGATATGCCCGGAACAATGGCACAGGCCTGGGCACAACCAATCAGGAAGGAACGCCGCCCGTTCACTTTTTTGTCCCGATCAGGTATATACCGGCTCAGGACCATCAGGCCACCGGTCACCATCAGCATCAGGCAGACGATAAAAACAGAGCTAAACAGCTGTTCGAGCCGGTCTTTGAGAGTCAAACCGACAATCACCGCCGGTATGGTGGCAATAATAATACAGCCGTCCCACAGCAGGTGGTGACGCACAGTGGCTGCCCGTGAGCCGCTCAGCCACTGGAAAGGTGCAGCAATCATGGCCAGAAGCTCGTTTCTGAACACCAGCACCACGGAGACAAGGGTTCCAAGATGAAGCATCACATCAAACACAATGCCCTGTTCCTGGAAACCGAGCATATGAGAACCAAGCACCAGATGCCCGGAACTTGAAACCGGCAGGAACTCGGTTGCCCCCTGAAGAAAACCGAGGAAAACGGCTTTAAGCAGTTCCATCCACCACCTCACTCTTCAGTCCGGATTGACGCTCCATCGATCTTCGACTGGTGATTATGCCCAAAAAAACAACTGGTCTTCGTGAAATGAATAAAAAAAGAGGGTCGGTTGACCCATGTCAACCGACCCTGCAACCTGCAGAAAAACAGGTTCTCTGTCAATTAGCAACCTTCGACACCACCTTTCTTCGGCGTGCTGATCTTCAATTTGTCGCCGGCCTTGAGTTTGTCAGCATCCTCACAGGTCAGGGTAACCTTGTCACCCGCAACACCGTCAACGGTGCACTTCAACCTGGCGGCAAAACCGACGCCCGCGGTTCCTGCGATAAAAAATAGAGCAAATACAGCGGCCATAATTCGTTTCTTCATGATCGATCTCCCTTTTCACTAATTATCATCTATGCCGAAACAATGAAACGGCACACAAAATCATTACTGCTTATCTTCTCAGGACGATATCATGTCCTAAAATGCACAGTAACCCAAGCGCCTATTTAAGTGAGGGCTAATATACCTGCAAAACCCCTTTTTGTCAACACCCCTTTTATTCAATAATCTGTTCTATATCACGTACAAGTACTGAATGCGGGACATAACCGGTATATTTTTTTACAACCGTCCCACTGCTATTTACCAGAAACGAGGTGGGTATCCCGTAAACCCCGCCGAAATCTCGGGTTACTGCTTCATCAGCCATCATTACCGGGTAATTAATGTCTTTTTTATCAATGAGATCACCTACCACACCCTTCTCCTGGTCAACGGAGATCCCGATCACCGAAAACCCCCGTTTTCCGTATTCCTCCTGCAACTGGATAAGGTTCGGTATCTCCTGAACACAAGGTGGACACCAGGTAGCAAAAAAGACAACGAGCAGTGACGTGTCAGCGAAAGACTTGTTACTGACCGATTTTCCCGTCAAGACATCTTCCAGCGAAAATGACGGCATTTTTTTAGCCGACAACGCAGGGGTGGCGGTAAAGATTACCTGCAACAAGCAGGCGGACAGAAAGAGTGCGAAAAAATAGCTTAGTTTGCGCATGGTAATTTCCTTATAACTTTTGTATCTTCGAATGAATGATACCCTTACGTATCATATTATTCCATAGTAATGTATTAATGAGTGCCCGCAAGTAAGGATTTGTTAAAATGCTTGAAAAAGAACTGTCATGTTTGCTATCGTCCACTTTTCTTAGGAGTGTACCAAGGCGAACAAACCGTTCTCAGGGTATCGTTGTAAACAATGACAAAACGCTAAAAGACAAAGGATTTACATTCTGGATTACAACATGAAATCACAAACAAAAACCAAACACTGGCCGATCCTTCTCAAACAATGCTGTCTTTCTCTTTTCCTTCTATCTATTGTCTTTACAGGGATGGTCAAAGCAGAAGTAATCGACCGGGTGGTAGCAGAAGTAAATGATGATATTATTACCTTGTCCGAGCTTGACGAGGAGGGAGCAACCATTTACCAGAAAATCATCAGAGAAGCAGCGCCGGAGGAACGGCAGGCACTCCTGATGCAGGCCCAGCAGCAAGTGCTTGATGGCCTCATCGACAAAGCCCTGATTTCCCAGGAAGCTGAGAAACAGGGAGTTACTGTTTCAGAAGAAGAGCTGGATGCTGCCATTGAACAGATCCTCACCACTAATGATATTACCAGAGAAGGTTTTCTTAAACAGCTGCAGGCGGACGGACTCAGCGAGGAATTTTACCGAAGCAACCTGAAAAGCCAGATTTTACAGAACAAACTGGTAAGCAGAGAGGTGCGATCAAAAATTATAATTACCGAAGATATGATACTCGACTACTATGACACCGAATACACAAGCCAGGTGACTGAAGGGAGTTATTATCTCCTGCAGATCGGCACCACCTGGGAAAAAACAGAAGCGGGAAAGTCAGCCGAAGTACTGCCGGAAGATAAGGCCGAAGCTTTGAAAAAGGCGGAACGTATTTATCAGCTGGCAAAAAGTGGACAGGATTTCAGAGACTTAGCGAGACGTTTTTCAGATCTTCCGTCAGCAGCGGATGGAGGCGACATTGGCGTGTTCAGTGAAGATGAGATGGCCGATTATATGAAAAACGCTGTTAAATCACTCAAGGCCGGCGAAATAAGCCGGATTGTAGAAACTCCTGTCGGCTATCAGTTTTTTATGCTTCTTTCCAACAAAGAGGGAGGAATAGTCATGCGGGCTCCCTACGAATCAGTAAAAGAAGAAATACGGGAGCGGCTGTTCAGAGAGGCTATGCAGAAGGAATTTAAGGACTGGATAAACGGTATAAGAGATCGGGCCTACATCCGAAAACTTTAAGAAACCCGATCAGAAGATAACAGCACTTCGCGTTCAGGCCAGATACGGGCTGACAAAACAGAATGGGATCACGATATGGAAACTCACCGCACCGCACCTGACCACGAAACTATAGGGGAGATTTTCAGAAAACTGCGTCTTGAGAGGTCCCTGGAAATAGCCGATATCGCCCAGGAGACAAGAATTCCACCGGAGACCCTTCGGGCGATGGAGGCTGACGATTATTCAATGTTGCCGGCAATAGCCTTTGCCCGCGGATTCTATGGCCTTTATGCCAGAACGCTGGGTCTCGATCAGGAGAAAGTTTTACAGCATTTTTCCAGGGAATATGCCCAGGATGCTCCCAACCAAAACAAAGACACCACTTTTTCGCAGAGCTGGGGAGGAGATAATATCAACAGTATAGCAGAGCGTCCATCCCACACTGCCGGATCAATCATCAGCTTTTCTTTAGTGGTCATCATCCTCGTTGTAGCCGGCATCTGCTGGTACGCCGGCTACAACCCCGCCAAACAGGTCAGCAACTGGCTCAGAGGCTTCCAGGAGACGGCTGTACTGGTGGAAGAACCGGCGGCTCAGGTTCCCCAGGAAACCAGCCCACCAGAACCAACCACCCAACAGGCGCTGCCGCAGAATCCCGCCCAGCCTGGGAAAACAGCCATGAAGGAGGCGAAGTATCGTCTTGTCGCCGAATTCCAGCAGCCGACAAACATCACCATAAGTCTTGACGATGCCCCGCCGCAACAACTCAGTCTTCCCGCAGGAAGTACCGAATCCTGGCAGGCAGACCAGCACATTGTGCTGGAATTGCCCGATACAACAGCGGTGCGCCTCTACCTCAACGGCATCATCGTCCCGCTGCCGCCTGCCGTTGAAGACAAGATCGTTATCTCGATACCGGAATATTTTCGCGAATAAAAGAATGGTAAGTGTCCGCACCGACCTGCCGGCAGTTGTTCTGGACTCCTATGACCATGGCGAGGCAGATAAAATTGTCACGCTCTTCTGCCAGGATATAGGCAGACTAACCACCATTGCCAAGGGCGCGCATCGGAGCAAGAAACGATTTGTTAATAAACTGGAATTGTTTTCTTTTTTACAAATATCCTATTCACGCTCCGCACCCAGCAGTCTGGCCGTTATTACCGGAGCGGAGCTATTGAACAGTTTTTTGAGTCTGCGTTCAAACCTTCCCCGCTACCATGCCGCCTCTGTCCTCCGGGAGTTCATCCTGCTTGTAACCAGTGAAAAGCTCAACGAGGATCATCTCTTCCAGCTTTCGCTCTGGGCGCTGCACTCACTGGACAAAGGAGCGGATCAAAAAACGGTGCTCGCTCTCTTTCTTATCAAACTCTATGACGCTATCGGCTACCGGCCGGATTTTTTGCAATGCCGAAGTTGCGGTAAGGTCTACCAGGCGCAATCCCCTGCTGTTTTCAGCCCGCAGGCGGGAGGTCTTCTCTGTTCCAGCTGCCGGCAAGAGAATGACTATTCCGGCCGGCAACTGAGTCCGGGAACAATACAGATGATCATTTCCGTGCAGCAACAACCGTTGGCCAGGCTTAGCCGATTCAAGCCGACTGCGGTCAATCTCCGTGAAACCCTGGACTGTCTTTACCGATATGGCCGTCATTTGTTTCAGAAAGACATTCATTCCTGGAAATGGCTTGGAACCGGCTAACCTGAACATTTCATGAACATTTTCCAGAAACACTCTTATGTCTCTGAGAAAAATAGATATATTACGCTAAGTTCAATGAATACAAGGTGACTGGCAATGTTCATGAAATGTTCAGGCTGAAGGATTACAGCACCAGTAAATGGCTCGGCAAACATCGTCAGAGACCTGAGAGTAAAAAGATGCGGATGCCCTTGAAGGTTTTCTATAATACCATCAGAGATAACGGATTTCCCCGCTATATTCGGTTATCTCTGAACCATCCTCAAGGAGCAGCTGCAATCCCCCATCCTCCGTGATACCCGACACGGTGGCCCGATACTGAGGACTGGTCATAACATCAAAACCGAACATGACGCATTTACCGGGAGAATCGCTGAGTTCCCGCCATCTTCTGATGAGCGGATGACCAAAGCCGGCCCCGACAGATGGCAGGTCAGGCAGAAACGCTTCTTCGTAATAATGGAGCAACCCAATATTCCAGCTTAGTTTCGCCAGAAAGCAATAGGTAAAAGTTTCCAGGTCAACCGGCCGGCCGAGATGGCATGCTATTGAAGTGGCCGTTGCCCGGATCTCTTCAGGAAACTGCTCATTGTTGACATTAACACCAAAGCCGATCAGACAATACTCCTCCCGTGAGCCCTCACCGGTAAAGCTCTCTGCCAGAAGACCGCCGACTTTCATGCCGCCGATCAGCACATCATTAAGCCAGCGGATAACTGCATCCTGCGCGCCGCTTTCACGCACCGCCTCACAACAGGCAATACCGGCAGCAAGGGGCAGAAGCAGACGGGATTGAGGCAGCAGGGTATTCACATAGATGGTTGATCCCCACAAGCCCCCTTCCGGAGCATGCCAGTGCCTGGCAAAACGGCCTTTCGAGCCGGTCAGGCGGTCGGCCAGAATCGTCGTGCCACTGGCAACCGACCGGCCCTCCCTCTCGGTTGCTGCAATATGGGATCGTGCCTGCAGCATGCTTCGGTGCAGCTTAACGTGATGCTCAAGAACCGAACCGATAGTTGCGCCGAAACGTAAAATAAGATGGGCTTCCGCTTCAGGCCAAGAATTTTTCCGCACGGGTAATTCAACGTCCTTGATATAGGATCTGAGTCGGGCTGCAGTAAGTCTGGGAGTCATGCCGGTAGAGACTGGATAGGTGATTTTAAGAACAGTGAACAGGCCGCGGTTAAAATACGGGTGTCCGGGTGCTGTTACATACCGCTGTAAATACTATCCCATTCGGCCTTGACCCGGGTGATAACCTTCTGGATCATCGGTAATGTTTCCGCATCACAGATACCAACAAGCGGTTCGCCCTGGGCTATGGAGACACCCGGTTTAAAATAGACGGAATAGATGACACCTTCCTGCCCGGTATAATACACCGGAGTGTCACGCTTCATCAGCGACATGGTCAATATCTCGTCGCCCTGTTTTATCGTCACCGCCCGGGCGCCTTTTTTCTCAATACGAGACTGTATATCCAGTGAAAAGAAATACTTTGCTTTTTCCGGTGCGACAAAAAGGAAGAGCACTTCCTTCAAAATGTTCTCGATGATTTCTTTCTTCTTAAGAGGATGCCGGATTGTCATCAGATTCTCACCAGCCTCAACAAACTGCCCATCCCGTTCCGCTTCTATTTTTGAAACAATCCCGGTTATCGGTGCACCAACAAGCTTCCGGTTACGCTCACGGGTAATCTGAAACAGCGGGGTTCCGGGAATATGGTTCCACTCCCCACCGGCTGCGTCCACCGCTGTCCCCTTGCCAACCTTGAAATTCACAACTCCCGTATGGGGAGCAGCTATATCCACATAAGCGTAAGGGTCGGAACGATACTTTCCCAGTATTTCATCAAAATCGATATCACCAGACATAGTGTTTATCCTGTTTTTCCTACCTCTATCACCCATCCCGATGAGACGGATCAGGCAAATAGTGATTGTTTCCCGCTTACGGCCTAATGCCCGGAGTTATGTTCAGCTGAGGCAACGGTTGCCGCTGATGGCCTGGCATCAATAACCCGGCAGGTGATACTGTCCGGGGTTACCCTATGGGAGATATAGCGTTTATCCTTTATTTCAAAGTCTTTAGACGTTTCTGGCGCAAGAGAATCGTAGATAATCCATTCCCCGTTGCCCCAGTGCTCACCCGATCTGTCCTTAAGATCACAAGAAATAACAATGTCACGCACCAAAACAGCACTCTTGTTGATAAGGGTAAAATCTGCCTGTACCTGCCTGGTGACCCGGTTTATTTCGAAACGGTATGATTCCAGCGACACAAGTCCGGCATGAGGAGTGGCCTGCACCTCGGGATTAATGAGCGTGACCAGGTCAGATGCCTCGCTGATCCGCTTCACGGCAAAAGCGACAGCAAGAAAAATAAGGAAGCACAGGAAGAAATTAGCCCACCATTTCAACAGACACTCCCTTTTCGCCTTATCGATAGTCTCTTCCGCCATGTCGCTTTCCTTTTTTGAAGTTCTGCTTTATACTTGCATATATACCCGATGGCAAGCCAATTTTCCAGTAAATCAGTCTTCATTATCAGACCGGATTACCAACGTTTCAGCCTGGATCACCCGACGGTCCGATCAAAATATTCACTACTTGTTTTTACCGGTATCATATACCATTTATGCCAATAGAACACCACCGCACAGACATTACCCATCATTTGCCCGGAGCCCAATGAAAAACTTCGTGCGCCGGTCTCTCGCTGTTTTTCTGACATTTTCCGCGCTTGGTGTCATTTTATTCTTCTCCATTCCGTCCATTCTCGATTCCTGGGTCATTCCATCCCTGCTTAAAAGAATGTCCTTGGAGAACCAACACGCTCAGATAACCAGACTGACACCTTTTGCGGCCGACGGCACGATCAGCATTGCAGAAAACGATGTCCCGACGTTTTCCGTGCCGCACTTTGAAATTCTTTTCAGTCCCGCATCCCTGTTAAAGAAACGCTTGATAGCCGCTGTTCTTGACCACGCGACCCTGCATCTCAGCAGGCAGGACGGCAGGATTTCCCTGCAAGGCATCACGCCGTCGGGCAGTTCCTCTGCACCGCTCACAAGGATCTTCCCCCTGCTCCCCTTCATGGTTGATACACTCGTTTTAAACGAGTGCAGTGTCGTTCTGCATGAACCGCAAAAGCCTGACATCAGGATCACCGTCAGCGCACGTATCGTTCCTGTGTTTTCCAGCAACGGTTCCTCATTTTCCCTCGATTCACTTGCCGCCACCTTTACTCTGTCTGACACACTGACCGCAAAAGGCACGATCTCCATCTCTCAGGACGAGTCGGAACACCTTATCTCGATGAGTATTGACAGTAATTTCTTCATGCTACCGGACCGCTTCAGGCCGCCGGCAACAAGCCTGGCGGAATCAGGACCGGTTTTCGCCGACATTTCCCTTCGTCTTGCCAAAGATACACTGGCCTTAAAGAGCTTAGATGTGCAGGGCACGGCTAGAGGACTGCTCTTGAGGCATGACCCGATCGAAATAATCGGCGGCGGCCCGGAGGGCAGGGTTTCCTTTTCACTTATCGGCACACCCGCCAGGCTTGATTATAAGCTTGCTCCGCTGGAAGTGTCCGCGCCGCAGCCACTCGCCATTTCCCTTTCTGGCTCCGCCTCAATGGCCGGGGATGTTGTTTCAACGACAGGTCAAATCCAGATTGTATGGCAACCGACATTATTGCAGGAAAACATCCAGGTTCCCGTAAACATTGACTATTCAGGCAGTGTCCTGTCCCCGGAACAATGGGATGTGCAGGTGACCGGGCAATCCTATCCTGCTGACGGCCTTAGACTGCAAAGCGGGGAGCTGTCCGCAGATGCTCCGGGTTTTTCCCTCAACGGCGCATTGCAAGGGGGAAAAACCGGATTCAATGCAGATATCGGCTTGACCCTCGCCCGGGCTGACCTTACGTACAATAAGGCAAAACTCAGTATTTCCGGACTCAACCTGCGACTGCATGCCACCAGGGATGATAAAACAACTGACGCCAGGATCAGGTTAACTATTCCACACCTGAGCCTGCCTGACCATGATGTCTTTGCCGACAACCTGCTTCTTGACCTGCCGTTAACCCTTCCCTTTAGGACCGGGCAAAACAAAGAACGAGGCACATTCTCCGTCGCTTCGCTTGGTCACCGGCAGGAAGTACTCGCGTCGGTTCAGGGCAGCCTGACCCAGCAGGGTGAGCGTATTTCCCTGGCGGCAAAGGTTCAGGCGGCCTTTAAACCGGAGCCGGCCCTGGACCTGACGGGTGCCTGGCTCCCGCTTGAAAACGAGTTTGCTATAGACTGGAATCTTCCAGCGACACTGCTCCAATCATCCGCTCTGCCGTCGCTGCTCAACATTCCTGCCGGTTATGTTTTCGGGGCAGAGATCGAAACAGGAGGATACCTGCACTACCAGAACAACAGGCTGAGCGGTGCAATGCATACTTCATTGCGGGACGGACATCTGGCTATTTCTGACAAACATATCTCCGTTGATCATGTCAACTGCGATCTGGAAAACCCGCATCTGCCGGATTTGAATTCAGCGCCGAGCCAGAGCTGCACAGTTAAGAATATTGACATCGGCGCTTTCAGTTTCTCTGATGGCTCCGTCACCTATCGGCTTGAGGACGCCCGGACGCTCTTTATCGAGAAAAGCAACATTAAATGGTCTCAAGGCTCACTGGAGTCCGGAAGTTTGCGACTCACGCCGGACGATATGGATATTGATACAATCATCTACTGCAACCGGGTCAATTTTGCTGATCTACTCAACCAGTTCGGCTTCGACCAGACGGAAGGAGAAGGCTCCCTGAACGGGAAACTGCCGATAACCATCACAAAAACAGGTATCCGTTTTTATAACGGTTTTCTGTTTTCGACGCCGGGAACAGGTGGTATAGTGCGCTTTTCGGATACCAATCTCCTGCGGCAGGGGATGGGCGATGTAACGCAGGCAGGGTACCTCAACTACTCACTGATGGCCCTGGAGGATTTCGCCTACAACTGGACAAGGCTCTCATTCAA
Organism: uncultured delta proteobacterium; assembly: GCA_963745765.1. Taxonomy (GTDB): domain Bacteria; phylum Desulfobacterota; class Desulfobulbia; order Desulfobulbales; family Desulfocapsaceae; genus Ww85. The sequence continues at coordinate 181,122 of CAVUYQ010000021.1, read as the reverse complement.
CAGTTCCGGTGACGACCTGCTCATGAGCATGGAACTTGATGGCAAGCCGCGATCGCCACTGCCGTTTGCCCTCAAGAACGGCGTGATAATTGAAAAAGATCAGGGCAACGGTCTGCAATACCCGGTGCGCCTGGATGTCAATTTCCGGCTGCCGCTCAATCAGCTCCTTCAGGTCGGTAAAGACTTTAAATCAATTATGGGAAACCACTGAAATGAGAATGTGCGGAAGTACCCGTTGTCTGCTCCCGGCTCTACTGCTTCTTACCATGCCAATCTCATGCACAAGGCATGAGATTGATATAAAACCTGTTGAAATCAAACCGATCCATATCACCATAGACGTTAATGTCAAGGTAGATCGAGCTCTGAACGATTATTTTGGCGATATCGATAAAGCAGCCAAAACTGATCAAACAAAATAAAACCAAAGACCGGAGAAATATCATGCGTTACCGGAATCATATTCTTATCGTTTCCAGCATTTTCCTGGCCATTTTTCTCCTCGGCGGCCATTACGCTTCCGCAGCCTCTGTCAAGGAGCGTATGCTCGCACGGGTCAACGCCATCGTTGAACTGAAGAACAGCGGTATCGTCGGGGAGAACAATCAGGGGTTCCTTGAATTCAGAAAAAGCGATCAAGCGCAGCAAACGCTTGTCGCTGATGAAAATGCAGATAGAAAGACTGTTTATACCGAAATTGCCAAGCAGCAGGGAATTAGCGCCGCCCTTGTCGGACAGCGCCGGGCCCAGCAGCTCGCGGACATGGGCGGTCCGGGGCAATGGTTTCAGAAACCAGACGGCAGCTGGTACCAGAAATAGTAACCCATGTCGCAGCCTTCAGACCGATTATACCAGGTAGATTCAGTCCCGGAAGATTTTGATTTCAATAAGCGGGTTGTCGAAGTTTTCGATGACATGCTGGATCGTTCCATACCGTTTTATCAGGATGTCATCGCGGCAACCGCACGCCTCCTGGATACCCACCTTGAGAACGGGGAATGTGTCTGCGATCTCGGTTGTGCAACGGGAACCTCACTGGTAAAGCTTGCCCGGCTGCTCAAGCACAAGGAATTTGCTTTTACCGGCATCGATAGTTCGGAAGCAATGCTGGAAAAAGCCAGGCTCAAGGCACAGTTTTACACCGATCAGGACACCATTTCCTTTTCACAGGAAGACATTGCCGGCATCAATCGGCCCGGCACCGGAGCTTTCATCATGAATTACACGCTGCAATTCATACGGCCGCTCATGCGCCCGCCGCTGATTGCAACACTCTACGATAATCTCAGACCGGGAGGACTCCTCATTTTAAGTGAGAAAACAATCCAGCCCGATAAGAAACTCAATCGAGCCTACATTGAAATTTACCATCGTTTCAAACAGGAGCGGGGCTATTCCGAACTTGAGATTGCCCGCAAACGGGAAGCCCTGGAAAACATCCTGATCCCGTTCTCGATTGAGGAAAACACCACCCTTCTGCGCAATGGCGGCTTCACACCGGTAAGAACCTTCTTCCAGTGGTTCAATTTTTCATCCATGCTCGCTATAAAGCCTGCCTGAATCACTTCTTTGGTTCCATGCACTATCTCGACAAGTTCCCTGCCGCCATCAACCGCCCGGCAATTGACGCAGCTCTTGCTGCGCGGCTTCGCTGGGTAAACCAGCCGAAGAAAGGGTTTCTGCGATACCGCAGACCCTTTGAAATACTTCAGCAGTACCGGGCCCAGTCGGTGGACTGTGACAACGACACGGTCAGAATCGGCAGCGGCAATGAAGTGTCTGTCGAGGAACAGGCAGGTATCCGGGACCAGCTTGGCTCCTTCATGCCCTGGCGTAAAGGCCCGTTCTCCATTTTTGGTATTGATATTGATGCCGAATGGCGCAGTGAGCGTAAATGGCGCCGACTTGAAGCGCACCTGCCTGACCTGCACGGGAAAATTATTGCGGATATCGGCTGCAACAACGGCTATTACATGTTCCGGATGACATCCCGCCAACCGGCGTTTGTTCTTGGTTTTGAGCCCTCAGTTCAGCATTACTATTGCTTCAAGGCACTTAACGGCATGGCAGGATTCGATAACCTCGATATCAATTTGCTTGGCGTCGAGCATATCGGCCTGTTTAAAAACACCTTTGATATCATCTTCCTGATGGGTGTCATCTATCACCGCTCTTCCCCGCTTGAGGTCCTGACAAATATTCAGTCCGCCCTGAAACCCGGAGGCAGCCTGATCATTGAATCCCAGGCACTGCCCGGTGACGAGCCAATAGCGCTGTTCCCTGAAAAAACCTACGCCAAGGCGCCCGGTGTCTATTTCGTACCGACCGGCAGCTGCCTGCGAAACTGGCTGCAGCGTTGCGGGTATCGTGACGTCAAGCTTTTCTGTTCGCACCCGATGACGCCTGAAGATCAGCGCAGGACCGAATGGATGACCTTTGAATCGTATAGCGATTTTCTTGACCCGCAGGACCGGATGAAAACGGTTGAAGGGTACCCTGCCCCGTGGCGGGTTTTTCTTCAGGCGAGAAAAGAAGAGAAAAATCGACCATAAGACCCTGCATTACGGTTGCCTTTCCATCCACCTGTATTATACATTCGTGTGTCACTATCTTTTACCAGAATCCACTACGAGGAAAATCAATGGACCCTAAAAATTGCACGCTCTACAGCGGCGGCCTTAAAGGTGCCGAGTCCGTTTTCGGCGAAACCGCCGATAAATACGATGTCAATGAGACTATCTACACCTTTGAGGGGCACAAGTTATCCCGCGAAAAGAATTTAATCATCCTTTCCGAGGAAGATCTTGAGCGGGGTGATATCAGTATGGAACTCGCCTCGAGAATGATGAACAGAACCTACTACGAGACGGAGAAAATCCGTAAGGTCCTGCAGACTATCTTCCATATGGTAAACAGCGGCCACCAGGTATTTGTCATCGGCAGCATCCAGGAGGATGACTCGGTGAAAGGCGGTACCGGCTGGGCCGTGCAGCTCGCCAAGATTTTCAACCGGCCGCTGCATGTCTTTGACCAGCCGTCTGAGAAATGGTTCACCTGGAAGGATGGCTGGGTGGAAGATGAGCCTCGAATCAAGTATGAGACCTTTGTCGGTTCCGGCACGAGATACCTCAGTGACGCGGGACGTGAGGCAATTGAAAAGCTCTTCGCAGATTCCTTCTCTTAGAATAAAAAGAGAAACTGCTGCCGGGAGATGCCCTGCCGGGCATCTCCCTTTTTTTTGCCGTTTTCCGGTCTCATCCGATCTGAAGCACCCGCCTCCGGCACGTATCATACCTGCTGTTTCAATTCAATGCGCTGTCGGAAAAAATCACGATATTCGTCGCGTCGATGACTGACGTAAAGAATGGTGCTGATCTCTTTTTCCGCCACCATTTCCAGGAAATCGAGAAGATGACTCCGGTTACTGTCGTCAAGTCCCTGCGTAGGCTCATCAAGGATGAGGAGCCTGGGCATTTTGATCAAGGCGCGGGCGATAAGGGTAAGACGCTGCTGAGCGTAACTCAGGCGGCGAAAGGGAGTGTTCTCAAAAGCGCCCAGACCTATCCTGCCAAGCCATTTCCGGGCACGGTGCTGTTGCTCACCGGTATAGTTCCGGTACAACCCGATTGAATCGTAGAATCCGGAAATGACAACTTGCAAGGCATTCCCGGGAATATAGTGTTCCCGGTGCAGGGCCGGGCTGACGATACCCATCTCTTTCTTCAGTTGCCAGATAGATTCACCGCTACCGCGGCGCAGACCGAACAGGTACAACTCGTTTGTATAGCAATCAGGATGATCCCCGGTGATGAGCGACAGCAGGGTTGACTTGCCGGCACCATTAGGACCGGTAACAAGGGTATGCTGCCCCTGACGAACGGACAGATCGAGTCCGGTGAAAATAATCCGCCCGCCATAACGTGCCCGCCCATTCACCAGCCGCACCAGTTCCTCTGATGCCTTACTCTCCGGCTCCTTGTTGAAACCCTTTATGATTTCAGACCAGCCTTCACCGCTGCGCCGCTCCTGAGCCCTTTCAAGAACAGAACGCATCTCTCCCTGGAGTACGACTTTCTTCTCATCAATCACGGCCAGGTGCGTGCACCAGCGGGGAATATCACTCCTGCTGGCAATGACGATAACAATGCCGATACCCTGCTCCATGAGACGGAGCATCGTACGGTCAAAATCCTCGCAGGACTGGATGTCAAGACCATCGTACGGTTTTTCAACCAGAATACTGGTGGCACCGTTGGTGATTGCCTGAAGAAGAAGGAGCTTCCGGCTTTCACCGGAACTCAGCTGGCGATAGCCGCTATTCATCACGTGCCCAAGCCGGAACAGGTGTATCAACTCCCGGATCTCACCATGGGGACCGATAAAATCACGGGCCAGCGTTCCCGGGTCAATCCTGTCCATAAAATCAGAATCATCGTTCCGGACCTCCTGTTCATACAATTCCTGCTGGGCCCTGAAACTGACGACAGCACAGCTATCCGGCACCCTGAACAGGCCGGCCCTGTCCGCTTCAATGTGTCCTGAGAGAAGCTGCACAAAGGTATCAATACCTGAGCCGACATCGCCGAGAACGCACCATGATTCGTTGGAGGCGGCACTGAATCGATCTATCTGAAGCGTCGGTGTTTCAACTTCTTTCAGCTCAAGCCAGGTAAGATTTTTCAACGTCCGATCCTTCTGGTTATCTGTTGTATGTAACATGCTGCTGCTTTTACCACAGGGTCCAGGTAAACTCAAGGGTTGCAAATGGGCTTCAGAAATTTACGTCGATGGTACGGCTCTCAGCGCACCATGTTTATAAACGGATGTATCATTTTTCTGGCCCTGCCGGTCTGCAGGATGAGCCGTTTGGGGGCTTGCTTTGCTTCTCGAAAGCAAAAAAGAGCAGACGACAATGAAAGTGGCGGATCTCCGGATGTTTAAATAAGGTTGACGCAAAAGGGTTTTCCGGGTTAAGTATTGTGGTTTTGTCTTAACAAAATGCAGCAAGAATCGCCGTGCTGATCAAGACCAGCGGACACGGGCTAGACCCGGCGGTATAAGACCATAGATATCCTCTTTTTTTTGAGCCGCTGCTCAGACTACCGCGGTCAGTAAACCGCCCGAACAAAAGGATGTTCATATGAAAGCACTCATTGCCCTGGAAGACGGCACCGTCTTTGAAGGGCATTCTTTTACCGGACCAGGGGAAGCCGTTGGTGAAATGGTATTCAATACCTCAATGAGCGGTTACCAGGAAATTCTCACCGATCCGTCCTATACCGGACAGATCATCACCATGACCTATCCGCTGATTGGTAATTATGGCGTAAACCCGGAGGATATGGAATCCGCGTCGGTACATCCGAAAGCCTTCCTGGTCAAAGAATATAATGCGATCCCGTCAAACTTCAGATCGCGTCAGACACTTGCCGATTTTCTGAAAGCCCACGATGTTCTTGGTGTTGAGGGCTTTGACACCAGGGCGCTGGTACGGCACATCCGCACGGTCGGTGCCATGAAAGGCATTGTCTCGACCATGGATCTCGATCCTGAGTCACTTGTCAGACGGGCGCAACAGTGGACCGGGTTGCTTGGCCAGGACATGGTAAAACTGGTAAGCAGCACCGAGCCCTATGGCTGGACGGGAAACAAGCCGGTCCCCGGCGGGAATTTCACAACTGCTGCGGGAGCGCCTGATGATCTGAAAGTAGTGGCCTTTGACTTCGGCATCAAATTCAACCAGATCAGAATTCTTTGCGAAAAAGGCTGCCGGGTACAGGTCGTTCCTGCCACCACCGATGCCAAAACGGTACTCTCCATGCATCCGGACGGTATTTTCCTGTCAAACGGCCCCGGAGATCCCGAAGGGGTTGCGGGAGTCGTTGAAACCCTCAGGGAATTGCTCGGGAAAAAACCGGTTTTCGGCATCTGCCTTGGGCACCAGATGCTTGGTCTGGCCTACGGCGGGTCGACCTATAAATTAAAATTCGGTCATCGCGGAGGCAACCAGCCGGTAAAAGACCTTCTCACCGGCAAAGTGGAAATCACTAGCCAGAACCACGGTTTCTGTGTGAACATGGATTCTCTCGATCCTGAAGAAGTGGAGATGACCCATATCAATCTCAACGACCAGAGCTGTGAAGGCATGAAACACCGGAAATATCCGGCTTTCTCTGTTCAATACCATCCGGAACATGCCCCCGGACCGCACGATGCCATGTATCTGTTTGACCGCTTCATCGACCTGATGAACGAACACAAAGGGTAAAAAAACTCCGTGGTGTCTTAACAACAAACAAAACCTAACGCTCTGACCACCTGCCATAACGTTATGCCAAAACGAACCGATATCAAAAAGATCCTCATCATAGGCTCAGGCCCGATCATCATCAGCCAGGCCTGCGAGTTTGACTATTCAGGGACCCAGGCGGTCAAGGCCCTCAAGGAAGAAGGCTATGAAGTTGTGCTGATCAACTCCAATCCGGCCACCATCATGACCGATCCCGGCATTGCCGACGCGACTTACATCGAACCCATCACACCTGAAATGGTTGCGCGTGTCATAGAAATCGAACGCCCTGATGCGCTGCTTCCCACCCTTGGCGGACAGACGGCCCTGAACACAGCTATCAAGGTTGCAGAACTCGGCATCCTGGAAAAATATAACGTTGAAATGCTTGCGGCCAATATCGACGTGATAAAAAAGGCCGAAGGCAGGGATGAATTTCGCGAAGCGATGCGGGCCATCAACCTGAAGGTGCCGGAATCAGTGATCATCCACACCTTGCCCGAAGCAGTAGCTGCGGCTGATGAAATCGGTTTCCCGATAATCGTGCGTCCGAGCTTTACGCTTGGCGGAACCGGGGGCGGCGTCGCCTACAACCGCCAGGAGCTTGAAGATTTCTGCAAGCAGGGACTCGATCTCTCCATGACCACCGAGATCATGCTTGAACGCAGCCTCCTGGGCTGGAAAGAATACGAGCTCGAAGTCATGCGGGACGCAAAAGACAATGTGGTCATCATCTGTTCCATCGAAAACATGGATGCGATGGGTGTACATACGGGTGACTCAATTACCGTCGCCCCCATTCAGACACTCACCGATCGAGAATACCAGAACATGCGCGATGCCGCCATTGCCATCATTCGTGAGATCGGTGTTGAAACAGGCGGTTCCAATGTGCAGTTTGCCGTCAATCCGCTCGATGGCGAACTGATGGTCATTGAAATGAATCCGCGGGTATCAAGAAGCTCCGCCCTTGCCTCAAAGGCAACCGGTTTCCCCATTGCCAAAATCGCGGCCAAACTGGCCGTCGGTTACACGCTTGATGAGATACCCAATGACATCACCCGGGAGACGCTCGCCTCTTTCGAACCGACCATCGACTACTGTGTCGTCAAAATTCCTCGCTGGACCTTTGAAAAATTTCCTGATGCCAAGGACATCCTGACCACCTCCATGAAATCCGTGGGGGAAACCATGGCCATTGGCCGTACCTTCAAAGAGGCCTTCCAGAAAGGCATGCGCTCACTTGAAACAGGACGGTCCGGATTTGGCGGAGATGGCTGTGAAATCCTTTCTCATCTCGACGCTCTCGATCTTGAAAGCGGGCTGCTGGTTCCTAACTCCAAGCGCGTGGCCTTTATCTACGAGGCGCTGAAACGCAAGATGACGGTCAACAGGATATCCCAGCTGACGCAGATCGATCCATGGTTTCTGAACAACCTGCAGCAGATCGTCGAGACCGAAGAGGAAGTAAGCGCGCGCGGATTTCCGGGACTTGATGCGCCGTTTTTATACCGATGCAAGCAACAGGGCTTTTCCGACAAGCAGCTGGCCTTTTTGACCAGGACATCGGAAAACGATATCAGAGAACACCGGAGAAAACTGGATATCCTGCCGGTATACAAGCTGGTCGATACCTGCGGCGCTGAATTTGAATCATACACACCTTATTACTATTCCACGTATGAGCAGGAAAACGAGGCACGGCGGAGCGATAAGAAGAAGGTCATCATTCTCGGTGGCGGTCCGAACAGAATCGGCCAGGGTATCGAGTTTGACTATTGCTGCGTGCATGCCTCTTTTGCCCTGGAGGAGATCGGTATCGAGTCGATCATGGTAAATTCCAACCCGGAAACGGTATCCACTGACTACGACACCTCGGATAAGCTCTATTTTGAGCCGCTTACCCGTGAAGATGTGCTCAATATCATTGAGCAGGAACAGCCGTATGGCGTCATTGTACAGTTTGGCGGCCAGACCCCGCTCAACCTGGCCGTTCCACTTGAGCAGGCCGGTGTTCCCATTATAGGCACGTCCCCGGATGCCATCGATCGGGCCGAAGATCGTGAACGATTCCAGCAGTTCCTGCAGAAACTCGGCCTCAGACAGCCGGATAACGATACGGTACACACCGAGGAAGAGGCGCTTGCCGTTGCGGAAAAAATAGGTTATCCGGTTGTCATCAGGCCATCCTATGTCCTTGGCGGGCGCGCCATGCGGATTGCCTACAGTGAGGATGGAATCCGAGATTTCATGAAGTCCATCAGAGGCATGACGCAGGACCATCCGATTCTCATTGATAAGTTCCTCAAGGATGCCATAGAGGTTGACGTCGATGCCATCAGTGACGGAACCACGACGATTATCGGCGGAATCATGGAACATATTGAAGAGGCGGGCATCCACTCCGGCGATTCAGCCTGTGTTCTGCCGCCCCATACCCTGTCTGCCGGGATAATTGAAGAAATAAAAGATTCCAGCAGGTCGATGGCAGCAGAATTGGGAGTCATCGGTTTGATGAATGTACAATTTGCCGTTAAGGAAGAAACCCTTTATGTCCTTGAGGTCAATCCGCGTGCATCACGAACGGTACCGTTTGTCAGTAAAGCAACAGGAGTACCTCTTGCCAAACTGGCAACCAAGGTCATGATGGGTTGGAAACTTGCAGAACTCGGTTTGACCAAAGAAGTCGAAATCAATCACTGGGCCGTAAAGGAGGCCGTCTTTCCCTTTGACCGTTTTGCAGGTGTTGACACCCTGCTCGGTCCGGAAATGAAATCAACCGGGGAAGTGATGGGCATAGACGACAGACTTGGCCTGGCCATCGGCAAAGCACAAATGGCAGCCGGTTCCTCAGTGCCGGCCGAGGGCAATGTTTTCATCTCAGTACGAGACAATGACAAGGGAGCTATGGTACCGGTTGCCCGGGCACTGAGGGACCTGGGCTTCAGTATCTTTGCCACCAGCGGCACCGCACTGTTTCTGAAGGAAAGCGCTATTGACTGTCAGCAGATCAATAAAATTTCCCAGGGACGACCGCATATTCTAGATAAAGTATATGATCGTGATATCTGCTGGGTCATCAATACCTCTCTTGGTAAACGTACCACCGATGACAGTTATCAGATCAGGCGCGCGGCAATTGATCTGCATATCCCTTACACCACCACTGTCAGCGGCGCTGCTGCCTTCGTTAAGGCGATAAAAGCATTGAAGGAAGAACAAATTGGGGTAAAAGCTGTGCAAAAATTTGCTTGATGACTACATTAATGACAGGTATGCGCTCGACATTGCCCAAAGATGTTATAATGTAACTGGCTATCGTCAGAGGCTATCATCGGTGTCCTGTTATAGGAATTTCAACCAGTATAACACAACGTGGCACCGCGTAAACGTTCCAGGAGGTCTTTTTTGAATACTTTTTATAAGAATCTGAGCATGTGGCTGGTGATCGGCTTGACCATGATCCTGTTGTTCAATCTGTTCAACAAACCGCAGGGTAATGTATCCACGCTCACTTACAGCGAATTCATGACCAAGGTTGACAACAAATCGATTAACCGGGTCGCTATCGAAGGTGACACCATTTCCGGAACGCTTCAAGATGGACGGCCATTTCGAACCATTTATCCGGTCATCGATACCGAACTCATCCCCCTCTTGAGAGCTGCCGGGGTTGATATCAACGTTAAAGAAAGCCAGAAGGAAAGCTGGTTCATGACCATTTTCGTTTCCTGGTTCCCGATGCTGCTTCTGATTGGTGTCTGGATCTTCTTCATGCGTCAGATGCAGGGAGGCGGAAAGGGCGGTGCGCTGTCCTTTGGTAAAACGAAAGCCAAACTGATGGAAAAAGGGACCAACAAGGTCACCTTCGCCGATGTTGCCGGTATCGATGAATCAAAAGAAGAACTTGAAGAAATCATCGATTTTCTCAGAGATCCCCATAAATTTACCGTACTGGGCGGCAGAATTCCCAAAGGGGTGTTACTGGCAGGATCGCCGGGAACAGGAAAAACCCTGCTGGCTCGAGCTATTGCCGGAGAAGCGGACGTACCCTTCTTTTCAATTTCCGGTTCAGATTTTGTCGAAATGTTTGTCGGTGTCGGTGCTTCCCGGGTAAGAGACCTGTTTGTCCAGGGCAAGAAACACGCGCCGTGCATCATTTTCATTGACGAGATTGATGCCGTCGGCCGTCACCGCGGCGCAGGTCTTGGCGGCGGTCATGATGAACGGGAACAAACCCTGAACCAGCTGCTGGTGGAAATGGATGGGTTTGAGTCAAACGAAGGTGTCATCATCGTTGCCGCCACCAACAGGCCTGATGTCCTTGATCCGGCGCTGCTCAGACCCGGCCGTTTCGACCGCCAGGTCATCGTACCGATTCCCGATATTGGCGGGCGACAGAAGATTCTCGAGATTTACGGCAAAAAAACCAAGATGGCCGCCAATGTCGATTATGAGATTCTGGCCAGGGGAACCCCCGGGTTCTCAGGCGCTGATCTGGAAAACCTTATTAACGAGGCAGCCCTGTTAGCGGCCAGGGGTGGAGCAAAAGAAATTGACCTTGAGTTGCTGGAGAAAGCCAAAGACAAGATCATGATGGGAGCCGAGCGACGCTCGATGATCATCACCGAAAAGGAGAAAGAGGTTACCGCGTATCACGAAGCCGGTCATGCGCTGGTCGCCTTTCTGCTTCCCGATACCGATCCGATCCATAAAGTTACCATTATCCCGCGGGGAAGAGCACTCGGCCTTACCATGCAGCTACCGATGGATGAGAAGTATACCCATTCCAAGGGGTTTCTGAAAAACACGATCTCCATCCTCTTTGGCGGCAGAGTTGCCGAAAAGCTTATTTTTGATGAAATCACCACCGGTGCAGGTAATGATCTCGAACGTGCTACCGGACTGGCCAGGAAAATGGTCTGCGAATGGGGTATGAGCGATGAACTCGGTCCACTCACCTATGGCAAAAAGGAAGAGCAGATCTTCCTTGGCCGCGAAATGGGGAAAACTCGTGATTTCAGTGAGGAAACCGCTCGGCAAATAGACATGGCCGTCAAGGATATTGTCTTGGAATCAAGTGACCGGGTATCAAAACTTCTTGAAAAAAATATTGATATACTGAAGCGGATGGCCAACGAACTTCTGGAAAAAGAGACCATTGTGCTTGAGGATATTGAACAAATCCTGGCTGAAATGCGACCGGAAGAGTATGCCTTTCGAGAGGCTAAGAAAAAGAAAACCCTCGTGAAAAAAAAGGCCAAACCGGCATCGTTGAAGAAAGAAAAACCCTCTGAGACAGAACCGAAAACGGAGACGGAAACGGAAACGGAAACGGAAACGGAAGTGCAGGCGAAGAAAGGGACCGGTCACCCAGGAGGAACCCGGGATATCGGCACCGTAACATGACCAACGCTGCAAAAATCAGGGTCATGGGTATTATCAACGTGACCCCTGATTCTTTTTCAGACGGTGGCTCTTTCTATTCAGAGAAGGCTGCCGTCGAACATGCCCGTCACCTCATTGATTGCGGGGCCGATATCCTTGATGTCGGTGGTGAATCAACAAGGCCTTATGCAGAGCCGGTCAGCTGCAAAGATGAACTGTCACGTACCATCCCGGTAATCAGGGCCATCCGCTCCTTCTCCGATATAGCATATCCATTGATACCAGCAAAGCGGAAGTAGCCAGACAGGCTCTTGCTGCAGGAGCGACAATTCTTAATGACGTCTGGGCTTTTCGTAAAGACCCTGCCCTGATTGATGTCGCCCGCGAAAGCAGCTGCGAGATCATCATCATGCATATGCAGGGCTCACCCGACACCATGCAGGATGCTCCTTTCTATGATGATGTGGTTAAGGAAATCATTGATTTTTTCAGGGAACGATTGACGACATTAGCATCGGCAGGTATTGATCCACACGGCTTATCATTGACCCGGGCATCGGCTTTGGCAAGAAACTTGTTCACAATCTCTCTCTTCTCAAACACCTTGAAGAGTTCTGCGTACTTGGTCAACCGGTCATGCTGGGACACTCTCGAAAACGTTTTCTCAGCGATATCACCGGCCTCGAAGCCGGACACCGCGACATGGCCACGGCAGTAGTTTCAGCATTGTGCCTGACAAAAAACGTTTCGATTTTCAGGGTGCATGATGTCGCGTCAACAAGGTATGCTCTCGCGGTCGCCGAGGCAATCAATCAGGCAGCCTGATCCGCATTTTCCACTGAAACGATAATTCTTTCAACCCTGCTCATGACCACCGGCACGCATGGGCATCGCGCCATTGATTGTTTACGAAGAAACGCTGCCTGGAGCGAACGTTCAAAGGGTGCCGGCCTCGACTGAAAAGAGGGTCTTGGCATGATGCTTGATACAGGTCGGGTGGAGAGAGGAAGTTGAGGAAGAAAAAAATCGACCTGCTTTCCCATCATGCAAGCCCCCTTACACTTCCACCTCTAATCATTGAACCCCATCAGTCATCCGGCCAGCGTCATCCCTGGAGCAGCAATCCGCTTGTCAGCCAGTAATAAGAGATATAGGCTCCGGCAACGATAAGGATGAGTGCTGAGATGAAATTGACATGAGGAACAATATGCCTGAGAATACTAACAACCACGCTGCCCTTGATAAAAGCCATGCCGACGGTCAGCAGCAGAAAAACGGTACCGGTTCCAAGAATATACCAGATGAATTCCATCATGCCGGCAGTGAACGCTCCCGAGCTTAAGGAACTGCCGACGACAACAAGAAATATCGGCAGGGTACAGCTTAGCGAAGTCGCACCGAAGGCAAGTCCGAAGAGGAAAAAGCCCCGAACGCTGATAGTCCGCGGATCACCGATGCGATTGCCCAGTTTCATCAGGATGCCAAAGGAAAAATGCTTACCGAACAACATCAGGATACCAACAAGAATCAGTCCGGTACCAATCAGGACAGAGATCCAGGGCATGATAGAAAACAAGACTGCCCCGCCGGCTGAAACCACTATCCCGATCGTGCCGAACAAAAAGCCGAAGCCGGCCGTTACCACGCAGGTGATGCCGACCGCCTTGCCCAGCCGGTAGAACCAGGACTGCTGTTTAAATTTCTCCTCGCCGGCCCCGAGATAGAGTGACAGGTAGGCAAGGCAACATCACGAAACCGCACGGGTTGACTGCAGACACCATACCGGCACCGAAGGCATAACCAACGTTTAAGGACCCTGCCAATTGGCTCAATAACTGGCTCATCCAGACCTGAATATCCATTTCCTGCCCCTTGCAACTGAATAACCTGCATTACGGCCCAGCCTAAGGTCCGGCATGTGTAACGCCGCAATCGATGGTTCCCGCGCCGTCGGACCGCTCTACCATATGACAGGACGAAAGACAATAGCAATGCTCGCCTGAATTTTCATGAACATTCCCCATAAGCGATCCTACCTATAAGAAATAACGAGAAATATTATGGTTATTTCAATGCATAGTGAAGGCTCGCTTTGGACTCTCGTGACCATTGCTTCAGTAACTGGAAATGTTCACCAGAGGAAAGTCGATACCGCCCGCTTTTCCGCGTCGCTTTAGCAATTCACCTGCGCCCATGGTGAATCGCACGTCTCCTTGACGAGCAGACTGTCTCAACTCGCTAAATATCCAGTCTAGCAGCCTGCCGGATGATGCCCTTTTTCCAGTTTCGTTCAGATTAAAACAAAATCATGCCCTTTATGACTGGAATAGTTCTCATCTGTTCCACAAAAAATCAATATATTACTCGTTTCTGAAAAATAAATATGACCGCAGTCAATAAATAATATTGACTGTGGTCAGGGTCACGGTTATATATCGACCGCAGTCAGGTTTTTCAACAAAACGGAAGGCATTAAAATTGGCTCAAACGATTATTTTTCGCCCGTTTAACAGGCACGCGGTGTTTGGCAAGGGGGATTCACTTATTTACCGCATCCCTCGTCGACATTATCCGCACTTCCCGGAAAAGGTGTCATGAAATCAACAAGAGAGCAGAACAAGATCGATAAGAGAAAGGGTATTCTGGAGGCGGCGATCCGCCTCTTTTCCGTCAAGGGTTACGATCAAACCAGTATTGAAGAACTCGCCAGGGAGGCGGGAATCGGGAAGGGAACAATCTACAGTTATTTTGAGACAAAAAGGGACATTGTCAGAGCCTTTTGCGAAGACCAGCTGGAATACACCAGGAATGAACTGGCCGCCGGCACCGACCCTGACACCTCACTCAAAGAACAGCTTCTTGTCATATTCATGGCGGAGTTCAGGCATGTAACTAAAAACAAGGAATTCGGAAGACTATTCCTGCAGGAAAAGATTTTTCCACGGGAGCATTATTCTACTGAGGATAAGGAAATACAAGACAGATATTTCGAGATGCTCTATCCGATCTATGAAAACGCCCAGGAACGGGGTGAACTGGACAACAAACTTGAACTCCTGCATATCTCAGGACACTTTTACTCACTTTACCTGCTGATATTGTCATGCTGGTACAACGGTATGATAGCAACTGAAGATATCGCACTATCCATGGAAATTCTGATTCAGCAGACCATTAACGGCCTCAAGCCGGAGAAAGGCCAAACGGGAACCAAACCATGAAAAATCAGTATGAAAAACCGAAGACACCCAGAGGGAAAATCGTCTTCTTTTTCTGGCGGAACCTGCCCCGTCTATTCCTACTGGCGCTGGCCGGCTTAATCATCATCCTCTTTATGACCATCAGCGACAAACGATCGGCGCTCCAGGCGGAACAGGAAGCAGCCGTCAAGCAGGAACGGCCGCCGGTCAATACCGTGGTCATGAAAACCGTCCCCGGCACCATCAGTAACCGTCTCAGTCTGCCCGGCTCGATCGAGGCCTGGACGAAACTAGACCTGACGGCAACAATTGCCGGCACCGTTGCAAATGTGCCGGTCAAGGAAGGAGAACGTGTAAAAAAAGGCGATGTTATGATTCTCATCGAGGACGACGATTATCGCATTGCCCAGGAACGGGCAAGCGCCGCCTATAAGCTGGCAAAGAGCGAATTTGAGCGGGATAAGAGCGTGTATGCACAGGGGGTCATTCCGACTGCAGAACTGGACGCCCGGGAGACCCAGATGCAGACAACCAAGGCCGATCTTGACAATGCCCGCCTTCTGTTCGAACGCTGTACCGTGAGAGCTCCGATGGACGGGATAATCAGGCGGCTTGACGCGAAAATCGGCATGTTCCTGGGTGTGGGCGACCCGATCGGTGTCATACTGCAGATCGATCAGGTAAAGGCTGTCATCGGCATACCGGAGTCCGATATCACCGCGGTGCGAACACTTGACACGGTTAACGTTTCAATCCAGGCTCTTGATGACATCAAGGTCGCCGGTCGTCGTTATTACGTCTCGTCCTCACCGGAATCCGCCGCACGATTGTATCGACTTGAACTGGCGATCGACAATCCCGACCATGCCATTCTTCCGGGCATGTTCGTCCGGGCTGACATTGTCAAGCAAACAAGGGCCAATGCCGTGTCCATCCCCTTCTACTCAATTATCTCACGCAACGGTGAACAATACGTCTTTGTTGAAAAAGACTCGGTGGTCGAAAAACGACTGGTGAAAACCGGTATTATGGAAGGGTGGATGGTTGAAATTACCAAAGGACTGGCACCGGGTGAAAATGTTGTGGTGGAGGGACATCGTGATGTCGAGGACGGACGAACGGTAAAGGTGGTGAAAACCATTACTGACCCCGGAGCATACGCGTTATGATCATCTCCGATACAGCCGTCAAAAAAAGTACAACAGTTGTTGTACTTGCCCTTCTGCTCATCATCATCGGCGTCTATTGCTATATGGTGCTGCCACGGGAGAGCGATCCCGATATCACCATTCCCAATGTCTTTGTTTCCACGAGTTATCGGGGCGTCTCTCCAACCGATATAGAAACAGCGGTGACCATCGAGATTGAAAAGAAACTCAAGGGACTGGATGGTTTAAAGAAAATTCAGTCGGTCAGTTCCGAAGGACTATCTTCGATTAATATCGAGTTCATCACCGGCACTGATATCGACAAGGCCCTGCAGGATGTCAAGGACAAAGTTGACGAGGCACTGGGTGAACTGCCGACCGATCTTGAAGATGACCCATCGGTATTCGAGGTGAACTTTTCTGAAATGCCCATTGTTGTCTTTTCTCTTTCCGGTACCTGCGGCCTGCCCTGTCTGAAAAAGATTGCCGATGATCTTAAAGATGATATCGAGGCAATCAGCGGTGTTCTTGAGGTGGATGTCACCGGCGGTCTTGAGCGGGAGATCAGGGTAGAAGTCGATCCGGAGAAACTGGCCCATTACGGACTGAGTATCAGCAACCTTCAGTCAGTTGTCTATGCTGAAAACCAGAACACCTCCGGTGGGGCCATCCGCCTTGGCAATGGGCGCTTCCAATTACGGGTCCCGGGAGAGTTTTCCACCCCTGAAGAAATCTACGGCCTTGTCCTGACCATTCATGACGGTGAACCGGTCTATCTCAAAGATGTTGCCAAGGTCGTTGACGGCTTCAAGGAAGAAACATCCCGCTCCCGCTTAAACGGCAGAGACGCGATCAATATTTCGGTAAAGAAACGTTCGGGTGAAAACATTATCCCGATCAGCAACGCGGTTGATACCCTGATGGAACTCAGACAGTCATCCTGGCCCCTTGGCACCGAGATCACCAAGGTTCTGGACAAATCCCGTGACATCAAAAACATGGTAGCGGACCTGGAGAACAATATTCTCTCGGGCCTGGTCCTGGTCCTTATTGTCATTTTCCTGGTCATGGGCATCAGAAACGCACTGCTGGTCAGCCTGGCCATCCCCTTTTCCATGCTGCTCACCTTCATCGTGCTCTACCTGATGGGAATAACCCTGAACATGGTCGTGCTGTTCAGCCTGACGCTTGCGCTCGGCATGCTCGTTGACAATGCCATTGTCATTGTCGAGAACTGCTACCGCTACATGGAGCAGGGAGCCTCACGCCAGGAAGCGGCCATGAAGGCAACTTCAGAAGTCGCTTATCCGGTCATCGGCTCGACCCTGACCACCCTGGCCGCCTTTTCCCCCATGCTATTCTGGCCGGGAATCATGGGCGAATTCATGAGCTACCTGCCGCTCACCCTGATCATTACCCTCTCTTCAAGCCTTTTTGTTGCCCTGGTCATTAACCCGGCCATGGCCTCTCTCTTCATGAAAGTGAAAAATCCCCGAACGACGAGAGTGCAGCTGCCCCAGGAAGAGCTCCTGGCTGCGGTAGAAAAACCGGCAGAGATCAAGGGATTTCTGCTGACCGGCTATAGCAGGGTTCTGAAACATGCTCTTCGCACGCCCCTGAGCGTCATCCTCATCGCCTTCTGCATACTGATCCTGATGGTACAGGGCTGGCTGCTGGTGGTCGGTCTGCAAAAACCGCTGGAATTTTTCCCTGAAATTGAACCAAAAGGAATTTATGTCAACGTCGATGTACCGGAGGGGGCGAGTATCGACTATGTCGACCGTATCATCCAACGCGTCGAATTCGCTCTCAGCGGTGTTGATAACGAGACAGGAGGCAGTTCGCCTGATCCCGATCTGACACCGTTACAGGCCCTTGCCCCGAAAAAGCATGATATGGGTAACGGCCTGATATTGTCAGGTCCCAGTGATCTGAAAAATATCGAAAGCATCTATATGAAAGGAACCGTTAAAGCAAGCGGTGGCTCGTCATTCTCATCAAACACCCCAAGTCATGTGGGCGTACGTTTTGTCGAGCTCCAGGATCGCTGGCGCTCTTCCGAGAAGGATGTGGAAGAGATACGTCATCGTGTCCAGAACATTCCCGGCGGAAAAATCACCATTGCCAAAGAAGAGGAAGGACCACCGACCGGCGCCCCGATCAATATCGAGGTGTCGGGTGACAATTTCATTGTGCTTGGTGAAATTTCAAAAAAGATCAAGGATATACTTACAACCATCCCATACGTTGAAGATGTCCGCGATGATTTTGTTCAGGGAATTCCGTCGGTACAAGTAAACGTTGATCGACAAAAGGCGGCCCTGTTCGGTATGACAACCAGTATGATCGGCTTTGCCCTGAAAAGTGCCTACAACGGTCTTGAGGTTTCCTCCTTCCGGGAGGGTGATGATGATTACGATATCACGGTTCAGCTTAAGGAGGCAGATCGCAAGGTGGTCGACCTGCTCAATGAACTGATGCTGCCGACCCCCTCAGGCGAGATTGTTCCGCTCTCAACCTTGGCCAGGATCACCTTTGCCGGGTCTATCGGAGATATTAACCGGATCAATAACCAACGGGTCGTTACCGTAAAGGCCAATGTCGATGAGACAAAAATCCCGGGTCCTGTGGCTCGGGCGGAAGCCGAGAAATTTCTTCAACGCGTTGCCTTGCCGCCCGGATATAATGTGAAATTCACCGGAGAGTTTGAATTTCAGCAGGAATCGGAGGATTTTCTCACCAAGGCCTTCCTGGTAGCACTCCTGTTAATTTTTCTTATCCTGGTAGCAATGTTTAATTCGGTCAGCCAGCCGTTTATTATCATGACCTCGGTCATCCTGTCTCTGGGTGGAGCTTTTCTCGGGCTGGCCCTGTTTGCTCAGCCTTTCGGTATCATCATGACCGGAGTCGGGGTCATCTCTCTGGCTGGCGTCGTTGTCAACAATGCCATCGTCCTGATCGATTACACCAATAAACTCAGAGAACGCGGCTACGAATTGCGCGATGCGGTCATTTCCGCCGGAGCCACCAGGCTGAGACCGGTACTACTGACAGCGGTAACCACCATCCTTGGCCTCATCCCCATGGTGACCGGCATATCCTTTGATTTTCACACCTTCTCGATGTCGTGGGTAAGCGAATCAAGCCAGTGGTGGCGCTCCATGGCCGTCGTGGTAATTTTCGGTCTGATGGTCGCCACCTTTCTGACCCTGCTGGTCGTACCAACCCTCTATTATATGATCGAACAAGCCTCTGAATTTCGCCGGCGAATCGGCGAAACGATAGAAGACCTCTACTGGAAACCATATCCCTGGCTTGCCGGCGAACCTCTTATAAAAAAGGAACAGGAATGAGATACCTACTTTTTTTCAGATCATTTTCACTTTTTATCAGCCTCGGGCTTGTTATCATTCCCGGACACTGTTTCGGCAGTGATTCCGGCAACACGAATGAAGTTATAGCACTTGACATAGCAGAGGCCGTGGAAACAGCCCTAAGGGAAAACCTGGGCCTTAAATTGCAGCAACAGGATGTTGCCTTCGCAGAAGGGACCGCCCTCGCCGCTGAAGGCGTTTTTGATCCGCTACTCTCGGCCGATATCGGGGCGACCGATAACAATACGCAACCGGTCACCGTTATCGCTTTAGCAGAGGAGCGCACCGCTACCTGGAACGCCGGGGTCCAGAAACGCTTTTCCACCGGTACGGAAATGGATTTGCGCTGGAACAACGGCGACCTTAATACCAATTCCGATATCTATCTTTTTGACCCGGTTTACAATACCGGGGTGGAAGTCAGTATCAGCCAGCCCCTTTTGAAAGGCCGAGGTTCCGAAGTCCAGATGGCAGACCTGAACAGTGCCCTGACTCAGCTCGAAGCCAGCTCATTTCAGGTAGACAGTGCCGCAGCCGATCTGGCCGCGACAGTTAAAAAAGCCTATTGGGAACTCGTTTTTGCACACCAGAATCTTGATGTCCTGCAACTGGCCTTGACCCTGGCCAAGAAATTACGAGATGATACCCTGACAAAAATCAACGCGGGAAAACTGGCAAAGATCGACATCTATCAGCCGGAGTCCGAAGTAGCCCTGCGAGAACAGGATCTTATTACAGGAGAACGTGCCGTTGGCGTGGCTGAAGATAATCTGAAATTTCTTATGAACAGTCACGACTGGCTGGCACCATTCAAACCGGTGAATCTGCCTGATACGACGCCCGTTGAACCGGATATTACAGCTGTACTGAACAATGCACTGACAAACCGCCCGGATGTCAAGGCGGCGTCACTCCAGATCAAGGCCTCCGATTACCAGGTTACCAAAGCCAAAAACGAAATTCTCCCGGACCTGAATCTTTTCGGTTCCCTGGGCTATGGCGGAACCGGGGACACCTATGGCAGCGCCATCGACAACTCCTTCAGCAACAGCGATACCCAGTGGCAGGTGGGTGTGTCTCTTTCCCGACCATTCGACAATTCACTGGCAGAAGGCCAGCATCGTCAGGCGCTTGCCCTGAGAAATAAAAACAGGACAAGCCTCGAACTCCTCAAACAGGAAATCAGGCGTACAGTCAGGGTAACCCTGCGTGATGTTGAACTTGCCTTGAAGGCAATTGGAGCAACTTCAAAAACTGCCCTGGCAACAGAAAAAAGACTCGAAGCGGAACAGGCAAAATTTGACGCAGGACGATCCACGACGCTTGATGTCCTGATTGCCCAGCAGGATTACGCCAGCGCCCTTTCCAGTGAAAACAGATCGAAAGTTCTTTACTCCCAGTCCCTGGCTGAACTTGACCGCATCCAGGGGATGATCACCATCCCCTGATTATGCTCTTCGCGCAGGCAGGTTCCGGGAGGCTGGCACCATGAGATGTTTTTTTTTCCATCGCCCGTTGTAACACATTATTGCCACTGGTCTGTTCATGGCGGCCAAGCACTTGTACTTTCACTATTTATCAGCTAAAATAACTATTGAATACCGGTAATAGAGATGCACTTCGTGGGTGAGGCTTAATTCTTTTTATGCGGGCCCGATGAGTAAATCAGAAATTTTTTCAAGATTGATGGATATGGGCTCCATGCCCGGCCCCTCCCCTCTCTTTTACGAAATAGCAGAAAAATATCATCTCCCTGGTGCTGATCCGGCTCAGATTGCAGCAAAAGTTGAGACCGATCCGGAGCTTTGTTCCTATCTCCTGGAGTATGTAACAGGCATCAGCCTACCGTTTGAAAACCCCCCTTCCCTCGCGGATGGGATGGCAAAACTTGGGGCTGAGACCAGTATACAGCTGCTGCTTGGCTTCTCACTGCTGGCCCGGAACAAGCACGGCAGATGCACCTTGTTCAGCCATCAAAGGTTCTGGTCCCACTCATTGGCCAGAGCTGTCGCCTGCCGGGTCCTTGCCCGCCGTACCGGCAACAGGAAGCATGATGAACTCTTTGTCTGCGGCCTGCTGTTCCAGGTCGGTCGCCTCGCCCTGGCTTCCCTGTTCCCTGAAGACTACACCGAGATTCTCTCCAGACAACTCTCCCGGCAGTCTCAACTCGACCAGGAAGTCAAGCACTTCGGTCTGGGTCATGAAGAATTGAGCAGTAAGCTGTTCCAATCATGGCACCTGCCCCACGTATTCGCCCAAGCAGTGAACTTCAATACTGCCGAGGAGCGCCCGGACCGTGATGATGAGCATGTTACCCTGATACGAACGATGTTGCTGTTCGCTGAGACCATAGCCGAGATGTGCCTGCTGGAAATGCCATTACAGGACAGGATTATATCAGCCGAGAGATCCGCGACTGCATTTGGGATAGAAGAGTCTGAATTTGCAGATATTTTCGATGATATCGTGAGGAAATGGCAACGCTGGGGGTACATCCTCAAAATTCCTACCCAGGATTGCCCGGCTTATCGAAATTTAAACAAGTCTGAAAGAAGTTTAAATACATCATTAAATCAATATCTTAACAGAGAAACATTCAAAATCCTGGTGATTGATGACGATCCCATGACACTGCTCAGTCTGAGCCGTCTGTTGAATGGAAACGGAAACATGGTCTTTACGGCGGACAATGGTGAGGATGGACTGAGACTGGCTTTTGAGAAAAAGCCGCATTTACTGATCACCGACTGGCGCATGCCCAAATTAAACGGAATCGATTTGTGTAAAGCATTAAGAGACAATGCCTCGACCCGTCACATTTATATCATTATGCTCACCGGCAAGGAATCAGACGAGGAACTCATCCAGGCACTTGAAGCCGGGGCCGACGACTTTATGGTAAAACCTTTTACCCCCAAGGTCCTGGAAGCGCGTATTCGGAGCGGTGAGAGAATTATCGGTTATCAACAAATGATTCACCGGGACCGCGAGGTTATTCAGCAATACGCCGATCTTCTGGCTTCAGCGAACCTGAAACTTCAGAATATGGCGATGACTGATGTCCTCACCGGCCTGCCGAACCGCAGAAGTGCCCTGAACCGCCTCAAAGATGCCGTGGCAGAGTCACTTCGGCACAAAGAACCGCTCTGCTGTATAATGATTGACCTGGACAATTTCAAACAGGTCAATGACAAGTATGGCCACGATGTGGGAGACAAGGTTCTCAAAGAAATTGCCGGAATTTTCCAGAACTCTGCCAGAAGTTACGATATGGTCAGTCGGATTGGAGGAGAGGAGTTTCTGGTCATCTGCGACCGCAGCAGCCTGCTTGAAGCCGGATTACTGGCCGAACGACTGCGCACGGCAGTGGAGTTGCATCGGGTTTTTCACGGGAACATCCCTGTCAAGACAACAATCAGCCTCGGGGTTGCCGCCTGGAGTGGAAGTATGACGGACGGGGAAGAGATGACCAAGGCAGCAGACATAGCGCTTTATCGAGCCAAACAGCAGGGCAGAAACAGAGTCGTCATTAACAAAGAGACATCTCTCTGATGCATGCGAAGGATCACGCGTCCTACTCTTCTCTGAGAAATTGATTAAGTTCTTCAACCAGTCTGACAGCCATACGATCCAGTTTGGCAAATAGTTCTTTGCTGCCGCTCATAATTCCGGACTTCCCTTTCATTTCAAGTTCAAAGGCAACCTCTCGCAGGGACTCAGCCCAGAAATGATTGACCGCATCCTTGTACGTATGGGCTGCGTCGTCAAGCCGGGCCGGGTTACCGGAATAGATGGCATCTTCAAGGTTGCGAAGCAAAATCTCGTTTCTTTCCAGAAAGAGACGAGTCAAATCGTTCAGAAGAGTCGCATCCCCACCGACAAATTGCAAGGAGCGCTCTCTGTCCCAGATCAGAGGTAGCCGGAGCAGCCGACGTATCCGGCTCATACAGGGGGTCCTGTTCTTCTCTGTCAGCCAGGACATTGCTAGTGCCGGGGTTCAGCCAGGGACTGAGACGTGCGGCTAATGATTCTGGTTTTATCGGTTTTGAGATGTAATCATCCATTCCCACCTCAAAGCACCGGGCCCTGGTACTCTCCAAAGCGTTGGCCGTCATCGCAATAATAGTTGTTCGCCGAATAAATTGGTTGGTTTCCCGTTCCCTGATTTTTTCGGTCGCTTCATAGCCATTGATTTCAGGCATTTGCAAATCCATCAAAATGACGTCATAATCATTAGTTTCAAGTAAATCCAAGGCCTTCCGGCCATTGATCGCCGTGTCCGTTTCAAGACCCAGCTTCTCAAGTATCGCACGTGCCACTTTGCGGTTGATAGGCTCGTCATCCACCAGCAACACCCTTCCCTTGAGCTGGGACGGCGATGACTGCCAGCGTTCTTGAATTGACCGTGCCCGACTGATTTTCCGACCTGCCAGCGTATCATAGAGCTGATCAATACGAACCGGTTTGTATATAACGTCCTTAAAACCTGCCAGAAAAGCGTTTTGAGCTCCCAGGCTACCGGGACTGAGCATATACATTTCCGGCGTTTTTTCTCCGTATTTTTCCTTAATTGCCGCGGCAAGATGAATACCATCCATCTCCGGCATATAATGATCAATCAGAATCTTATCGAAGGGACTCTGTGTAGCCAAATGCTGCTCGAGAAATCTAAGGGCATATCTCCCGCTTTTAAATGAAGAGACCTTTACCTGGTGACAGGCCGAAAGGTAGTGTTCAATGACCTTGAGAGTTGTCTCATTATTATCGACAACAAGGATGCGCTCATTTTCAAGTCCGATGCACGAAGGTGTTATCAACGGTTCCGGCACCACCTCGAACTGCAGCGTAAACCAGAATTCGGAGCCGTGTTTCTCAACACTGCTTACGCCGATATCACCGCCCTGCAGTTCAACAAGCTGTTTACAGACATTCAACCCCAGTCCGGTCCCGCCGTATTGCCTGGTCGTCGATTCCTCGGCCTGGGTAAATTTATCAAAAAGACGCGGTATGACCTTCTCTGAGATACCTATTCCTGTATCGGCAACGACGAACCTGAGCAGTTGTTTATTGTCCTTTATTTCAATCCGTTCAACCTTCAGGATTATCTGGCCTTCCGGGGTAAACTTAACGGCATTGTTGACAAGATTATTCAGGATCTGCCGCAGTCTGGCCGGATCTCCGGCAACAAAACAGTGGACGTCCAAGGGGACAAAACAGACAATATCGAGCTTCTGGGAATTAACCGAGTCAACAAACAATGCCGCCGTTTCATCCATTAACTCCCGCAAATCAAAAGGAATAGACTCAAACTCCAGAACACCTGCATCTATTTTGGAAAAGTCCAGGATATCATTGATGACGTACATTACCGAATCGGCGGACTTTATTGCTGTACCGAGGAGCCGGCGATACTCATCGGGCAACGGTGCATCCTTGAAGAGGGAAATGACGCCGATAACCCCGTTCATCGGCGTACGAATTTCATGGCTCATGTTGGCGAGGAATTCAGTTTTTGCCTGTGCTGCCGCCACCGCCTCGTCACGATGCCGGCGAAGTTCTTCCGTGCGTTCCTCTATCATCAGTTCAAGATTATGCCGGTGCTGATGCAGCTCGTTATCCCGTTCCTGAATGGCATCAAGCATGGTATTGAAATTACCTATCAGGTCACCAATCTCATCCCTGCTGTGATCAACGCGGACAGAATAGTCACCGAACTCGGTTATCTCCCGAGCCGTTCCGGCAAGAGTATAAAACGGCTCATAGATGGAACGCTGCATTCTGCGAGAGATGAAATGGGCGGCAAGGAAAAAGAAAATCATACCGCTGATCAGAACCAAAACGGTTTTAAGAACCTGTTTTTTCAACGTGTTGAGATTCGTCACGGCATACAGCGTGCCGAGACGCTCGTTTCCCTCGAAAACAGGAATAAAGACTTTCAGTTTGTAGGTGTGCCCGTCTCTGAAAAAATAGTGCTCGTTGTTATGCATGTTCCCGGGCGGGAGGAGAGGTAAAACGGAAGCCGAGGGATTGGGATTGTAGACACCAGAGACCTCATTGTGAATATTGTAAAAAACCGCTAGTTCAACGTCCTCGTCTTCTTTCAAAAAACCAATCAGCAATTCCGCCACGGAATGGTCCAGGGAGTCAGGATGCTCTCTATGGAAATGGGCCACAGCCCGGGAGATGAGCGCAAATTTCTCAACCGTGCTGTCTCGTAGGCTCTGGACCTGATAAACAACCGATAATAAAGAAAAGAGCACCAGGGCGGTGCCGGAGATGGCCAGAATCAGGAGTGAGATTTTACTCTGGACCGGCAGATTTCTGAGAAAACTCATTTTCACCTGTCACCTTTCCGGCGTTTTTAACTCCACGTTCATTACCATTTGTTTTTATTCATGATATTTTTTAAATCAAGAAATTTGCTGTGGTACTTCAGACAGAGCAAAACGACTTTTCCGTCTGCTTATTATTGTTCCAGTAACCGGTACTGTTCATCGGAGGCGAGTCGATTGTGATCTGTACGTTTCTTCCCGGTGTGGTTATCTCACCTATCAGGAGCAGTCTCGTAACCGGACCTGACGTACCCTGTCGTCGGCCGTTGTTCAGCAAACGGACTATTTATCATAACAGAGCATCGGCACGTAATCCAGTTTTTGAGTAACTATTAACGCCCGGCGGAAAATCATAGCAGGAGAAGAATGTTGAAGATACAGGCAATTGCTCCATCATTTTCCCGGCCCCCGGATCGCTGACCACAGAAGAACCGCCACCGGAAAATAGCCCTGTCAGTCGTCAGGTTTTCCGTGTTACATGCGCTGGCAGGGGATAACGGTCAGCCGGGATCACCTCTGCCAGAATGCGAGGTGTTCCTGGATAAAATCAATCACCGCCTGATGTGTGTCATTTCCCTTTCCCTCGACTTTCATCGGCTCACCAAAGGCAAAGTGCACCTTTCGGTTCGGCTTGATCCGGCCAAAGTCCTTCATCATCCGGCCATTCTCCCAGGCATCCGTCAACAGAGCCAATGGTATAATTGGCACGTCGGCCTTTCTGGCCAGTTTGATGGCGATGGTGCTGAACTGTTCCGGGTTAAACGGTGACCTCGTCGTCTGGGGAAAAATGATTATCGACACCCCTCTGGACAGACGATCACAACCCTCATCCAGAACCACTTTCAGATCATGGCGCGGATTGCTCCGGGTAACAACAATCGGATTGCGGGAACGCATGATATGCTTAAAAACGGGTACGTGGATAAGGCTTTCCTTGACAACGAAGGTGACAGACTTGTAAGGAATAATAAGGGCAGGAAGAACGACTGTCTCCAGTACACTCAGATGGTTTCCGACAAAGATCACCGGCCCCGGCGTCTGTTTGAGAAACGAAAGCCCCGTTGTCTGGATAGTTACCCCGACCTTTTCAAGAGCCTCCAGTACCGACAGACTGCTCCGGCCCCAGGCATCATCACCATAGTCCGCCCCCAGCCTTGCCGCCCGGCTCGCTCTATAAATAATCCCGGCAAATTTCGGATAAAAACTCAAAGAAGGGAATGTCCTGCTGAATAATGAGACATGGCCCGGTTTAGTCAGATAGGTCGAATCATCATGCGAGATCGTCTGCATAGCTAAAAATCTGATATGTTTCCTGTTTTACTGGTGATAGCGCGGTCTATTTTTCACCGCCGGGCATCCTGCATCGCATTATGGAGCCGTTTCTGCTCCCTTCCACAGCATCAGAGATTGCTACCGCAAAAGGCTGCTTATCTCTCAGGAAGAGGGGCAGCGTATTCCTGGCTTTTCGGGCAGCAGCAAGGTTCTTGTATTCGCCGTAGAAAAGTTTGACGGTAGGCAGCGTTCCGAGGCGCCTGAGTATGTAAAGCTTGTCAGCAACCGAGCGGTAATCTTCTGAGTCGAGCATCTGTATCAAATGCGCCTCGGCCTGGTCTGACGCCAGGACCATGAGTTGCACCGTATAAGTCTCATCATGTTGTCCGATCAGCCATCTGGCTCCGGCAGCAAGCCGCTCCCGGTAAATCTCGTCGGCGGTGGGCTCCGTGACGGCAGGGGGGGGGAGGGCCGGCACCGGTGTTTCATCCGTTTCGGCAGTCAGTGGTAATTTTTTATTTCTGTTCTCAAGAATGGTCACTTTTCCCGGCTGCTGGAGTTCTTTCTTCTCACGCAAAGGCTTTACTACTATCTTTGCTTTTACGGCAGGCAGCCCGATCTCGTTTTCCGGAGCAGCCTGCGATACCGCCCCTTTTTCTGATTCTGTTTCTTCTTTCAACGGCAGACTGTCTTTTCCCCGAACCTTATTTTTCCCAGGTTCACTGCTTAATTCAGCAGGGGCCGGTCTCTCGAGGCTGCAGCCGTTTGTTCCACTTTTACGGCAGCAACCGGCTGACGAACAGACGGCTCGACAACCAGGGGCAGCACAGCCTCCTCTTTCTTCGTTTCCGTCACTGTTTCAACCTCTTTCGGAGCCTTAACCGTCGCGGATTCAACCTCTTTCGGGGTCGTCATCGCCGCAGATTTAAACTGTTTCGGAACCGTCACCACCGCAGATTCAACCTCTTTCGGGGTCGTCACCGCCGCAGATTTAAACTGTTTCGGAACCGTCACCGCCGCAGATTCAACCTCTTTCGGGATCGTCACCGCCGCAGATTTAAACTGTTTCGGAACCGTCACCGCCGCAGATTCAACCTCTTTCGGGGTCGTCACCGCCGCAGATTTAAACTGTTTCGGAACCGTCACCGCCGCAGATTCAACCTCTTTCGGGGTCGTCTGCGGCTGATTCTTTCGATTAGAGTCAGCAACGGGCACATCGGCAGGAGGTATAACGGTAATCTTTTCAACCTTTACCGATGTTTCCGACCCGCCACCCACCGGCCTGTCCGGCGGGACCACGACAGCTGCCGTTTCCAGCGGCTCGACATTTTTCAATTCCAGCACGGGAACATCAGGACGATCCTGCTCCGGCTTGCTCTCGTCTGAAGATCGTCCAATCAGGAGTAATATAAGCAGAACGATGGCACAGATTATGCCGCCATACAACAGCCACTGCGGCTTAAATGTCGGAAGTTTGAGAAAATCGAGATCAACCGTTGGCATCCCCGAGGATACCCGCGATCGCCTCGACCGATTTTCTGGCGGTTCTATCCCGATATCTTTATGCGTATCCAGAAGCTTCAGAAATTTCGTGTCCAGTTTTTCTGCTTTCAGATACTCACGGGCAAGGCGATTGATTTTGGTGAAATTCCCCTTGGCAACCGAGAAAATTCTGTCGACAATCTCACGGGAGAAATAAACCCCTTTCTCTCCGGTGCCAATTTCCATACAGTGATTGAGGTATGCCAGTGTCGTCTCTCTATCAAGTGGCTGCAGAACAAAATGACGTTCCTCTATCTCTTTAAAGGTCACGATACTGAGCTGTTCAAAATTTTCTGTCAGCAAAGGTCTGCCGGAAAAGAGCATTTGAACAAGTACCGATTCCTCATTTACCTGGTCAAGCAGCCGGCGCAAGCGCTCGAGAGGCGCCAGATATATCTTTTCCGCTTCATCGAAGATAATCAACAGTCGCTTTCCGCGAGCACGCAGACTCTTAACTATGTCGTCAAGAATTGATTCGGTATCTGTCCCCTCGGCAACGTCACTCTTCCGGCCGACAACCTGCTCGAAGATAATACTGACCATATCATCAAAGGACTCAAGGGTTCGCGGCACAACTAAATCATCAAGGTTGATTTCAGTATCGGCGGCATCATTACTTATGCTTTCATCACCGAAACTTCCCCCGGAGACGCCACCAGGCAGATCCGCTAAGGACTCACGGCCAGACGACAAAAGAAGAAGAAGAAGATCAGGTGGCAGCTTTTCCTCAAGCATACGGCAGATAACGGTCTTGCCCGAGCCCTCATCCCCGGTCATCGTAATGAAAGGGACACGTTGGGCAATGACGCTGATCAGCTCATCAACGATCTCCTGGCGCGTACCGCCGGTATAAAAAAAAGCGGTATCAACACCATCCTGAAACGGCTGTCGAATAAAGTGCATCTGTTCTCTGTACATTCCCTTTTCTTTATAGTAGTTATTCTATCCCCTGAAACCTGACAGCCCCCATGCTCTATGTAACATAAAGGAGCTTTGAAGCAAAGAATATCACGTCATGATACGTGCATTATCCGTTGGCACAATTTTTCTTCCTGCCGGATTTATACTGGGCCTGACCGCTTTTGGTTCGGCGCTTCTGGCCGTGCCCCTGCTCTGGTTTTTTCTTGACATGGTGGGTCACGGCTCTATCGAGTTCTACCGGTCGAAAAATACCGGACGATACTATTCGTTTTTCTTTTCATTCTGGGTATCCTGATGGTGGATCTCTGGTAAAATCGTCCCACCGGATGCTCATTGACACCTTTACAGTTGCTGTGTACATTTTCCTATGCCGGTCTTCAAACTCACAGAGCAACCTATTTTCCCGCACCCCGAGCTTGCCGAGGAAAACGGCCTGCTGGCCGTTGGCGGAGATCTTAAGCCGCAGCGCCTGCTGGAAGCGTATCGGCAGGGAATCTTTCCCTGGTATTCTGAAGATGAGCCGATCCTCTGGTGGTGTACCTCGCCCAGACTGATCATCTTCCCTGGAGAATTACGGGTATCACGGCGTCTTGGACGTTATTTGAGAAATTCTAGGCTGTCCTTCAGCATCAACAGGGCCTTTGACGAGGTAATTACATCCTGCGCAAACATCAGGACCCTGCAGGGGAAAGAAACGTGGATTTCAAACGAAATGCTGACGGCCTACTCCAATCTTCATCGTCTCAAATTCGCTCATTCTGTAGAATGCTGGGAGAGCACCAAACTGGTTGGGGGACTCTATGGTGTCGCGCTGGGCAAGGTGTTTTTTGGCGAGTCGATGTTCTCAAGCGTCGCCAATGCTTCAAAATTTGCCATGATACATTTGGTTGATTTTCTCAGAAAAAACGATTACCGACTCATTGACTGCCAGATGACAACAGCCCACCTGATCTCTCTGGGAGCACGGGAAGTTCCTGGAAAAACCTTTCAGCACCTGCTGAGACAAAATATAAAAACAATTACTTCTGACGGAGCATGGCCCCATGAAGAAAGCGCATGATACGGAAATATGTGATGGATGCGGTGAAAGCAAGATCCTCGCGGAGAGAGACACAAACGAATTCTGCGAGGACTGCCTGCTCGTCGTGGATACCTTGAAAAAAAATCCGCACCTGCTGCAGCGTCTCTGCAAACTGACAAAAATCAAAATCCGCGGTGATACAGCCGACAATGACCCAAACACCAAATCACCCCGTGATCTGCCCGATGTACTTGATGCTGTCAGATATAGAACGAGGGATCGGGAACAAAACACCTGGTATGTATCAATCAGTGAAATAGAAGGCAACCCGGTGGAGATATTCGCATCAACCGCTTTTGATCGTGATCATCATCTACAGTCGAGAATTTCAAATCTTACAACCATTACCCGGCTTATATCGCTGATTCTCAGACATATATTCCTGGATGAAGTACTTACCCTTGACAAGACCTTGAAACAACTGATGAGGAGTTCACGTCAGAAAAATGACCTTCCGGAAATGCTTTCAAACGTCTTGAGCAATTATCGCAAGAACCAGGATGCCGGGAGAGACCAATAAGCCAGGAGCGTGTCGGAGAAAGCCCTTTTTCCCCATCTCGTCGTTATTGTAAGAAAATCAATGCTCGCAATAGTACGTATATGGTTCCGCTTGATTTTCTTACAATGCCTCGATCTGAGCAAAAATTGTATTTCTCCGAAACGCTCCTAGAAATCCAGATAAAATTCGTAATCGATAGCGGAGCGATCAAAGTGACGCAGGACTTTTTGCAAGTCATGCAATTGCTCAACCTCGAAGGTCAATTCCCAGGCCTGCTGGTCAGACTGATGGTTTGAGAGCAGATCGACCTGTTGCATTTTCATCTGCTCCGGAGCAGAGGCGAGCCACTGAGAGCATTTCGTGCCGGGTGGCATGGGGGAACAGTATACTCTGTGGCCGGTTTATCGGTGTTGTCCTTCCCAGGAGATGTCCACCGCATCTTCCCGCTGAAACGTTATCTCATGCAGCCGGGGACATGTCTTGTTATGCACCGAAAGGCCTTTTTCGGTCAGAAGAGCGCAATTTGCCTTGTCCACCGGGTTTGGTTTGCAACAGGAAGAAAATTTCATAAATATCGGATCAAGGGTATCCAGCTTAATCTTGTTAAATTCCCCCGTCGGTTTCAGCAAAATGGAGGTCCCGGTAAATAGTTTCTGACTGATAACCTCTATCACCTCAGGTAATCGTATTCTACCGCTGCCAATCCTGCTGAACAGTTTCTCCTTTGCCTTCAGGGAAAACGATTCGGCAACAGCTGCCATACCTTCACTATCAAGCAACTCGCGCGGCAAGCCGTATCTGCGCATTTCCTGGAGCAGGGTTGCCTTACCGATTTCCTCGGCAACCCGCTGTCCGCGCTGACGAAAGCTTCTGGAAAGTTCAGCCCGGGCTTTCGGGGTCTGACAAAGCTGCTGCATTTCCTGGGTGAAAGCAACTTTTGCGCTTGCCCGTATGATACGGACCATCTGTCCATCCTGCAGGACATAGTCAGACGCCACTTTTTGGTTTCTTATCATCGCTCCAATGCAGGTATGACCAACCTCCGTATGGACGCGAAAGGCAAAATCAAGAACGTTGGACTTGATTGGCAGGCAAATGAGATCTCCCTGCGGCGTATAGGTGTAAATCTCCTTTGTCCCGCCTGCTGCAATCAGATCACGATAGGACACCGTAGCCTCGGAGCCGATGATATCCATCATCTCCTTGAGCTCGAGGATAAACTTTCCCTGCTTTCCTGTCCGGGAATTCCAGTTTCTAAACAACCCCCGCTGGGCTTTTCTGGCCATTTCGCTGGTTCTGATCTTAAACAGAAAACGTTGACCTTTTATGATGGCACGGGCATGCAGCCCTTGATACCCCGTCGGTTTCGGATTGGCAATAAAATCGCGTATGGAGCGGGGTATCGGCCTGAAGGCCTGGTTGACAACACCAAGTGCCTGATAACAAGACGAAACATCATCAACGATGATAATTATTTCGATTGGTGTTTCAATCTGCTGGAGCAGGATTCTATTGGCGGTATCATAATAAGCCCAGAGATCCTTGATGCGTCTTGAAATAAGACTCTGCAGACCGGCATCCTTGGCAGCGATGCGCAGCTCTTCAAGGATTTGCAGGGAAAGCACACCCTCGTCCAGGGATCTGATAAAATTGCTCAGTTTGACACTTTGTTTTGGGAATTTATAAGAAAGAGCCAGGTTGTACATCTCACGCTTCATGGCGAACAGACCGAAAACCGTTGCCAGCGGGGCATAGATATCAAGTGTTTCGTCGGCAATCCGCTGCCGCTTGTTCCGGGGCATGGCCCTCAGCGTCCGCAGATTATGCAAACGATCAGCAAGTTTTACCAGCATAACTTCCGGCCGCAAAGCCGCACCGGAAAAAATCTTGCGATGAACCAGTTTGCTCTGAGCCTGACGGTCGCCGGAACGGTGCGTGACTTTCGTACATCCCTCGACAATTGCCTGCACATACGTCCCGAAGTGCTCTCCCACCACCTCTGTCGTCACCTCTTTAACATCCTCAACGGTATCATGCAGCAAGGCTGCTGCGAGTATCTCCGGATCAGTTATGTCCATTTCCTCGGCCAGGATTTTTGCAACGGAGCAGGGGTGCAGGATATAAGCGTCTCCTGAACGACGCCACTGATCATCATGTGCTTCGGTGGCAAAATCAAGCGCATCCCAGAAAACCTGCTCAAACTCTCTGTTGCTGATATAACTCCGCATCTGGTCGCGGTACAACTCTAGATCAAAGGGAATTCTCGACATATAGGACCGCTGGTGTTTACATTAGATCAATAATGCCATAGTATGTGGGAACGAAACGATTTTCGCCATCATCCACTTGAATTACATTAAGCCACCGATTGAAAAAGGCAACAACTTGTTTTGTCAGTTAAAATAAGGAACCATTGCCATAAGTGTTCTCACCTGCTCTAATCCCTGCCAAAAAATAAAAAGATGACGACAGCACGTTCGGTGCTGAAAGAGGAATCTTGGCAAACCTGTTAAATCATATTCCGGGTACATCCCGCATCAATCATCTTCGACGCCCGAAAGACGAGAACATTTTCCGCTGACCAACCAGATCTTCATTGTTTTGTAACCGTACGTTAATTCGGCGGCAGTCAGTTAAATAATCACCACCGACCCTTACCCATTGCCAACAACTAATGAATACTCATGAGAAGAAAACAAACACCACATCACGATAACCACGCGCCGAAACGATACAAAAGAAAACACTCTTCCTCTGCCAGTGACAACACACTGCGTAACCTGGTCCTGGCTGCACTCTACCTTGCGGAGACCGATCTGGGTATTGATGATATCCTCATGAAAACCGGATTGGGGCGCACAAGAAGAGACGATGTTGCGCTGATTGTATCTCAACTCAGCAGTGAGGGAAGCTGCCTGAAGGGCTCCAATAAGCGCTTCTCTTTGGGTAAAAAACATTGCCTCGTCGAAGCAACCGTTGAAATGAACCAGGCGGGCTTTGGTTTCGGAACCGATCTTTTGCGCCGCTTCGGAGGCGTGACACCGACGAAAGACCCCTTTATTTCGGCTCCACTCCTGCATTCGGCCTTACATGGAGATCGCGTTCTTCTGGTAATTAACCGGACCCATCGGGACGGCAGGTCCGAAGCTGAAGTCATCCGTATTCTGGAAAGACGGACGACAACCCTGGCGGGATTTTACGTGTCCGGGAAAAAACACGGAATCGTCTCCCCCGAAGACCCGAAATTCCCTTTCAACATTATCCTGTCAAAAGCTCCCGAAAAATCCGTAAAAGATGGTGATGCTGTTATCCTCCGTCTCGATGAAAACAACAGAGAAAACGATGCGCCACGGGGAGAAATCATAGAGGTCCTGGGAAATCCCGGACGCTATGAAGTACAGGTCAGGCTGGTTATCGAGAAGTTCAACCTGCCCTACCAGTTCACCAGGGAGGCCGAAATTCAAGCCGCTAGCTGTGAACCGGAACCATCAATCGAAGAACGGGAGGACCTGCGCCAGACCTTGCATGTCACCATTGACGGGGAAGACGCCAAAGACTTTGATGATGCGGTTGCTGTCGTCAAGAACAGAAACGGTTACCGGCTTTATGTTTCCATCGCCGATGTCAGTGCATACGTCCGAACCGGAAGCACGCTTGATCAGGAGGCTTATGAACGGGGAACGTCCATCTATCTACCCGGTACCGTTATTCCAATGCTGCCGGAGCATCTTTCCAACAATCTGTGCAGCCTGCTGCCCGATGCCGACCGCCTGACGGTCAGCGCTATTCTGGATTTTGACCAGCAGGGCACGGTAAAAAAATCGCGCTTTGTACGTTCAGTGATCCGCAGTAAACAGCGATTCACCTATAACACGGTGCAGGGCATGGTCATCGACAAAGACCCGGGCATGCGCAATGCCGGTAAACCATTTGTAAAATCGCTGGAATGGGCCTGCGAACTTGCACATCTGCTTCAGCAAAAAAGAGAAAAACGCGGTTCAATCGCCTTCACGCTTCCCGAAGCAAAAATAATTTTCGGTCATGACAATCAGGTAGTCTCAATCGAAAAAACCGAAAGAACTTTCGCCCACCAGATCATTGAAGAATTCATGCTGGCTGCCAACGAGTCCGTGGCAGAAACCTTTGCAGCGCACCATCTGGATCTGCTTTATCGCATTCACGAAGAACCAAGCCCGGAGAAGATCGAGGATTTTGTCAGGTTTGCAGCAACCCTTGGTCTTACATTACCTACGGACCCCGGCACACCCGACTGGTACAATAACCTCATCGCCCTCGTTAAGGACACTGATCACGAATATATTATCAATAGCCTGCTGCTCAGAAGCATGCAGCAGGCACGCTATTCTCCAGTAAACTGCGGCCATTTCGGTCTTGCCGCAAAGCTCTATTGCCACTTCACATCCCCCATCCGCCGTTACCCGGATTTGATAGTACATCGGCTTATTTGCCAGTTAATCGCGGCCAAAACCGGGACGAATCGCAAACAGGGCGCGGTTAAATTTGCCCCCGCATCATCACTGAAAGATTGCGGGCTCCACCTTTCGACACGAGAACGAGTGGCAATTGCCAGCGAACGAAACATGTCTGAACGCCTCAAAAGCCAATTCATGGCAGAAAGGATAGGCGAATCTTTCAGAGCGGTCATTTCCGGTGTTTCGAACAGCGCCTTTTTTGTAGAACTGATTGACTGCTTTATCAGCGGCACGGTACTCCTGTCAACGCTCACCGATGATTATTACATCCTTGATGAAAAAAACCATCGCTTTGTCGGTGATGTCAGCTGCAAGGTGCTGCAGATTGGTATGATCATTGATGTTATCCTTCTCGATGTTGACAGCAGGCAGAACAAAATGTATTTCACACTTAAGCCAGCATCGTAATGTTATCTATGAAGGCTCGTAAAAACTTCTAATTCCTGCGTCATTAACTTTTCCCGTACACTCGGTATACTACCTGTATGCCTTCGCACCTGAAAAACTACCACTCCTTGTTCATCTACGTTTTTACTTAGCCATCTTTTGGGTGCAATAGAATATTTACGAATATGTCCTAATTTTTTCATGACCATTTTCTATCAAGTTAGCCAAGCTATAGAAATAAATTATTCTATTGTTGTACTATAATAATCGTATAAAAATACACTTTGTCATCTCCCGACCATGCCAGTCGCTCTCAGCTGGCCTTGTCCAGCAAAGTAACAGCCGTTACGTTTTTGTTACTTGACTTGAAGGTGTTTTTAGCATATTTAATTGAAAAATCAGTAATAATTACTCTACAGAAAAACCCCACGTATCCAATCCAACGGGAGGATAGATAATGGAAGAATCCAGCTGGTTCATGTCACTGATAACAAACCCTTTTGCCAAGGGACTCGCCCTTGGTATTGTGTTCTGTGTCATCATATATATCCGGGGATTTCTCAGGCGCACAGAGTTGAGCAGGGAAGTCAACCGCCTCAGATCACACCTCCATACAAAACTGGAAATTGACTCTTCCGAGAATGAAAGAAGGAAGGGAGAGCTTGATCGCCTCAAGCAGGAACGGGACAATCTCCGCATCACGGTGCAGTCACTGAACCAGAAACCGGGAAGAAAAGAGATCCGCCAATATTTTATCTACCAGACGGCTCTTGACATCATGTTTGAAAAGGCACCGGGTTTCGCTCCTGCCTGGCAGATTACCCTCAAGGAGGCTGAATCCCTCTTCGAAAAGTCAGAAAGAGGCGTGGTACCTTTATTGAAACGTCTTATGCCGACAACACCCGATAAGCAGGCAGAGGAATACGAGAAAATCAGCCGGATTTCGCTTGAGGATTCCAGCAAGTAAAGTGAACGGTGCGGATTCCTCCCCGCATGCAAAAAAGAGTGAGTCCAATAAGGGGTTGTCAGATCAACTGACAACCCCTTATTCTTTTTCCGGTCACCAGGCAATAACGTCGTCTTAGACAGGTTTATCACATCATGATTGTTCCAAGTCATCTACTTGAAAATGTTGCCGTCGTCCTGAAAAAACCGAAATACCCCGGAAATATCGGAGCGGCAGCCCGCTCCTGCTACAATATGGGAATATCCCGACTGATTATCGTCCGGAATGAATACCCGGATGGTGAAGAAATGGCCAAGATGGCAACCCACAAAGCGGTGCACGTGCTTGATAAGATGGAAATGCATGGCAGCCTTGAAGACGCTCTGGCTCCCTTTGCTTTTGTTGTCGGCACAACGGCCCGACTCGGCAGAAAACGGACCGTTGAGCGGCCTCCGCGAGAGATCATAGCTGAGATTTTGCCGCTGCTTGAAAACAACAGGATCGCCCTGCTTTTTGGTCCGGAGGATCGCGGCCTGAGCAACGATGATCTGAAATACTGTCAATATACCTCCTGTATTCCTACCGCAGATTTCGCATCCTTAAACCTGGCCCAGGCGGTCGCCATTCATTGCTACGAGCTTTATTATGCCATTGTCGAGCAAACCAGGGAAAACGCGGCCGCGCCAAACTATGCATCGACCTTTGAACTCGAAGGGATGTATCAGCATATTGAAAACGCCTTATTAAAAATTGATTTTCTCCACGAAAAAAGCCATAATTATTGGATGAGAAATATCCGGCAGTTTCTTGGCAGAGTCAGGCTGACAGCAAAAGATGCCAATATTGTCAGGGGAATCTGCAGGCAATTCCTCTGGCACCAGGATCAGCTCTCACCCCATCGACAGGAGGACCTCGAAGAGCCATGACGTTCAGTGCGGGAACCCTCCAACAGTCAATAGCCGCCAACAAATTTTATCCTCCCTGCATCAACCAGTCCCAATCCATACTGAGACACCACATCATCTCAGAACGCATCCCCGCTGGAAACCTTTCCAAAAAAGTCATGTTGATCGAGGCCCAGGCAGGCCAAGGCAAAACCACCCTGGTACATCAATATCTTGAACACTGCCGGCAACCCTTCGTCTGGTATCAGATTGGTTGCGAAGACAATGATCCGGTTCTGCTGTTATCGGCGCTGCTGCTCGCACTCTCAAGAAAAATCGAAGATTTCTCTTCACCTCGCCTTATCACTATCCTCGAAACGAGCCAGATGGGCCCTCTAGACCTGCGCGGATGCGCCAATATCCTGCTTAACGACCTAGAAACCTGCCTCAAGGACGATTTGTTTATTGTCTTTGATGACCTGCACCTGGTGCATGAGGCCCCCTATACCAGCAAACTTATTGATTATCTGGTCGATACCTCACCACCCCGCCTGCATTTCATCCTGACCAGCAGGCGCCCGCTGCAACTAAAGGCCCAGGCTCTGAGAAAAAATCCCCGGTTGATCTATCTGGACAGCAAAGCCCTGGAACTTACGCTCAACGATATCAAGAAT
The DNA here is from genome assembly GCA_963745765.1 of uncultured delta proteobacterium. Taxonomy (GTDB): domain Bacteria; phylum Desulfobacterota; class Desulfobulbia; order Desulfobulbales; family Desulfocapsaceae; genus Ww85. Next base: position 142,692 of record CAVUYQ010000021.1, on the reverse strand, counting down.
TTCTATTCGACGCGTCCTGGAAACACCAATAACCCAGGCAGAAGCCGAAGAAATACTCAGGCTGACCAAAGGCTGGATCATGGGCGTCGTCCTTACCTCGCATCTTTTCAGTAACAAAGACGGGAAATAGCCAGAAAGGCCATACAGAAAAATACCGCTTTCTGGTCAAGGATAAGGATGGCTCACTTCTGCGTTATTTCAAGGACGAAATATTCTCCCATGTACCGAAACTATTGCACGATACCTTCCTGAGACTATCTTTTCTTGATGAAATCGATATCCCGCTTGCCCGCGAACTCACTAAGAGAAAGGATATCGGCGGGCACCTGAGCAGAATGGCGGATGAAAATTTCTTTGTCTATCGACTTGACGACGAGAACAAGGTTTTCAGATTTCATCACCTTTTCCAGGAATATCTCCAGGCAACAGCCAGACAGATACTTGAAAATAAAACCATTGCCGCCATCTACCGCGATACTGCACGATATTACCTTGCACACGGACTGATCGAAAAAGCACTCAAAGCTTTGCGCAACGCCTCTGATTTTCGGCAAATGGAAGAGGTATTACGAAACCAGGGACTGCAGCTTGTATCGACAAACCGCACGGCGACAATTCTTGATATCTTGAAGACCATCCCGGAGAAAACGCTGCTCAAGCACAGTTGGCTGACTTTTTTTCACGGCCTCCTGTCAAGAGACTTTAACCCGGAACAGACCCTGCCGTTTTTCGAGTCCTGCCGGGCTCAGTTTGCCGAAACTCAGGAAGAGATCGGGGAATTAATGTCACTTACCCAGATCATCTATTTCCATTTCGTTATTTCAGGAAACTATATAACCGGTTCAAAACTGCTTGAGCGAACTCGAATGCTTTTTGAGAAGAACAGGAACTATCTGCCGCCGGACATTTTCATCATTGTCGTGCGCAATCTCGCTGCCGGCTATTGCATATTCGACGGCAGGATGGAAGCAGCCCATCACTATGCCAAACTCGGCTGTGATCTTGCCACACGCAGGGAAAGTAAAAACTTTATTGCCGCGACCCGATTCGTTCTCGGGTATACCGGATTGTTCAGCGGGAACAGAAGGCTGGCACGCAGTGAGATAGAAAAATCGCACGCGCTGGCCAGTGACCCGCTGGTCGGCATGAGCAATCGTCTGACCCTCCATATTATGCAACTCTGCGAGTTGTCCATGCATGGTGATTTCAATGTTTTTAAACACCAGAGAGATCTCATCCAGGACCAGGTTGATCAGCAAATTGTCCAGCAGACGGTGGCCGCGCCCTATATCTATCTCTGGTCCTGTATTGGCTGTATCGCGACAGGAAAAAACACCGAAGCTCTCGATTTGATTGACATGGGCAGCCTGGTATCAAAGACAGCGGCGAGCGGACATATGCGCAGCCAGTTTCTGCAATGGCGTGCCTTTATTCAGGCGATCACCGGTAATGAAACAGAGGCATTGCGAGATATAAATGAATCAAGCCGCCTGAGGGCCGAAGCGGGCGGACGATTTTATATCGCCTATCACCAGGCCATCAGGGGAGCCGTATTGGCCCTGCTCAAACAATACGATGATGCCCGCAAGGCCCTTGCCATGGCCTTGCAGGTTGCGGAGGAAATCCCGTCTCCCTATGCCAGAACGTGTGCTCTTGCCTATTTAAGCTATACCCACCTCAAGCAAAATGAGACTGAGGCCGCGGCAGCGACCATCCGAAAATGGCTTGGATTGATGAAACAAAATGATTACCTATACTTCTGGGGATGGGAACCCAAAATGATGGGAGAACTGCTCCGTCATGCCGTCACCCGGGGAATTGAGCATGAGTTTGCGTTGAAGTGCGCTCGGGAGCGGCTGGGGATGGCCATCTCCACTGCTGGTAAATCCTTGGAAATGCTCTCTATCAAGGTTCTGGGGACATTCAGCATCGGCACCAGGGCAGAAGACCTTTTTGGGCCGCAGGATTTCAGCGATCATCAGCGCGAACTTTTTGGTCTGCTCATTTCAGCACCCCGGCAACGTATGAGCCAGAACCTGGTGCAGCTTGCCTTCTGGCCTGACAGTCCACCGGAAAAAGCCCGCAAGAGCTTTGATACCATGATGACCAGGCTGAGGAAAACGCTTCGTGACAAGCTGCCTGCAGAGATAAATCATTATTTGAAGGTAGAGAAGGGCTATGTGCAACTGATCAATACCTCAATTGATGCCGTACAATTCATGCGCAACGCCCAACGGGCTCTGAAACTTGGGAAAACAGGGCTTATTGTGGCAGGCAGGCAATGCCTTTACCTCCGCCTTGGCCTGCTGGGAGCATTTTCTTCCGACAGAATCCTTTCTCACCGATCAGGCCGTGGCATTCAATGATGAGATCCATGACCTTCTCAGAAACAGCTGCCTGACCTGGAGCAACCGGCTCGTTGAATTGCAGCGGCTGGATGAAGCATTGATCCTGCTGGAAAAGATCGAGCGGATAATGTCCTCCGATGAAGACTACATCCTGCTCCGTTATCAGCTCTACCTGAAAAAACACAACCCGCTCAAGGCTCGTGACATCCTGAGAACTTACCGCAAGAAGCTGTTGCGGCTCGGTTATAGTGATGATGAAGCGGAAGAAGCAACAATTTTCCTGATCGATAATAGCACGAGTAACTGATACGCCGCCCAGAAACCGTTATTTCCAGGCTGCTGCGCCCATCACATGCCGTTTAAGGGACATCTGTCACACAACGGCTCACTCTTTTTACAGAACGTTTTCGCCGTTATAACGATCAGGGCATGATATTCGTTGAATAATTGCACATCTCTGGGTAGACCGTCCATGAAGAGTTCCTGCATTGTCTGGTAGTCGCACTCTTCGGGGAAAAACTGATGACGGGAGAAAATTCTATGGGTATACGCATCGACAACAAAGAGCGGATGTTCTCCGCCATACAGTAAAAGAGAGTCAGCTGTCTCCGGGCCGACCCCCCTGACTTCCAGGAGCTTCCTGCGCACAATCTCTGTTTCCTCAAGGAAAAGCAATTCAAGATCCCCTGAATAGTCATCAGCAATCATCTGCAGAAGATTTTTTAACCGCCTCGCTTTAAGATTGTAATAACCGGACGCTCGAATATACGTTGCGAGCTTTGTTTCAGGGAGTGCCAGGAGGGCGTCGAACGACAAAAGCCCGGCGTCCCGCAAAGAATCAATTGCCTTCCTGACATTCTGCCAGTTGGTATTCTGCGTAAGGACGGTTCCGACAAGCACCTCAAAAGCAGAATCGGCAGGCCACCAGTTCTGAGGCCCCCAAAATCCATAGAGAACTTCATAGATAGCAAGCAGACGCGATGCTGCTGAGGCCATGCATCCCCCTCAATCGCCGAAACAGATGCCGATATCCCTGGCTGTCAGGATCTTGTCGTTGTCCATCTGAACTTTCTTACGCGCTTTGATAGCTTCCACTATTGGTACCGCCTTCATCTTTGATGAGACCAGGGCCACCATATGCCCAAATGTCTCCTCTTCCACAAGCCGCACCGCAGCAGCGCCAAAACGCAGGGCCAGCAATCGATCAAAGGTTGTGGGCGACCCGCCGCGCTGCAGATGTCCAAGCACCAGCGAACGGGTATCCTTATCGCTGCACTGCCTGATTTCGGACGCCACCCATTCGCCGATACCGCCGAGGATAACTTCCTCACGACCGAGTTCACCCTTCCCTTTGCTGATCACCTGACCACCCTTGGCAACGGCTCCTTCAGCGACCACGACGATTGAGTAATGTTTATCCCGGAGTTCATTATCAGCAATTTTTTCGCAGACCTTTTCAAGATCAAAAGGGATCTCCGGTATCAAAATCACATCCGCCCCGCCTGAAATACCTGAATAAAGAGCAATCCACCCTGAATCACGTCCCATTACCTCAACGACCATAACCCGGTCATGGGATTTTGCCGTTGAGTGAAGTTTATCCAGGCAATCAGTCGCCGTCGAAACCGCCGTGTCAAAACCAAAGGTACGATCGGTAATCATCAGGTCATTATCGATTGTTTTGGGAACACCGATAACGTTCATCCCCAGCTTCGAGAAACGATTGGCAATTTCCAGACTACCGTCACCGCCAATGGCAATGTGGCAATCAAAGCCCATTCGCTTATAGTTTTGCATGATCTTTCCCGAGGTATCAACCAACTGTATTTCACCGGCAAGGTTCATAAACGGCTTGGCAAATGGATTGCCCTTGCTTGTCGATCCCAGGATTGTTCCGCCAATCGCATATATTTCCTCAACATCTTGCGGGGTAAGTCTTACCATTTCCTCAATATCCAGGAAACCGGTGTAGCCGTTTCTGCTTCCATACACCTCCCATCCACGGCGATAACAGGCATGTACCACGGCATAGATGACAGCATTCAGCCCAGGGGCATCACCGCCGCCTGTTGAAATAACCACTTTTTTCATTTGAAGTCCTCGATGCTTGGAAAAACGATTGACACGAGTCGCTTATCGTATGCTCATCTTATGCCGATCAACTCAGCAATCCTCTCTGTCGTCGAAACTATAGACATAACAAAGACAAAATTCCAGCATTATACATTTTTCCGTCGCAATAACAATCTTCTGAGACCATAGCCTTATGAAAAAAGTATTGTCCGGGAGATGCTTTGCAGCAGATCGCTGAAAGAATCTTGAAATTGTCTAATTGACTTATTGAATTGACAGGCTTATGTTGTTGGCAAACATAGTGTTGATACGTGCCGTTGAGCATTGAATTGATTCAACCTAGCCGCCAAGATAAAGAAGAAGGAGGATTACATGTCTCTTACCGTAACAGACCTGGCTGTTGACAAACTCAAAGAGTATCTCAGCCAAAACAATATTGACTCAGCCTTGCGCGTTGCGCTGATGCAGGGTGGCTGATCAGGTCCCTCACTGGGATTGGCTCTGGATGAGCCAAAAGAAAATGATGAAATTTACAAGCAGAGTGAACTCACCTTTCTGGTCGAAGGAAGTCTTCTGGAGACCTGTGGAGAGATAAACGTCGAATATATAGAAGCTGGTCCGCGTTCAGGGTTTGGTATATCTTCCACCAACCCGATTGGTAGCGGTGGTGGTTGCTCTTCCGGTTCCTGTGGTTCAGGAACCTGCGGTTAAACGATAACCAAACCTTCCCGCTTTTAGCCAAAGGGGTTTTCTTCATTAATGGGGAAAACCCCTTGTTTTTTATACATACATTTCAGCGTTCGCATCGGCAAAGCCCGACTTCGACCGGGTGACCGTTTTTTCTTCAATTCGGCCAAAATCCTGCCTCTGTCCCATAAGATCGGCAGTGCTCCTGATCGGCAGCAGTTCTATTTTCCCTCCAAAGCACTGACGCAAAAACAAACAAATATCTGCCCGTTCCTTTTATTTCAAGCTCTTGACACCCCTTCCCACCAGACTTATTATTTTACGCAAATATTACTTTTGATGTTTTCTGTAGATAATAATATCCAAGAGAAAAAGGAAACCGTATGCAATTCGATAAATTTACGCTTAAATCCCAGGAAGCGATACAAACAGCCCAGCAAATAGCCGCGGAACGTGGCAACCAGGAAATACGTTCCGCCCACTTGACCAAGGCAATTCTGGAACAACCGGATGGAGTGGTTGTTCCGACTCTCAAAAAAATGGGGGTCGACCCGGCAGTGCTGCTGGCTGAGGTGAACCGACAGATCGACGCTCTACCCGAAAGTATCAGGCTCGGGAGCCGGACAGCCATACCTCGCTCCGGATTTGAGAAAAATTCTGGACCAGGGCTTTTCGGCGGCAAACCAGATGCAGGACGAGTATGTCAGCCAGGAACATATTTTTCTGGCGCTGCTCAGAGAGCGGAAGAACGATCTGGCCAAAACATTCCAGCAGCTCAACATCAGCGAAGCGAATTTTCTTCTGGCTCTTACCGCCATTCGTGGCAATCAGCGCGTAACCGACCCCTACCCCGAAGAAAAATACCAGGCCTTGGAAAAGTACGGCAGGAACCTGACTGACATTGCCAAGCGGGGCAAACTTGATCCGGTCATAGGCAGGGATGAGGAGATACGGCGGATTATCCAGGTTCTCTCACGGCGAACCAAAAATAATCCCATCCTCATCGGCGAACCCGGTGTTGGCAAAACGGCAATCGTCGAAGGGCTGGCCCAGCGTATCGTCAACGGTGACATTCCTGCGACCTTGCAGGGCAAGCAGGTCATCACCCTCGACCTCGGCTCGCTTATTGCGGGCGCAAAATACCGTGGCGAATTTGAGGATCGCCTGAAAGCGGTGCTTAAAGAAATCGAGAAGCGCACCGGTGAAATCATCCTCTTCATTGACGAAATACATACTCTCGTCGGGGCCGGTGCAGCAGAGGGATCAATGGATGCATCCAACATGCTCAAACCGGCACTGGCCCGGGGTGAGCTGCATTGCGTCGGCGCCACGACCATCGATGAATATCGTAAATACATTGAAAAGGACAGCGCCCTTGAGCGAAGATTTCAGCCGGTTATTGTGCAGGAGCCCAGCGAGGAAGACTGCATTGCTATCCTGCGCGGTATCAAGGAAAAATATGAAATACATCACGGTGTCCGTATCCAGGATGCAGCTACGGTTGCAGCCGTAACGCTTTCCAGCCGTTACATTACCGATCGATTCCTGCCGGACAAGGCTATCGATCTGATTGACGAAGCGGCCTCACGACTGCGTATTGAAATCGACTCCATGCCGACCGAAATCGATGAACTTGACCGGCAGCGCATCAAGTTGGAAATAGAACAGGAAGCCCTGAAAAAAGAAAAAGACAAGGCCTCGAGCGAACGGCTCGTGGATCTGCAGAAAAAACTCGCGGATCTCAATGACCGGCTTAACGGCATGAAAGGACAATGGGCGCTCGAGCGCGACACCATCCAGAAGATACGTAAAATCAAGAGTCGATATTGAGCAGGCCCATATTGAGTCCCAGCAGGCGGAGCGGATTGGCAACCTGAGTAAGGTTGCCGAACTGCGCTACGGCACCATTGTGGCACTTGAAGGCCAGCTTGCCAAAGAAAACCAGCAGCTGCATGATATCCAGGCAGATCACCAGATGCTCAAGGAAGAGGTGGGCCCTGAGGATATCGCCATCGTCGTGGCAAAATGGACCTCTATCCCGGTTGACAAGTTACTCGAAGGAGAAAAAGAAAAACTCCTGCAGGCGGAAAACGTGCTCAAAAAAAGGGTGATTGGACAGGAAGAGGCCATTGCAGCCGTTGCCAATACTGTTCGACGGGCACGCGCGGGCCTACAGGACCCGGATCGGCCACTCGGTTCTTTCCTTTTCCTTGGCCCCACAGGCGTTGGCAAAACGGAACTGGCCCGGACACTTGCGGATTTCCTTTTCGACAGCGAGCAGGCCATGATAAGGATCGATATGTCCGAATTCATGGAGAAACATTCCGTGGCCCGGCTGATTGGTGCGCCTCCCGGATATGTCGGCTATGACGAGGGCGGGTATCTCACCGAAGCGGTCAGACGACGCCCCTATTCAGTTATTCTGTTTGATGAGATAGAAAAAGCTCATTCAGACGTATTCAATGTACTACTGCAGGTTCTCGACGACGGTCGGATGACCGATGGCAAAGGAAGAACGGTGGATTTCAAGAATACCATTCTTATCATGACCTCGAACCTGGGCAGTGACCTGATCATGCGCATGACGGAAGAGCATGCGGACAGTCAAACGATACGGCAACAGATCGAGGAAATCCTCTACCGCCAGTTCAAGCCGGAATTTTTGAACCGGATTGACGAAACCATTATTTTCCATGCACTGACGCGGGAAGAGATGGTACCAATCGTCGACATCCAGCTTCGCCGACTGGCCCGTCGGCTCCGGGAAAAGAAACTGAGTTTACGGTTCAGCAAAAATGCCACGCAATTCCTGGCATCCGCCGGCTACAATCCGGTGTTTGGTGCCCGTCCGCTCAAACGGGCGATACAGAAATATGTCGAGGATCCGCTGGCTATGGAACTGCTTGACAACCGATTTAACGAAGGAGACGTTATCCTCGTTGACACCGACAAGAGCGGCATCATCTTTGTTTCAGCCAAGGAGTCCAGCGCCGGTCCTTGTAGCGGAACCCCTCGACTAAAACAAGCTTTGTGCTTTACCTTTGTTTGGTAATATGGTTGCATTGACCAGCCGATCAGCAGTCAATGCAACCTCTGCCAACGGACTTACCAGATGTCTGAGTTTAAATGCCAGGTATTGATGTCTCATATGATGCTGCCCACCAATGCCAATCCGGACGGTCACATCCATGGCGGAGATATCATGAAATATATTGATGATGCAGCCAGTGTCGTGGCGATGAAACACGCACGAACGACGGTGGTCACTGCATCAATCGACCGCTTGGATTTTCATCTGCCGGTTTATATCGGCAACCTGCTCATTCTCAAGGCATCACTTAATGCCACGGGCAGGACGTCAATGGAAATTGGTGTTCGGGTAGAAGCGGAAGATCTGCGGACAGGGGTCGTCAGCCACATCGCTTCCGCCTACCTGACCTTCGTAGCCCTTGACGACAATAAACGTCCGACCTCAGTTCCGCACTACGAGCCGGGCTGTGAAGAAGCTATCCGAAGAAGGCGTAAAGCACAGGAACGCAAGGAATGCTATTTTAGAAACAAGGAATCATAATCATATGGACGGGAACGAATGAGTGATACGGTAGAGGGGTTGAGCGTAAACTACGAGGAGGACGGTGTGCTGCTTGTCAAGGAATTGGACAAGGTGATTCTTTCCAAGGGCGCCTGGTCAACAGTGCTGTTCCGTTATCAGAACCTCAACAAGGCGACTGGTGAATACGGCAAAGACATGTACACCATTCGGCGTTACCAGAAACGGCAGGGAAATTATATTTCCAAGTCAAAATTTACCATCTCCAGTTCAGAACAGGCAAAAAAGATCATAGATGCTTTGCAGCACTGGATAGAAGAATGATGTGCAGCAGTTGTTCATTTACAATTACTTCCTTTTACCTCTTTTTCTTAAAAGCATCTATTGACAAGGGCAGCAATGATCAAGTAGTGTGCCGCGGTCCTGCAGACGGGGAGTGATCTTCGTTGGGGGACAAAGAAGCGGATGGGTCAATTTAGTTATTGACATAAGGCATCAGACATATTAATTTAATGCTCTTTCGCACTCCCTGTGAGTGCGCGGTCGCGGAGTACTTCCGGGGCCGTCACATGATCCTTGAAAACTGAATAACAACAACAGCAAACGGGCCCACGTGTCGCAAGACACAGTAGGGCATCTTTGTAATGTAATTCAAAGAGAGCTCTTATATAACATTAGCACTATATAAGTAACCGCCTAACGGCGGTCTAGGATATCAAACTGGAGAGTTTGATCCTGGCTCAGAACGAACGCTGGCGGCGTGCTTAACACATGCAAGTCGAACGCGAACGAGTTCTTCGGAACTTTAGTAGAGTGGCGCACGGGTGAGTAACGCGTAAGTAATCTACCCTCGCATTTGGGATAACCCACCGAAAGGTGAGCTAATACCGGATACGTCTGGAATAATAACTTTTTTTCAGAGAAAGATGGCCTCTTCATGAAAGCTATTGTGCGGGGAGGAGCTTGCGTACCATTAGCTAGTTGGTAGGGTAATGGCCTACCAAGGCAACGATGGTTAGCGGGTCTGAGAGGATGATCCGCCACACTGGAACTGGAACACGGACCAGACTCCTACGGGAGGCAGCAGTGAGGAATATTGCGCAATGGGGGAAACCCTGACGCAGCGACGCCGCGTGGATGATGAAGGCCTTCGGGTTGTAAAATCCTGTCAGATGGAAAGAAGTGCTATAGGCTTAATACGTTTATAGTTTGACGGTACCATCAAAGGAAGCACCGGCTAACTCCGTGCCAGCAGCCGCGGTAATACGGAGGGTGCAAGCGTTGTTCGGAATTACTGGGCGTAAAGCGCGCGTAGGCGGTTTTATAAGTCATTTGTGAAAGTCCCCGGCTCAACCGGGGAAGTGCATGTGAAACTGTAAGACTTGAGTATTGGAGGGGGTGGTGGAATTCCCGGTGTAGAGGTGAAATTCGTAGATATCGGGAGGAATACCGGTGGCGAAGGCGACCACCTGGCCAAATACTGACGCTGAGGTGCGAAGGCGTGGGGAGCAAACAGGATTAGATACCCTGGTAG
>CAVUYQ010000021.1:0-130000 GCA_963745765.1 uncultured delta proteobacterium | reverse complement strand
CAAAATCTATGCTCAGTGGGAAAGGATGTGGAATTGTTGATACAACCAGGAGGTTGGCTTAGAAGCAGCAACCCTTTAAAGAAAGCGTAATAGCTCACTGGTCTAATGAATCTGCGCCGAAAATTTAACGGGGCTAAGCATAGTACCGAAGCTACGGAATGTAGATATCTTCGGATGTTTATGTTGGTAGGAGAACATTGTGGCCGCCTGAGAAGGTACACCGAAAGGAGTGCTGGAGGTTCCACAAGAGCTTATGTTGACACGAGTAGCGAAAAACAAGGTGAGAAACCTTGTCGCCGAAAGCCTAAGGTTTCCTGTAGTCAAGTTAATCTGCTCAGGGTTAGTCGGCTCCTAAGGCGAGGCCGAGAGGCGTAGTCGATGGGAAACAGGTTAATATTCCTGTACCACTGTTGTAATGTTTGATGATAAGGGGGGACGGAGAAGGATAGGCCATCCAGCTGTTGGAATAGCTGGTTTAAGCGTGTAGACGGAGGACTTAGGAAAATCCGGGTCTTTATTAACGTTGAGGCGTGATGACGATGCCCTATGGGCAGCAAAGTGGTTGATTCCATACTTCCAGGAAAAGCCTCGTATCTAGTTATGATGGTGACCGTACCGTAAACCGACACAGGTAGGCTGGTAGAACATACCAAGGCGCTTGAGAGAACTCTGGTTAAGGAACTCGGCAAAATAGCACCGTAACTTCGGGAGAAGGTGTGCCTGCATGGTGATTTTATATACATAGATGAGCTTACGCAGGTTGCAGTGAAATGGGGGGAGCGACTGTTTACTAAAAACACAGGACTCTGCGAAGTCGAAAGACGAAGTATAGGGTCTGACGCCTGCCCGGTGCCGGAAGGTTAAGGGGACGTGTTAGCGCAAGCAAAGCACTGAACCGAAGCCCCGGTAAACGGCGGCCGTAACTATAACGGTCCTAAGGTAGCGAAATTCCTTGTCGGGTAAGTTCCGACCTGCACGAATGGCGTAACGATTTCCCCACTGTCTCAACCAGAGACTCAGCGAAACTGTAGTACCGGTGAAGATGCCGGTTACCCGCAACAAGACAGAAAGACCCCGTGAACCTTTACTATAGCTTGGCATTGGTTTTTGAGGTAGCATGTGTAGGATAGGTGGGAGACTTTGAAGTGGGTACGCCAGTGCTCATGGAGTCGTCCTTGAAATACCACCCTTGCTATCTTAGGAATCTAACCGTGGTCCGTAATCCGGATCCGGGACATTGTCTGGTGGGTAGTTTGACTGGGGCGGTCGCCTCCCAAATTGTAACGGAGGCGCGCGATGGTTCCCTCAGGCTGATTGGAAACCAGCCGTAGAGTGTAAAGGCATAAGGGAGCTTGACTGCGAGACGGACACGTCGAGCAGGTACGAAAGTAGGTCTTAGTGATCCGGCGATTCCGCATGGAAGGGTCGTCGCTCAACGGATAAAAGGTACTCCGGGGATAACAGGCTTATCTCCCCCAAGAGTCCATATCGACGGGGAGGTTTGGCACCTCGATGTCGGCTCATCACATCCTGGGGCTGAAGCAGGTCCCAAGGGTTTGGCTGTTCGCCAATTAAAGTGGTACGCGAGCTGGGTTTAAAACGTCGTGAGACAGTTTGGTCCTTATCTGTTGCGGGCGCAGGATATTTGAGGAGATCTTTCCCTAGTACGAGAGGACCGGGATGGACGAACCTATGGTGTTCCAGTTGTTCCGCCAGGGGCATTGCTGGGTAGCTAAGTTCGGCAGGGATAACCGCTGAAAGCATCTAAGCGGGAAGCCCACTCCAAGATAAGATATCCCATGGTGTAATAACCATCTGAAGGCACGTCGTAGACTACGACGTTGATAGGTCGGGTGTGGAAGCGTGGCAACACGTGGAGCTTACCGATACTAATGTGCCGTGCGGCTTATCCATATTTACCTGATTAAGCTGCTGTTATTTACTCTACTATTCGATTATTTAGAAACTCTTGAACTTCTCTCTGGCTTTTCAAAGAGAAGTTCATAGAGATTCTTATCCCCGGAGGGGGCGATTTTAGCCTGCCCCGGTGGATACATATAGATTTGAAGAACATAACAAGTTTTTCGGCGGTCATAGCGAGGAGGCTCCACCCGTTCCCATTCCGAACACGGTCGTTAAGCTCTTCTGCGCCGATGGTACTGCATGGGCAACTGTGTGGGAGAGTAGGTCACCGCCGATTCTTTTTATAAACAAAAACCCCCGTAGCCGGTCCTGCCGGCTACGGGGGTTTTTGCGTTCAGGAATTATTTGATTCATTAATCTTCTAACAGTTTTTTCAATGCCCCCTGCCCTTCTTCATAAAAGAGTATCCGAGTATGAAATGGCTTCTGAAGAATGGGATACAGGACATATCCTCATAATTGTCCAGTTTTCTGCCGTACAGAGAAAATCCTGAGTCCCGTTAGAACCGGAAGGCATGCTCATTTTGTTAACACATATCAAGCGTGAATTAGGTTTTCGGGTGATCTCCTGCCGTTATACCCAGGCAAATAATCTGCGTGTAATACCCTGCTTCCCATCGGAACTTTTAATGTCCCACAGTATGGCCAAGCCCTTGACTATACCATTTCACCCTAATGGGGACGATCTTCAATGCTGCTATAGCTCAAACCGGTTATCCCGGTATATTGCGCACGGGGACGAATCAGGCGGTTATTACTCCACTGTTCAAGGATGTGCGAGGTCCAGCCGACGACCCTGCTGATGGCGAAAACGGGGGTAAACAGCTCCGCAGGAATACCCATCGCACTGTAAAGGGATGCCGTATAGAGATCGACATTCGGGAAAACCTTTGTCTGCTCAAGCACTACCCGCTCAATTTCGCAGGTTATCTCAAAATTCTTTGTATTCCCGGTATGGGCAGTGATGATACGCGCATGCTCCCTGAGGACACTGACCCTGGGATCTTCACAACGGTAGACACGATGGCCGAATCCTGGGATTTTTATATCATTATTCAGCTTTTCAGCAATTATCCTCTCGGCATTCTCGGGCCTGCCTATTTCATTGATAAGCTGCATGACCTCCATATTGGCTCCGCCATGCAGAGGACCTTTCAGTGTGCCGATTGCCGAAGTGACTGAAGAATAAATATCGGCCATGGTAGCAGAGGTCACTCTGGCAGCAAAAGTAGATGCGTTCAGTTCGTGATCCGCATGAAGAATGAGAGCAACGTCAAGCGCATCTGTCACGACCGGGTCCGGTATCTGACCCTGCAGGGTGTAGAGAAAATTACAGGCGATGCCATGCCCCGGTATTGGCTTCACCGGTTCGAGTCCTTTCCTGAGTCTCTGGTGTGCCGCGATCAGTAAAGGAATGCGCAGGGTAAGACGCTGTGCCTTACGAAGGCAGGCATCAAGCCCGGTATTACCACTATCCGGATCCCAGTGTCCCAGCGAAGACACGGCGGTTCGAATAACCTCCATCGGGGTGGCGGCTTTTGGAAACATCCTGAGGATCATGATTGTTTCCACAGGCAACGCCATGGAACCGGTAAAACCATCCAGAAAAGCCTTAAATTCAGTTTCCCGCGGCAGACAGCCATACCAGAGAAGGTAGGCTACTTCTTCAAAGCTACTCTTTGCCGCAAGTTCAATTGCGTCATACCCGCGGTAGACCAGACGTCCATTTTCTCCATCAATAAAACAGATCTCAGAATTACAGGCGACCGTATCGACCAGCCCCTGCTCACTTTTTTTCGGTGGCGCTATCCGGCATTTCTCTGTCACAAAATCTTCCTTTCAAAATAAATGTTATTATCACAGCAACGGTATGTGCCTGAGCGGTCGCACGGAACATCTAACCAAATAATCTGGTCTGACCGAGCAGCAAACCGCCACCTATTCTCTGTAATATAAACAAAACAGCAGGTCGAATTCCACCTGGAATTAGACCCGCTGCGGCTTTTTTCTATGCTCAGCCTGCGTCCCACTCAAACAAACAGAAAAAGAGCTCTCGTTCAGGTTAAGATACTTCTGCAGCTACCGGAGGAACCTCAGTCTTCAAACCTCATCTCACCTGCATAATCATCAGTATCATGCGAATCGGAAAGCATGGTCAATTTCACCGGCATTTTAGAGGCAAGTTTGTAGTCGGTCCCACATTCATAACAAGTAATTTCATCCCCCTCATTGAAGTAGTATTCAATAGGAATCAGTTCCATACAGATATCACATTTTCCAAATCGTTCTCCATCACTTCGGTGCTTATTAAGCTTTCCCATGGCATCCTCATATGAGTATTAGATTCACGACCGTTTCAATGCTTCACAATAACAAGAATCGTGCCAGTTTAACGATATCCATATCAGTCCGTATTTACGAGATTAACCACCGCAGATCGAGGTGATTTCATGACTAAGCATTTACCCTGAAATTTCTTATTTCCTGTTTCGAACCCTGAAAAATGTTATCAACATACTGTTATTAATCAGCAATGTGTGCTTTTTCTGATTCTCTATGAATTTTCCGATTTTTCCATAATCAATTATCACTAACTCCTGTTTGTATCTCGCTATCAAGTACCTGAAGACGGGATATTGAGCGAAGCTGATGTACGGTACGGTTATTACCAGGCCAACTCTTACCGTATGAACGTGCCACCGGGACGAACACTGCCGCCAGAACCAAGACAGGAACAACCGGCCTGAGAAATTCATCAAAAACAGGATTCATGCTTTTCCTCGTGGCTGTGCCATTTTTTTCTTTTAATGTTAATATGTTTCAATATAGTGATTATACTCTTTGGCTTATTGTATGAAAGAACAGCAAATACGCCTTCCGGCTGTCAGGATGACCGGCCGAGGAGTTGTATTTTGATACTATTATTTGCTTTACCTTTTCTATCAGGTGCTATATAAAAGGCTCCTTTTTCACGATAGCCGCATTGATAACATAAGAGAGGAGGATTTGGCTGTGCGCCACACAATAGAACGCTGGAATACCACCAAATCTTCCGAATTATACGGTGTCTCTGAATGGAGTGGAGGATATTTCTGCATCGCTGAAAACGGTGAAATGATGGTTATGCCGTCACCCGGAGCCAGGGATCGTGCGGTAAGTATCGCAGAGATAGTTTCCGGCATAAATGCCAGGGGTCTGGGGATGCCGGTACTTCTAAGAGTAGCAAACATCCTGGAAGCACAGATCACCAGTCTTAACGAGACGTTCCGTTCAGCAATGTCCGATCTCGGTTATAAGGGCTCATTCATGGGAGCATATCCCATAAAGGTCAATCAGCAGCAGCAGGTTGTCGAACAGATCACCCATTTCGGTTCCCGCTATCACCACGGGCTTGAAGCCGGCAGTAAAGCTGAACTCATCGCCGCCATGGGCATGCTGCGCGACACGAAGTCGGTGCTGGTCTGCAATGGTTACAAGGATGAGGAATTCATTGACCTCGGTCTCTATGCCAACAAAATTGGCTTCACCTGCATTCTGGTAGTGGAGATGCCCGATGAACTGCCACTGATAATCGAACGTTCAAAGAAGCTTGGCGCCATCCCCATTCTCGGGATCAGGATCAAGCTGTCTTCCCTGGCGGGAGGACACTGGGCGGAATCAGGAGGAGATCGCTCGATATTCGGGCTGAATACCTCTCAGATAATTCAGGCCGTTGACCTGCTGGCCCAGGAAAACATGCTCGAATGTCTGCAGATGGTCCACTATCATCTGGGCTCCCAGATTTCCAACATCCGGGAAATCCGGTCTGCCGTCAGCGAGGCTTGTCGGGTTTATGCCGGGTTGTCAAAAGAGGGTGCGAATGTTAAATACCTCGATCTTGGCGGAGGTCTCGCCGTTGATTATGATGGTACCCAATCAAATTTTCTTTCCAGCCGCAACTATTCAATCAATGAATACTGTACTGATATTATTGAAGCGGTAATGACCTCGCTGGATGAGGAAAATATTGAGCATCCGATTGTCATTACCGAATCCGGCCGCGCCCTGGTAGCCTATTATTCAATACTGCTCTTTAACGTTCTTGATGTCGCAAAATTCAGACCGGACCCGCTTCCGGAGAAGCTGCCTGAGCCCTGCCCGATGCAGATCACCTACATGCGGGAAACTCTGCAGAATCTCACGATCCGCAACCTGCAGGAAAGTTTTAATGACATTATTTTTTACCGTGACGAAACACGTGATCTTTTCCATCACGGTAAAATCGGCCTGAGGCTGCGCTCCCTTGCCGAGCAGATTTTCTGGAGCACCATTGCCCAAATAAGTTCTCTCGCAGCTGATTTAAAGTACGTAACCCCGGAACTCGCCGATCTTGAGCAGGTTCTTTCGGATATCTATTACTGCAATTTCAGCGTTTTTCAGTCCCTGCCGGACTCCTGGGCCATCAACCAGCTTTTTCCCGTCATGCCCATCCATCGGCTCGACGAAGAACCGACGAGGAGGGCGATACTGGCGGATATCACCTGTGACTGTGATGGGAAAATTGATCAGTTCATTGATAAACGGGGCACCAAGCGTTATCTGCCGCTGCACGAACTGAAAAACTCGGACGAATATTTACTCGGTACTTTTCTTGTGGGGGCATACCAGGAAACACTGGGTGATTTGCATAATCTTCTCGGCGACACCAACGTGGTTACCGTGCGCATCCTTGAAAATGGTGAGTTTGAATTTGTCAATGAGGAGGAGGGTGATTCTGTCGCAGATGTCTTATCATATGTGGAGTATGACCCCAAAAGACTCTTTGTCAGCTTCAGAAAAGTCGCGGAACAGGCGGTGCGGTCGCAACGCATCAGCCCCGAGGAGAGAAAAGAAATTGTTGAGGCTTACGAAATCGGTCTGAGAGGCTACACCTATTTTGAGCGTTAAGCAGATCCTTTAATTATATTATACAGTGCAGGAGGAAAATTGATGGCACATGTCCTTATTATCGGCGCCGGCGGCGTTGGCAGCGTTGTTGCTCACAAGTGCGCACAGGTCGCCGAAGTTTTCTCGGAGATTTCCCTGGCCAGTCGAACCAAGGCGAAATGTGATGCCATTGCTGATGATGTAGAAAAGCGCGCCGGTGTAAAGGTCTCCACCTATCAACTCGATGCCGATGCCGTCGCCGAAACGGTGAATCTTATCAAGAGGATCAAGCCTGGCCTGGTACTTAATGTGGCCCTGCCCTACCAGGATCTGCCACTCATGGATGCCTGCCTGGAAGCCGGTGTTGATTATCTCGACACAGCAAACTATGAGCCGCCCGAGAAAGCGAAATTCGAGTATAAATACCAGTGGGCGTACCGGGAGCGTTTTCAGCAGGCAGGGCTGATGGCACTGCTTGGCTCGGGCTTTGATCCCGGTGTTACCAATGTCTTCTGTGCCTGGGCGCAGAAACACCATTTCGATGAAATCCACGAACTTGATATTATAGACTGCAATGCGGGCGACCATGGCCAACACTTTGCCACCAACTTCAACCCGGAAATAAACATTCGCGAGATAACCCAACGCGGCCGTTACTGGGAACATGGCGAGTGGCTGGAGACCGATCCCCTGTCCTGGTCCATGACCTATGATTTCCCTGACGGCATCGGCTCAAAAAAGTGTTTTCTTCTGTACCATGAGGAGCTTGAGTCGCTTGTGCTGCATTTGAAGGGACTCAAGCGCGCCCGCTTCTGGATGACCTTTTCCGATCAATACCTCACCCACCTTCGTGTTCTGGAAAACGTCGGCATGACCGGTATCAAGCCTGTCGATTATGAGGGTAGGGCTATCGTTCCCTTACAGTTTCTAAAGGCGGTTTTGCCGGAGCCGTCCAGTCTTGGCCCGCTGACCAAGGGCAAGACCTGTATCGGTTGCCTGATCAAAGGAATCAGGGACGGTAAGGAGAAGAGACTATACGTTTATAATATCTGCCGACATGAGGATGCGTATGACGAGGTTGGTTCCCAGGCCATCAGCTATACGACCGGAGTCCCTGCCATGATCGGTGCCATGTTGATGCTGACGGGAACGTGGAAGGGCAGAGGCGTTTTCAATATGGAAACGTTTGATCCCGATCCTTTTATGGCCGCACTGAACCGGCATGGTCTGCCCTGGGAGGCGGTCGAACTGGCGTGAACGGCCGATTTGAATGCGCTTTTGAGCCATTTCGAGTAACAACCCCGGCCTTTGTTGTTGACGAAGGTCTGCTCAAAAAGAATCTTGCCGTCCTGGCGGATGTCAAGAAACAGACCGGCTGCAGGATACTCCTGGCCCTGAAGTGTTTTGCCATGTTCAGTGTCTTTCCGTTGCTGAAAACCGTTCTCGACGGTACCTGCGCCAGTTCACCCCATGAAGCGCGCCTCGGCAGGGAAGAGTTTGGCCGGGAGGTGCATTCTTTTGCCGCTGCTTATTCAAAAAAAGATATCATTAATCTGGCAACGACCTCGGATCATCTCGTTTTCAACTCCTTTGGCCAACTGGAGACCTTTGGCAATCTGGCCTTGCAGACAGCCTCTGCACGCGGATTGCAGCTGCAGCTCGGCCTGAGAATCAATCCCGAACATTCAGAGGGTGCGGTAGCAATATATGATCCCTGTGCCCCTGGTTCCCGGCTTGGCATCAGGTCGAAAGAGTTCCCAGGAAAACATCTTGAGCAGATCAGCGGCCTGCACTGGCATAACCTCTGTGAACAAAATGCTGATTGCCTTGAAAGAACCATTGACGCCGTTGAAAAATCGTTTGGTCCTTACCTGCCGCAGATGAATTATGTCAACTTCGGCGGCGGTCATCTGATAACCAGCCCTGATTATCACCGTAGGCTTCTTATTGATATAATAAACAGGTTTCAGGACAAATGGGATACCCTGGTATACCTCGAACCGGGTGAGGCGGTGGCCCTTAATAGCGGCTACCTGGTGACGACGGTCCTCGATATTATTTCCGGAGATGGTAAAATCGCAATTATCGATTCGTCGGTTCCGGCTCACATGCCCGATGTACTCGAAATGCCCTATCGACCGCATATCATTGGCTCAGGAGCGGTAGGCGAAAAGCGCTATCACTATCGAATCGGCGGACTCTCCTGCCTGGCCGGTGACGTGGCCGGTGACTATACCTTTGATCAGCCGCTGGCGATCGGTGATAAACTTGTTTTTTCGGATATGGCCATCTATACCATGGTCAAGACCAACACTTTCAATGGCATCCAGCTACCGTCCATCCTGCTCTACCGCCCTGAAAACAAGGAATTACTGACAATACGTGAATTTGATTATGCCGATTTTAAAACGAGGTTATCCTGATGGGTGAACCAGCCGCACCGGATTTTCTTGCCTCGGAGATCGAGAGCAGATCATTTGAGAATGCTTTTTTTCACATCATTCCCGTGCCACTTGAAAAGAGTGTTTCCTATGGACCAGGCACCCAGCACGGACCCCGCGCTATTCTTGAGGCATCGCAACAGCTGGAGACATGGGACGGCGAATCAAACCCTTCGGAACGTGGCATTCACACGATCAAATTTCATCGATTGTTCAGGCCCCGTCGAACACGTTCTGCAGCTGATAAAGGAAAAAACAACGCGCACCCTGACGGCCGGTAAAATGCCGATCCTCATCGGCGGAGAACACACCGTCAGCCTGGGGGCCCTCCAGGCTGTCAGTACCTTTGTTGAAGAACCGGTTGGTCTCTTTCAACTTGACGCTCATGCCGATCTCCGGGAATCATATGAAGGCAGCCGCTTCAGCCATGCCTGCGTTGCCCGCCGGGCCCATGCCGATCTGCATATGGTACTCTACCAGTTTGGCGTTCGCGCCCTTTGCAACGAAGAGGCGCTGTATCGCAAAAAACATGGTATCGCCCACCTGGATGCAAAGAGAATGCACCGGCGAGGGATAACTGGGGTTATCCTGCCGCCGGACTTTCCCGATCACATCTATCTAACGCTTGATATAGACGGCCTCGATCCATCGGTCGTCCGCGCGACGGGTACTCCCGTTCCGGGGGGGCCGGGATGGAACGATACCCTCATGGTTTTAGAGCAGGTTATCAGAAACAGGACCGTCGTCGGTTTTGACGTGGTGGAACTCGCGCCCCGGCAGGAAGACCACGCATCATCATTTGCTGCTGCTCTTCTGGTTTATTCCGTGATGGGACTCATCCAGCGCAACCAATCCTGACCGACGCAAAAGCAACTTATCGGCAGCTGCATAGCAGAGGACACCCTGGCAGTCATCTCGAATCCGGGGGTTAACGGCACGCGGATGCATAACGATTACTTACCATCAAACAGATCGTTCCCATAGGCGAAGAGCGCCGGAGTTCCTCCCGTGTGCCAGAAGAGCACCGTGTCTTCCCTGGTCATCTTCTCCTTCCTGATCATATCAAGCAGACCTGCCATGGCCCTGCCTGTGTAGACCGGGTCAAGCAGGATTCCTTCCTGCCGTGCCGCCAGGGTCAACGCTTCCCGTTCAGGATCACCGACCACACCGTAGCCATCTCCCAGGTAATCAGTGCAGAGGATCAGCTCTTCTTCGGAAAAAGTTTTTTTATGGCCAGCCAGTTCTGCCGTCTCTGAAGCAAGCCGGATTATGGTTCTCTCCAGGGACGCTCCTTTCATATCTTCCTTGTCAATGGAGATGCCGACCAGCCGGCATCCTGCAGTATACATGCTTGAGCCGACCAGCATGCCGGCATGGGTACCGCCTGAACTTGACGCGAAAACAATATGCGTAAAGGGAGGCAACCCCTTTTTCTGTTGCTCCGAAAACTCGCGCATTGCCTCAACAAAGCCACAGGCGCCGATGGGGTTCGAGCCGCCGTAGGGTACAATGTACGGATTCTTTCCAGTACTGCGCAATACATCACAAATATCGGGAATTTCTTCCCCTTTCCGATGGCTTCCACACCAATGAAGCTCTGCACCAAGGAGCCGGTCGAGCAGCAGGTTTCCCTGGAATTCTGCGGGAGCTTTACCGCCAAGGGCCAGATGACAACCAAGACCGCACATAGCTGCAGCGGCGGCAGTCTGGCGACAGTGATTTGATTGAATAGCGCCCCCCGTAACAATGGTGTCGGCACCAAGAGCAAGGGCATCACCCAGCAGGTATTCCAGTTTTCTGATCTTGTTGCCGCCCATACCAACACCGGACTGGTCATCACGTTTTATAAATATTCGAGGGCCGCCAAGCAATGCTGACAAGCGTGTAAGCTCGACCACCGGGGTCGGGAAAAAACCCAGACGGGTTCTCTGTCTGTCTCCAAGAGTCATCTCTCTCCTCTCTGTACTGTCAGATATAACCTACTGCCCTGACGACATATCCATATTTCTTGCATAATAAAAATAGCGATTCAGGTCAATCAGGCCGGGGTATTGTTTCATATCTTTATAAAACTCGGCCTGAAACCAGTCATAGGTCTCCCAGAATTGAGTATCCGCGCGATTGATTCCATACTTCTCCAATCGCTTTATAAAAGCAGGGCTGCCGTCATAATTATCGAGAATATCAAAAAAATCAGGCAGGTCTTCAGCGTTTACCACAAAGAAAAAATTTGGATATGAGCCGATAAATCCCGCAATAAAATCGACCTTATCCTTGCTCGGATCAAGGGTGTCTCCTTCATCAAAAAGGAACTTGACATTATCATGCCAGCGATCAACCACCATTGAAACCACACGATCCTCCTTCCCCGGAATGTTTTTAATACGGACCCAGGCAAGGTTGGCATTGTAGTCCTTCACATGACGGAAAAACGATGTGCCGGGAGCAGAAACGGCAATAAAGCCCTGCATATAATCCTCAAGCGTTTTGTATTTCTTGGGAAGAGGGGGAAATGGTGTTCCGGCGGGCAGATAATTCTGATCAAAGGCGATACCGTCAACCGTTATATGGTTTTCAACAATCTCCTTGAGGAACTCCCGTTTGGGCGTATTTGTCTGAAACGTAAAACCTGCCGGGATCGGTGCTGAATAGTAGTCAATTCTTTCAGGTTTAACGCCGATATACCAGGAGTTCATTATTTCAGTACGCTTATCTTCCGGCATGAAATCTAGAAAATAGCTCTCTCCCTCCATGCGCAGGGCATCCATGTAAAGCCTGGTAGCAAGCTGATGGCCTGTCGTACCGTACACATCAAAACCGGCAACGAGAGAATAGTAGATCTGTTCGATCAGCGGGTAATCAATTACCCAGGCCGTTTTCGGCAGATTCCCGAGGACACCCCGATGAACGGAGGCACTGTCGAAATGTCTGAATACCGTCAGAATCGGGTCATCAGTTGCCCGTTCCCCCTTCCATATCTGCTGCAGGCCAAGGCCATCAGGATAATGGGCGGCATAAAAGTCCTGCCGGGACCGATAATACTCAAGCGCCCACTTGTAATGTTTGTTCTTCAGAATCGCATCGAAGAGGGAGTAATTACTCCCGTCCTCGTTGGGCATCCGCAGTTTTTCATAATTCAGTTTGAGAAATCCCGGATATTTGATGGAAAGGTCATAATCCGGATCAAGGAACGCCACCCAGAAATGATCATTGATAACATTAAGGGCAATCTGGCCCTTGCAGACAGGCCCCCGGATAAAGGTCATCAGGACATATCGGGAATTATCAAGCAACCACTGGTAGCGTGATCTGCCGGGGATCTGCTCATATGTTTCAAACGGGTTGGCGCTTCTCATCGCGTTATAGTCAACAAGGTGGGGCTCCTGCGGCCACTCGGGCTTGATGAACAACTCGTTGATACGCTGATACTGGTGATCATCGAAAGGAAAGACCATATGTGTCTTGTAGACAATGGTTGAATAGATTTTCCGGAAACGATAGGAAAAATGTTCCGATCCCGGATCATCATAGGGACGCACCGAGGCAATAATATCAATTTCCCTGCCCGGAGCGGTTCTCGATCGCACCAGCTCATAGAACTCGTTGCTTCCGGTTTCAAAACTGATATGGGCAAGAAACAGGTGCTCGTAGAGGTAACGTGCCGTCATCCGGTATTTTGGATCGGAATTATTGAGAAATCGCTCCCATTTGGCAATCATTTTTTGATCCGGCACGGATACCGCTTTGAGTGCCTTCTGTTCATCCATGCCTGGCCCGGGAGCTCCCTGACTTAGCCAGCCGACAATGGTATTGAAATGATCCTGTGTCAGAGGCGGAAAACCGAACGGCATGCCGTTGTTCGGATGCTTTTTCAGGTAGAGCTGCATTTCTCCTTTAGATTCGGCGCAGGTCAGATCATCTGCCTCGGAATAATATTCTCCCTGAACCAGCGGACTAAGGCGTTTATGCTCAAGGAGCATGTACATCATTGAATCTTCAACGGTGGCGCTTCCCTGTTTTGGCGTTACCGGGAAAAATCCCTTTTCACGCCATTGCTCGGTCGAGTGAGCGTCGATGAACAAACGGCTCGGGTCCATGCTCTTCAAGCGGGAAGCGTCGTAGATCTGTTTCTTGCTTG
Organism: uncultured delta proteobacterium; assembly: GCA_963745765.1. Taxonomy (GTDB): domain Bacteria; phylum Desulfobacterota; class Desulfobulbia; order Desulfobulbales; family Desulfocapsaceae; genus Ww85. Next base: position 116,594 of record CAVUYQ010000021.1, on the reverse strand, counting down.
CCCCTCTGTCGAGACCATCCCAGGAGCTCAATTTCAGCTGACAGGGCGAGTTGTAGCAGGAGTGGCAGACCACACAGCGTTTCACCAGGATCGGCTCAACGTCTTTTAAGTAACTGAGTTGCCGTTTTGGCGGTACAAACTGGTAGGCAGGTTGTTGCGGCGGCTCTGCACAGCCGGTCAACACGAGACAAAACAACGCGATGACAAAGAGCAGTAATCGTCTCATCCATTTCCCCTCATTAATGATTAATTCTTATCTGAAACGTTCAAAATATTCAAAGAAATCAAAAGCCTTCATGAAATACCATATCACCATACCGGTCAAGCGGTGTCTCTGAAAGGGAGATTATCACCTCTTTTGCGCCGGACTTTCTGACCGGCCGGGGATAGACTGCGCTCGTCGGCACTGCCTGATTCGTTTTGGATACCAATGACCGTACAACCGGCAATCTTCCGGGAAGCGGTGAGTGCTTCTCTCCACTGTTTTTGCGTCTCCGATTCAGCCCGGCTCGAGGTAGGCCTCTTCCAGCGCTGACCGGGTTTTTGCGGAGAAGCAGGCAAAAATCACCTTTCTCACGATTTCGTTCTTTTCCAGGAAGCCTCGTGTAGCGCGCATGGCGACGCGGGCTGCTGCATCGACTGGATAACCATAGACACCGCAGCTTATCGCCGGGAAAGCAAGAGATCGACAGTTATGCTCGACGGCAAGCTGCAGAGAGGTACGGTAACAGGAAGCAAGTAACCGATGCTCCTGTTCCGTGCCGCCATGCCAGATCGGTCCGACCGTATGGATGACAAAGCGGGCCGGCAGGTCATATCCTGCAGTAATCCGGGCTTCTCCTGTCGGACATCCACCCAGCGTCATGCACTCGTCAAGCAGTTTCGGGCCTGCAGCCCGGTGGATCGCACCATCCACGCCACCACCGCCGAGTAATGTCGGGTTGGCGGCATTGACAATGGCATCTACTTCAAGTGTCGTTATATCCGCCAGTACTATCTCGATTACCGCCATGAGTGCCTCCCACTTCAAGTAGATGCCGGCTGTGAAAGTATATCAGAAGAGTGGGGAGCATCCTACTCCAACAGGTAATTGATTGCAAATGAGGAATTCGCTTCGATATAGCGACAAACGGTTGCGGGGTTTGGGAAGAATGTGGCACGGCGCAAACAAAAAGGCAGACAAAGGGAAGATGGCTCCCTTTGTCTGCCATGTATAAAACAATGAAGACTAGAGCAGATCGGCGATGGCCTCTCTCTCTCCAACCAGTTCATCTTCGGTCTTGGACATCATCTGACGACTGAAATCGCTGACTTCAAGCCCTTCAATAATCGACCACTCACCGTTCTTGGTGGTGATCGGGAATGAATACATGATATCCTCATCGATGCCATAAGGGTTACCGGCTGAATACACGCCCATGCTCACCCACTGGCCGGCACTGCCAAGCGCCCAGCTTCTCATGTGATCTACCGCCGCAGATGCAGCAGATGCAGCACTTGAAGCACCACGCGCCTTGATAATAGCGGCACCGCGCTGCTGCACGGTGGGAATGAAGGTCTTCACGTAGTAGTCGTTATCCATTTTAGATGATACCGGTGCGCCATCAACAGTTGCATAACTGATATCGGGGTACTGGGTCGCGGAGTGATTACCCCAGACAACCATTTTCTCAACTTTCGTGCTGTGGCTGCCTGCCTTTTCGGCAATCTGGGACAGGGACCGATTGTGATCAAGCCGCATCATGGAGGTGAAGTTTCTCGGATTTAGATCCGGGGCATTTTTCAAGGCAATCAAGGCATTGGTGTTGGCGGGATTGCCAACCACCAGGACTTTGATGTTCCTGCTGGCATGAGCATTCATGGCCTTACCCTGGACAGAGAATATCTTGGCGTTTGCCTCAAGCAGATCGGCCCGCTCCATTCCCGGTCCACGCGGACGGGCACCAACAAGATAGGCGTAATCAGCATCCTTGAAAGCGACATTCGGATCATCTGTGGCAACAATACCCGCCACCAGCGGATAAGCACAGTCATTGAGCTCCATGACCACGCCTTCGAGCGCACCCATGGCCGGCGGTATTTCAAGCAGTTGCAGAATAACCGGTTGGTCTGGACCAAGCATATCGCCGTGTGCGACACGAAAAATAAGGGAATAGGCAATTTGTCCGGCTGCGCCGGTAATAGCCACGCGTACTGGTGATTTCATGTTCTTCCTCCTCGATAACATTATTCATTTGCATACAGTTCTCTCCGGAGCTTGCGATGTACATCCGTACCTGGCGAAAGCATTCCTGAAAGAAAAAGTTCTGACGACCAGCTTGGTATTACCAGATACCCAGCCGGTTGGCCAGAAAAAATCGTTCTCTGGATGGTAAAACATTCCCAGCAACATTCATAGAAAAGTGACTCCTGCGGCGTGAATGAGGATAGAATAATGATCTCAGATAATTCGCGGCTACCGGATCTTGCTTTCCTGCAGGGGAACCATGATTGGAGCCTGGCGAATCCGCCCTGATTACCGTGCGAGATACTGCTTACTTGCCCCACCAACTGGTGTGATACTTGTCGGCGGAATTCCCAGCTAGATCTAACGGCGGCATGGAGTGACAAAGGAGCCACGGGACAAGGCTGAAGAAAATTATCAGAAACATCGAATATAGGATTCGTATCGTATCGTTTTTCATAGAAAATATCCCAACGAGAGGATTTAGAGACTGATGGGTATTCGGTGATATTCGTGTATTCGGGTCAGACCCCATTTCCTACTCTGGAAAAGTATTGCGCTCTGTTTAGGACAAATAGGCAAAAAATCTGAAGGGATGGACTACCACTGAAGCCCATGGTAGTTTAAATTACAGGTATTAAAAAAGGCAGACCATTTTGGAGTTGCGTAGTAGAAATTGGTTGATGCCTAAGTGATGCTAGTACTACCGAACCAATAAAGGAGCACAAATGCTGTATCGAACCGTACCGAAAAACGGAGATCGACTCTCCAATCTCGGCTTTGGAGCCATGCGCCTGCCGGTCAATGAAAACGGCAGCGTCAACGAGGAGAAGGCCATAGCACAGATACGCAAGGCCATAGACAACGGGGTTAATTACCTCGACACCGCCTGGCCCTACCATGGCGGCCAGAGCGAACTGGTTGTCGGAAAGGCGCTCAAGGACGGCTACCGGGAGAAGGTCAAGCTCGCTGACAAGCTACCGCCATGGGCGATTAAAACCCCCGAGGACATGGACGTGATTCTCGACAAGCAGCTTGAAAAACTTGGTGTGGAAACGATTGACTATTATCTTCTGCACGCATTGGAAGGCAACTCATGGGACCGGCTGGTATCCCTGGACGTCATCAATTTTCTTGAAAGGGCTAAAGGTGCCGGCAAGGTCAGCAATATTGGCTTTTCTTTCCACGGGAGCAATGAAGATTTCACCCGCATCGTTGATGCCTACGATTGGGTTTTCTGTCAGATCCAATATAACTTCCTCGATACCCAAAATCAGGCCGGAACCGCAGGGCTCAAGTACGCGGCTTCCAAGGACATCGCCGTGATGATCATGGAACCGTTACGCGGCGGCAATCTGAGCCGTCCGGACGCCCCGCCTGCCGTCCGGACCATTTGGGATAATGCTGAAACCAAACGCTCACCTGTGGAATGGGCCTTACGTTGGGTATGGAACAACCCGGAGGTGACCGTGGTGCTTTCCGGCATGAATGTGGATGAACACATCGAGCAGAATCTTGTCATTGCCGGTGAAGCCGAGGCCAACGCTCTCACCGAAGCGGATCTTGACCTTGTAGCCCGGGTCGCTGACAAGTACCGGGAACTCATGCCCATAGGCTGTACCGGCTGCCAGTACTGCATGCCCTGCCCGTCTGGGGTGAATATTCCCAGCTGCTTCGAAATTTACAATACAGCCCACATGTTCGAGGAACCGCAGCAGAGAACGCAATTTGTCTACGCCGTGATGAATGGCGGGGTCAGGGGCAACAAGGCTTACGCCTCGCAGTGCGTGGAATGCGGTGAGTGCCTGGAGCATTGTCCCCAGCACATCGAGATCTCCGACCGGCTCAAGGAGGTCGCAGAATATTGTGAAGCCGATGGTGTTGTCGAAACCACCCAGAAAATCCTTACGGGAACCAGGAATTAACACCCTGCAATCGTGCGAACCTTCCGATGGTGTGCGCACGGCAAACCATCATGGAATTTTTTTTATGGCGGCTGCGTTTCGGCATCTGCTGCGACATGAACCTCGCTGCCATGATTGGAGATTTCGCTATCTTCAGGTGAACATTAGCTTAACCGGTGTCTGAAACCTCCGCCAGGGCATGATCCTGATAGGCATGAAAGAGTCGGTGACAAAAATCATCCCATTGCCGGCACGTGGCTATTGTTAACGCATTATTTTCGATGAGGTCCGGCTGAGCAAGAAGATTATCGATTTCTTCCGCCAGATCTTCCACCAGCTCGCGATCTGTACCAGTCAGGATGCTGCGGACAAAATCTCCCGGGCCATACCACGAACTTACTTTCTGTAAATCCCGGTGGATCTGGCTTAACAATACGTTGCGCGGCCCCTCCCACAACTCATTCACTGCCGCATCTCTATACAGCCTCGGCAGAGCTGAAAAATCTTCTATTACCCCATGCCCGCCGAAGATTGACATGGCCTTTCGCAGGTGATCCACCGCATCCCAGGAGGCAGTTATTTTCTGCAACATTACAAGCTCGCGAACATCAAAGCGATTCTGTCGAACTTCAGGGGAATCATTTAGTCTGATAGCCGTCCTGACTTTTCCGTCGAGACGAAAAAACTGCTGGTAAATCTTGAATGCTGCAGCCGTTGATCTTCTGGCATGGTTTTCAAGATCGGTGATTTGGGAAGCGAGCAGAGGGAACTGCTCTATCTTTTGGCCGAATGCCTCTCTGAATTTACTGTATTTTGAAGCTTCACGAGCAGCCCTGGTCATGCTGGCTGCGCCTGAAAGACCGACCGCAAGACGGGAATGGGTGAGGACAATTCCCACCATATTTGCCAAGCCTCGGTCTAAAGGGCCAAGCGGATAGGCAACAGCACCGTTGAATGTTATCTCAGCCGTGGTCAACTCCGACGTGCCCATTTTCCATTTAAGGCGATCAATGGTGAAGCCGTTGCGGATTTCTTTGTGCTTGTTTCCCGGCAACCAGGATGGCACGATGAATATACCGACATGCTCTGAATCCCGGGGTTTTGCCGTTACCACGGCATAATCCGCATGGGTCGCAGAGCAGAAAAATTTGGTCCCGTATAATTTCCAATAGTTCCCTTCTTCGACGGCTTCAAGCATATTTGCTGGCAAGTCCGAGCCACCTTGAATCTCTGTCAGATACTGGGCCCCTATACCAAATTCCCCGTCTTTTCCTTCCCGGCAGTGCAGCAGGATTTCTTCCGTCTCAGGGGTGTTGGCAAAGGCCTCAAGAACTGCCACCAACCCCTCTGTGCAGGTGAGTGGACAGGCAATACAAGCTTCACCGTTTTGAAAAATCAGAAACATCTTGATCAAGCGTTCCCAATTATCTCTCTCCCTGGAGAACAAGGCCTCCGTAAACACTTCCCGTTCCATCGTCACTATTTCCATCGGCCTGACGATTCTGTCGATACGATGGTTATAGGCATCGTAGTGCAGGATCGTAGGATGATTTTTTGGTTTGGCGGCTTCATCGGCGAGATCACGCCAGTGAAAGGAGACTTTGGAAGAAATCTTTCGAGCTGCATGGTCGACGTGCTGCCAATTATCACCAGCGAAGTATCGCACGACCTTTTGCATAAAGGGATCGTCTCTGTAATAATCGAAGGCGCTGCGCCAGCTCAGGAAGCCATCAAAATTATAAGGATTATCCCAATTCGTATTTGGCATGGCAGACTCCAGACTCTTTAGAAATGTTTGTTTTCAGATGTGCCCGATGTTTTCGTCAATAGTGAATTTCCTTCGATTGAATCGGCCGTGATATCGAATTGCAATCTCATATTTCCCCCGGGATTATGCTCGCTCAATATGAGCCCGAGGGTGAACTCGATCCTTCTCACTCCGGTTAAGACCAAACGAGCAAGCTCCGTTGGCTGATCAGGTTCATTCTTTTTTACTGTTTCGGTCTATCTGTCATGGCTCCCCCAGGTGTTTAAAATAAGGCATGAATGCACCATGATTGTTCGTCGGGGCCTCAATAAACAATAAGAGCTTCTATCGGAGTTACAACAAGATAGGAAGTTTTTATGAGCTGACTGAAGGAGAATTTACTTCAAGATAGCAGTCTGCTACCAATATGTGCCCGGATCGAGATGACTCCTGCCCATCGGTAGCTCGTTCGTTGTAAGGCGGAGGTAAAATGCGTCCTGTCCTTGAAAAGAGAAAACAGGGTATGCAGTAGAGGTTCTTTCTGCCGAGGTTTATCTATCGGGGTGTTTGGCAACATGAGCTTATTCCCGAGCACCTGACTTAGAGTAATTTTCTTTTGGGTGTCAAATATGACATACTCGTAAAAAGTCTATTGCACTCCAAAAGATGGCTAAGTAAAAACCCAGATAAACAAGGAGTGGTAGTTTTTCAGGTGCGAAGGCATACAGGTAGTATGCCGAGTGCCGGAAAAAGTTCCACGACGCAGTAGATCGAAGTTTTTACGACGCCATCAAATATATTTTAAACTTTTATTGAAGAAGTATCGGATCAGGTTCTCATTTTTACCACTTAGAATTCTTCGAGCTTCTGGCCTTTTTCTATTATGATATCATACTCATCACAACCTGATTCGACGGCTTCGACCATCTGTGCTATCTTTTCAAAAACAGGATCATCCCGATCAAGGGATGCATCCGCCTTCTTCAGCAACTTCCTGCCGTTTTGCAAAAAAGCGTTAAGTTCAGGAGCAAGTGTTTTCCGGTTCTCATGCTTCTGCTTTTCCTTTTCCAGTAGAGGCATAATCCGTTCAATGGAAAATTCGACCAACGCATCACGCGGGGCCTGAAAACGCCGCGACATCCGCTCAAGGTTTTCCAGGGTCTTACGGGATATCACATAGGTCTTTGCCACCCGGTTTTCAGGGGGCGTCCCCGGGCGCTCTTTACCTTGGTTAAGAGCCTGCAATTTCTGAGTATCATCCACGAGATGATCAAAAATAGATTTCTGCTTGATGCCAAGTTGTCCGGCCAGGAGGCTCAAGGCATCGATACACCGGGGCGGCAGTTTAAACGTGGTACGCACCGACTGCCTTCCTTTGAGATCGGCAGTGTAACTCTCCGACACAACAACAAATTCAAATGATTTCTTCCGGTCACTCATCTAACAGCCCTCTTTTAATTTACATCACGTTACTTTATTTATTTTTTATATAAAGTAATATTAATTTTATTGACATTCATATTTTAATTATTACCATTTTATGCAGGGACGTAAACCCAAAAAGAACAAAAAGTCAAAATAAGGAGAAAAAAATGAAACTGACAACCTACAATCCAAGATTAGTGCGAAGACCTCTGAGATCCGCGTCACCATTCTTCGGCGATTTCCTGGCGCCGTTTGCCGGTGTTTACAACGAGGATTCCACCGAAACCTTTTACCCGGCCGTGGACATCTATGAGAAAGATGAGAAACTGGTTTTCGAAGCGGAGTTTCCAGGGATTGAAAAAGAAAAAATCAGCGTCGACGTGCAAGGACGTATGCTGACACTGTCCGGCGAACGGGAAAGCAGCGACGAGGTGAAAGAAGAAGGCAGATACAGAAAAGAAAGGAGCTACGGAAAATTCAACGTTCGTTTAGACTCCCGTTTGAGGCTACCGAAAAACAGATCCAGGCAACCTACCGGGACGGTGTATTAAGGCTGACCGTAGAAAAGCCCGAGGAACAGAAACCGAAGCAGATAACTATTAATTAATTAACCGTATCAGCAGCAAACATCATCTCAGAATTCCCCATCCAGAGGGGAAGGGTACCGTAGCACCCTTCCCCTTTTTTATTTACAAACAGAACCATTCCTGTTTCCCTGCATTTTTTCCGTGAGAACTTCATACAGGGCGCTTTCATCGTTGCAGAAGATATGACTGAAGCTGAAAGAGAAATCGTGACCATTACTGATCACCATAACCAGGTGATCGATGCCCTTCCCCGCGCTGTCATGCGCGCAAGAAATCTTATCCATCGGGCCGCATATATCCTCGTCTTTAATGACATAAAAGAACTCTTCCTGCAGAAGCGCTCCGGTCAGAAAGATGTCTACCCGGGGTACTGGGATGTTGCCGCCGGGGGCGTTGTTCTGGCCGATGAAAGTTATGAAGAGGCCGCCGTAAGAGAACTTGCAGAGGAACTTGGCGTCACCGGTGTTGTGCTGTTCCACCAATTCTATCGCTATTTTGAAGATCGCGACAATAAGGTATGGGGAAGTATTTTCACCTGCACCCACAATGGTCCTTTCAGGCTCCAGAAAGAAGAGATTGATGAAGGACGGTTCATGAATATCCCGGCGATATGGGAACTTGCCACCTGTGAGCCGGTGACGCCTGATGGCCTTGAAGTACTCAGAATCATTGGTGATAATTCTTAGAGACGGAGATGCATGAACAAACTATTTCTGCATGGACTTGATTCTTCCGGCTCGGGAACAAAAGGCACGTTTTTCTCCGGGGTATCAGCCCGATATGGAAAGACCTGATTTTGGCGGTACGCTCGGGGAAAGAATGGAACAACTGAGAACCATCGTCTCAGGCAGGCGCGATCTGATCGTTGTCGGATCAAGTTTCGGCGGCTTGATGGGCGCATGCCTCGCCCAGGAACAACCGGAAACCTTCAGGCGGCTGGTCATGCTCGCTCCGGCCCTGAACTTCGCGGATTACCGGCTACCCGAGAAGAAACTACCGGTAGAAACCATCCTGGTAATCGGCAGAAACGACACCGTCACGCCTCCGGACATCGTCATTCCGGCCGCCAGGGCTACCTTTGCATACCTGCAGATCAACCTCTGCGACGATGATCACCTCCTGCACCATACCTTCCGCGACCTGAACTGGCAGAACCTGCTTTCCTGAAAAAAAGGCCATCTCAATTCGTGCCCCCACTCTTTCACGAGGTGAGACAGCCTGCTTGCCAAGGAGACTTGCGATTCACCATACAGTAGTATGTGAATCGCAAAAGCGACGCGGGAAGGCGGGTTGTATCGACTCGTGAACGCGGGATCAGGCGAGCAGCATCGAATCGTTGGCAAGTTCCTCGCCCTGGGCCAGGTAAAACTGCTGCAGAAGGTCCTGAACCGTGAGTCTTTTTTTCTCCTCAGGCCCGACATCAAGGATCACCCGGCCCTGATGCAGCATGACAAGCCTGTTTCCATAGGTAATCGCATGCCGCATATTGTGGGTGATCATCAAGGTGGTGAGGTTCTCAGAAGCAATGATCTCGTTAGTCAACAGGAGGATCTGGCCGGCTGTTTTCGGATCAAGCGCGGCGATATGCTCATCCAGCAGCAGGACATCAGGCCGCACCAGCGTCGCCATCAGCATGGTCAGTGACTGGCGTTGCCCTCCGGAAAGCAGGCCGACCTTATCCTGCAGCCGCTTCTCCAGGCCCAGTCCGATTTTCTGCAGATCTTCCCTGAAACGATCACGGTCTTTCACCCTGACACCGGGCCCGAGTCCCCTTCTCTTGCCGCGCTTCAGGGCAAGCGCCAGGTTCTGTTCGATGGTTGCCGAAGGACAGGTTCCGAGCAGCGGATCCTGGAACACCCGCGCGATCAGCTTCGCCCGTTTATATTCAGGCCAGCGGGTGACATCACGGCCATCGATCTCGATCGATCCGGAGTCGAGCAGAAACGAGCCGGCTATGGCGTTGAGCAGGGTCGATTTGCCGGCGCCGTTGGAACCGATGACCGTGATAAAATCACCGTTGTCAATACGCAGCGAAAGATCATCGAGCGCCCGGACTTCGTTCACACTGCCGCGGTGAAAAGATTTGCTGCAGTTAATCAGGGCAATCATCGCGCCAGCACCTTTTTCTTGATATTCGGTGCGATCAGGGCACCGATAACGAGCAGTGCCGTGATCAGGTTGAGATCACTCGGACTGAAGGTGAAATTTCCCCATTCCAGCCCAAGCGCCAGGGCGATGGCCAGTCTATAGACAACCGAACCGAGCAGTGCGGCGATGATTGCCCGGGCAATTGAAGATGAACCGAAGATTGTTTCCCCGACGATCACTGAAGCAAGTCCGGCGATGATGGTACCGATCCCCATGCCCACATCGGCCGCGCCCTGGTTCTGGGCGATGAGTGCACCGCTCAGCGCCACGAGACCATTGGAAAAGCCGACGCCGAAAATAATGATAAAATGGGTGTTTACCCCAAGACTTGTAATCATCTGGGGATTGTCTCCGGTGGCCAGGATCGCCATGCCGAATTCCGTCTTCAGAAACCAGATGACAAGGGTCATGACCACCAGGGTAATGACGCTGAAAACGACGAGGCTGGCCAGATGCGGAGGCACACCCCAACCGATTACCGGATCAAAGACCGTCCGCGCGCCGATCAGGGCACAGTTGGGACCGCCCATGATCCGTATATTGATCGAATACAGAGCGATCATCGTCAGGATGGAGGCAAGCAGGTGCAGAATCTTGAATTTTGTATTGAGTACTGCGGTAACCATACCGGCAAGAAACCCTGCTGCCGCGGCAAAAAGCAGCGACAGGTAGGGGTCGACTCCCCCGGTAATAGCAACTGCCGAGATGGCGGCACCGAGCGGCAGGCTGCCATCCACGGTGAGATCGGGAAAATCGAGGATCCGAAAGGTCAGATAGACCCCGATTACCATGATTCCATAGACAAGACCCTGTTCAAGGGCACCGAGCGCGGCATAGAGACTCATGATACCTGCCTTTTATCCCTGTCCGGTTACTCGTACAGTTTCGCGGCCTGTTTAATGAGCACCTCCGGCGGAACTACTCCCATGGCTGCCGCAGCCTTGAGGTTTATCTGCAGTTGCAGCTCCTCCTGAAACTCGACCGGAAGCGAGGCAGGGCTGGCGCCCTCGATAATCTTTTTAGCCATGGCACCGGTCTGATAACCATGCTTGTAGTAATCAAACCCCATGGCGGCAACGGCTCCGCGCTGGACGGAATCGACATCGGCTGCAAAAATCGGCAACTTGTTCTGGGTTCCAACCTTGAGCACCGATTCAAGAGCGGAAACGATCGTGTTATCCGTTGGAATAAAGACGGCATCGCACCGGCCGACCAGGCTCTTGGCAGCCGCATAGACATCAGCCGTTTTGGCGGCAGTGGCTTCGACCACCTTAAAGCCCATCGAACTGCTCAGCTCCTTCAACGTTGCAACTGTTGCTTTCGAGTTGGCCTCACCTGCGTTGTAGAGAACCCCCAGTCTTTTGATGTCCGGTTTGAAAGTCATTACCATTTCCAGGTGCTTGTCAAGCGGCAGCAGATCGGAGACGCCGGTTACATAGTCGCCGGGCTTGTCAAAAGCCTCAACCAGGCCGGCCGCAACCGGGTCGGTAACCGCCGTGAACAGCACCGGTCTCTTGAGATCGGCCGGCGCCTTACTGCAGCGCCTGCACCGTCGCCTGTGCAGACGGGGTGGCGATGGCCACCAGCAGATCGGCCTTCTCACCGATCATCTGCTGACCGATCTGTGTGGCGGTTCCCATATTGGCCTGGGCGTTATGCACCTTATATTCGGCCTGTACTCCGTTTTCTTTCAGATAATCCTGGAATCCTTTAAGAACGGCATCAAGTGCGGGATGCTCAACAAACTGGTTTACTGATATCATTACCGTGTCAGCACCGGCATGCTGTGCAAAGAATGCCAGCAGAAGACCCAGGATCACTATTGCTTTTTTCATGCTTATTCCTCCATCCGCACTTTTTTCATGGGTGATTGTCAGTACCGGATACCAATTGCAGCAGGATTATGACGAGTATCCGTGAGGAAGACATCTAGTCCATTCCCGACCGGAGGTCAACACGATTCCATCCGGTAACGGCCTGTTCCCTATAGACACTCACCGCCTGAAAGCTTCCCGACCAGGAAACACAGCAATCCAGGCAGGGAGGTGATGACTTCGCGGCGACTCTTCTCCGACAGAAAAGAACCGTTATCGTTTCCTGTCCTTTGGCGCCAGATAAGGAACCGCAACCGGCGGAGCGGGTCGGTAATAATAGCGGGTCCGACAACAATTTGGTTGATAACCGTCGTAGTAACGAATTGAGGTGGCACCGCCATTTACTTCTATTCCTAAAAAGCTGTCTGACTCATTGTTACGGTAAGAGGAATATCGAAAGGGGGAAAAGTTTTGGATTCGCTCACTTTTTCTGATTACGGCGACCGGTGCCGGGGTTGGCGGGTGCAAAACGCGTTCCCTTGCTAGTTGTTCAGCTTCCCGCAGATAGGACTGGTTATCAATGTAGCCCTGCTGCATTTCACCTTCCACAACATCTTCGTCAGAATCTTCCGGATACACAACCGGCAGCGGCCCGCCCGCCAGAGAGGTGCTACCGCCCAGGAAGATGACACACAGCAGAGAAAAGATAATCCTTAGCATGATGGTTACCTCCTGACCGGGTTAACGCTGCCCTCCTCTTTTTACTCCCTCATGGCCGGCGCAGCGAAGAGAAGGTTTGTCTCAACAGGTTATCACCTCCAGTCATGCTTTTCCAGATCGTGGGTCTCAGGGTGAAGGGTAATCACGGCTCCAGTTATCCTGCTTACGAAAAGTGATTCCTCAACTCCCGAATAGCCGCAAACACCTCCACCGGATCGTGACTTTGCAGACCAACCTGCTTTTCAAGGTAGTCTATGATGGCAGGTTCCGTCACCCGCAGGAAAGGGTTGGTGGCAAGCTCCAGCTCAATCGTTGACGGGGTGGAGGGTGTATCGCCCGCCCGCATCTCCTCGACCATCAGGGCACGCTTCCGGACAATATCATTGGTTGCATCTACCTCGGCGGCAAAGCGCAGGTTCAAGGACGTATACTCGTGTCCGAAATACAGCTCGGTTCCCTGCCCGCAGGAGACAATACGGCCCAGGGATGCAACCATCTGTTCAGCGGTACCTTCAAAAAGCCGGCCGCATCCGGCGCCAAACAAGGTATCACCGACAAAAATTTTGTTGCCGATTTGAAAAACAACACTTGCGCTCGTATGTCCCGGGGTGTGAAATATCTTTCCCGTAATAGTACCGACAGTAAAAGAATCTCCATCATCGAGCAGTTCCGTCAATTTCGGGATACGCCCAGCGTCCTCCTTGAAGCCAAGAATCCGCAAATGGGGATAGGCATCGAGCAGATCATCGATCCCCCCGATATGGTCGTGATGATGGTGCGTGCAGAGAACCGCTGCAAGGGACAATTGTCGCTGCTCGAGTTCACGCATGACCGGCCAGGCCTCAGGCGGGTCAACCACCGCGGTATCAATCCGGTTATCACCGATGATGAGATATGAATAATTGTCGTAGAGGCAGGGAATGGTAATGATTTCCATGTTTATCACCTGAAAATGTTGTTAGCAGTAATGGCAATTATCCTCTGTTGTTTTTATAGTGAAGCACTATAAGCACCATTCAAAGAAAACCTCTCTTTTTTTCACCTTAGACAACGCGATTCGCTACATACCATGATTTACAGAAGGTTTTTGCAAAACCCAGATCCCCATGCCGGTTATAAGCCTTGGCTGCATGCGCGCAGCATGCATTCATGGCAGAATGAACGCTTCAAGGATATCCCAGGGAAGGACCGGAGGAGTTTGTAAGCAAGGTGTATAAGTCAATGGAGCCTCTCTGCGCCCCCTTTCCCTGATGCTTTTCAACGATATCTCTTGTCGTCAGCAGGAAGGGGTCTGCACGTATGCCGGGTACGCTGGGAGTGTCGGCGATTCTGGCAACTGCCCCACGACACCCTCAAAAGAAACAACCTCGCGCCTTAAGTCCTCAAACACGGGTGTCACGGCCAAATTAAAAATTCCGCAAGACGATGTTGTACCGGCGAACAACCGCTTGACTAATTGCTTTCCAGCATATAGTATTGCATAATATTATATGGTGAGATATTATAACCGCCTCTGAGCAAGATCAGCACATCCTCTCTCTGCTCGCATCCCACAACCTGTTTGAGGTTCTTCGACAACCTCCCGGTAAACAAAGATACACAACGGTAACCCTCTATGGATCACGATAACGGTATGGAGAAAATAGTAGTCAAAAACTTGTACAAAATCTTTGGTCCTGACCCGAAAATCGCCCTGAAACTGCTCGAAAAAGGTGAAAACAAAGAAACCATTTACGAAAAAACCGGGCTTACCGTTGGCGTCCAGAACGCAGACTTTACGGTAAACAAAGGTGAAATATTTGTCGTCATGGGTTTATCCGGCTCCGGGAAATCAACACTGGTCCGGCTGATTAACCGGCTCATTGAGCCGACTTCGGGAGAAGTTCTGGTTGACGGCGAAGATGTCATCAAAATGAATCGCCATGAACTGGTGAAATTTCGCCGGAAAAAAACCGGCATGGTCTTCCAGTCCTTCGCCCTGATGCCCCACCTGAGTGTTCTTGACAACACCTGCTTCGGCCTTGAGCTTGACGGCATAGCAAAGGGCCAGAGGATAGAGCGAGCCATGGACGCACTGAAACAGGTGGGACTTGACGGCTGGGAAAAAGCCTACCCGGAAGAATTGAGCGGCGGCATGCAACAGCGTGTCGGCCTGGCCCGCGGATTGGCGGTGGATCCTGATATCATGTTGATGGACGAGGCATTTTCCGCCCTTGATCCACTGATCAGGACAGAAATGCAGGACGAATTGCTGAAACTCCAGGATCGCCACAAGCGCACCATTGTCTTCATTTCCCACGACCTTGATGAGGCGCTGCGCATCGGAGACAAGATAGCCATCATGGAAGGAGGACGAATTGTCCAGGTTGGAACGCCCGAGGACATCCTGCAGAATCCTGCCGATGATTATGTCAGGGCCTTCTTCCGGGGTGTTGATCCGACCGGGGTTATCTCCGCCGGCGATATTGTCAGGGATAACCAGCCGACCGTTATCTGGCATAGCCCCGAGGGCGGTACCAGAGCTACCTTGGAAATGCTCAACAATCTTGATCGCGAGTTCGCTTATGTGCTTGATTCCAAGCATCGCTTCTTCGGCATTGTCTCCACCGGTTCGCTGCTCCACCTGCTTGAAAGAGAAACGGGTAAAACGAGGATCGAGGCCGCCTTTATTCCGGAAGCGAAACCGGTTCAGGAATCGGAGTATCTGCAGGACATTCTGCCGCTGGTGGCTTCGCACAGCTGGCCGATTCCGGTGGTGACGGAAGACAACGTGTATCGGGGAGTTGTGTCGAAGAACAGGTTTCTGCGGACCCTCTACCGGGCTGAAAATGACAAACAGATGAATTCACTGACGGTTAACGCTCAAGAGGAATAAAAAAATGTTCAGCTTTGAAGACCAGGTCATCCCACTGGATGACTGGATAACCTATTTTGTTGACTGGCTTGTTGACGGATATCGGTGGTTTTTTCAGATCATCAAATGGCCGGTTGAGCTGACACTTTCCAACCTTGAAAACGGACTGCAGGCCATCCCGCCGCTGTTAATCATCCTGGCCTTTTGCCTGGTCGCCTGGAAGGTATCCGGCACCAGACTGGCGATTTTTTCCTTTGCGGCCCTTACCTTTATCGGTCTGCTCGGTCTCTGGGAAGAAACCATGATAACCCTGGCCATGGTTTTATGCTCGGTCGTCTTCTGCGCCATCGTCGGCGTACCGCTCGGTATCTGGGCCGGACGGAGTGATCGCTTCGACGCGCTTCTCCGTCCCTGCCTTGATGCCATGCAGACGACACCGGCCTTTGTCTACCTGGTGCCGATCGTCATGCTCTTTTCCATCGGCACTGTGGCAGGCGTTCTGGCCACCATTGTCTTCGCCCTGCCGCCGATTATTCAGGCTCACCAGCCTGGGAATCCGCCAGGTCCATCCCGAACTCGTTGAAGCGGCCGTTGCCTTTGGGGCAACAAACTGGCAGGTCCTGCGCAGGGTCCAGATACCGCTTGCCCTGCCGACGATCATGGCTGGACTCAACCAGACAATCATGATGGCTCTTTCCATGGTTGTCATTGCCGCGCTCATCGGCGCCGGCGGCCTCGGGCAACCCCGTCGTGCTTGGGCTGAACAGCCTTGATATCGGACTGGCGACAATCGGCGGACTGTCCATCGTCCTGCTGGCCATCGTCCTGGACGCATTACCCAGGGCATGGGCTCAGAAATAGTAATTATTTCGATTCACCCCATCGTTCAAAGGAAAATGCATGAAAAGAATACTTTTAACTTTACTAATGCTGTAGCTGGCTTTGCCGGCTTTCGCGGCAGAAGCAACTGCCGGGAAAAGGAGTCACCGCGCCCGGCTCGGGCGACCTGGAATACCGGCTTTTTCCAGGAGGCCCTGGTAAGCAAGGGTTTGAAGAACTGGGCTATAACGTCAATAAACCGAAAGAATTAACCAACCCTATCTTTTACAAGTCTCTGGTGCTCGGGGATGTCGATTTCTGGTCTAACGGCTGGTTCCCCGATGCATAACAGCCCAACTGCCCAAGGATTTCGATGAAAAGGCCGAAAAGATCGGATACGTAGTAAAAGCCGGCGGCCTGCAGGGCTACCTGGTATCAAAAAAGACGCCGATCACTTCGGTATCACCTCCCTTGATGACTTCAAACGCGACGAAGTCAAACAAGCCTTTGACAAAAACGGGGACGGCAAAGCCGACCTGACCGCCTGTCCCCCTGGCTGGGGTTGTGAAGGCGTTATCTCGCATCACATGGATGTCTATAACCTTTCAGGCGACATCAACCCGGTAACCGCCTCCTATTGAAGCAGGCATGGCCTCCGCCCTGGCCGAGTATAATGCCGGTGAACCCATCTTCTTCTACACCTGGTCACCGAACTGGACCATCTTCAAGTTGAAACCGGGCAAGGATGTTGTCTGGATGAACGTGCCGGAAATAATGCCGACCGAAGCACAAAAGTCTGCGGTAGATCGTATGACGGTTCAGGTGCATTGAGGGGCCGTCCGGATCCGGTCAAACTCGGTTTTGTCGTTTCCGATATCCGGATTGTCGCCAACAAGAAATTCACGGCAGATAATCCGGCGGCACGGAAATTTTTTGAGATTTTCAAACTGCCGCTGATGGATATCAACGAGCAGAACACGCGCATGAATGACGGCGAAAAGAGCCAGAAGGATATCGAGCGCCATGCCGATGAATGGATCGCCAAGAATAAAGCGCAGTGGGAAGGCTGGCTCGAAGAGTCGAGAAAAGCAGCGATGTAGAATAATCGCGGCCCTTTTAAATCCGGTGAGGGTTACCCGTTCACCGGATTAAAAAGGCAAAATGCAAGGAAATGAAGAAAAAGCTGGAACAGCCCCCTGCAACAGATTAAACAACGAACAATGATCCTGGAAATTTTATCTCACGGGGCGCTATGAATACAAGAACAGTCTGTGTGCAAAAAGTCACACAACACCTACGCATTCTCATCAGGGCCGTACAGGCTCATTCCAGGTTTGTCGAGAAGACATGCGGGCTGAGCAGCGCCAAGCTCTGGATGCTCTACGAGATTTACACCCACCCGGCCTGAAGGTCTCGCAACTCGCCGCGGCACTGTCCATTCACCCCTCGACATGCAGCAACATGCTCGACAAGCTCGAAGCAAAAAATTTGCTGGTCCGTGACAGGAGCAAAACGGATCAGCGTGCCGTGCACCTGTTCCTAACCCCTAAAGGTGAAGAACTCCTGAGGCTCGCCCCCCAGCCGGCCCAGGGTGAATTGACCAGAGCACTTGAAACACTGCCTGAAGAGCAATTGATCAAGCTTGAAAAAGGGCTGGATGGGCTAGTATATTCATTGCGAAGAAAGGACGATAGTACCGGCCTGATTCCCCTCTCCAGCAAGCAGTAAATGGGCTAACCCAATCCATTTTCATGGATTGTCCTGCGCCTGAATTCATCACGCAACAACTAAATGAAGAAGATTATCATCGAGTATTCAAAAGCCCTTTTGGAGAGCTCGTCCTCGGCTCGGTTGACGAAAAGTTGTGCCTGTGTGACTGGCGTCACCGAAAAATGCGTCAGGCTATCGATAACCGGCTACTCAAGGGTATCGGGGGCTGTCTTTAGTCGAAGATAAAATCGAATTTCTGCACCATGCCATCCAGCAGTTACAGGAATATTTTGCCGGCCGGAGACAACATTTTGATGTTCCCCTGCTGATGATCGGAACAGCATTCCAGAAACATGTCTGGCATGAGCTGCTTCAGGTACCCTATGGAACTACATCGAGCTACCTGCAGCTTGCAGAAAAAATTGGCAATCAGAGAGCAGTGCGGGCTGTCGCCGGCGCGAATGGGGCAAACGCCATTTCCATTCTTATTCCCTGCCATCGCATCATTGGCAGTAGTGGTGAACTTGTCGGTTACGCCGGAGGATTGCGAGCAAAAAAGAACCTGCTTAAACTGGAAAACAGCCTCTTTGATGGCTGATCTTCTGCCAATACCAGTCGATATGACGTTTACTGGATGATCAGGCGATTCAGTCCTGCAGATCATCTGGAACAAACCAAGGTTTCGGCCATGAAAATGATAAAAAAGCGAACCAGTTAATCCTCTTTGTGGCATTTGTACCATTCTTTTTCACCGGCTGCAGCACCAAGGCCCAAATCACCTCTTCATGGGTCAATGCAGTTGATTTTGCAGGGAGATGCAACCCGACCGGCGACCGTAAGCTTCGATATTCACACTCTTCAATGAGGTGTGTGCATGCATCTGGAAAAAATCGAGTAATTATGTTGTGAGAAAATGGAACTTTTTGCGAAGCCTCGTACAGAAAAGATCCACACTGAAAGAGGATAACATCATTTCCCCGGCCGTTTGCTTCTTCAAACTGGACCGGATATGAAAATTATTTCCGGGGCTGGCACCATTTCTTGCATGAATTGCAAGAGATTTCTTCCCGGATAGATTGAATATGCAGCCTTGAGTTTTATGTTCGGATTCGCCCTGACTATCGTTTCAACAAGTCTCCTTGTTTATATTATCTGGAGAATGTCCTCACTACCGGGACTCGGTGAAACTGTTTCTACAATGATGTTCATTTATGGCGGTATCATCATCTGGCTGTTCATCGCCGTCGGACGATTTCTTGGTCATGGGGGGAGTCCAGCCTGGGCTTCAACAGCTGATTTTATAGGGATCACACTCACGGGTATACTCTTTCTTCTTTTCGTCTGCCTTTTCCCTGTTGACCTCCTAACAGGATTCGGTTGTTTTTTCCCACACATTGCCCCGCGACTTCGGGGTTGGGCCCTGCTGGGTGGTTGCGTGCTCACAATAGTAGCGACGATCCAGGGGATCCGACCTCCGATCGTTACCAGTTATGAAGTACAACTGAATGAATTACCCCGGGATTTGGACGGAACAACCCTTGTGGCACTTTCCGATCTCCACCTGGGATCTATTCTCGGCCGCAGTGGCTTGAATCCCGTATCGAGCAAGTCCAGGCATTGAAACCCGATATAGTTGTACTCCTTGGAGATATATACGAAGGGCATGGAGAAGACACCGAGATATTTGCACCCGTTTTCCGAAGATTATCGGCCCCCCTTGGTGTCTGGGCCGTGAATGGGAATCACGAGAATCATGGGAAAACGGAAAATCCGAGTACATCAAATAATGGGACGCAGTTCCATATTCTGCAAAACGAGATGACACAACCGATAAAGGGAATAGTTTTGGCCGGTCGAAAGCTAGCCCGTGATCATACCCAAGAGGCAACTACATCCTCCTGGAATCCTCCTCCCAGAGCACCCGGCAGGTGCACTCATCCTATTATCTCATATTCCTGAGGACTACCATGATGCGGCACAAGCAGGAGTCGAACTCATGTTGTCTGGTCATACTCACGGTGGTCAGGTTTGGCCATTCAGTCTTCTTGTTGCCTTGGAGTACATTATGGTCAACGGGCGTCACGAAGTTGGAGGGATGACATTACTGGTCTGCCGTGGCACTGGCACGTGGGGACCGAGAATGCACTTGTGGCAACCCAGCGAGATCCTCAACATCACACTCCGATCCCAGGCTCAGATACCTACCGCAATGGATGCAGGAACACCAATTAGAAAAGAATATGCAGCTACGGCCTATAAAAAGAAAGAGGAACAGTTCGCTAAAAACCTGAACTGAGATCATGCATACTACTTGAGGTAAAAGACGAATGAATAAGAATAATCGGATACCGGTATGGGATCTATTTGTACGTGTATTCCATTGGTCATTGGTGTTGTTCTTTTTTGTCGCTTACGTAACAGGAGATGACAAAGGAGCTCTTCATCGATATGCAGGTTATGTTGTTTTTGGTCTGGTAATGGTTCGCATCGTTTGGGGGTTTTGTGGTACGAAACATGCTCTTTTCAGTGATTTTATCTGCCCCCCGGCACATGCCCTGAACTATATAAAAGAACTCCTGAACGGGAAAGCCACCTATTATACTGGCCACAATCCTGCAGCAGCCTGGATGATTATTTCATTATTGGCACTCAGCATACTGACCTGTGTGAGCGGATACCAAGCATTCACCATGAAGGGCAGGAACGCTTCATTGGACCGTGGTAACATTTTTTCAATTGTCAAGAACAGTTATGCTGACGATGACAGACAAGAAAGACATAAAGATCAAAATGAGAGAGAAGACAGACATAAAAATTCCGGCAAGGACGATAATGATAGCGACAGTGTATGGAGTGACATTCATGAACTGTCCGCTCAATTCATGCTGATTTTGATTTGTTTTCATATAACAGGAGTTGCTCTCTCAAGTAAAATGCATAATGAGAACCTTGTGAAATCCATGATAACTGGGACAAAAAGCATGCACCGCTCATGATTATCGAGAATAGTCCGGGTTCATTCTGTTGAGTAAAAAGATAATGAAAACAGGTACTTTTTGTATGCATGACCCGGGGATATGATACTATATTCTGGTCAATTCATGATGCCGCGCGGTTCAATCGTTTTCACAATTTCACGCTCTCGTACAAGCAAAACGCTTGTATACCGAAATCTTTTATTCAAAGCACCCCTCGATGTTTGGAAATCGAGGACATCCTTCACACGAGATAGGCACGGACTAAGGCTGAAAACAAAGGACAGACCGACTGCGAACAGCAGCTCATTGAGCACGAAAAGCACCATACTCAAGAGATTCGAAAGCGGTATGCCACCAGTTTGTAGATCTCAAATCCCGTTATACTCAACACACCTGCTGCAGCACAGACCATGATTTCCAGCAAATCCACCTTTTCAAAAAGAAATAGTTCCGTCAAAAATGGAATAGTTAAAACCATGGTGAGGAAAAGTATCGCTCCACCGACTACCCATTTGACCGTTGGATTTGGAGTAATAAGTATCTGGAAAATGTTTCTGGTCCATGACCGGTTGGACATAATAATGGCAATATTCGAGGAGATAAGGGTGATGAAACAGAATGCCCTGACCTCTTTTTCTGAATATTCCAGATACAATCCAAGCCCATAAAGTGCCAGGACGATGGTTAATACCCCGAGCCCCTGCAGGCAGCTGAGGAAAATCTTCCGCCCCCCGAAAAAACGCTCATCAATTCTTGCTGGCGGCCTGGACATGACGTTGATCTCCGCCCTCTCCGCCTCGAATATTATCGAACAGGCGGGGTCTATTATCAGTTCCATGAAGACGATATGAACGGGCCAGAGAATCAATGGCAGGTCGGCAAAAAAGATCGGGATGAGGGAAAGGCCGGCAATAGGCACATGTATTGCGAAAATGTACCCCAGGGCTTTCTGGAGATTATCAAAAATTCGGCGTCCCATCCTGATGGCGCCGACAATAGAGGCGAAGTTATCATCCATCAGCACCAGGGAGGAGGCCTCCCGGGCGACATCGGTGCCCTTCTCTCCCATGGCGATACCAATATGAGCGGCCTTTAAGGCCGGAGCATCGTTGACCCCGTCACCCGTCATGGCAACAATTTCTTTGTTTTTCTTGAGCGCGTTGACAATTTTCAGTTTCTGTTCCGGGACGACCCGGGCAAACACATTAACATGTTGAATTTTCTCACACAGATCAGACTCAGACATCACCTGCAACTCTTGACCGGTTATACAGATACCATGGTTCTGCAACCCTATTTCTCTGGCAATATTCATAGCAGTTACGGGATAATCCCCGGTTATCATGATCACCCTGATGCCTGCCAGCTGGCATTCAGCTATTGCTGCCGGCACATTTGGCCGGATAGGATCCGACAAACCGATGAGGCCGACAAATTCAAAGTCGAAACCATGTTGAATATTAGGTAAGTCGGACGATTCGATCCGTGCCTTGCCTACGCCAAGAACCCGCAACCCCATCCCGGCCAGGTGTTCAACGGCAGATGCCATTTCCTGCTGTTGTTGCGCACCCAGATGACAAAGATCAAATATTGCCTCTGGAGCGCCTTTTACAGCGATTGTTTTTTCATCTGTCCCCTTCTGTTTAAACACTCTCGACATGGCCAGCAATTCCTTTGAAAGAGGATATTCTTTCAGCATCTCCCAATCGGCATGGATATGTTCGGTCCCCTTAAGATGCAACTCGCTCATCTTTAAAATGGCTTTTTCCATGGGATCAAAAGGATTGGTCTGGCTCGAAAGCATGCCGTATTCGAAAATTTCGTGAAATGTCTCCGGAAAGTTTTGGTGGTCAGCCAAGGAAAAGTACTGCGAACCGTTATACAGCCAGGAAACGGTCATTTTATTCTCAGTGAGGGTTCCTGTTTTGTCTGAACAGAAGACAGTTGCTGAGCCGAGAGTTTCAATAGCCGCAGGTTTCCTGGTCAATACGCTCTGCTTCGACATACGCCAGGCGCCAAGTGCCATAAACACCGCAAGGACAACGGGAAATTCCTCGGGCAGCATGGCCATTGCCAGTGTCAGTCCCGCAAGAAAGCCTTTTAGTAAATCGCCTCGGGAGAATGGTGTAGACCGCGATCACCAGCAGACAAAGAGAAATCCCGATAATCGCCAGTTTCTTGATCAGCGAACCCATTTCACGTTTTAGTTTGGTTTCTTCTTCCGTTACCGATTCCAGGGCCTTGCCGATGTCGCCGATCTCCGTGTTCATGCCGATAGCGGTCACCTTTGCCATCCCGCTGCCCTGAACAATCAAGGAACCGGAATAGACAAAAGGCAGATCATCACCACCGGGATGCGTTTTTTCTAAATGCGTATCCCATTCGTTTTTTCTCACCGGCACGGATTCTCCGGTGAGCAACGATTCATCGGCCAAGAGATTAACGGATGTCAGAACAGTGGCATCTGCCGGCACCCGGTCCCCCTCCTGGAGGATAATTATATCATCGGTTACCACCTCTCTGCCGGCAATTCTCTTTTCGCTTCCATCGCGAACGACCAGGGCTCGTGGGGCTTGCCAGATCCTTCAAGGCATCTAAAGCCTTTTCAGTCTTCTTTTCCTGGTAGAGCTCTATTCCCATTATCACGAAGACAAAACCTAAGAGCATTACCCCTTCCTGCACATCGCCCAGGATCAGATAGAGCGTACCACAGGCCACCAGCAACAGGAACATAGGTTCCCGGACCATTCCCAAGGCGATCGCAAAGAGATTCCTGGGCTTGGAAGAGGGAAGTTCATTAAATCCTTCCTTGGCTCTTTTTTCTTGGGCCTGAGTTTCACTCAAGCCCTGGGACATATCTATTTTTGCATTGATATTCATGTGATAGTTATAATGTGTGGTGGCTTTTCCAGATAATGATTGTTTTGTAGCATCAGATACCTTCCATTCTGAACGTGTCAGCTCTAATCTCGATTTTCCCTCTAGACCGAGGGTGCTCATCTTCTCAACGGTCTAGACTGTCTCATCCGCTTCTTTAACAAACGAAGCAGTGTCTTTGCCCGTGAGGACTACGGCGGGTGTCGCCCGTTCATTCACCTGCAATTGAAAGACATCGGGTCTGGCATAGTGCCCGACCACGTCAAAATCATATTTGCCCCTGGCAATTTCATCCATATCAAGGGTTGCCGTCAGGATATCTTCACCTGCAAAATGAGGCTCTACGAGGAAATTCCCAAAGGGATCGACAATACAGCTCCCGCCTCGTGAAATGATGGCTTCAGGGTTATCAGAAGGACACAGGTCTGCCGGATAATCATTTGCCCTGACAAACTGGTTGCAGGACAGCACGAAACAGCGGCCCTCAATGGCGATATGGCGCATCGTGGCAAACCAGGAATCACGGTTGTCTGCTGTTGGTGCGCAGTAGAGCTGAATCCCCTTGCTGTACATCGCCATGCGCAGGAGCGGCATATAATTTTCCCAGCAAATGACCGCCCCAAGTTTTCCCAGGGGAGTCTCAAAGACCGGCAGAGTGGCACCGTCGCCAAAACCCCATACCAGCCGTTCGGAACCGGTAGGCATCAGTTTACGATGTTTACCGAGATAACCGTCCGGTGAAAAGAAGAGTACGGTGCAGTAAAGCGTGCCGTCTTCCCGCTCAATGACACCGATAACGAGGTGAACCTTATGGTCCCGGGCCATGCCGGTGAGCCGGTCAAAATCCGGTCCGGAAAGGTCCAGTGAGCTTTCCCAGTAACGCCGGAAAGCTTCACGTCCCTCGTCTGAACGGGCCCCGACCACGGCACCGAAATCCATGCCACGAGGATAGGCGGAAATAAAAGCCTCGGGAAATAAAATAAGCTCAGCACCCCGGGAAACTGCTTCCGTGGTAAGTTGACCGATTTTTTCAAGTGTTCCCTGCCGATCAAAAAGTACCGGCGCTGCCTGAACAACGGCGACACGAACCGAGTTTTTGTTTTTTGACATCCTGGTCTCCCCTGTGAACCTCTATACCTCTAAAAACTACTTCCCGGAGGATACGAAGAACATACCAACAGCTTCATCACCAATTCTCCACTCATATTATTACGTTAGTGGTGTACATGCAACTATTCTTCAGCAGGATGAGCAGGGGTTGGGCATGAAAAAACCTGCCCGGCTTGATACATGCCGGACAGGTCGGGGGAGGAGGGCGGGAGAAAAACGGTACTACCAGCTGCGGCCGCCCATGTGGCCACGGGAACCCATACCATTATCCATGAAACGACCACCTCGGCCAGATCCGCCCCACATGCCGGTACCATCACCGCGACCGTTCATCGGCCCGACGAAGTTTGAAACACCGGCCTCGTCGGCCTTCTGCCGCATTGCTGCCCGCAGGTCAAAAAGTTCTCCGGTGACCTTGCTTACGGCAGTCGGATCAGGGGTAGCGGCTCTCATCAGGGCCTGCTTCTCAGCACGCTTCATGGCGATCTCTTTGCGAAGTGCCTGGGTATCGGTAAAGAATTTATCGAATTTTTCCTGCATCGCAGGATCGACCTGGCTGTACTGGCTTCCCGTGAACTGCGGGCAGTTTCCGTAGTTGCCGCCGCCGCGTGGTCCCCATGCGTAAGCCTGGGTCAAACCGGCAAGTCCGATAGTGGTGATGACTGCTGCGATCGCTATTGTCTTTTTCATGATGTTTCTCCTATTAATCTGTTGTACGGGATGACCTTGATTGGCCGTTGTCTTTGCCAATAATGTAGCAAGGCCTGTGCCAGAAAACAGAGAACGCGCCCATCTATCTGAATTTATAACAATAAACAAAACCAAAAACATATAACCAGAACAAATACCGGAGCAAACAGGGTAATTTTTACGCACTTCACCCCACCGGGCGGGTAAGTTTTACCCTGCCATAAACTCCGCCCTCAGCGTGCAGCACAAGATGACAGTGAAAATGTGACAGAAGAGAAGAAACGTCTCAGGACAGCGTCTCCCGATCCATATCCCGGTGGAAGACCGTCAGAGTAACATCACTACCGGCAAGAAACTGGTGCAGTGCCTCGACAATGGCTACCGAGCGGTGCCTGCCGCCGGTACAGCCCACGGCCAGACGCATCGTCTTCTTTTCACCGGTAATAAGAGTATCAACAAGAAAAGCAGGAGTGGTTTGAGCAGTTCCAGGAATTTTTTACCCTGCCAGCTATTCAGCACGTAACCAGCCACCTCTTTCTCACAGCCGGATAACGGACGGAGTTCTTCCTGCCAGTAGGGATTGGGCAGGAAACGGACATCCCATACCATGTTCGCATCGACCGGGACACCATGTTTGAAACCAAAGGAGTAGATGACAAGAGTGGCCTGATTGTTTTCTTTCATGGTGCCTTCCCGGATAGTTTCAGGATTCTCGGTTGTATCGCCCTTCTGCCGGCAGGCCGCTGAAATGAAACGTCAGGGTAACCGCAGGCGATGACACTGTAAACCCGCTCATTACTGCCCAGGCAAAGCAGGACCGGTATCCGTTTGTCGTGTTTGAGTGCTTCCACCACAAAACCGATGAGGCAGGTACCCAGCCCCAGAGACTCGGCAGCCAGCAGAATATTCTGGGTAGCAAGCAGACCATCCTCAGCCGGACAACTTGATGAAACGTCAGCCGCAACAAGAATCGCCGCCGGAGCCCCGTGAAAGAGGTGGTCGGAGCCGGACTCATCCCACTGCTGCAACCCCGCCGCAACACTGGCGTGATACCGGCGATAGTACCTGCCAAGAGCATCACCGGCGAACAGCCGGGCTGCCAGCCGATAGAGGGGATTGGCTGCCTTCTGGTTGAGGTTCCGGTAAAAGGAGGCTGTTGCCTCCCCGAGCTTCAAGACATCAGCACGTTCCGGAAGGATGATGAACTGCCAGCCCTGGCTGTTGGTGCCGGAAGGTGCGGTCGTACCTCTTTTCACCAGATCGGTCAAAACAGACAGTTCCGGTGGTTCAGGCTTGAATTTTCTGCACGAGCGCCGTCTGCGCATGAGACCGAGAAGATCCTCTATGGTAATCGCGGCCGTTGCTGCTGCTTTCTTCTCATTTATCGTCAGCAGGCCGAGATCTGTATCCAGACCCGGGACCATGACCGCGCCGACGGGACAGACAGCATAGCAGTGGGCGCAGAGCATACAGAACTCCCCGCTGACAGCAGGTTTGCCATCTGCGTCCGGCTGCAGTATCCTGTCGGGACAGACAGAGATACAACCACCGCAGGCCGTGCAGAGATTCCGGTCTATAACCGGCGTTTTTTTTTGCTGGTGTTCAGGCGCCATGGTTCACGTTCAGCAGGGAAACAATCAGTAAATAGGTATGATCATATATCTGTGGGTCGGAGCTTGCCCTGGGGCCGGCAACATTAAGAATGCGGATATGGTATCTCCTGAGCCATTCTATCGTACGCTCTTTTGCCTGTGGTAGTGACATCTGATAAAAATCGATGTGCAGACAAGGTTTACCCCCGTTTTCAGCAATGCGCCTGGTCAGGGCTGAGCCGCCGGAGAGTTCACCGTGGGAAAGGATCAAGGTACCATCACCATCGCGGACATTCTTCTCTGTTCTGTCCGGATAACGATCGGATGGCAACTCTTCCATGCAATAATCATCAGGCAGGGGACCCGCTTCTGTTTTCCGGTCGGCCGGGATGGCGCCGCCATAAGCGAGTCCGCAGGAAATGGCGGCATCCAGCGCGGCACGGTCCGCTCCGGTCTGCCCTCCTGAAAGTATCTTGGCAATTAATCCCAAAATCCCCCCTGCCCCGGCAATTTATTGAGGCGCACTCAAAGATAAAACCAGCAACAACGAATCCAGAACCGTTGCCTGCCAAAAGCCTATTGAACGACAAATTTGTGCTATTGGCAATATGAGAAGAGAAAAAAAATCCGGCAGTTGGTAACATGTATCATGGCACGACTCAGTCCGAGGGAAAAGATCGTCCGTCAAGGGCCGTGATGAGTCGTTACACGCCAATATGGTATCAAAGCGCAGCGGGAACTTATCGGTTAGATGTTTTAAAAATTTTTCATGAAAAACCAATATGGGACAGGCAGAAAGAAATTGTTCATCGGGCTCAATACAACAATCACCTGGTCGAAGTCATTGATCGGGGTGATGAAAGGTTCCTGATCTTTGCCGGGAACATCGTGCAGTCGTCCATGTCGATAAAGAAGCCTGAACGACTGACGCTCTCCTATACCAGATATATGATGGCGGCTCTTCTCGCTAACACCTGTCCCGAAAAAGTCCTGATTGTCGGTCTTGGCGCAGGCTCGCTGCTGCGTTTTATCAATTATCATTTCCCTGACTGTCTGATCGATGGAATCGACAATGCAGCGGATATCATCAACCTTTCCCGCAAATACTTTTACCTGCCGGACAAGCCCGAAATAGCGATCCATTGTTGTGATGGTTATGACTTTCTTGCCGGTCTGCCGGATGAACACCGATATGACTTGATCCTCGTCGATGCCTTTAAAGCCCAGGGCATGTCAACGACCGGTATATCGATCAGAATTTTTCGCTTTATGCCGTGGACACCTGACGCAGAAAGGAATAATCAGTCTCATCTATGAGTGGCAACGGGGACCGGCTGGATGAGGTGCGGGAAAACTCGGATACTGGTTTTCCTCAACCGTCGAGTTGCCGGTACCGAAAAGAGGCAATGTCATTTGTCTCGGCAGAAATAATGAGTCAATCTGGTCAATGCTGAAAAAGAAGCGCTCGGATCTCGATGCCTTGAGCGAGAAATTTGCCATCAATTTCAGGGCAATCACGAGCGTTTGCCTGAAGAACAACCTCGGTTTTTTTCAGCGTCTATCCCATCGATTCAACAAGAAGCAACTGGAATCACTGACCAGCCTGATCGCGAATAACCTTGAGCTGGTCCTCAGATCGGCTATTTCCTCCTGCCAGTAGGTATATGAACCAAAGGATTCATTGGTTCTCGTTTCCCCGTCCTCAAGATACTGCCTGCCGCACCAGCTGATATAATGGATGTAGCGCATGGCCCTGAGCGGCTCGATCAGCCTCAGAGTTCGGTGGTCAAACCGGCGGAAGGTTTCATACCCTTGCAGGAGAAGAGAAATTTCCAGCGGACAATCTTCCCGGTTACCCGGCAGAAGCATCCAGAAGTCCTGAACGGCCGGGCCGACCATCATATCATCAAAATCTATGATAAAAAAGGATTCACCGGGGCGGTAGATCAGATTCCCGCTATGGCAGTCGCCATGAATCCTGATATTTTCGATCGAGGCAAAATAGGGGCTGATCTCGTTTATTATATCTGCACCGAGCCGCTCAAACTGGCTTACCAGGTTCTGGTGCACGAGCTTGTTGCCGATGATATAATCAATCTGATCTTTGGTTGTATGCAGTGGGTGCAGCCTGTTTCTCCCCGGAGCCTCCCGCATAGCCCCAACGCTGTGCAGGCGACCAAGCAGCCTGCCGAGTTCAAGCCACTGTTCATCGTTATATTCATCCACCTGCCTACCGCCGCAGCGGGGGTATACGGCAAAACGAATTTCACCGCAACTGCCGAGGTCGCTCCGTCAGCAAGGCTCAGCGGTGCGATAACTGGGGAGTTCCCCGGCCTCACAATCACGAACAAAGCGCAATTCATCGAGCAGTCCCTGCTCACTCCAGCGGTCAGGGCGGAAAAATTTTGCGATGATGAAGCTACCCGCTTCATCCTGTAATTCATAAACCCTGTTGATATAGGAGCTGTGAGGCCGGCAAACATTGAGCAGGCGACGGCCGATGGCCCGTTCTACACAGGTCAGTACGGTATCCGGGTCAAGTGAAGCAAACGGTCGCTCGGTCATGACGATATCCCGTAAGAGTTTTTTTACTTTTACTCAAGCCAATAATCCCGTATAAAAATACACCGATCAGGACCAACACACCATGACAATCCGGATTATATGGAAAAAGACAGCGATAACAGCTGCAGCAGCTATTGCAGACAATGCCGGACGAACCATGTCCTGCCGCAGGGAAATGCCCGACTCAAGGCGATCCGGCTCATGGGGCTCCTCGAACAAAAAAAGAGTGTTGCCCTTGCAGCAGGTTCCTCGCCTGACGATCCCCTGCTGGCCACGGCGCCATTGTTTGCAGAAGCACGTGGCAAGATGTTTGGTGTCCTTGAATGTCTCAGGGCAGACGGCACTATCGCCTGGATCTATGCCTTCTCCGGCCAGTACGGCGGTTACTGGCAGGTCCCGGGCTGGGCACCTCCGCTGTTTAATGTCGACCGTTTCAGGGCACTCAATGATCCGGTGGAACGGCAGATAAAAAAGCTGGGCAGACAGATAGCTGCAGCCACCCCCGGCTCCGAGCTGCGCCAACTCCTGCTGCAGCAGCGCCGTGATCTCGCCCGCGGGCTGATGAAAGACATCCACGCGCTTTACCGGCTCACTAATTTCTGCGGCGACCGCCAGGCTCTTGACACTGTACTTGCAACCGGCACGGGAATTCCGACCGGAACCGGTGACTGCTGTGGTCCGAAACTGCTGAACCAGGCAGCTCTTAAAAAAATGGCTCCGCTTTCTCTGGCTGAATTTTATTTTGGCAGGGAAAATCGCTCGCAGACCAGGCAGCATGGTCACTTTTATGCACCATGCAGCAGCAAGTGCGCCCCGCTCCTCGGATTTATGCTGTGCGGCGCAGCCGAAAAAAGACACCGCTATGCCGGATAATCTGCACATCATTCATAGCGACGGGTCTCTCGTTGTTGTCAACAAACCGGGCGGGCTGCTGGCGGTTCCCGGTCGCGGGCCGGATAAAGAGGAT
Source organism: uncultured delta proteobacterium (assembly GCA_963745765.1). Classification (GTDB taxonomy): domain Bacteria; phylum Desulfobacterota; class Desulfobulbia; order Desulfobulbales; family Desulfocapsaceae; genus Ww85. The sequence goes on along the minus strand of CAVUYQ010000021.1, from coordinate 85,863 downwards.
TGTATCGTCAATCGTACCAAACACCGCTTTCCCGGGATGGTGGCACAACCGGCAGTGCATCGGCTTGACATGCAGACTTCAGGCTTGATGCTTCTCGCCAGAACCGCCTCGGCACACCGGGATCTTTCCCGCCAGTTTGAACAGCGGCTGGTGAACAAGCGCTATATTGCTCTCGCTGGAAGGTACGGTCGCAGCTGATTCGGGGACGATCGAACTCTGTTTTCGCCTGGACCCGGAGAGACGGCCATACCAGGTGTATGACCCGATAAACGGGAAACGGGGCATAACCCTCTGGCGAAAACTGGCCGACGAAGCCCTTGGCATGCGAATTGAGTTTACGCCGCTGACCGGAAGAACGCACCAGCTCCGGCTGCATGCCGCCCATCACCTGGGTCTGAATGCGCCGATCATCGGTGATTCTCTCTATGGCAGCGGCCGGTTCGGCGACAAAATGTTTCTGCATAGCACCTACCTCGCCTTTATTCACCCGGAAACAGGGATACGCTGCGAATTTGTCTCCGAGCCGCCCTTTTAACCCTGATATTTCATGGACATCTGAACGTTGGGGTCAACCCCTTTATTTCTATCCGGAGTCTTATAGTGCCCGGCTCACCCGGAACCTTGCGATGAGGCCGGGCCTGCTTATCGTAGGAGAAATAGAGGTAATCACGCTATGCAGATGACGATATCAACCGAAAAAATACCGATCAAACTCTGGCTCAGGGATCTACAGGAAGGAGCCCTGCAGCAGGCGCGAAACCTTGCCAACCTGCCTTTTGCCTACCATCACGTGGCAATCATGCCCGATGCTCATTTCGGCTACGGTATGCCCATCGGAGGTGTCCTGGCAACGGACGCGGTTATCATTCCAAACGGTGTCGGCGTCGATATCGGCTGCGGCATGTGTGCCGTTAAAACATCCCTGCAGGAAATTGAGAAGCAGCAGATAAGGCAGGTATTTAAACAGATCCGGACAACCATCCCGCTCGGTTTCAAGCACCACAATAAACCGCAGCCCCACTCATTGATGCCGAAAGTGGGAGCGGCGCTGCCCGTCGTTGAAAAAGAGTACAAAAACGGCCGCACGCAGATCGGAACACTCGGCGGAGGCAACCATTTTATCGAAATCCAGCGCGGGCAGGACAGGTTCATCTGGTTCATGGTGCACTCCGGCAGCCGTAATCTCGGTTTCCAGGTCGCAAACCATTACAACAAACGCGCCATCAGCCTGAACAAGCAGTGGAAATCGGAGGTTCCCTCATCCTGGCAGCTGGCTTACCTGCCAATTCAGAGCGAGGATGGACAAAGATATTTCCGGGAAATGAATTATTGCCTCGATTTTGCCAGGGCAAACAGAATGGTGATGTGCAAACGGATAGAAGAAGCTTTGCAGGAAAATGTTACGGATAAAATCGATTTTAAGCAACCGATTCACATTGCCCACAACTACGCCGCCCGGGAGAAGCATTTCGGCAAGGAAGTATACATTCACCGTAAAGGAGCCACCAGGTCAGAAGCGGATGAAAAAGGCATCATTCCCGGTTCCCAGGGCAGCGCCAGCTACATTGTTAGCGGCAAAGGCAATCCCGAAAGCTTTTATTCCTGCTCACATGGCGCAGGCAGAAAAATGGGCAGAAAACAGGCGCAGCGCGAACTCGACCTGGAAAAGGAAAAGCGACGACTCGATGAAAAGAACATCCTGCATACCATCCACAGCCGCAATGATCTTGATGAGGCTGCTGGAGCCTATAAGGATATCGAGACGGTAATCGAGCGCCAGAACGATCTGGTTGACATACTCGACATTTTACAACCGCTGGCAGTTATCAAAGGCTAGCCCAAGGCCACCATTATGGTGACAACCGCTGAACATCCCATTCGCTGTCCGGCATCTCTTGTGTACATGAAACGGTCATGCAGGCGGTTCTCACGTCCCTGCCAGAACTCAATTTCCGTTGCCACCACCCGATACCCCCCCCAGAATGAAGGCAGCGGGATTTTCCCTTCACTGAACTTCCGTTTCATCTCGGAGAATTTCTGCATCAACGCCTGACGAGACGAAAGACCGTGGCTCTGGCTTGATACCCACGCAGCTATTTGACTTTCCCGCGGCCGGCTCATGAAATACCGGGCCGAATCGGCAGCTGATATCTTTGCGGCCCTGCCGCTGATAATGACCTGCCGGTCAAGTTCCAGCCAGACAAACAGCAGGTTTACCCGGTCATTTCCGGTCATCTCTTCAGCTTTGCGGCTGCCGTAATTGGTGAAAAAAACGAAGCCGGCATGATCGAAATACTTCAGCAATACCGTGCGCTGACTGGGCTGCCCCTGCTGATTCACCGTTGCCAGTATCATGGCGGTCGGATCGGTAATGGCGGTCTCGCGTGCCTGTTCGAACCACTGAGAGAACTGGTTGACCGGGTCCGGATCAAGATCCGCCCTCTTTAATCCGCCTTTCAGGTATTCCCTGCGAAAATAACTTATATCCACTTTTTTATCTTTCTCTTTATCGTGTCAGCTTATCGTGCCCGGCTCCTGCTTCCGCCTGGTCCTGATCCCCAGCCGTTCCATTATCCCGGCAACATCTGGTAGGTACTAGAGTAGTTTCCATCCTGAAACAGCGCTTTTCCCCTAACTCGTCGTTACTCTCAAAATTTAATCCTCGGAATATCAATTATATGCCTGCGGTTAAATTTATCGGGCGCCTAGATTTAGGTAAAAATCGCTCATTTCCGGACGAAAACTAGATTATGTGCACATCCTACTGAAAATCAATAGTATTTCTTCACCATTTCAAACCATTGCCCGGATTAATAGAAAACAGCGGTCCCCGGGCATATTCGGAACCGCCAGCCTTGATGCGGACATTACACCGAAAGACTGTTTCCCAACCAATTTAAATTTAACATTTTTTGATCAAAATCATTATAATGGGCCACTATAGTTTATACAGAACCGGCCTCTCACGACCACAGCCGCATCCCTGTCTTTTAAAAAGGCCTGCATCCTGCGTTACTATAAAAATTTTACCCGATAAACTATCATGTACCGGACTAATAAAACAAAAATTGTGGCAACACTTGGACCAAGCTGCTCGTCCGAGGAACAGATCTTCAAGCTGATCAATGCGGGAGTGGATGTCACCCGCATCAATCTTTCCCACGGCTCACGGGAAAGCCATGCCCTTCTCATCGAGGCGGTCAAGCGCGCCCGCGAGCGGGCCGGGAAATGGACAGCCATCCTGCTGGATACCAGGGACCCGAGATCCGTGTGGGCGACCTGGGAGACGGGATCATGCTTGAAGAGGGCAGCAGTGTTGTCCTCAGCAGCAGGAGTGATGAAGCCGATGCTATTGAGGTTAACTACACCGCTATTGGCGATGATCTCAAACCGGGAGATTTCATTTTACTCGACGACGGGAAAATGCGTTTAGAGGTCGAGCATGCTGAAGTCGGACAAGTTCGCGCCCGGGTCATCGACGGCGGCCTGCTGCTCTCCCGTAAACGGGTCAGCCTGCCTGATATATCTGTTAATCTTCCGTCTATCACTGCCGAGGATGAGGCGGACATCATCTTCGGCGTCGATCAGGAAGTGGATTTTATTGCTGTCTCTTTTGTCAGAACGGCAGAGGATGTCGGCGTGGTGCGGGCGGTCATCGAAAAGGCCGGCGGCAAGCAGGACATTATCGCCAAGATTGAAAGCCGCCAGGGCGTTGAAAATCTCAAAGACATTCTCGTTGCCGCCGACGGCCTGATGGTCGCGCGCGGTGACCTTGGCGTTGAAATGCCCGCGGAGGAAGTACCGATCATACAGAAGACCATCATCAAGGAAGCAAACAGGGTTGGAAAACCGGTAATCACCGCAACCCAGATGCTCGAATCAATGATCTCCAGTCCGACACCAACCAGAGCAGAGGCAAGCGATGTGACAAATGCCATCTTTGATGGTACCGACGCCGTCATGCTCTCCGGTGAAACGGCCGTTGGCAGGTACCCGCTGGAAGCTGTCCGTTTCCTGTCAAGAAATGCCCTGATCAGTGCCGGTGCTCTCGATTATGACGCAATCCTGGCAGCAGGACTGCTGCACCGCCGGCCTGTTATCACCGACGCCATCTCCTATGCATCCTGCGCAACGGCGGCAGACCTGTCGGCTGCCGCCATTATTACCGCAACAACCAGCGGATCTACCGCACTGCGCGTTGCCAGGTATCGACCCAAGGCTCCAATTCTGGCCGTCTGCCCGGAACCATCGGTCCTGAGGAAACTGCAGCTTGTCGGCGGGGTCATTCCCCTGATCAGCAGAGCGGCGACGACAATGGATGAACAAATTCATCTCGTTGTCAATACGGCCCTGGAAAACAAACTGATCAAAAATGGCGATCTTGTCGTCATCACCTCCGGTTTTCCATTGCATACCAGCGGCACAACAAATATCCTGAAGGTACATATCGTCGGTGAGAACAATCTCTCCGACATGGCCGATACAGAATAAACCACCTGGAACCTGGCAGCCGGTTGTTGCCCTCACCAGCGATAGTCCGCTTTTTTATTCCAGCCGGGTGCCATTATAACCGCAGGATGACAATCGCTCGCCTGCCTGACTTTGACACCGTGCCATCACCATGCTGCAGATAAATCAGACCATCGCAATTCCGCTCAATGAAATTGAATTGAGCCAGATCCGGGCATCCGGCCCCGGAGGGCAGCATGTTAACAAAGTCGCGACTGCCGTTCACCTGCGCTTTAATGTCGCAGCCTCTTCACTGCCGGAGAACTGCAAAAGAAAAATTCTGGCTCTTCATGACCGGAGAATCTCCAGTGACGGGAACATTGTCATAAAGGCCCAGCAGTTCAGAAGCCTTGAACAAAACAGGGCTGATGCCCTGCAGCGCTTGAGTATTCTTATTACCGCTGCGCTGAAAAAAGACCGGAAAAGAGTTGCCGGCAGGCCAACGCTGGCATCCCGAAAGAAGAGACTGGAAGCAAAACAGCAACGCGGTCAGAAAAAGAATATGCGTAAAAAGGTCACTGTCTTGGAATAATGTCCAGGGAACGGACTCCATTTTCCCCCGATCAACGCTTTTGCCATGCTTAAACAGACATTCTGCCATATATCCGGTATCGGCTATGCTTCGGAACAGCGGCTCTGGAACACAGGGGTGATGACCTGGGAAGATCTGGCGGAACAATCGGGGCTCATCACCAGGATGAGTGATGGCGAGATCAGGGGGATACTTGATCAATCGCAGGCTGCGCTTGCCGATAATCCGTTGTTTTTCACCGATCGTCTGAGACGATCCGACGGCTGGCGTCTCTTTCCCCACTTCAGGAAGGGCTCCGTGTATCTCGACATAGAGACCAGCGGGCTTGGCAATGAATCGGATATCACGACGATCGCCCTTTATGACGGCAGTGATGTCCGCACCTATGTCAATGGTCGAAATCTGGAGTGATTTTCTCGATGATATTGAGCAGTACCGGGTGATCATTACCTACAATGGTATTTCCTTTGACATTCCGGTTATCGAACGCTATTTCAGGACACGCCTTGATCAGGCCCAGATCGACCTTCGCTATGTCCTGGCTCAACTCGGTTGCCGCGGAGGTCTCAAGGGGTGCGAAAAACAGATGGGTATAAACCGGGGAATACTTGACGGAATGGATGGATCCTTTGCCGTACATCTCTGGCGGGAGTACGAGCGCTATAACAATGAAGCGGCACTGGAAACACTGCTCGCTTATAACGTTGAGGATACAGTGAATCTGGAGCGACTCACGGTCCTGGCCTATAACCGCAATGTGGCCCAGACCCCGTTTGCCTCTGAACTCGCTCTTCCCTTCCCCGAAAGCCCTCGGCTTATCTATCAACCTGACCCGGAAATAGTATCCCAAACGAGGGTTTATTATCCCAGCGTCTCCTGAAACAGGTCGATTTCCATACCTTCCCTGGCAAAAAAAACGTCAAGATCACCATATTTGCCCGGCTCACAATAAATCCGGGCCAGTTTGTCGATCTGTTCATCGGTGCGCTCCGGATCATGATGAATAAAACCCAGTCGTTTAACCTTCGCCCGCAGTGCTGCCTTAATGGCCTGTTCATGGGTCGAATGCCCCCAACCGACCTTTGTCACATATTCCTTCTCGGTAAACTGGGCATCATATACCAGCAGGTCCGCTCCGGCAAAAAACTGCTCCAGGACCCTATTCTGTTCCTCGGCAACTATCTCCCCCTCGGTAGCCATGCCCTCATCATAGTCGGGATGCTCCGGGTCCGATATAAACAGGTTACGAAATGGCTCGGTATCATAGCAGGTACAAAAGATCTTTCCCCGGAACTCAAACCGGTATCCAAGCGTCAGGAGCGGATGATTCAGGATTTTGGTAGCAAGCGTTAATCCGTTACCTAGATCAATCCGGGGATTTTCTTTCAAACGAATATATTTGATACTGGAGGTCACATCGCCGATATTAACCGGAAAGTAACGGTACTTCATCTGGCCGGCAACAACGTCCTCAAGAGCGTCTTCTTCATAACTGACAGGACCGAAGACCTGCAGTCTGGTTCCGGGAAGATAGATCGGCGCAAAATAGGGAAACCCCATAATATGGTCCCAATGGGTATGAGTCAAAAAAAGATCGATATCAAGTGAGCCGGCCGACAGGTCGTTCTTTACCAGAGCATTGCCAAGATCACGGATACCGGTTCCTGCATCGATGATGATGATCTTTTTACCAAAACCGCCACGCAGTTCAAGGCATGAACTGTTTCCCCCGTACTTGACGGTACTCGGCCCCGGGCAGGGAATGGAGCCCCTGACGCCCCAGAATTTCATTTTCAGCAGTGATTGTCTCTTGAGTATTTGCTCCGCGCTTTCGATCTGTAAAAAAGCCTTGGCTTTTTCAATTTCAGATTCGATATCTTCGCGGATGGCGGTGAGCTGCTGCCAACTCAGTCCGGCAATCGCCAATGATTTCCTTAGACTATCTTCCGAAGACGAGATGTCTCCATGGCCTTCCTGGTCACAGAGATTTGTATAGGCATTGCCGACAGCAATGATGGCTATACGAAACCTGCTTGACGGGTCGGCACGATCCAGATCATGATGATAACCGATGCAATCGGCAATAACCTTGTTAAGCTTCCATTTTTCCGCAATCATCAAGCCCACCTGCTGGTGATCGGTGCCCAGCAGTTCGCGCTCAGCTTCAATCCGGGAAATGTTTTTCTGTTCTGAACGTGCGAGGACCCGGCCATAGTGATTGCCAAATGGAAGTTTACCGAGGTCATGCAGAAGGCCTGCAATAAAATATTCCTCCCGCTCCATGAGCGGAATGTCTTTTTCACGGGCCAGAAGTTTGGCTGTCACGCCGACACTGATCGAATGATCCCAGAAGTTTCTGGTCGGCAGTTCCTCAAGCTTATTTGCGCCTGGCACCTTCGTCATGATGGCGGTGGAAAGGGTCATATTCTTGACGGTGTTAAGACCGAGCATGGTCATTGCCCGGATCAGCGAGGTAATCTGGTCCGCCAGGGAATAGTACGTCTGATTGATAAGTTTGAGCACCTGGGCGGTGAGTATCGGATCCAGCGATATCACCTTATATAATTCGTTAGGAGAAACATCAGCAACGCTGCAGATATTCACCACCTTGCCGAAGGTGGTCGATAAACTTGGCATATTGTCAATATAGCTTTCAATGTGCGCTCGATGATCGTTGCGATCAAACTGCATATTCACCACCGCTTGAAAAACAATCCATGCAGATCAAATACTTATATCCCCAGGCTAAGCATTGTATCTGAAGTATAAAGAGAGGTCAAGCCTGCATTGGTCCAGCCTGTGGTGATCCAGTGCTGCGATAGTCATGCGGTCAGCGTAAAAAAACAACAATCGCACGGGCAGGCTGCCTGAAAGGACGGGTGTAACCAGGGGCTTACCGGGGAAAGCTCAACAATAGCCAGAGATATGCTGCCAGCAGGACAGCAACCCAGATAACCATATTACCGGTCGGTCTCGTTACCGCCCCCTTTACAGACGGGTTGTAAAGTTCAGTCAGGCTCGCGATAAGGCCGTTCATTTGTTCCAGCACGGAGTCGCGGAATTGCGTGTCAATCGCCGCGATCCTGCCGGAACAAGCCTGGAAGATACGTTTGAAAAATCGCCGATAAAACCATTCAGCATCAATATTTACCGCGCGTACCTCAGGGGGATAAAGACCTCTCAGGTAGAGCCAGACAAAGGCCAGCATGGCAAAAAACAACAGCTGGGTCTGGGCCAGGACATGCGATACATCATAGGGGTCAAAGTCGGTGGTAAAAGGAAGCAGTCGATACAGCATCCGGGGATAGATCCCGATAGCAAGGCAAAGGACTGCCGCAATGGTCATTGCCAGCAGCATATTTCTCGGCGGTTCCGAGGTCCTGATTCCCGAGTCATGGGCAAAAAAGGCAAAATAGGGAATCTGTATGCCGGCATGTTTCAGCACACCTGCCGAGGCCAGGAGCAGTGCGAGCCATATCCAGGTGTGCCCCTCTTTCATGGCGGCGGCCATAATCATCGATTTGGCAACAAATCCACTGAACAGCGGGAACGCGGAAATCGAGGCAGCACCTATGATACAGAGAATTGCCGTTTTCGGCATCGTCTTATAAAGACCGCCGAGATCTGTCGCCTTGATCTTGCCGGTCATATACAGGACGGCCCCCATCGACATGAAGAGCAAACTTTTATAGATAATGTGAACAAAAGCGTGCGCCACGGCACCGTTAATCGCAAGAGCAGTACCGATTCCTATACCGCACACCATAAAACCGAGCTGATTGATCAGAGAGTATGACAAGACGCGGCGCATGTCGTTCTGGATTACCGCATAAAAAATAGGGAAACAGGCCATTATCGCACCAACATAGATCAAAAGCTCTGTCCCCGGATACCCCCGGGCCAGGACGTATATTGCCGTTTTCGTGGTGAAGGCGCTCAGGAAGACCGTTCCGGTCGGCGTCGCCTCCGGATAGGCATCAGTCAGCCAGGTGTGGAGCAGCGGAAAAGCGGCCTTAATACCGAAAGCGACCAGGATCAGCCAGCCGCCGATGGAATCTATGCCGATGAATTCAAAAGCGATGGAGCCGGTCTGGCCAAGGTGAATCAACACGCCGGCCAGCAGAATAACGCCGGAAAGAACCTGGTAGATCAGGTAACGCATGCCCGATTGATAGGCACGCTCGCTGCGCTGGGCCCAGACCAGAAAAGCGGAGGTAAGGGCAAGCATTTCCCAGAAAACAAACAGGGTGATAAGATCGCCGGCAAAAAGGACGCCGACGGCACTGCCGGCATACAGCAGGCCGGTCACATGCTGCATGGTATCACGCACATGCAGGGCAAAGATAATCGAGATAAAGGCGGCTATATGAAATACATAACCGAAAACAATACTGAGTCCATCGACCCGGTATGGCGTCAGCTCATAGCCGAGGAAACTCATCTGCACCCGCATATCGACAGGCATCAGAAAAAGATGTATGCCGCTTGCGGTAATGATGGCAAGCATCAGGAATGAACGTAGGTGCCCTCTTGTCAATAGGGCCGCAACGGCACCGATAAAAAAAGGAACAAAAGCGGGAATCTCATTTATCCACATGGTCTTTCCCCGATCTTTCCGGCAGTTCATCGCGCTCGTAATAGTCTTCATCGCGCTTTACCAATCTTCGAAGCAGTTTTGAACCAAAGACAATAGCGGTACAGCCGATGAAGCCATAAATGGAATAAAATCCGAGTAATCCCTCCCAGTGTTGACTGAGGTGACGATGGATAATAAAGTCCAGCAAGAGCAATACACCACAGCTGATGTAGAGGGAGTACAGGACCACCTTTACATTTCTGGGATTATCGAAGAGATAGCGCTTCTTATCTGCCATGAATTCCCGAAGCCTCCACAAATGCCGAAGCAAGCTCGAAGAGCGGCTGCGGATAAAAAAACAGTACAATGCAGCCAATTGCGGTAAAACAGAGCGCCAGCAAAACGGGTAGCGGCGCCTCTTTAATGGTGCCGGCGTCCCCTTCGGCACCGGTATCCTTGTCGAAAAAGGCTCGCAGGGGGATAGGCAGAAGATAGGCGATGTTGAGCAGAGTACTCAACATCAAAACCACCATGATCAGCCATTTCTGCGAATCTATGGCACCGATCATCAGAAACCATTTGCTCCAGGTTCCGCCGCACGGCGGCAGTCCAATGATACTGATACTGCCGATGAAAAAAGCTGCCATGGTAACCGGCATCTGACGTCCAAGGCCGCGCATCTGTGATATCTCGGTCTTGTGCGAGGCAACCATGATGGCGCCGGCGCAGAAGAACAGGGTTATTTTGCCAAAGGCATGCATGGCGATATGCATGGCACCGCCAAGAGCTCCGGCACCGGAAGCAAGCAGCGCACCAACAGTGATATATCCCAGCTGAGAGATGGTGGAATAAGCCAGACGCTCCTTCAGGTTATCCTTCCTCATTGCAACCAGCGAAGCAATAATAACCGAAGCGCCGGCAAGATAGAGCAGAAAGTCAGTGGTTGGCAGACTTCTCAGGAGATCAAAACCGAAGATGTAGGCACATACCTTCAGGACAGTAAAAACACCTGCCTTTACCACCGCAACGGCATGCAGAAGCGCACTGACAGGAGTCGGCGCGACCATGGCAGCCGGCAGCCAGCGATGAAACGGCATGATGGCTGCTTTGCCGATACCAAAAATATAAAGAGGCAAAAGCAGCGCCGCAGCAAAGGTTGAGGATTCACTGAAGATACCGCCGGACTTGAAATCGAGGGTACCGGTGACATACCAGGTACCGGTAATGGCCAGGAGCAGAAAAAGAATCGAGGTTGTCAGTAAGATTCCCAGATACACCCTGCCGCCCTGTTTAGCTGCCTCAGTTCCGGCGTGCGTGACCAGTGGATAGGTGGAAAGGGTAAGCATTTCATAAAAAACGAAAAGGGTAAAGAGGTTGTCGGCATAGGCAATGCCCATCGTCGCTGCAATTGCCACCGCAAAGCAGGCATAGAACCGGGTCTGGTTCGTTTCCTGATGCCCGCGCATGTAGCCGATCGAATAGATGGTTGTAACCAGCCAGAGATAGCCCGCAACCAGGGAAAAAATCATGCCGAGCGGTTCAATCCTGAAATCAAGGACGAGCCCAGAGAACAGCTCCGGGCTCGTCCATTCCACCATGGTACCGTTTTTGGTCAGCCCGTAAAGCGTTGAAACCAGGAAAATCAGAATCAGGGAACCGCAGATGGTTATGGTTTCCCGAAGATTGGGATATGAGCCGGTCGCAATAATGCCGAGTACCGTGCCCATCGGTACTGCCATGGTGAGCAGCAGCATGATATCCGGCGACAGGTGCATCATGGAACTGCTCCAAACAGACTTTGCGCCGCAAGTTTACTGATGCCGACGGTAAGACTTGTGTCAATGCCGAAATAGATATTGGCCAGAACCAGAAGCCATATGGGGACGAGTTGACTCAAGGGCGGATCCTTAACGTCATCAATGGCTGATGCGCGGCGAGGAGAAATAGATCCACTCTATAATCCTCCAGACATATATCAAGGCCAGCAGCGAACTGATCAGAACAAGTACGGCAATCGGCCACCATCCTTTTTCCAGCAGCGCCATAACCAGGTACCATTTACTGACAAAACCAACAGTCAAAGGTACACCGATCAGGCTGAGGCAGCCGATGACGATGGCAGCCATGGTCCAGGGCATCTTTTTACCAAGGCCGGCAAAATGGCTTAGTTGAGAGCTGCCTATCCGGTAGACCACAGCTCCTATTGCCAGGAAAAGGGCGGCCTTCATCAGGGCATGGTTAAACATATGCAGCAGCGTTGCCGTCAACCCGAGCTGAGTGCCAATAGCCAGGCCAAGTATCATATAACCGATCTGAGCCACACTCGAGTAAGCAAAAAGCCGTTTTATATTGAGCCGATAAATTGCCGAAATCGATGCGGCAAAGATGCCGGTGATACCAAGGACAAGGAAGATGTTCTGGAGCGGCAGGACAGTATCGACAAAATTTGGCCCAAAAACCGAAAAGACAAAGCGGATCAGCACGTACAAAGCGACCTTGGTTGAGGTCGCTGCCATAAAGGCGGTGGCAATCGAGGGTGCAAAGGCATAGGCGTTGGGAAGCCAGAGGTGCAGGGGAAACAGGGCAAGTTTGAGACATACCCCGACGATAAAAAAGCCGATCGCACAGAGCACCGTTTTCGAGTTATGCACTTCCGGCAGTCGCTGGGCGAGATCAGACATGTTCAGGGTACCGGTCATCATATACATCAAGCCAACACCGATAATGATAAAAGTGGCACCGATGGTGCCCATAATCAGGTATTGATATGATGCGGTCAAGGCCCGCCGATCGGTACCAAGAGCAATCAGGGTGTAGGATGACAGTGAGGATATTTCCAGAAATACAAAAAGGTTGAAGGCATCACCGGTAGAGAGAATACCGAGCTGACCGGTAAGACAGAGCAGGTAGGATGTGTAGAAGACCATATGCCGGTTTGCCGGCAATTCTCTTTTGATACTCGTTTGCGAGGCAACCAGAATGATCGCTCCCATGGCAGAAACAAGAAGTATCAGATAACTGTTTAAATAATCAATGCGGTACTCTATTCCCCAGGGTGCTGCCCAGCCGCCGAGTCGATAGACGATGGTCCCATGGGCAAGGACCTGCTGCAGAAGCGCACAGCTGACCAGAAAGACAAGGACGCTGATGAGAAGGGCGAAGATGCCGACAAGACGCGGTCTTCGCACCACAATGCACAGGGGGGAGGCCAGCAGGGGAATAATGACCTGCAATAAAGGGAGATGGGTGGTCACTCTTCTAATTTCTGAATGCTGAAGATATGGTCCTGTCTGAACCCGTAAGCCTCTAACTGACATTCAATCATATCCTGGGTATCCTGATGCTGAATCTCATTTTCCTCGATAGAGCCGTATGCTTCCTGGATTCTTACGACCAGCGCAAGGCCGAGAGCGGTGGTGGCAATGCCGACCACAATTGCCGTCAGGATAAGAACATGGGGCAGAGGATTGGAGTAATTCTGCCATCTCTCATCGAGAATGGGAGCGGTAGCACCGGAAATCTTGCCCATACTGATATAGAAAAAGAATACTGAGGTCTGAAAAATAGAAACCCCTACCAGTTTTTTTATCAGGTTTTCATGGGCAATGACGATGTAAAAACCGATCATCATCAGCACGACAACAATCCAATAATTATATAATCCGAGAATATTCATAAATTTTTGTACTTATCTTTCACCGTACGCCAGGTGAACTTGAAAAAGATGGTGATCATGACCGAGGCGACGGTTAAAACGACACCAAGTTCAACCAGCAGAATACCAAGATGCTGACCATGCACCGGATCATGCCTCAGGACATTGTAGTCAAGGAAATTCCCGCCTAAAAACAAACAAACCACGCCGACTCCGCCATAGAGCAAGACACCGGACGCGGCGAGCAGCTCCAGGATTTCCGGCTTGAATATACGCTGCGTGGTGCTTAAACCAAAAAGCATGGTATACAGGATAATGCCGGCCGCAAAAATGACTCCCGCCTGAAAGCCACCACCCGGTCCGTAATCACCATGAAACTGCACGTAGAAGGCAAAGAGCAATATGAACGGCAGCATGAACTTTGCCACCACCCGGAGAATTATCTGCTGCTGCATGTCGGCAGGCACTTTCTTCCGCGAATCCTTCTTCGTCTGCCTCGATACACTCAGTAGCGAAATAACTCCGATACCGGCAGTGAAAATGACCAGCGTCTCCCCGAGGGTATCATAGCCACGATAGCTGGCGAGAACCGAAGTCACCACATTGGGTACACCAATCTCTGATATCGAGTCATTGAGATAGCGCGGAGCAACATGCTGGTGAATAGGAGCGTCGGCCGAACCAAAATACGGCATATCAAGGGTTCCGTAAACCAGCAGCGCCCCTGTCACAAAAACAACCCCGAGGGCGAGTGCCGGCTTGTAACGGGTGTGTCGTTCAAACCTGCTGACCAGTTTAAGCGAGGCCAGCATCAGCAGCGTTGAGATACCGGCCCCTACAGAAGCCTCGGTAAAAGCAACATCAACCGCATCGAGATCGAGAAAAAGGCTGGCTGAGAGCAGGCTATAGAGGCCGCTCAACATAATCACGGCGAACAGGTCTTTCATCCTGGCAACAGCCAGTGCAGTAAAAACAAGAAAGCTGAGAAGGACAATGTCAATTAAGGTTTCGATGACGAGGCTCCTTCCCGGACTTTCCCGGTGCTCTGCACCAGGACCTTTCCTTTGTCCTTCTCCACGTCAAGAGGTTGAAGGCCGCTCTTCAGGGCTGCTTTAGCCATTGCATGGCTTGCCGTGGTTCCCGCCAGAAGGGAGAATATCAGAATCACCATCAGTTTAGAGAGGGTAAGGGTCCACCCGGCCTGGAACATTAGTCCTATCAGGATCAGGCTGGCACCAAGCGTGTCGGTAAGACTCGCCGCATGAATGCGGGAAAAAAAATCAGGAAACCGTAACAAGCCAATGGCGCCGGTCAAACAGAAGAAACTGCCGATAACCAGGAAAATCCAACTGATTATATCAAAGAAAAGGTCCATCAGCCCTCCTCCTCTGCCGGCTTTCTTCCGGCATACTCAAAGAAGCGTAATACAGCGATGACACTGATAAAGTTTATAAGCGCGTAGGTAATAGCGATATCAAGAAAATCAGGTCTTCCACCAAGGAAATCGATGATGGCAAGCAGAAGAACGGTCTTGGTTCCAAAATTGTTTACCGCAAGGATACGATCATAGAGGGTCGGACCGAGAAAGGCACGCAGCAAAGCAAGAGCCATGACCACGAGCAAGGTTAAGGCAGTCAGGGCAAACATCAGCCTTCCACTCTGCAGACCCGGCGATCCATTTCTCCGGTGAGCAGATCAGTTGCTGCTGCCCTGGTCAAGGCATGAACAACGATCTCGTTTCCCTCCAGATCGATACTCACCGTTCCCGGCGTCAGCGTAATGGAGTTGGCATAAATAACAATGCCAAGGTCGCTTTTCTGATTCGCACTAACACGAATGACACAGGGACTGATAGATCCGGTACCAAGCCAGACGCAGCGCGCGACAGCAATATTAGATTTGACGACTTCCTTGAAGAGCCAGAGCAAATAACCGGGCAGGGTAAAGGTCAGATTCAATGGCAGCGACTCGCCATCGACGACATCCATGAAGTGGCACAGGGCCGCGACAGAAAGAACGGATACCACCATGAAGAAAAGCAGTAACGGAGTATAGTGGCCGGAATTAAGCAACCAGAAAACAGAGAGGGTAGCTGATAACGATAAAACGTGTCTCATACGATCATTGAGAAACTGAATTTGAATCGCAACTAAACGACAGGTCGTGAAATTAACTCCATCACTTCCACCACTTATTCAAAGCAAGTACCATTAACTACCAGTTCTTATAATCCTGTGTCAAGGATAATTAAAATTGATAAGGGGATTCCTTTAAAGAGGATTAGACAGATGTCCGGGCCAGGCGGCGGTGATACGCCACAACATCGGTATAGGTCATCGATGTTCCACCAAATATATCAAGTGCACTGCCTACTGTTGCATCAAGTTTGCCGTTGCCGGCCTTCCGAATAAGTTCAAAATCCGAGATACTGCGTATCCCTCCGGCATACGTCAATGGAATCGTAACGAATTGGCCGAGCAGGCTGACCAGGTCCGTCTCAATACCGGAGCATTTGCCCTCCACATCGGCTGCGTGGACCAGAAACTCAGCGCAGAAGCCGGCCATCTCGGCAAGCGTCCCTGCCTCCAGTTTCACATCAGTAAAATTCTGCCAGCGGTCGGTAACAATATAGTACGCTTCGTCCTTGCGTCGGCAGCTCAGATCGAGTACGAGGTTTTCCCTGCCCACCTCGGAGACAAGACGCGCTAGCCGCTGCTCGTCGACCCGGCCATCCCGAAAGACCCATGAGGTCACGATAACATGAGATGCCCCCCGTTCAAGCCAGAGGCCCGCATTCTCGCCTGTAATTCCTCCGCCTATCTGCATTCCTCCCGGCCAGGTCGCAAGTGCTTCGATTGCGGCCTCCTCATTTCCGGGACCAAGCATGATAACGTGCCCACCCTGCAGGTTATCCTCTTTATAGAGTCGCGCATACCAGGCCGGTGGATGAACCGACACAAAGTTTGTTTTCAGACCTTTCAGGCCGACCATCGATCAGGGTCGAACCGACTATCTGCTTGACACTGCCGTTATGCAAGTCGATACATGGTCTGAATTTCATCTTGCTCCCCAAAAAAAAGAGGCGGACACTCCCGTATTCGGGAACTGCCCGCCTCATCTCGAACGTACTGTTGCGGGCGATTCTGCCCGCTGCTGTTATGATTTTTTAATCAGCAGCGTCGAAGGATCAAGCAGCAGCGTGGTCCCCGGCTCAACCTCGCAATAGGCACATTTCACGATATCGAGCTGAACCACTTCGCCCTTGGGATTGATAAGCAGAACCACTTCGAATAGATCATCAATGGTATGGCACGGTGCAGGCACGCCATTGGCGCTGACCCGTTGATCGCCACGATGACAGAGCGCCGAAAACCAGATCACGGCAATGCCCAATTTGGCCATCAATTGTTTGAGATCTTCCATGGCCTTGCGTCCATTGCCATCAAAGTCGTAACCATCAATGATCAGACAACTTGGCTTGAAAACATCCTGCTGGATCAAATCCTTCAGACGCTCCTCAAGCATGGCTCTCGAAAACACATTCTCTTTGAACGTCATGATCATCCGCTGGCGAGAGACCTCTATCGCTGCTTCTTCAGAGAGGTCTTCAACCATCAGCGCCAGGATTTCATCATAGCGATCGCGCGTCTTTTCTATTGTTTCGCCAATGGAAACATGCAGCACTTTGTTGCCGCGCATCATTGAATCAAGAGCGATCTGGACAAGTATCGCTGTTTTCCCAAGTCCGGCCCTGGACATTACCAACCCGAGGCTGTGCCTGCCTTCTTCTGCCTTGTTGGCAAGTCCCAGTATCCGCAAGGGATTACTGGTTATCAAATCTTCTTTTTCCATGGCAGTCAACTCCTGTTATCGTTATATTCAACCTGGCAGGTCTTTAAGCCGGCTGCACGGAAAGAGCGCCGCCGGCTGTCATACCCGCCTTGAAATTAATTGTTTTTCTTTTCTTCCTGGTATTTTTTAATGAGCACTTCGCTGACCCCTTTCGGAACCTGTCTGAAAGAGGCAAACTCCATGGTGAACTCGGCCTTTCCCTGGGTAAGTGAACGTAATACTGTTGAGTATCCAAACATTTCAGATAATGGAACCTCAGCCTCAACAACCGTATAATTCCCTTCCTCCACGGTACCTATAATCATGCCGCGTCGCTGATTCAGGCTGCCCATAACAGACCCCTGGAACTCTGTGGGACCTTCCACGGTCACTTTCATTATCGGTTCCATGATGACCGCTTTTGCCCTGGCATAGGCTTCCTTGAAGGCACCTATTGAGGCAAGCTGGAAGGCGATGTCGGAAGAATCGACGGCGTGGAAGGAACCATCGTTTATGACGGCACGCACACCGGTAATGGCCGCACCGCAAAGTGATCCCTTCTCCATGGATTTTTTGAAACCCTTGTCGCATGAAGGGATATATTCACGGGGAATCACACCGCCGACGATTTTATCGACAAATTCATACTCCCCTTCCTCCATCGGCTCAAGATACCCGGCGACACGACCAAACTGCCCTGAGCCACCGGTCTGTTTCTTGTGGGTGTAATTAAATTCCGCCATGGCGGTAATCGTCTCCCGATAGGCAACCTGCGGCGCACCTACCTGAACTTCAGCCTGGTACTCACGTTTCATACGCTCAATGTAGACATCGAGATGCAACTCGCCCATTCCTGAAATGATGGTTTCACCCGTCTCATGATCAACATATGTCCTGAAGGTCGGATCCTCTTTGGTAAAGCGATTCAGTGCTTTTGACATATTATTCTGGGCATTGTTGTCCGTCGGGAGGATGGCAAGAGATATGACCGGTTCAGGGATAAACATCGAACTCATTGAGACTGACATGCCGCCGGCAGTGAAGGTATCTCCTGAAGCACAATCAACGCCAAAAAGAGCGACGATATCTCCGGGGCCACATGAATCAATTTCTTCCATCTCATCGGCGTGCATGCGAACCAGACGGCCTATTTTCACCTTTTTACCGGTCCTGCTGTTATACACGGTATCACCCTTGCTCAAGGTTCCCTGGTAGGTTCTGATATAGGTGAGCTGACCATAACGTCCGTCCTCGAGCTTAAAGGCAAGCATAATCAATTTGTCTTCCGGAGCGTTGGTTACCGGAAACTCCTGCTCGTTATTTCCCAGATCAAGGGCATTATTGACAACGTCGGTCGGGCACGGCAGATAAGCCGAAACAGCATCAAGCAATGGCTGGATACCCTTGTTTTTATAGGCAGAACCAACAAATACCGGAACAAACTCAAGAGCCAGTGTTCCGATACGAACGGCATCGTTGATGAGTTTTTCAGCTATCTCTCCACCTCCGAGCACCGCCTCCATGAGTTCCTCTGAAAACATCGAAAGTTCCTCAAGCAGCACCTCGCGTTTTTCCCGTGCTTTTTCGAGAAGAGATGCAGGAATATCGTCCTCCCGGATCTTTTCACCGTTATCACCCTCAAAATACAAGGCTTTCATGGTGACCAGATCAACGAGTCCCACTAAGTCTGCTTCCAGTCCAATCGGGATCTGCATCAAATGGGCATTGAGCGCCAACTTGTCACGCAGCTGTGCGGTTACCCGTTCGGGATTAGCACCGGTTCGGTCGCATTTGTTGATAAAGGCAATCCTGGGAACGTGATAACGGGCCATCTGCCTGCTCACCGTGATAGACTGCGATTGCACCCCGCCAACCGAACAGAGAACCAGGATCGCCCCATCCAGAACACGCAGTGCCCGCTCAACCTCAATGGTGAAATCGACATGCCCCGGGGTGTCGATAATATTAATATCGATATCTTTCCAGGATGTATACGTTGCAGCAGACTGAATAGTAATACCGCGTTCTTTTTCCAACTCCATGGAGTCCATTTTGGCACCGACGCCGTCTTTGCCGCGCACCTCGTGGATCGCATGAATCCTGTTGGTATAAAAGAGAATCCTCTCTGTCAGCGTTGTCTTACCTGAATCAATATGAGCACTGATGCCGATATTTCGTACTTTCGATAAATCTCTAACCATGGTTTTTATCCTCTACCATTTACCTGCAAACCGGATTTTAAGACCGATTCCCTTTCAGATCGTTCCAAGGGAAAAGAAAAAAGAAAGGAGCTACAGAACACTGTAACCCCTTGAATCATAACATTTCAGCGACATGACCGCTGCCGAAAAACCAATGAAATCAGCCCGTCCGAAAGAAAAGCTCAAAAATAACAATTCCTTTCAAATTAAACACGTATTAATAATCTTTTTTTAGAATTCTGTAAAGTTTTTTTTGCAACACCTTCCTAAAGTACCGAAACTTTCGCCTTCATTGAGAGGTTCACGCCTATCCTGCAGATCAGCAAGCATCCGGCAGGGACAGGGAAATCACCGCTTACTGGTCCGCAAATGAAACCCGGTACAGCCCGGACTGCTTGGCCAGCCGTTAAAAACAGAAGAACCGGCGAGCCTCTTCCGGCCTGCCGGTTCTTACTTCTCAGGTAATCTTCAAGCGCGTCAGGTCAGGTTGCCATAACCTTCTCGATATGCTTCCGGTTTTCAAGCGGAAGATACTGGGTAAGCGGGCAGTCTCCGCATCCCCCCTCAGGAAGATCCGTGCCTCGATGAATTTTTTCAATAATATCAGCTGTTGCCGTCCGGCTGTCAGCATAAATATTTTCGCTGCCGACCTCATCGTACAGACCGGTCCGCTCCATCACACTGAGGACCTGTCCCTTGACGCCGCACATGGCAAAGCCCAGGCCGGCACTGCGGATACGCTTGACCAGCATTTCCAGGGCCTCTTCTCCGGAAGCGTCCATGTCGTTAATGCCGCGGGCATCAAGGAGGATGTATCGCAGATCAGGCTGATCATTCCGGAATTTCAGAACCTGCTCGTCCAGATAGCTGGCATTGGCAAAAAACAGGGCTCCATCAAAGCGCACAACCGAGATATGACGACAGCCCTTGAGACGGTAATAATCTGCTGATTTAAGTACCCGTTCCTCGTTCATCGCCAGGCTGGCAACAACCGGCCGCATGGACTTATAAAGAAATACCATCATAGAAAGAGCGACACCCACCATTATGCCTTTATCAAGATGCGGGGCAAAATACAGGGTGATCAGGAAACTGAGGATGGAAATCGCGCCATCGTACCACTGCGCTTTCCAAGAGTGAATAAAACCTTTCACGTTCACCAGGCCGATAACCGCCATCATGATAACGGCGGCAAGGACCGCCTGCGGCAGATGGTAGAGAAGTGGTGTAAAAAACAACAGGGTGATAACTACCATGATCGAAGTAACAACGGAGGAAACGCCAGACACGGCACCGGCCTGCAGGTTTACGGCAGATCTGGAAAACGAGCCGGAAACCGCGTAACTGGAGCCGATTGAACCAACCATGTTGGCTAACCCCTGACCAATCAGTTCCTGGTTAGGATCAAGCTTCTGGCCTGTCTGCGCTGCCATGGCTTTGGCAATGGCGATAGCCTCCATGAAACCGAGAAGTGATATGATAATCGCCGTGGGCAACAGTTTCATGAAGGTCTTCGTGTTCAGAGCAGGAATGACAAAGGTTGGCAAGCCTTCCGGAATCTTCCCGACAATGGCTCCGCCACCCACAATTTTCAGCCTCTTCACATCAAGTTCCTTGTTACCGACAGACAGACGCCAGGTATTCCCATCGGTTTCAACACCTGCCGGGACACTGCCTTTTTCATAGAAGGTAAACGACGGGCCAATTCCAGCCGCCTCAAATTTAATGTTTCTGAGTTCAAATCGTAATGCTTCGGCGTGGTCTTTTGCTTCAGCCAAACGGACACCAATAATATCAGCCTGGCTTTGAAGATTGATCAACTCAACAGATTTTCCGCCGCGTCCACCCTTCTGCTCTCGAAGCCGCTCCAGTTCCGGGCCAAGGGCGGAACGGGCGCTTCCCGCCTCACTGACAGCCCTCATTGAACCATTGAACGATTCTATTTTAGCAGTAACCGCCGGTGCCTGTATTGCAGAGATATCGACATAGACATCCTTGTTGAAACCCGTAAGAAAAGAGATAACCGTGGCAATCGTCACCGCGATAAGTACATTTGGAATACGCGGATTAATTTTTCGCAGTACATACATTATCGTTACCGCTCCCACCCCATAGATCAGCGTCGGGTAGTGCGTGTAATCCACGGCAGCCTTCGCTACCCGGATCATGGTCTCATAGTGGTGCGGTGCTGAATCGACATCCACACCGAAAAACTTGGAGAACTGGGATGAGGCAATGATAATTGCCGCCGCATTGGTGAAACCGTTAACAACCGGATGGGACAGAAAATTCACCACCAGGCCGAGACGCAGCACACCAAGAGAGAACTGAAACACGCCGACCGTCAGGGCAAGCACGATGGAATAAGCAATAAACTCGGTTGATCCTGCCGTGGCTAGTGGCTCAAGGGATGCCGCCGACATCAGGGAAACCACCGCAACCGGACCCGTTGCAAGCTGGCGGCTGGAACCAAAAAGAGCTGCAACCATTGGCGGCAGAAAGGCAGCGTACAGCCCGTAATAAGCGGGAAGGCCGGCCAACTGGGCATAGGCCATGGACTGGGGAATGAGAACAAGGGCCACGGTAATACCGGCCAACAGATCAATTCGAAATTTACCGAGGGTATAGTCCTTGAACCACTCAAGAAACGGGAGAACCTTATATATCATTATGAACACCTTTATTTTTTTCAATGCGAAAACATATTCCTGAAGACCGAAATTTCTCCACGGTGAGGATCAACGATAATGCGCAATAAAGAAACGGTGCCGTCTTTCCCGCAATCAGTAATACATCGTTCTCATGCCGCCGCTTTGAGCCCTCACCCGCCGCGACGCTGTCTGCCGTTTCACTAGTGCTTTTTCAGCACAGGGGCGCAGCATCATTTTTCGTTCCATTCCTTCCTCTCCCTTTTCTGAAACAGAATAAAATATATGAAATATCCAAAACTAATACCTATCATTATCAACCCACAAAAGTGAATCGTCATTCATTTCCTGATTGGGCGTAATCAACGATTTTTCAGGCATAAAGTCAAGATTAAAGTGAATTATGACAGCGCGGTGTGTGTGCGACAAAACACCGCGAAACCACTATTTAGTTTTCGTCCGGAAATGAGCGATTTTTACCTGAATCTAGGCGCTCGATAAATTTAACCGCAGGCATATAATTGATATTCCGAGGATTAAATTTTGAGAGTAACGACGAGTTAGGGGAAAAGCGCTGTTTCAGGATGGAAACTATTTAACGTATTGGTATGCGGAATAATGAGCAAATAAAATCAGTCATTCAGAACATTCTCGTTGCAAGTGATAGGTTTATGTCTTTTCCTGAAGCATTGTGAATACGGTGATCTATCTGCCAGCCAGCGGCCATGCCGGCGATTCCATTTCCTGGAAAACTGTAGTAAGCTGAGATGAATTGAACATCTACCTTCGGGCGAACTTCCATGAAAAAATTCCTCTATTCCGGCAAAATGATCTACATCCTTGCCGCTCTTCTGGTGCTCACGTTTTTCCTGCCTGATCTTATCGGCCCGATACCGGCCATCATTATCGGTGGACTGGTAATCGCCTTCGCAATTTATGTCTACAACCTCTGGACAAGCAAAGAATAAAGGCCACCTTGAATAATTGCCTTTGCGCCCGTCTCTTCGTTATTCTCGAAATTTTATCCTCGGAATATCAATTATATGCCTGCGGTAAAATTTCCTGCATGCCTTGATCTCGATCGAATAATCGAATTATTCAAGGTACCCTAGAGGAGAAACACCCCCGGGGAAATAAAGAATCACTTTCGGTTGCCAGGCAAAAAAATTTGTGCTCCTGATTGTTATAAACTTTCAAATCGTTCTTATCTTTGAATCATTCATCCCCCACCGCCCATTTTCCCTGGATAAAAACGTTATGGATTCAACAGAAGCTAAGGTAAGGGAATGCATCCGGAAACTACTCAATTCCCAAAAATTAGTGGTGCTGTCAACACAGCGTCACGGACAGCCTTATTCAAGCCTTATGGCTTTTGCCCATACGGAGGATTTGTCTGCCATCCTGATTGCCACAGCTAAACCGATATACTCGTAGCTGGAAAACATAAATTTATGGTAGTAAAATCTATCAATATGCTACCTTTTTCTTACCGTTGTTTTCCATATCATGCTGACTATCTTCTTTTTCAGTGGGGGAAGTAATACCCCGCCATTAAAACAAATCAAAAGGAGCCCATCATGCATGTAATAGAAAGAGACGCCACTCAGACAGCCGTTGGTTACGAATCACTCGTCTGGGTCAATGATGAACATGGTAGAGAGTTTTCCTGCACTCTTGACTTCCAGAGGAGTGATGTCAGAAAACTCGACCAGCTCACCGCCCATGAAAGACAGTCCTGCATGGATGTTAACACACTCATAGGTACTGAGCGTTGGTAGTCGTTATACGCAGATGACCCGACGGGAAATGAGATCGGCAGGAACCCTAACAGTCCACTGGTACTTCTTATGTTTTTAAGATATATTGTACTCATTCTGACTTTTCTATTGACGAGCTGCTCTGGTATTGACATCAGCCGCTATAAGGACAATGAGCCTAAACTCGACCTTTATTCCTATTTTAACGGAACAACAAGGGGCTGGGGAATTGTCCAGGACCGCAGCGGAAAGATGACCCGGCAGTTTATCGTTGCCATTGATGGCAAGGTGAACCGAGCAGGCGATCTTGTACTGACGGAAGACTTCAACTGGAATAACGGGGAAAAGACGCAGCGCATCTGGACCATTACGAAAAACAATGAGCAAACATACAGCGGCAGGGCAGCGGACGTTCAAGGCGAAGCACAGGGCGTCGCCTCCGGCAACGCCCTGAACTGGCGCTATGACATGCTCATTGCTGTCGACGACTCAGAATGGAGTATCGGCTTTGATGACTGGATGTTCCTCCAGCCGGAAGGCATTCTGCTAAACCGGGCAAGTATGAAAAAATTTGGTTTCCGGGTTGGAGAAGTAACGATCGCTTTTCAGAAAGAGCCAAGTAAACAGGAGGATTAATCCATGCGCCGTGTCATTTTCCTGTTCTGTATTGTCAGCTTACTCTTGAGTTCTCCTCTTTCTGCGACCATGCCAGCCGGATTAGAGTTGAGTGGTTCAGGGGAAATCCGCTATCTTGGCATCTTCAAGGTATACGGGGTGTCGCTCTATGCATCCAGGAATAGCTCGCCGGACAACATTCTGCAGCCAAACAATTCACGCTGCCTGCAGCTTGAGTATACCGTTGAGCTATCTGTTGAAAATTTTATTGAAGCTGCAGACACTATTCTTGCCCGGCAGCATGACCAGCAAACCCTGGCATCCGTCCGGAAAGAACTCAACCTCCTGCACGCCAGCTATCGTGATGTCGATGAAGGTGATCGTTACCAGCTCTGCTATGACGCAGCTACGGAAACGACCCATCTCATTTTCAATGGAAGAGAGCTGGTGGCCATTCCTTCAGCCCTTTTTGCCGAAGTATATTTCGGTATCTGGCTCGGGAAAACGAACCCAATCGATGTCGAACTAAGAGCGGACCTGCTGTCAGGACTGCAAAAGGAGCGAAACTGATGTTACCGCTCAGTATCTTTATGGAAGTCTACAAAGATTTATCCAGGAATAATCTAGAAAGGCTGCAGGAAATCTACAGCCGGGACATCTTCTTTTCTGATCCCGCCCATCAGATCAATGGTCTTGCGTCACTTCAAGACTACTTCCGGAACCTTTACGAACATATCGAATCGATAGACTTTGACTTCAACCATCACCAGCAGGTGGACAACGATGCCTATGTGCAATGGGAAATGACATTTCGCCATCCGCGGATAGCCCGTGGAAAACCGGTCGTGGTCCCGGGAGCCAGTTTCCTGAAGTTTGATAAATCCGGCAAGGTACACCGACACCGGGACTATTTTGATCTCGGAACAATGCTCTACGAGCATGTACCGCTGCTCGGTGCACTCATCAAAAAAATAAAAAAGGGTCTGGGGTCATGAAAATTCTTATTACCGGGGCAACATCGGGAATCGGCCGGCAACTGGCGCTTGATTACACCGCAGAAGGACATGTGGTAACGGCCCTTGGACGCGACCGCGCCCGGCTGCAGGAACTTGAAGATAGGGGGATAGCGACAGGTGCTGTTGATCTGCTTGATCATGAAAAGACCCTGGCCTGGTTCGCTTCGCATGAGAGCATTGATCTGGCTATCCTCTCGGCCGGTTCGTGCGAGTATATAGATATGCCGCATTTTGACAGTAAACTGCTGTCCCGGGTCATGCGCGCCAACGTTGAATCGATGGCTCACACGATTGAGGCGGTTCTGCCTCTGCTGCGCAAAAGTGATTCCGCGCACCTGGTTGGTATCGGTTCATCGGCAGCCTATCTGCCACTTCCACGCGCAGAAGCCTATGGTGCGGCGAAGGCTGCCATTGCCTATCTTATTGATACCCTGCGTATCACCCTTAGGCCGGAAAACATTTGTGTCAGCCTGGTCTGCCCGGGATTCGTCAAGACCCCGCTTACTGACCGCAATGATTTTCCCATGCCATTTCTCATCACACCTGAGCAGGCAAGTGCAGCAATCCGGAAAGGTATTGCGAAAAAGCAGGCGGAAATTCACTTTCCCAGACAATTCACCCTGCTTCTTAAGGCAGCTTCGCTCCTTCCCCGCTGGATATGGCTGAGAATTGCTCAAAGGATGATGCCGTCATGAAAAAAATTGCCATTATAGGATCGGGTATAGCCGGTTTGACCAGTGCATATTACCTGTCAAGACGGCATGACATTACCGTTTTTGAAACAAACGACTACATCGGCGGACATACACACACGGTTGAGGTCGATTATGATGGTGAGAAAAGTGCGATCGACACCGGTTTCATCGTCTTTAACGACCGCACCTACCCCAACTTCATCCGGCTGATGAAGGAAATCTCCGTTCAATACCAGCCAACCGAAATGAGCTTTTCAGTTCGTAATGACGCCATCGGGCTTGAATACAACGGCAATAATCTCGACAGTCTTTTCGCCCAGCGCAAAAACATTGTGAATGCCGCTTTTCTGCAGATGCTCTATGATATCGTCCGTTTCAATCGGCTGGTCAGAAAAGAGTCCTCACGGATGGAGCTCAAGACAATCGGGGAATTTCTTGAGAACCGGAAGTTCGGAAAATTATTTGCCGACAACTACCTGCTGCCAATGGTTGCCGCCATCTGGTCGATGGGGCTTGACGAGATCAGGTCATTCCCGCTGCAGTTCTTCACCCGCTTTTTCGAGAATCATGGGCTTCTGAACATCGTAAACCGGCCGCAATGGTATTCAATCATCGGGGGATCAAGTGCCTATATAGCTCCTCTCACCGCCTCATTCAGGGATGCTTTCCGCCTGTCTACCCCGGTCCTGAGCCTTTCAAGAGCAGCAGACGGAATTATCGTAAAGACAAATAGACATCAAGAGACCTACGACGAAGTAGTAATCGCCTGCCATGCAGATGAAGCGCTCAAGCTGCTTGTTGACCCATCCGATCATGAACGGGAGGTACTCAGCTCATTTCATTTTACCGATAACGAGGTTGTGCTTCATACCGACAGGAGCCGGCTGCCGAAGGCAAACAAGGCATGGGCGAGCTGGAACTACCGATTGAACAGCGACATCTCCAGCCGGGCGACCCTGACGTACAACATGAACATCCTGCAGCGCCTGAAGAAAAGGCACACCTACCTGGTAACCATGAACGAGGAGGTTGCCAGGGACAAGGTGCTGGCACGTTTCAACTACGCACACCCCGTATACAACACAGCTGTTATTAACGCCCAGCAACAATGGCACACCATATCAGGTATTGACCATGTGCATTATTGCGGAGCATACTGGCTCAATGGCTTTCATGAAGATGGTGTGAACAGTGCACTGCGGGTTTGCCAAACACTGGGGGTGAGTAGATGAATTCAGCCCTTTATGCCGGTTTTATTGCACACCAGCGCTTCATCCCGCGTGCCCACCGATTCCGTTATCCTTTTTTCATGTGGTTTCTCGATCTTGACAATATTGACACCCTGCCTGATCTGGGAAGATGGTTTTCCACCAGAAGATTTTCGCTGAGCCGCTTTCACCGTCCAGATTATCTTGGAGATCCCTTGGAACCGCTGCACAGCAGTGTCAAGAAACGGATGCAGGAACTTACCGGTAAAACGGTTACCGGCAAAGTATTCGGCCTTCTCAATCTCAGGACATGCGGGCTCTACTTCAGCCCGGTCAATTTTTATTTCGGTTATGACCGTGAAGAACACTGCACCCATATGCTGGCCGAAGTATCCAATATCCCCTGGAACGAACGGCATCACTACGCCCACTATATCGGGGGCAACCAGTTCAATCCGGTTCAAGCGAAAGAATTCAAGGTAAGCCCGTTCAACCCGGTTGACCAGCAGTACACCTGGACCATAGAGCCTCCTGATAAAAATAGTTGCCATCGGCATCGCCGTAGATGATCAGCGCGGCCATATTTTTGATGCCACCCTCAATCTGCAGAGGCATGCCCTCAATACAAAAACGGTACGTCGCCGCCTTTTGAGAAGACCGATAATGACGACATCTATCGTTGCCGCCATCTACTGGCAGGCACTGAAACTCTATCTCAAAGGTGTACCCTACGTCCCCTACCTCCCTGAAAAAAAGGAGATAACATGAATACCCTCGCCTCCACTAAAGCAAACTCCACCGACAACTGATTCGCCCGCCCTGCTGCACCGCTGGTCCAAAAGCCTGCTGCTGAAAATACTGAAAAACCTCCGCTATGGCCAGGTCACCATCAGGGAGAATAACCGGGAAACCACTTGCGGGTCGGACAAGAAACTGCAGGTGACCCTGAGCATTTACCATCCCTCTGTGTATGCCAGGATTCTCTGGGGTGGCTCCATCGGGGCCGGAGAATCCTATGTCGAGGGGCTCTGGAGTGCCAGCGACCTGACGAAACTGGTACGCATCATGGTTCTGAATATGGACCTGCTTGATGCTATCGAGAGAAAGTTTGGCTGGCTGCTGCGTCCGTCCCGCATGATCCTGCACCTGCTGCGGGCAAACAGCAGGAACGGCTCGAAAAGGAATATACTTGCTCACTATGATCTTGGTAATGACATGTACAAATCCTTTCTGGATGATACCATGATGTATTCCTCTGCGATCTATCCCGAGGAAACAAGCAGCCTGGAAGAAGCCTCACGACACAAGCTTGACCACATTTGCCGCAGTCTTAAGCTCTGCCCCGAGGACAGGGTAATTGAGATCGGCTCAGGGTGGGGAGGGTTTGCCCTGTATGCGGCCGAGCATTACGGCTGCCATGTAACAACCACCACCATCTCCGAAGCTCAGTTTCTGGCGGCAAAACAGCGTATAGAAGAAGCAGGATTGCAAGGAAAAATCACGCTCTTGAAAAAAGATTACCGCGATCTCGACGGCAAGTATGACAAGCTGGTCAGCATTGAGATGATCGAAGCCGTCGGCCATAACTACCTCCCTGTCTTTTTCGAAAAATGCAATTCCCTGCTGAACCCCGATGGCATGATGCTCATCCAGGCCATTACCATGGCGGACCAGAAGTACAACCAATACATCAGGGAATTCGACTTTATCCAGAAGCATATCTTTCCCGGCGGCTGCCTGGTCGCCAACAACCTGATGCTGAAACTGCTGGCCGAGAAAACAGATATGGTGGCCCGCCATATCGTAGATTTCGGCTTTGATTACGCGAGGACGCTCAGGGAGTGGCGAAAGCGTTTTCTCGCCTCGTTCAGCACACTGCAGAAAAGGGGCTACGATGAGCGTTTCAAGCGTCTCTGGGAATTCTATCTCAGCTATTGTGAAGGCGGGTTCCTGGAACGTTCCATCAGTGTCGTGCACCTTATCGCCACAAAACCGATGAACCGGGTTTCGATACCTCGGCGATGAACTGGATTATCAACCTGTCCATCTACCAGTTGAGCTGGTTCATCTGCGTGCTGGGGGGCAACGGGCTGGCCTGGATACCGCTTCTTCTGCTGGCCATGCATCTCTGCCTCACGCCCTGCCTGCGTGGGGATATCGCCATGATTTCAGCTCTTTTCCTGACTGGACTGGTTATCGACGGCACGCTCGTGAAAATTGGTTTCTTCACCTTCTCGTCAACAGGCCAGATCATCATTCCCTACTGGCTGATGGTCATCTGGCTGATCCTTGCAACACTCCCCAATCACAGCCTGAAATGGCTCAAGCATCGGTTGTTGCTCTCGGCCGTCCTTGGTGCGGTTGGCGGGCCTCTTGCCTACTGGGGAGGAGTCCGTCTCGGTGCCGCCGACTTTAACTGGCCGCTGGGGAGTTCCATTCTTCTGCTGTCTATCATCTGGGGAATTCTCTGGCCCCTCATCATGCTGCTCAGCAGAACGACCGATGGAAAGGCCGAAAAACTGACGAACACCTCAATGCAAACAAGTTAAAACCACTCGGATGAGCCGGATCAATGGCATCCTGCCGCTGTTTTCTGCTTGAAATTCACCATATCTGATGATTAGCGTTGAAACCCTTAACGCACGCAGACAAAGGTAAAACTATACCCGGAGAGAGTGGCTCATGTTTATTGATCTATTACGAAAGCGAAGAAGTATCAGGCAATTCAAGGATCGTGCTATTGAGCAGGAAAAGATAGACACACTCATCGAAGCGGCACTTCGTTCACCGTCATCCCGTGGACTGAACCCTTGGGAATTCCATGTCATCAAGGAATCTTCCACCATTGAAAAGCTGTCCCGGGCAAAAGCACACGGCTCAAAATTCCTGAGAAATGCACCGCTGGCAATTGTTGTCTGTGCCGACCCGGCCAAATCCGACGTCTGGATAGAAGATACGGCCATTGCCTCGCTCATCCTGCATCTTACAGCGACAGATCTCGGACTCGGCAGCTGCTGGATTCAGATTCGCAAGCGTGAACACGACGAGAGCAGGAGTGCCGAAGAATACATCCGGGACCTTCTCGGCCTGCACAAAGATCTGGTTGTCGAGGCAATTATTGCCATAGGGTATGGCGCTGAGGGGAAAAAAGGACATGACGCTGCAAGTCTGCTTTATGAAAGGATTATTGCCGGACGCTAGCGCCGGCTCCCTGAAAAATCATTCTTTCCTGCTGGACTGCCGCATTTCGGCGATGATCTCCTTGACATCTCTTTTCTGTTTCTGAAAGATCCTGGTCAATTCATCTGCAGTTGATGGCAGTTCGCCTGTAGTCTTATGGATGTCGACAAGCTCGTTATAATATTTATAGAAGAACATGAAGAGATCCTGGCAGCACTCTTCTGAAAAAGGAGTGATGGTTACCTTCTTGAGGCTGCCATCCTTATTCATCACCATCTTAGTGACCTGGAAAGGCTCAATGGTCCGCTCGTAGAGCCTGGTAATGCGTGAAACGTCGTTACTGCCCTGCAGGTCATAATACTCTTCCTGGTAATTAGAGATAGTGGCGTAGGCGAATCTGGTTATCTTGTTCTGATCAAAAACCTTCTCGGCTTTTGCCAGTGCACTCTCGAAAAATCCGCGGGCCGAGGAGACATCCCTGGTGATCTGCCTCCGCAAAACAGCTACCCGCTCATTAACTATCCGGTCGACATTCTTTTGCTTCTCGCGAATTTCCGCTTCCTTCTTTTCAAGATCCTGAAGCAAATTCTTCACTTCCTTCCCGTAATTCTTAAAAGCAAGCTTCATGATCGTGGTATCGAAATAATGCTGCAGCTCAGCACCTATCTTGGTAATTTCCCTTATTTCAGTTGCCTGCTCCATTTTCAGCTCTGAAATAAACTCTCCATCAAGATGATCAGTGACATCCGAGACGCGTTCACGATCATTTATCAGCACTTGAGCAGCCTGCCGGGCAGCAGCGGTTACATTATAGGCAACCATGCCGACAATTTTCCGTATCCTGTCATTATCTTTGGCAAGATATTTACTGATTGTTTCTGCACCTGGCAGGGCTTCAGGGGTTTCCATGTCTTCCCGACTCAATTACTTTCTATGATTTTTTTCAACTGCAAAGGATTGTCTCCGGCCACGCCATGCGGAAGGTTCAGATCAGAACAAGATTCATTGATTACTAAAAAATCATCAGCCATGCAATGTGCAATGTCAAGATAAATTGTCTGGAGAACCTGAATGGACAGCACTAACCACCCCCCTGATACATGCGCAAGCGGCTGACCCGGAAACCTCGGCAACACCTTCAGTCAGCAAGGTTTTTCTCGACAGACACCTTACTATCTGGTTGACATATAATTGGTATTGTGGGAATAAAATGTGAATTGATAGTGGATGTCACAGGCCCGAGCCGATTTTTCAACTCCACGTAACGGTGGTGCCCTCTCCTCGGGCAGGGCACCATGAAAAATCGCCATATGGCTGCATTATCTGGTCCCTGGCTCCTTGAGAATCCCTGCTTTTTTTTTGGGGGGGGAAGTCCCCGGCTATACAGCAATCATTACAGAGATATGGCTGGAAAGAACTTGTAAAACCGTGTGTTTCGATAACCTTAGGAAATAAAAACCATTGACATGGAGGGAAAGGTACAATGACTGCAGAAATCATCAGCGGAACTGAAATCAGCAAGACCATCCTCGAAGAAATCAGGCAGGAAGTAGCCGAGATGAAAGAAAAGACCGGGAAGGTTCCAGGTCTTGTAACCATCCTTGTCGGTGAGAATCCAGCCTCCATCAGCTACGTCACCCTCAAGGTAAGGACCGCACTCAGCCTCGGTTTCAACGAGATTCAGGATAATCAGCCGGGAGATCTTTCAGAAGAAGATCTTTTGGCCCTCATCGACAAGTACAATAAGGATCCGGAAATACACGGCATCCTTGTACAACTGCCATTACCGAAACATATTGATGACAAAAAAGTGCTGAACGCCATTGATCCGGACAAGGACGTCGATGCCTTTCATCCGGTAAATGTCGGCCGGTTGATGATTGGCGGCGATGAAGTCCGCTTCCTGCCCTGCACCCCGGCCGGCATCCAGGAACTGATTGTTCGCTCAGGAACAGAAACAAAAGGGGCGGAGGTTGTTGTCGTCGGTCGCTCTAATATAGTCGGCAAGCCGATCGCCATGATGATGGCACAAAAAGGTGTCGGGGCGAACAGTACAGTGACGATTGTGCACACGGGCACCAAGGACCTCGCTTCTCATTGTCTGCGCGCGGACATACTCATCGTGGCAGCCGGCGTGCCCAATCTCGTGAAACCTGAGTGGATCAAACCTGGCTCTACCGTCATTGATGTCGGCGTTAACCGTATAGGCAAAAACGAAAAAACCGGCAAGGCAATTCTCCGGGGAGACGTGGACTTCGACAAAGCCAAAGAAATAGCCGGCAAAATCACCCCGGTACCGGGCGGCGTCGGCCCGATGACCATCTGCATGCTGATGCGCAACACGCTGAGGTCAGCCCAGAAAAGTATCTAAAGATAAAGGGCGCCTTGGATAACCAGGTTTTTCGTTCGAGATCAAGGCATACGAGGAATTTTACCGCAGGCATATTGTTGATATTCTGAGGATAAAATTTCGAGTGTAACGCAGAGATCGGGCGAAAAGGCGATTATGTAAGGTGTCCTAAAGCAACAGGGTCGTTTCATTGACAAACAAGACCGGCACCTGCATTACACTTTTGCCGGTCTTATTTGTCCGAAACAGGCGCAATCCCGCGCCGCCGTCTGATGAGCACCGCCGGAGGCTCCTAGTAGTAGGGATCAACCCTGATCTCGGTTTCACCCAGATCTTTTATGGCACTGATTGCCTCCTCGATACGTGCCTTGACCGCTGCAGCATGCTCCTCAGGCGCTTTGACATTGATATGGACCTTTCCGTCTCTGCCGTTGACCCCGGCCAGTGGAAAATCGAAAAGAGCGTTCCTGATCTCTGCCGTCAGGGCCATGTCACTGACCGTTCTCAGTGAGGCCTCATCGGCCTGATAACAAGGCAACTGAGCGGTTCGAGCGATAAGATTTGCCGCCTCGTCCACACCCATGGCACTGACATTGATCACCAGGTCATAAAGACCCGGATCAACGATATCAATACCATAGAGAAACAGTGCCCATTTCTGGCGTTGCTCATCATCGTGTTTCAACTGCATTCGTGCCTGGTCAAGCGAAATATTTTCCCGCTTCGCTTCACTTGCCACACGCTCATCAAGATCGGCTATGACTCTGACCTTCAGCATATGCTTAATCTCATTCAAAAAAAACTGACCGGCTATGCCGTGGTAGACATAATTGTCTTGCTTTAGGTGCCGCAGGAGAGCCGAAGATATGAAATTAACATAGCGTTCACGCCCGAACGAATATCTCTCGAGAATCTGGGTGACATGCTGGATGTTGCGCATCAGCTTGATCTCGGCGATATCAAACTCATCGCTCGAAGCCAGCAGAGAATCCCTTGAAAGGCTCTGGTAGCCGAGCATTTCTGCCACCTTATGGGCGACGTCCCGACCACGGTAATAACTTCCACGTGAAATACAGATAATTGACATAGTTGCCCCCCTTGTTATTTACCGCTGTTGAGGAAGAAAGCCAGCCTTGTCGGGAGCTCTCTGCCTTATCGTTCCCCGATCACCAAAAAGAGTGATACGCAAGGCCTTGATCCTGCCGGCTCGTCCTTTTACCAACAAGCTCAGAACCCCTTTTTTTTCTGTTAAAGTTAAATAGGATGTCTATAGTAAGAAGTATTAATAACGAAAAAACAAAACATAGCAAACGAGGAGATGGATTACAAGAATGGGAAAATGTAAAAATCACCCTGATCGGGAGACAGGATATAAATGCTTCAAGCATGATTACTATCTGTGCGAATCATGCCTCTCCTGCAGTGACCCGGAAATCTACTGCAAATTTCGTTCATCCTGTATAATCTTTTTTATGGCTGAGAAAGGCGGTAAAACGCTCGACAGAAAAAAATGACACCAAACCAGAACCCTTGACAAGGAGGTTTCCCATGGCTGAACAGCATTGCCCCGGATTTGAAAGCAATAAAACACTGGCAGAGATAAAAATCAAATGTCCGGAATGCGGCAGAGAATCTGAGATATTCTCAGACGAGATGGATAAGAAAATCACCTGTGCCGGCTGCAAGACCCAGCTCGACCCTGCGAAGTGTAGAGTTGACTGAATAAACGGTTGCCGCGTGAACGTCACAGTTTCTGTCATGTTCACGCGTGACCGGCCCTTTCCATCCGCGCAACAACCTCGTTTCAGTTGTGTGGTGTGTGGTGATGATCTGATGTATTTGACCCAGCGGCAGGTCCGCCGAGAGCATCAAGACTGTTGCGCAGGATATCACTCACCTTGTTCATCTGTTGCATAGCCATTTCCAGGGACTTGACGATATCTTTTTTTTCGTCCGCAGCCATCAGTTCCTTCCATTTAGCAAACTCCGCCACATGCCCCCCGTTATGATCAATCCAATGCTGCAGGAGTATACGCAATTTCTCTGTATTATCCATGTCTCATTCCCTTTTCTGATAACCTGAAATATAAAGGACCTCTCATCGTGGCACCGGTCACTCTTTTTTCTGCAATAAAACCCTGCCCGCCATGAAATCGATAGAACTTATAAAGACATTCTTTATCTCTGTCGCACCCTCAAAAAGAGTTGAAACCCGTATATCCGTTCCCTCAACCAAAAGGCTGATGACATCATCAAACCGCCTTTCTTCGACACCGTCTTTTTCAACGAAAACACTTGTCTGGCACATATCTTTCCCACGTGGCATAGTTGATCTTATCCTACAGGCAGGAACCGCAACGATTCGGACATCATACTTCCGGCCTCTATAGCCCGATGGTAGCTCATTTCCCTCCCGTAAACAATATTTTTTTCTCAGCATCCGTGCAGCTTAAGCTAAAGAACAGCAACACCATGAGCCCCTCTTATCTGCATCGGCAAATGCGGCGGAAGCCTGTTCGTGTAGAATTCACCACTGCCGGTAACAACTATCACCAGCTCGGTCAGACGCTAAAAGGTCATTGAAAAGAAAGCCTAAAAGAAGTACCCTCCCATGAGTTGTTACAAATATAATTTGGGCTTTTTTCCTGTACAAAGAGCCTAACAAAGTAGCGGCATGCTCCCGTCTCAATGATCCTTCCGGGTGAGTGATCAAGCGGAGCTGCTGATGCTTAAAACCCACATGTGTTTAAGGCCGGAGGTTAACATGTTCAAAATTGTGAGACGCGAAGAAATGGCTGGAGGGACAGTGATCCTTAACGAGATCGAGGCCCCGCTGATTGCAAAGAAAGCATTGCCCGGTCAGTTCGTCATCCTGAAAGCCAACGAGAACGGTGAAAGAATACCGCTGACCATGGCGGAAACCGACAAGGAAAAAGGAACCATCTCAATCATCTACATGGTCGTCGGCAAATCCACCGCGCTTTTTCGGGATCTGAAGGTGGGGGACTCCTACCAGGATATCATCGGCCCACTGGGCAAAGCGACGCATCTCAAGAAAGTCGGTAAAGTCATCTGCATCGGTGGAGGAACCGGCGTAGCCGTCCTGCATCCCATTACCAGGGCCCTCAAAGAGATCGGCAACGATGTGACCTGTATTATAGGCGCCCGGACCAAAGACCTCCTTATCCTTGAAGAACAGATGAGAAGTGCCTCCAACGATCTGCGTGTATGCACTGATGACGGTTCTTACGGTCACCACGGTTTTGTCACGCAAGTCATGAAAGAAATACTCGAGAAAGAAGACATCAAGCTGGTGGTCGCCATCGGCCCCGTGCCGATGATGAAAGCGGTGAGCAATATTACCAGGGAATTTGGCGTTGAAACGATGGTCAGCCTGAACCCTATCATGGTTGATGGCACCGGTATGTGCGGCGGCTGCCGGGTGAGCGTTGGCGGCGAGACCAAATTTGCCTGTGTTGACGGTCCCGAATTTGATGGTCACCAGGTTGACTATGATGAACTCATGCTCAGGCTCCAGGCATATGTCGAAGATGAGAAAAAATGCCATCAGGATTACTGCACCATCAGAGACGCACAATAGGGCGCACC
The DNA here is from genome assembly GCA_963745765.1 of uncultured delta proteobacterium. GTDB lineage: Bacteria > Desulfobacterota > Desulfobulbia > Desulfobulbales > Desulfocapsaceae > Ww85. The sequence goes on along the minus strand of CAVUYQ010000021.1, from coordinate 49,481 downwards.
CGGACGACAGCAGGGCACCTTCAATAATCAGGTTAGTCGTTCGGGCATAACGCAAATATCGGGCGAAAAGACGATTATTCAAGGTGACCATCAGATTGTTTACTTACGAGACGCCATCCGATTGAGATGGTTACGATCCGAATCTATGGAGGGACACATGGCGGAAACAGCAGCAAAGAGAAATCCCAGAGTGCCGATGCCCGAACAGGAACCTCATATCAGGGCAAGAAATTTCCTTGAAGTACCGACCGGATATACTCCCAAGATGGCCCAGGAAGAGGCTGCCCGCTGCCTGCAATGCAAGAAACCCAGCTGCGTAGAAGGTTGTCCGGTCGGTGTCGATATTCCCGGCTTCATTGACCTGATCAGCCGGGGTGATCTAACCGGCGCGATCCGCCACCTGTGGAGCCAAAACGCACTGCCGGCTGTTTGCGGGCGGGTCTGTCCACAGGAAATCCAGTGTGAGGGGAAATGTATTGTTGGTCGTAAGGGAGAGCCTGTCGCCATTGGCAACCTTGAGCGCTTCTGTGCCGATTACGAGCGCGAGCACGGTACCGGTGAACTTCCCCCCAAAATGCCGCCGACCGGTAAAAAAGTAGCAGTCGTCGGTTCCGGCCCATCCGGCCTGACCGTGGCCGGAGATCTGATCACCAAGGGACATTCCGTCACCATCCTGGAGGCCTTTCATAAACCGGGCGGTGTATTGGTTTATGGTATCCCGGAATTCCGGCTACCCAAGAATATTGTCGCCCAGGAGGTCAATTTTCTTGAGCGGCTCGGAGTGGAAGTAAAGTGCAATTCCGTTGTCGGCCGAACCGTCAGCCTTGATGAGTTGTTTGAAGAAGGCTATGACGCTGTCTATGTAGGCGTCGGTGCCGGACTGCCGCGTTTCATGAACCTGCCCGGTGAAAATCTGGTGGGAATTCTTTCCGCCAACGAATACCTGACCAGGGCCAACCTGATGAAGGCCTACAAGTACCCGGACGTCGATACACCTATCCCGATGGGTAAAAAGGTTGTCGTTCTCGGGGCTGGCAACGTTGCCATGGATTCAGCCCGAACTGCCATGCGCCTTGGGGCTGAAAACGTAAAAATCGTCTACCGCCGTTCACGGGAAGAAATGCCGGCTCGTAAAGCGGAAATTCATCATGCCGAGGAAGAGGGCATCGAGTTGTTCCTGCTGACAAACCCAACAAAATACCTCGGCAACGAGAAAGGTCGCCTGACGGGAATGGAATGTCTTAAAATGGAGCTCGGCGAGCCGGACAATTCGGGAAGAAGACGCCCCGTTCCGGTGCCCGGCTCAGAGTTTGAAATAGAGTGCGATCTTTGCATCGTGGCTGTCGGTTCCGGGGCAAATCCACTCCTGACCAGTGAGACGCCGGACATGAAGTTAAACGACTGGGGTTATATCGTTGCCGACAAAAGTACCGGCAAGACAACCAAGAAAGGCGTCTGGGCCGGTGGAGATATTGTCACCGGTGCGGCAACCGTCATTCTCGCCATGGGAGCAGGCAGGCAGGCAGCTGACTCGATTCACGACTACCTGACAATTGGCTGGTAAAAAGCGGTCGGCGCAAGAGGTTTTGTGCATCAGGGGGAGAGCGGACAAGAGCTGGTTGAAAATCAGCTGGCTCTTGTTTGTTATGACAGTAAGGACCGGCCCCTCCGCACTGCCCGGAAACCCATTGACAGCAACAGGATGAACCGGTGAACAGCAGAACGGGAATAGCGTGCAGATTATTACCGGCGTGGGCACATACGGCCGGTCGGCAGGGACAACGGCCGTCATCAAGGCCTTCGAGCAGACTGGAGAAAAAGATCAGGGCAAGGGTTGCGATCAAATTCTGCCAGATCGATCCCCTCTGCTCGGTGAGCCTCTGCTCAATATTACCAAGCCCGGCAATCTGAATCTTTTCCCTGATTATTGAAAAATAATAATCGGTTAAACCGCGGCCATGGCAATGCGATAGCAACGAAGGCAACGAGATGCTTCTTTTGCGGCAGAGGCCCTGCTTATTTTGCCCTCAACTTCAACGAAACTCTTTATCCGCATTTCAGGTTCCACAACAGGCGGATGAAGCTTCGCTGCACAATCCTTGTAGGCCGGCTTTTCTTTAGAATTAAAAACTCCCAACTGAGTAATAAGCCTTTCCATATAGTCTCTATCTTCCGGAACGCTCTTGCCGGAAGTCAGGAACTGCTCAATGAAACGTGCTGCATTTTTGCCCGCCGCCAGTGCCGCGATGAGCGTGGCGGGACCGGTTACGCAGTCCCCGCCGCCAAAAACGTAAGGCTGATTCGTGCGGAGGGTGATTTCGTCAGTCGGCAGCGTTTTCCATCGCGATATTTCCACCTCTTTGGGCGGAAGGACGCTGTCAACCACGCATACCTGTCCAATGGCCGGTACAATAGCATCGCATTCGATTATAAAGTTGGACCCTTCCACGACGACAGGACGCCTCCGGCCCGATGCATCAGGTTCTCCCAGTTCCATCCTGTGGCACTCTAAACCTGTTACTTTGCCGTCTTCAGCGATGATCTTCAATGGAGCCATCAGGAAGTGGAACTGGACACCCTCTTCCTCCGCCTCCGTGATTTCCACAGAATCGGCGGGCATTTCCGCGCGGGTACGACGATAAATCAGATTAACGTCGGTAAAACCCAACCTGAGAGCCGAGCGTACACAATCCATGGCCACGTTCCCGCCGCCAATTACCAGAATTTTTTCCCCTTCGACTGTCCGTCTGCCGTCAGCAATGCGGCGTAAAAAATCAACTCCGGTCATGAAGCCATTGTAGCCGGCATCTTCACCCTCGCATCGCATTTTTGACGCCTCAGGAGCACCCACACCGACAAAGATCGCGCTATACCCCTGTAACTTGAGATCATCCAAGGTGATGTCTACACCAACATTGACACCATAGCGGATCTCACATCCGAGCTTCTTCACCTGGTTAGCCTCATGCCTCAGGATCTCACGAGGCAGCCGGTAATCGGGGATACCAACCGCAGTCATGCCGCCAGGCTCGTTCATAACTTCAAAAATAGTCGAGGTATACCCCCTGAGCCCGAGATAATAGGCACAGGACAAACCGGCAGGACCGGCACCGATAATGGCGACCTTTTTCTCTCTGGCCGGACCCGGTTGGAAACAAGGGTCCTTACCACTTTCCAGCTCCATGTCAGCCGCGAAACGCTTGAGCGTTCGAATGGCAATCCCCGAGTCGACATGTTGTCGACGGCAGTTGAATTCACACGGTCTAACACAGACCCTGCCAATAACTCCAGGGAGACAGCAATCATCGCGGATGGTGGACAGGGCCTGATCCCATCTCCCTAAACGGATTTTTTCTATGTAGTCGGGTATATTCACATGAGACGGACAGGCATTAGTACACGGGGCTGTCACTTTCGAAACATAATGCCCCGCAGGAACAGGAGTTTTACCCTCGATAATTTTTAAAAAATCTTTGCGACGGTAATCAAGGAGATCGAGAAGAGGCCGCGGTGCTGTCTGTCCGATGTCGCAACGTGCCGTTTCGATTACCAATCGGGAAAGACTTTCAAGACGATCCAGGTCGGCTGGAGTACCATTGCCTGTGCAGATACTTTCCAGGATGGTACTCATCTCTTCGTACCTAGTCGACAGGGAAAACACTGGCCGCAGGATTCCTCACGAGCCTTTTCCATGTACGCCCTGGCCATATCTACCAGGTTTACCGTCTGGTCATGGACAAAAAGACCGTCCCACCCCATAAAGGCCTTGAGGGGTTGATCTTTAGTGAAGTCGGATGGAAGCGTATCGGAAGGAACCTGCGTATCCCCCCCCCATCGTCCCCACGTCGAAAAAGTCTGACTCGTCATTTTTCATTCCTTCATGATTAATTGATCGAATTAATTGCCTCGACCAGCCTGGTAATCGTCATAGAGACGCTCGAAAATAAGTTTGTGCTTTGCCTCTTCCTGAGCCAGGAACATAAAGAGCTTTGTAAATTCATCATTCGAGGAACCCGTCGCAAGATTGGTATAGAGTTTCAAAGCCTTCTCTTCGCGTTGCATGGCAAGCACGAGGATATCCTGCATCGGCATACCCTCTGAATATTCCATTTCGACCAGGTAATCGCTGATTTTTAAATTGGTAACTTCATGCAACTTGTAGGAAGTAATAGGAGTTTTATTTTTTGCTATATTCGTAAGCAACTTCACATGCTTCGCTTCCTCTTGGGCAAGTTCCGTAAAAGTCGCTGCCAAATCGGCTATCAACTCATGCTTACTAAGATCTTTATAGAACTGCACCGCCTCCTTTTCCCTATTTATAGCAAATTCAAGTACTTCATCAATGGATTTAAAATTCATTCTACGCCTCCCTGAAGCTTTACGAATCTTATCTCCGATGGAAGCAACTGCCCGCCTTTCGAATCCGAGGTGATTGTTGAAAAGGCAAGAGAACTCTTTGCCATCGGTTATCAAGCCGAAGCTAATAATATCGGGTAAAATTTAACAAACGACGCTACTTTTTCATAAACTTTCAAACGCGAACAGCGCCAGAATCATTCACGATATATATATCGTTTACACCTCCATTTGCTGGCAGATTGCCTTATATTTGATCTGCGGGCAATTTTATTTGTGGACTAGTTAAGCATAGACTGCGGCCGTTTTTCTATCCTTACCGCACATACCTTAAATTCCGGGATCTTAGCCACTGGATCCAGCGCGGCTACCGTCAAGGTATTGGCTGCTGCTTTCGCATAGTGAAATGGAATGAATATCGTGCCCTTCTGGACAACCTCTGTAACCTTGATCCGCGCCTCAATAACCCCTCTTCGGCTGGAGATTTGAACGATTTCGCCATCCGAGATCTGCATCCTTGCCGAATCGGCGGAGTTCAACTCCACCTCGGCTACGGGAGCCATATCATTAACCCCGGCGCACCGGCCGGTCATGGTTCGCGTATGGTACTGGTAGAGGACCCTGCCTGTAATGAGGGTCAATGGATATTCTAAATCCACTAATTCGAACGGTTCCTGGTGTTCAACGGGACAGAATAGCCCTAACCCCCTGGAAAACCGGCCAACATGCAAAATAGGGGTTCCGGGATGATCGACCACTGGGACAGGGCCATTGCAGTGATTCTTTTTCAAGTCTCTCGTAAGTAATGCCGGCATAGCTTGGGGTTGATTTGGTAATTTCCTCAAAAATAGCCTGAGTATTTTCATATTGACACAGTCAATACCCATGCCGTTTGCCCAGCTCCATAAGGATCTGCCAGTCGGCCAATGCCTGACCGGGAGGTTCCACTGCCTTTCTGACCCGTTGAACACGCCGCTCTGTATTGCTGAATGTGCCTTCTTTTTCGGCGAAACATGCTGCCGGCAATACGACATCGGCAAGGGCGGCAGTTTCGGTCATAAAAATATCCTGGACTACCAGAAAATCGAGATTCTTAAGGGCATGCATCACATGATTGGAATCTGCGTCCGAAATCACAGGGTTTTCTCCCATGATGAAAAGACCTTTGATTTTACCGTCGCCTGCTCCTTCCATCACTTCGGTAAGAGTAAGCCCCGCTCTCGCATCAAGTTTTGACTTCCACATGGTCTCAAACTTTAAGCGAATACTTTCATTCTCAACCGACTGATAGCCGGGAAAAACGTTTGGCAACCCGCCCATGTCGCAGGCTCCCTGAACATTGTTCTGACCGCGTAATGGATTGACACCAGTGGATGGCCTGCCGATGTTACCGGTGAGCATGGCCAGGTTTGCCAGAGACTTCACATTGTCAGTACCATGTGTATGTTGTGTTATTCCCATGGTATAGAGGACCATGGCCTTACTTGCCCCGCCGTATATTCGAGCAGCCTTGATAAGATCTTCAGCGGGAACACCCGTTATTTCTTCCACTCTTTCAGGAGGGTATGTTTCTACAATTTTTCGGAGTTCTTCGAAATTTTCGCAACGTTCGGCAATAAAAGATGTATCGGCCAGATTCTCTTTTATAATTGTGTACATCAAGCCGTTGATCAAAGCAATGTCGGTCCCTGGTCGTTGACGCAGCCAAATGGTGGATTGGTCCACCAGCGGGATACGCCGGGGATCGATGACTACCAGCTTGGCTCCATTGTGAATTACAGCCTGTTTGATGAAAGTCGCCAAAACCGGATGGGCTATGGTAGTATTTGAGCCGATAACGATAAACGCCTCGGCATGCTCCATTTCAACAATGGAATTAGTCATTGCGCCGGAACCAAACGACGTGGCCAGACCGGCCACGGTAGAAGCGTGTCAGAGTCTGGCGCAATGGTCGATATTATTGGTACCAAAACCTACCCGAACCAGCTTCTGCATGAGGTAGTTTTCTTCATTGGTTGCACGGGCTGAAGTCAGCCCGGCAAGGCATTGCGATCCGTCCGTATTTTTGATTTCCAAAAAGCGCGCCGCTACTAAATCCAGGGCCTCGCCCCAGCTTGCTTCCCGGAAGACGCCGTGTTCTTTGATCAGCGGTGTTGTAAGGCGATCGGGAGAGTGGATGAAATCATAGCCAAATCGTCCTTTGACGCAAAGACGCCCGCGGTTTGGGCGTGCGTCTTCAACTCCGGTGACCTTCACGACCTGATTGTCCTTGGTGTGCAGCCACAATTGACAACCCACTCCACAATAGGGGCAGGTAGTAGCGGACCTTTTCTGTTTCCCACGACCTGGCCAGCCCAATGGCCTTCTTTTCTATGATAGCCCCAACCGGGCATGCCTGAACACACTCTCCGCAGTGCACGCAACGGTCGTAATCAGCCAGGGGAACCCACCCTATGGGTAATGGCTTCTCCTCGCGCCTCCCATATGGGAACGGAATGGCATCATTGCATTGGACATCATTGCATGCGGCCACACATCGGCCGCAGAGCACGCACTTGTTGAAGTCCCGGAAAATCATGGGTGTAGCATCGTCAATTGGGCGCGACTCGTAGGGAACCTTCCGGGGAGCATCTTTGATTCCATATTCGTATACAAGCTCCTGTAGCCTGCAATCCCCGTTTGATTCACAAAACAGGCAGTTGTGATCGCCATCGGCCAAGAGAAGCTCCAGCATCATCCGCCGTGCCTGAACAACCCGCCCGGAGTGAGTCTCCACCACCATGCCGTCCACAGCGGGCGTGGCACAAGCCGGCAGCAACCTGTCGGCGCCCTCGACTTCCACTACGCAAATACGGCAGACTCCTTTGTGATCGGCGGTCTGAAGATAACACAGGGTGGGAATATTCACGCCATAAGCGCGGGCTGCTTCCAAAATGGTCTCGCCCGGATTGAAAGAGATACGCCCCCCATTCAAGGTCAGTATATTCATCGAAAAACCTCTCATCTAAACGATCGAGATGGCATAATAACAGTCACTTACCAGACTTCACCATAGGCCACATCGGTATAGCATTCCTCCAGCTTAACTTTGTGCCCCTGCTCCATCATAGCCAGATTCTCAAAAAGTCTCTTGGAAAGCTCTGAGGTAGAATCGGCGGCCAGCTTCCGGTACATTTTCATGGCCGCCTCTTCATTTTTCATGGCGATATTGAAGACGTCCGCCATAGTCATTGTCTCTGTCAGTCCTGTCTGATCAAGCGATTCAGAAATTTTGTAATCAGAGACTTGCTTGAACTGCAGTAATATCTTCTTGCTGCTGAGAACTCCTTTCAACATCTCCCGGTGGTGTTTTTCCTCCACCGCCAAATCGACAAACATCTTTTTTGTTGTTTCGTTAGTCATTTTAGCCGCAACTTGCAGATAAAACGTTTCAGCTTCGATTTCTCGATCAATTGCAAACCGGATAATCTCTGTGAAATTGTTCATTTGCGCTCTGGAATCCAAATGGAGTTTAACATATGAGGATGGTGCGGAGAGCAACATTTTCCTTTCCCATGGAGAGTGTTGCGTCCCTCTTCTTCTCTTATTTGTCCTATTTACAGGCAATAAAAAGACTGTTGTTACAAATATCGCCCCCCGGGAAATTATCCCTCAGGCGAGTTATCGGGTCGGAGCTCTACTTCTCTTTGCACTCCAGCAACCTGTTGACAACAGTCTCTACCTGGGAGCCGGGAATGGTGGAATTCACTTCCCTTCTCTCGGTTCTCCCTCTATTACACGACCCGCTGCATGGCGGCAGCATCCTGCTCTACCAAGCCGTTGTCTTTGGCAGAGACAAGGTCGAGTCCTCCCGTCATGCAAAACAAAATTCGTATGACAACAGAAAAACCGTGGCATTTCATGTTTTCTCTTCTTTTTTAACCGACGAGGGTCATTACTGCGTATGGGATTATTTATTGATGGTCGAGGCAAATCCACAACGTCAAAGCATATATTGTTACCTCAAATTGAGTTCAGGAAACACCCCCTTATGCTCTAAAATCTCAGAAAAAAAACGCTGCCAACACTGATATATCTACTAAAACATATCGGCGTTGGCAAGAATAATAATCCGGTACCCCAGGGTTGAATCTGCCTTTCTACAGATGAGATCACCGCTGTTGCACCGACATATTTATGGCTGTTTCAGCGATGGGTTTAAAATACGAGCAATCGGGATTGTGTCAATTTTTGTCACCTTATGACAATCTTTGCCTATCACCTTATTTTTCTCCGTTTACTTTTGTCCGTATTGCACCCCATTTTGGTTGTTTTTGGCTAAAAACGGGCAAACAAATCGGCTTGACCATTAATTCCGCTGTGGCACGAGATATGCATAAGTTAAAGAACAACGTCCGATCATATGAAAGTAACTATTAATGGATTACAGCCATTTCAGTAATCGTGTATGGGGGAAATATGTCACGCAGGCTGGCGCCCGTCTGTAATCGGGGCTTCTCATTGATCGAATTGATGATTGTCATCGCAATTATCGGTGTTCTTGCGGCAATTGCCATACCGAACTTCGTTGCCTATCGCAACAAGACCTATTGTACCTACACAGAGACGGATGCCAACAACATAGCCGCCGCCATTGCCGAATATTTTGCCATACCCACCAATAAGACCCTTACCGGAGGAATGGCCTCATTGGGAACTCTTACCTTGACAGGAAATAACACGGCAACAATCCTCAGCGCTGATATTAATGCTGTTATTACCATCGTTGTTAACGACGGCAGTTCCCGCTGTCCACTGGCTTATCAGGCAGCAATGTCCCCGTCGGCATCGCCCCAGAGCTATTGGAGCCAAACCATTCCAGGCGTCTACACGAAACTTGTCGGAGACTGACGTGACAACATCTCCGCCTGGCACCTTTCATGGGATGCCCGCCGCAAGCATGGGAAAGAACTCAGGCAAGGTTTGTAAACGCTATTTGATTTTCTGCAATACCAGTAATGCAAGCGTTTTTGGCTTTTCCAGATTACGATCCGCATCACCCGTGGCAAACTGAACATTGAAATAGGCGTCTTTATAAAGGACGTGCAGGCCCGCACCCATCTGCATGCCGAAACCTCCCCAATAGGCGTTCTCACCCGCCCCGGAAATTTTCCGCAGGTTGTCAAGAAAGCTCATATTGTTCTCATACAGGGCGGAAGCCTTAACCTGACATTCATGTAAAATCAACCCTGAAATTTTCAGGTTAAAGGTATCGCCGGGCACGTTTGGCCCAGGAGGCACGAAGAGAGTAGCAGTGTTGCTCGGGGAGTTTATGCATTCAGATACTTTCAGAGGTCAAGCTTGTTGGCGCACAACGAGTGCAATGGTAATAGTTACGGAATAGCCTGCAAAATCTGTCGCTAAAAAATTGCCGGAGGTGGTCGATGGCTTTCACCAGTGGACCGATACTCATCGTCGAGGATGATCCGAATACGTCAACGCTCGTCGAAACCTATTTGCAGAAAGAAGGATTTTCCACGCTGCCGGCTTTCGACGGAGAGCGTGCGCTTGCACTTGCCCGCAGTCACACGCTCTCTTTTGTCATTCTTGACATAATGCTGCCCAAGATGGATGGCTGGGAGATCTGCCGCCAGTTGAGGAAAGTATCCGATGTTCCTATCCTCATGCTCACCGCCCGTGAAGAGGAAATTGACAGGATAATGGGCCTTTCCCTTGGCGCTGATGACTACGTGGTTAAACCTTTCAGCCCGCGGGAACTCGTGGAGCGGGTAAAAGCGATCCTCCGCGAACCCATCCGCAGACTCCCCGGGAAAACCGGATTCTTGCACATGGCAGTCTCACGCTTGATCCAGTCAAGTGCAAGGTCACCTTGAACGATAAGGAAATCAGTCTGACAACCTCGGAGTATAAGCTCCTGCAAACCCTCATGTCTTCACCCGGCCGGGTTTTTTCAAGGGAGGCCCTTCTGGATCGTTTCTATGAACATGGGGAAACCGTTATCGATCGCGTCATTGATGTGCATATCGGGAAACTCAGGCAAAAGATAGAAGAGAACGCGGCAAAACCGCAGATGATCCAAACTGTTCGAGGTTTTGGCTACCGATTTGCAGAGCAGGACGAGGCGTGAGCACATGAAGAACAAACTTCTCTGGAAGCTCCTGCTGACAAACATCATACCCGTTATCGGTGTCATTTTTCTCGTGGTCTGGCTCGCAGTAGATAAGCTTGCGGCTCAGTATTTCATGGCCCTCATGGAGGAATATGATGTCTCTCCAAAGGATATTCATCAGATGTTTTTGACATCCATTCACCATTATCTTATCTGGGCATGCCTGGCAGCCCTGGCTGTTGCCTTCATCCTCAGCTATCTTCTTACCAGAAGAGTTCTGCGGCCACTATTACAGATGACGGCTATCACCAGGGAGATGGCGGAAGGCAATTTTTCCCTGCGCACCGAGATAACGACGGGAGACGAAGTGGGGCAGCTCGGGGTTGCCTTCAATCGCATGGCTGACAGTCTTGAGAAAATAGAGCGGCTGCGAAAAACAATGGTGGCAGACGTTGCACACGAACTCCGTACACCGCTCACCAACCTGCGCGGGTATCTCGAGGCCTTAAACGATGATATCATCCCACCAACATCCGAGATATTCGAAATGCTTCAACGGGAGAATCTGCGCCTTGTCCATCTGGTAGACAACCTGCAGCAGCTGGCGCGGGCCGATGCTGCCCGGGCCTATCTCAAGCGTGAAAAAATAATTATAACCGACCTCGTCGACCAGATGGTTCAGCTGCATCTGCCGCATTTCCAGAAAAAACGAATAGAGGTAGAAACACGTTTTACTTCCACCGATCTCAGGGTGATGGCTGATCGTGACAAGCTACTTGCAGGCGTTACAGAATCTTACTGAAAATTGCTGGAATTATACCCCGGTAGCCGGCCATGTCTGTATATCGGTTGAACATCATTCCGAGCGGGTCAAGGTTGATTTTCAAAACAGCGGTCCCGGCATCAGTAAGGACGATCTGCCCTTTATCTTCGAGCGCTTTTTTCGTGCTGATCGCTCCCGCTCAAGGGCTGCGGGCGGCGCCGGAATCGGACTTGCCATTACCCGGGAGCTCATTGAAGCCCATGGCGGCCACGTAGGAGCGGAAAGCATTCCCGAAGAAACACACGTCTGGTTTGTTCTGCCCCTCTGAATCAGCTATTTTTCCCCTCTTTACCAAATCTTTACACTTCCTTTATCTCGCCCGTTACAGAGCCGACCTAGTGTTGCCAGTAAGAGGAAAGGGCCTCTTACTGCATTTCAATAAACAGTGATGGAGACACGCTCATGAAAACATCAAAAGCAACACTACTGATTGTCGGACTTGGCTTATGTAACCTTTTCTTCGCCGGATGTGCTTTTTCAGATGGAAGTTCCGCAACAGACATGCAGACCAAGAAGATGGAAGGAACCATGACAACCGAGGGGACGAACATGGCCAAGCCGGCCGAGGGGGCAATGAAGACATCAAGCGACACAGGCATGGAGAAACCGATGGCCGCCGATATGGCTAAGCCGATGGAGACAGACATAGAAAAACCCATGACTGCGGATATGGCTAAGCCGATGAAGACAGACATGGAAAAACCCATGGCAACGGATATGGCTAAGCCGATGAAAGACAGGCATGGAAAAACCAATGCAGGGTGAAACAAAAAAAATGGAGTAAGACGGACCTCGCTATTGGGCTGATAAAGGCAAAGTACCAGTGAGGATTTGAATAAAATCGAAATGTCGGAGGTTTGATATGAAATGGCTAAACACCACGATGCTCATACTGTTGACCAGTTGGACGTTGATTTCCAACGTCTTCGCGCAATCTATTGAATCTCCGCTTTCTGAATCAATCTTTGTTGTCGGCTGATACGATGTCGGTAAAGCTGCCCTGGATGGGCAGCCGGGTATTGTCAGCGTTGAAACAGGCTGGAGAAATTCGAGCGAAATTAACAGGGTCGTCTTCAATCCGGCCGAGACAAACGTCAAACATATTGAGGATATACTTAGAAATTCGGGTACTTATATCAGAACCATTGCACCGCAAACAGAGATACAAGGCAAGTGAGGTTAATCATGAAAAATTTACTTATCATCGCCTGCTGCATTGCCCTTATCGGCATTGGAAGCGTTGTCGTGAAAAACATAAGTTCAGCTTCCACGAGCTCGGAATCCGCAATGACGCAGCAAGAACCAGGGAAAAAAGCAACGTTTGCCGGCGGCTGTTTCTGGTGCATGGAGAAGCCTTTTGAACAGCTGGATGGCGTAATATCTGTGGTTTCCGGTTATACCGGGGGCACAACAACCAACCCGACCTATAAAACCTATGTGAATGGCGGCCATATTGAAGTCGTTGAGATCACCTTTAATCCAGACAAAATCAGCTACCAGGAATTGCTCGATGTTTACTGGAAACAAATAGACCCCACCGACCCGGGCGGGCAGTTTGTTGATCGCGGACATGCCTACAGTACGGCAATTTTTTACCATGACGAAGAACAGCGCCTTCTTGCTACGGCTTCTAAAGCCGCCCTTGGCAAAAGCGGTATTTTCAAAAAACCCATAGTGACGCCGATTCTGCCGGCAGTACCATTTTATCCGGCTGAGGATTATCATCAGGACTACTACAAGAACAACCCGATCAGGTATCACTATTATCGCTCACGATCAGGCAGGGATTCCTTCCTGGAAAAGACCTGGGGCAAACAGAAAAGCGAAACAACGGAAACCTCAGACCTGAAGAAAAGACTGACCCCACTGCAGTATAAGGTTACCCAGGAAAACGGTACTGAGCCGCCCTACAATAACCAGTACTGGGACAATAAAAGGCCGGGGATCTATGTTGACATTGTCTCGAATGAACCCCTTTTCAGTTCCCTGGATAAGTATGATTCAGGGACGGGATGGCCAAGTTTTACCCGTCCGCTGGTACGTGAAAATGTAATAGAAAAAGAAGACAGGCAGTTTTTCACGGTACGCACCGAGGTTCGCAGTAAAAAAGGAGACTCTCATCTGGGCCATGTCTTCAATGATGGACCGCCTCCCGGGGGGCGGCGGTATTGTCTCAATTCCGCCTCACTTCGTTTTATACCCGCCGAAAAGCTGGAAAGTGCGGGATTCGAAGAATATGCAAAACTGTTTTCACCGTGACCCTCACAAAAGCAGGGCTTCAAATGGAAACGGGCTCAGGGCATGACAATGTTCGGAGCCAGCGGGCCAAACAGAAAAAGGGCCGGAACAACAAGATCCGGCCCTTTTAACTCGCAAATCTGATGGTTACTGGAAATCAGTCCATTTGCGGACGTGGATAAAGTCCTGAGCGTTCAACAATCTCAGGGACCTTTTCCTCCCACTCAATGGCCATGATGTGGAAACCTGCAACACCCTTGACTTCCTTGAGGCGCTGGATCGTTTCCACGGCAATGGTAATCCCCTCTTCTGCCTGTTTCTTCTTGTCCACCCCTTTCATTCGCTCAATAACTTCGTCAGGGACATCCATGCCGGGGACGTTCTTTTGCAGGTAACGAGCCATACCGACCGAACGCATCGGGGTGATACCGGCCAGTATATAGATCTTTTCATCCAATCCACGCTCGCAGACGTCCCCCATCCACTTGACGAACTTATCGACATTGTAGATACACTGTGTCTGGACAAACTGGGCACCACAGGCGATTTTCTTGGCCAGCCGGGGCACCCGTATCTTGTAGGGATCGCCGAACGGGTTTGCTGCGGCACCGACGAAAAAACTGGGCGGTTCCTTGATTTCGTCGCCACTGAGGAATTTTCCCTCATCGCACATATGCCTGACGGTCTGGACCAGCTGCATCGAGTCAAGATCGAAGACGTTGGAGGCCTGGGGGCTGTCACCGAAACTCTGGTGATCACCAGACAGACAGAGAATATTGTTGATGCCAAATGATGCAGCACCAAGGATATCACTCTGCAGCGCAATACGGTTGCGGTCCCGGACTACCATCTGCAGGACGGGATCAAGCCCCTGCTGCTTGAGATGGATGCAGGCGGCCAGGCTGCAGAGCCTGGTCACCGACGTCTGGTTATCGGTGACATTGATGGCATCGACATGATTCTTGATCAGATGCCCCTTTTCAATAACGTGCGAGGCATTGCTCGATCGGGGAGGGCCGCACTCACTGGTCACGGCCTGATGGCCGCTCTTCAGAACCTTTTCGAGCCTGCTGCTGGTAAGGGTCTCGGCCATTAGAAGTCCTCCAGTTTAAACGAGCGAGGTCCACCGGACCGGTCTTTCGACCAGTCTTTTATCGGAATCACTTTCTCATAATCATCAAGTCGTCCAAGGGCCTCGAGGCGATCTATGACCAGCTGCCAGGCGCAATCCGTGTCCTTCGAAATTTCACATTTACCGGTCGTCGAGCCGCCGCACGGACCGTTGAACAATCGCTTGGCACAGCGGCTGACGGGACAAACACCGCCGGTAATACCAAGCACACAATCACCACATGCCTGACATTTTTCGGTAAAAAGGCCGGTTACCATGACATCACCAAGAAATGTCGTGTTCAGGGCGGGATAGATCGGTTTATCCTTGTACTTGGTAGCCATGAACTGGACCCCTATGCCGCAGGCGAGGCTGAGAACCGCTTCAGATTTCTGGATCAGCTCTTCTGTTTTTTCAAAAAACTCATGCTCGCACTGCCTCTCGTTTCCACTGTCGATAATCTCGATGTCAATACCGTCCTGGCTTGCCCTCATCTTGAGTTGCGAGGCAAGAATGCCGGCCTCCTTGTTGCCACCCTGGTGGCAGACGGCAACGCAGGTATTGCAGCCGTATACCGTCAGCTGCTTATGGTCCTTAATCATCTCCCATATTTCTTCAAACGGCTTCTGTTCCCCTACGATCATAGCGTTTCAACTCCTTTTTCAATAGGCGAGTTCACGTTGACACTGCCATTCATACCGGCTGGGCTTCTTGTTTTTTTTTGACAATTTTTTCTTTAATGCCAACCATATAGGCGATGGACCCAGTTTAATGATCTTTTCTGAGAACTCCGTACATATCTCCGCCCAACGCGGCCCCTGTGCTGCGGAAAGGTTATAAAAATGCAGTCGCTGGGGATTGACACCAACTGTCGTCAGACGCTTTTTAACCTGCTGGACTCTTTTTGCTGCGTTGGTATTTCCTTCCAGGAAATGACATTGTCCGGGAAGTCAGCCGGCAACAAAAACGCCGTCTATCCCTCTCTCGAACGCACGCATAACATAAATCTGATCAAGCTTACCGGTACAGGGCAGCCTGACCACCTTGACGTTTGGAGAGTAGGAGAGCCGCATTACCCCGGCAAGATCGGCCGCAGCGAAAGCGCAATAATGACAGGCAAACGCTATGATATTAGCCTTCCAGTCCGCCGGTATCTCTCCGACAGGCTTCTCGGGATTCACCAGCTCTTCTTTGACTTCTTCGCCAGGTGCCATTCGTTATCATCCTCCTGGTTTGAGCTTCAATCGATTTCAGTTACCGAATCGATCATTGCGAGAATCTGATCATCTCTGAAAAAATTAACCTGGAATGCCTTGGCAGGGCAGATGCCGGCGCAAATACCGCACCCGGTGCATTTCACCTCGTTGTGGCTGACCATGCCATCTTCATCAATAAATGGAGAGCCGAACGGACATGCCCTGAAACAGGCAAGACAAGACATACAGATGTCCCGGTTATGTTTTGAGACAATACCTGACACGGTCAGCTTCTCCTTGGAAAGCAAGGCTCCGGCACGACCTGAGGCAGCCAGCGACTGGCTGATTGTCTCCTCGAGATTTTTCGGGGCATGTGCCAGGCCGGCCAGGAAAAAGCCCTCACTGGGAAAATCCACCGGCCGCAGTTTGACGTGGGCTTCCATAAAAAATTCATCAACATTACAGGTCAGCTTGTACTTCTTGGCAAATTCCGCCGCATCCGGCTGCGGTCTCAAGCCGGTGGACAGCACGACATAATCGGCATCGATGACCATCTGCTTTCCGAGCATTTTACCCGGCAGACTCACCCTGCATCGCTCATCCGCCAATTCCACGATGGGTTTTTCGTCCGGAGTATAAAGCAGAAACAGCACGCCAAGATCGCGGGCCTGCTTGTAATAGTCCTCTTTCAGACCATAGGCGCGCATATCGCGGTAGATGATGACAACCGTCGCATCCGGGGTCTTCTGCTTGATGGCGATACTGTTTTTCAGGGCATCCTGGCAACAGATCCTCGAACAGTAGTTGGTCGGCTCTTCCCTTGAGCCGACACATTGAATCATTACATAGGTTTGGCCGGCTGCGGGTTCACGCTCGGCCAGCAGGTCCTCAAGTTCGCGCTGGGTGATGACCTTATCGGAGTCATTGTAGCCATATTCGCTTGGTACATATTCGATACCGCCGGTGGTGATCAGGATGGCACCATGATCGATGCTCGTTCCGTTGGCCAGCATGGTAGTGAAGTTGCCGACGAAGCCGTCAGTACTGTCTACAACAGTGCCGGTATGCAGGGTTATAGCGGGATGATTCGCCACTCTGGCAATCACCTCTGACAGGTAGGCCTGGACGTCATCGCCTTCAAGATTACGGCGCACCCTCCGCAGCAAGCCTCCAACCTGTTCTTCGCGTTCAACCAGGTGAACATGGTAACCCTGCTGGGTAAGCGACAAGGAGGCATTTAAGCCGGCAATGCCGCCGCCGACCACCAGGGCCGTATGGTTGACGCCAACCGAATTCTGGCTGACCGGATCAAGCAGCCTGGCCTTGGCCACATTCATGTTGGTAATCTGAATGGCCTTATCCGTTGCAACCTCCTTGTTGCCCTTGTGCACCCAGGAACACTGCTCCCTGATATCCGCCAGCTCAAACAGGAACTTGTTCAGACCGACCTCCCTGATGGTATCCATAAAAAGCGGCGAATGGGTACGAGGGGTGCAGGAGGCGATAACAACCCGGTTCAACCCTTTCTCTTTGATCAACTCCTTGACCTTTGCCTGGCCATCCGGTGCACAGGCATACATGATTGTCTCGGCGTGGGCAACTCCTGCCTGTCCGGCCGCAGCATCAGCCACTTTTTGAACATCAACGGTTCCGGCGATATTCACCCCGCAATGACAGATAAAAACACCTATCTTGGGATCTTCCGCGCTGATATCCCGTTCCGGAGGCAGCACCACTTCCTGCACCTCGGTGCCCCTGCTTTCACCCAGCAGCGACATGGCGCCGGCAGCAGCACCGCTGCCCTGGATAACCGTTTCCGGAATATCCTTGGGCCCCTGGTAGATACCGGCCACAAAAATTCCCTTTCGGCTGGTTTCGACCGGATTCAGTTTCGATGTTTTGGCAAAACCATGTTCATCGGCTTCAATCCCGAAGATCCGGGCAAACTCCAGTGAATCTTCCCGAGGCTCAAAGCCCATCGACAGGATGGCCATATCGAACTCTTCATTGATCCGCCGGCCCTCTTCATCGATATAGTGAATGATCAGGTTTCCCGTCTCACTGTCCTCGATGATCTCGGAAACCATGGCACGCCGATAGATGGTCCCGCTGTCGTTCTTGGCCTTGTCGATATATTTATCGAAGTCTTTGCCAAAGGCCCTCAGTTCCATGTAAAAGACCGTGGCCTGTACCCCGGGGTCATGCTCCTTGGCTATGATCGCCTGTTTGGCGGCATACATGCAGCAGACGGAAGAACACCAGCTATTGGCATTATGACCGTTCCGGGAACCGACACATTGGATCCAGGCCAGCCGCTTCGGGTGCTCCTTATCCGTCGGACGCTGTACTTCGCCGCCGCAGGGACCTGAGGCGGAGAGCAGCCGCTCAAACTGCAGGGCGGTGACCACATTTTTTATCCGTCCATAACCAAACTCCTGGCGGATGGCCGGGTCGTAGGTCTTCAGGCCTGGCGTCAGAACAATGGATCCGACATGCAATTCAAACTGCTGGTCGGTGTCTTCGAAATTGATGGCGACGGCATCGCAGACCTTCTCGCACTTGCGACACACCCCTTTGGTCAGATAGAGACAGTTTTCCCTGTCAATCGCCCGGGTGTTCGGCACGGCCTGGGGAAAAAGCGCATAAATCGCCTTGCGTTTATCGAGTCCCTGGTTAAAACTATTGGTAACCCTGACCGGACAAGCCGGTTCACAGGCACCGCAACCGGTGCAGCGACCGGCATCGACATAGCGTGCCTTCTGTTCAAGGGTGACGGTAAAATTCCCTTCTTCACCGTCAACGGAAAGAACACTGGCCAGGGTATGCATCTTGATGTTGGGATGGCGGCTGCTTTCGACCATGCGCGGTGAAATCATGCACATGGCACAGTCGCCTGTAGGAAACGTCTTGTCGAGCCGGGACATGGTACCACCGATTGACGGCTCATCATTGATCATGTGAACCATCAGGCCGCTGCTGGCCAGATCAAGGGCCGCCTGCATCCCTCCGATTCCAGACCCAACAACCAGTACTGACCCTACCCTGTCACCTTTACCTTTCTGTACGGGGGCACTACTTGTCAAAACGCGGTCCTCCTTCAGATCAGCCCCTGCCTGCTGATGTATCCAGCCATTCTGCTTCTTCCAGCAAGGAGTGGAGCACTGACCAGGTTAATTCGAGTAGACATTCATTCAGTGTGCACATTAAAACAAATCGCATTATTGTGGAATTTTCGTCATATGACAATCTCTTTTTTACCGTTCCCCCCCACCGCCACCCTACGACTGTTATAGAGCAGTATTTTTAATTATTTTACCCCTTATACCAAATCCCACTTTGCTATCGATACATCAATCCTGAAAGCGAAGGAAAAATGTTTGGAGGAAAACTTATGGGTATCTTGAATAAAAGAGTACAACCGCTCCCTCCTGCCGACTCGAACGGGACGGGATAAAAAAAGCGCATCCCCGGAGGGATACGCCGTAATACCATAAAGCAGCGGCAGTTCACTAAAGAACTGCCGCTGCGTCTTTTTCTAGAGTTTTACTACATCCTTGGCAGCCGGACCTTTTTGGCCATCAACGACTTCAAAACTGACACGCTCACCCTCTGACAAAGATTTGAAACCCTCTGCCATAATAGCGGTATGATGCACGAATACATCCTGACCTCCATCCTGCTCAATAAATCCAAACCCTTTCGCGTCATTAAACCACTTTACTGTTCCTTCTGACATTACTCATACTCCTGTGTTCTGGGATCTGCTTTGTCCCTTTTTTTGAAAACCAGGGAATCGTAATCCCCGGTTGCCAGCCTTTATGATGGCTGAATGCTTGTCTGAACCCTATTCGTCCAGACGACTGCTGAAGAGTTTAACAAAACCACTCCCGGTCATGATAACCTCTCCAAGCTTTTTATATTCCCTTGACCCGCCTTGAGCCTATCTGCCGCGCCGCTTACCCTTCTTCTGGGGTTTAGCCTCGTTGCAGACAAGTTCGCGATGCCGGTACTCCTGTTTGTTCAAGGTCTCCATTGCCCGATGTCCCTCGGTTCGTGTCGACATCTCCACAAAGGCAAACCCTTTGGAACGACCTGAAAAATGATCTATCACCAGATTGGCACTTACCACTTCACCATACTGGCTGAAGAGTTCAAGCACTTCCGGTTCGGTTATATCATACGGCAAATTGCCAATAAAGAGTTTCAAATGCTTCTCCTGGTGACTGTGACCGGCTGGAATCTTTATCGACATCGTCAATGCAGAGGAACTGCAACAAGGGTGACGAAAAACACCATGCTTGATCTGTTTTATATTAGGACAACTTAGTACAATACAACAGATCTCTCACAAACACAAGCGAATATCCGAAAGCACCTGATTACAGCAAGATCCGTAACTACAGGGAAAACGGTTTTTCTCCAGCAAGGCACATCATCGCAGTTCACCCCCGCCTTTTTCCTTTAAGAAAAGGGCGGCAACAAAACTTACCAGCGCCATCGCCATCAGATAGAAAGCCGGTGCCAGGACGTTGTGGTTTGTCCGGGCAATCAACCAGGTGTGATCATCGGGGTCGTCCCCCCGAACAGCGCCAGGGATATATTGTAACCGATGGCAATGGCGCTGAATCGGGTTCGGGTGGGAAACATCTCTACCATGGTTGCAGGCATGGTTTTTATTGCCTCAAGAACAGGACTTTTCCCGATCTGACCAGAGCTTTTCTGCCGCTCGAAATCAGGTGACTCCACCAGGCCGTTGCGCATCCAGAGCCCGAAACCGGCAACGACGAACCCGAGAAGAAATGGCAAACGCCAGCCCCAGACATGCATGCTGGCATCACTGAACAGCTTATGAAGCTTGGTAGCCACAGGGATCCGAGCATCACACCGCCAACAGCACTGAACAGGGTGCGGCTTCCGTATAATCCGCGGCGGTTTGGTGGGGCAATTTCCGAAATAAAGGATATTGAACCGATCAGTTCCCCTCCAACGGATGCCCCCTGGATGAGCCTCAGCAAAACAAGCAGGATTGAGGCCGTTACACCAACCTGTGCGTCAGGTTGGCAGACAACCCAGCAGGATTGTCGGCAGAGCCATCATGGTAATAGATCCCATGATTGGTATCATGATCATAAAAGCCAGCATGGAGATGGTATTCCTAATAAGAGATTCCGGACGACGCGTATCTGCTGTTCTCGGTGTTGAACGATTCTTATCCAGCTTCTTTCAAAGGGAAATCCTAACCTTTTGGTGGTTATTCATGCAACTTTTTCCCTCGATCATTGCAATGATGGCAAACCCTTTTGACTGACAAGAAGAACAGCCCATTCGCCGGCCCATGCCGCTAAGTGCCGGTCAATTGAGCCGGCCAGAAGCATTGCAGAAACACCTGCCGGGGAAGGGAGCGACACCATTAACGTAACCAGACGTTCATGAACATTTCCTATCAAGTTAGCCAAGCTATTGAAATAAAATATTTTATTATTGCGCTGTCAGAATATAATAAAAAGGCACTTTGTGCTCTCACAACCATAGCTTCGGTGGCTCGGTCTCAACCCGTAAAATAGCCAGGTCAACAGGCCGGAAGGATAAAAGAGTTGCAGCCGGTCAAGGAGTTCGATACAGTAGTGTCCTGTTATGCCAAGGATATGTCTGCTAAAATATAAGCAACTGTAATGGTTATTAAAAAAGTTTCCCAAAGCGCTGTTTCCCAAGGAAAAAATGATGACGAAAATTGGAATAATAGGCGGATCCGGACTGGACGACCCGGATATTCTGCAAAATCCGGAAGAGATCACCGTAGAGACAGAATATGGAGCGCCGGCCTCGGCTCTGAAGGTGGGGCGGATCAGCGGGGTGGATACGGTACTGCTGGCACGGCATGGTAAAAGCACCAATGCAGCCCGACACAGGTAAATAACAGGGCCAACATCATGGCCCTGAAGAAGCTCGGGGTAACACACATTATCGCAACCACCGCATGCGGGAGTCTCAGGAAGGAAATCGACCGGGGACACCTTGTCGTGCTTGATCAGTTTATCGATTTCACCCGGTTCCGGAAAAACACCTTCTTTGATTCATTTGCACAGGGCGCGCACCATACGGCAATGGCACACCCTTTTGATGAATCATTAAGAAAGAAACTCTATACAAGCGCGCAGGAACTGGGCCTGCCGATCGCATCCGGACGGCTGTGTCGTGACCATCGAGGGGCCCCGCTTTTCAACCGTTGCCGAGTCGAAAATGTTTCGCCTCTGGGGAGCTGATGTTATCAACATGTCAACGGCCCCCGAAGCGATGCTGGCCAATGAAGCTGAGATCCCCTATGCTGCAGTCGCCATGTCGACTGATTATGATTGCTGGAAAGAAGATGAGGCGCCGGTAACCTGGAACGAGATTCTGACGGTATTCAAAAAAAACGCAGACAATGTCAAACTGCTGCTGAGCAAGGTGATAACAACATTCATTTAACATCATGAAAAAAGGGACATATGGATAATCTGAAACTGATCGTACGGAGCATTCCAGACTGGCCGATCAAGGGCGTTATTTTCAGGGATCTTACCACCCTGATGCGAAATCCCGGGGCAATGAGCGAATCGTGCAATATCCTCTATGAGCGATACAGAGACAGGGATATCGACAAAGTCGTCGGCATAGATGCCAGGGGCTTTGTCTTTGGAGCAGTGCTGGCCTATAAGCTTGGAGTTGGCTTTGTTCCCGTCCGAAAAAAAGGCAAACTTCCGCCAGAAACCATCGAAGAGTCCTACCACCTGGAATACGGATCAGGCACGCTGGAAATTCATAAAGATGCTATCAGCACGGGAGAGAGGGTTATTATCGTTGATGATCTCATAGCCACCGGCGGGACCGCCGGAGCAACCGTCAACCTGGTGAGAAAACTTGGCGGTGCTATCATCGAATGTGCTTTTCTCATTGAACTGCCGGATCTCAAAGGCCGAGAGCAGATAAAGAACTGTGACATCTTTGCCATGATGGAGTTTGAGGGAGACTAGTAGTTCCGGAAGACCTCCCCCTTGCAACTGAGACGAGGTCAATCCCGCAACATACTGACCATGATGCTGTCACCCTGCCGATTTTTCCCGCCAGGAGAAGAAACGTGTGGACATCTTGACAGTTCCCCCTATCCGGACCCAGAGTCTTTACATGTCTACACAGATGTCCCGCGAGTTCTCCTCTAACGGTGATAGGGTAGGTCTTTTCCGAATCGGGGCTGACCGGTACGAAAAAGTCAGCTTTCCACAGAGGTGCGGCATCTATTCGGAGGTGGAAACAAGAGATGCCATCTTCCACTTTAACCTCAACCATGAAATAATCAGGGTCATGGGAAAGGGTCCGCGCTGGCCGCACCCGCAGGAGTGGCTCAAACGAACAGTCGGAAACGACTGGATTTACTATTCTACCGGGGGCTACACCGGGGTTTTTGAAACCACCGGTGAATATTATCTGCCCAACCTGCCCTACCCAACCAACAAATTCATGGGAGGCAACCCTTTTCAAAACCCCGTTGTTGAGTACCTGGTAAAGAACTGGTATCCGATGCTTGCCAGGCTCAGAGCCCGCATAGATTCCGCACCGGCTGATATACGGGGCTTTGTCGATGCTGTTCTAGTCAATGGTCCCACCTCGCTGTCGGAAAAAGCTGAAAGCCTGGCAAGCATCAGCGGAGGCCGGGTATCGGTTCTTCCGCCCGATACCCGGCATGTCGATTACAACGTTATTCCCGTGACCATCACTTCGGGCTGCCTGCATAAATGCCGGTTCTGCCGGGTCAAGAACAATATCCCCTTCTCCTCCAGAACCAGACGGGAGATCGCAACCCAGATAGAGCAGCTGCATACCCTCTACGGCCGTGATCTGGCTAACCAGAACAGCATTTTTATTGGTGACCACGACGGGCTGCAGGCGGCATCTGACCTGCTGGTATATGCCGTAAAAAAAGCACAGGAAGGGCTGCTGCTCGGTGATGCTTCAGGTCATGCCATAAAAGGAAGCAACATTTTTCTTTTTGGTTCAGTCGCGTCTCTGCTTGGAGCCCATCCGTCACTCTTTACCGCTTTGGAACGGTTGCCCGGGAATATCTATATCAATATCGGCCTGGAATCAGCCGACCAGGAAACACTTGATTATCTCGGCAAACCGCTCGGCAGGAGCAAGATCCTGGAAGCCTTCGATCTGATGCAGGAAATAAATCAGGAATATAAAAGCATTGAGATGACGGCAAACTTTGTTATTGGTGACATCCTGAGCCAGAACCACTATAATTCTGTATTGTCACTTGTCAGGGACCGGATTCCCCGAACCAGGAACAAAGGATGCATCTACCTCTCGCCACTTGAGAATACAGATGTATCACGCTCCCGACTCTTCGATTTCTACCGGTTCAAGAGACTCAGCCGGCTTCCGCTTTTTCTTTATCTGATTCAGAGGCTGTAGCTGACCGGATTTTTAAGTAGTTTTCACAAAGGAACTAAACCAATGATAGATCCCGCTGGGCCTAGAAAAAAAATACTCACCGCCCGCAATGAACTCGACCCGGCGCAACGAAAGACGAAAAGCAGCCTCATCCGCGAGAGGCTTCTGGCACTTGATGAAATAAAAGCAAACCGAAACATTTTCATCTATGTCAATTTCCGCAGTGAAGTGGAAACCCTTGGCATTATCGCCGAACTTCTGACACAGGGAAAAGAGGTCTCCGTGCCACTAACCAGGGTGAGGGAAAAGAGACTGGATATCGTTTCCATAACCGACCCGGACAAGCAACTGGTTTCAGGCTACTGCGGCATCCCCGAACCGTGCGAGGATCTTCTCAGAACCAGCTCAGTTGACCCCGGACTTCTTGATGTCATCGTCCTGCCGGGATCCGTCTTTGATCTCAGGGGCGGGCGATTCGGCTACGGCGGCGGCTACTACGACCGGCTTCTCGCCTCCATTCCCCGGGCACACCGCCTGGCACTGGCCTTTGAGATCCAGATCGTTGATGAACTGCCCCTGCAGCCCCATGACCAGCTAATGGACGCGATCATCACCGAAAAGAGAATCATCAGCGGTTATCCCCGAACCAGATGAAGACCGGTAGCCGCAGGCAGGAAGTACAAAAAATTTTCAAAGCCGTTGATGAGAGGAAAACGACCCGTTTTCGTGTTTCATTCTCAGCCCGTCTTTATTTTATCTTCACCTTTTTAATAAAGACATAGTCTGCATTCTTTTTCCCGCTTCTCTTCCTGCAGAGCATATATTAATATTAATAAAATACAATTACTTAAACTACACAAACGAATGCACGAGAAACGTCGATTAGCCGACATGGATACATCCCGTCACGAGGGATCAAATCCAAGGTAATTGACTTTTATTTTCTGCACAGGTAGATTCCTTTATTGCCTTCTCATCTCGCTAAGAGATCAGGCTGATAATCCGCCCAGCCAAAATCGGGTTTCTGACTAAATCCTCAGTTGCAGGTACCCCGTGAGAACACAATCTGACAAGTCCTTTATCATGTTGGACAGCAACCAGCAGGTTTCGTCTTCTTTTTCAAGTTTCAAAAACAAAGTGATATCAAATAGTTCAATGATTTTTCTTGCAAATGATTCCTGTTGTGGCGATAGTGCATTTTCGCCGGGGATGCATGCCACTGCTAAGATTCGTCTGTAAGACAATTTAGAACGGCCGCAAAGAGGCACGCCGGACGATATTGACCGGCCAAAACAGAGAAGTACTGAAAAGAATAGAAGCGAATAGAGAAACGATTATGAGCATTCTTCTTGGATTATCGGTTTTTGTCTTTCTGGCTGGGTTATGTCTTCGTCTTTATGTCTGGTTTTCCCAGAGCATCCAGCCCGAAAAATCAGCTGTTTCCACTGTCGGGCGTATGGCTGCAGCTTTTCAGGGACTGTTTGCGACGATCTTCAGCGCAAAGCTCTTCAATGTCATTAGCACCTTCTTCACCGATGTTTTATTTCAAAAACGACTTTTGAGCAAAAACATCCTGAGGTGGGTCGCCCACTCCCTCATTTTTCTCGGCTTTATCCTGCTGCTCTTCATGCACGGTCTCGGCACCGGGGTCAGTTCTTTTTTCTTTGCCGACTATTACTCGACCCTGCAGCCATTCATGTCTTTGAGAGACCTGTTCGGGCTGATGGTGCTGACGGGAATCGGTATAGCCGTCTACCGCCGCCTGACAGACAAGCCGCAGCGGGTCAAGAGTTACGCCAGCGACTGGGCCGCCCTAGCTTTTGTGGCCATGATCGTGCTCACCGGTTACCTGCTGGAGAGCACCAAGATATCCTCCCAGTCTGAATTTCTGCGCATGGCTGAGGAATACGGAGGCATGACCGAACAGGCAGAAATGCTGCCCCTGGAAACCTACTGGGCGGCAGAGAATGGTCTCGTTTCCTCACATGTCAGCAAACCCTTCGACCCGGCCCTCGTTCAAGAAGGAAGAGAGTTTGCGGCCGACACCTGTATGGAATGCCACGCCCCCGCATCTGCCGCCTTTGTCGGTTTCTCCCTGGCAAAACTTACCGGACCGATTGCAGCAGCGATCGGCAGCAAGACGACGGTCACCTTTTTGACCTATCTGCATCTCCTGACTTGCCTGGCCTTTCTGGCCTGGCTCCCGTTCAGCAAAATGTTCCATATCATCGCTGTGCCAGTCTCATTGCTGATCAACGGGGTGATGGGATTCAAGAAGCCGGCGGAAAACCAGGCCAATGTCATGAACCGGCAGATGATCGGCCTTTCGGCCTGCACACATTGTGGTTCCTGCAGCGAACTTTGTTCAGCACTGATGTTTTTCGAGTCCTTCCAGAATGATTTCATCCTGCCGTCGGAAAAGGTGCAGTTCCTGAAAAAAATTGCCGCCGGCGAAACAGTTGACCCGAAAACCCTGAAGCACCTGCAGCAGGGACTCTATGTGTGCACCAGCTGTGATCGCTGTTCGGAAGTCTGCCCGTCCGGCATCAACCTGCGTGAACTATTCATCAGCTCACGTTACAGCCTGCTTGCCCAGGGACAGCCGGAAACCACGCTGCTGAGTCACTTCTCCTTCCCGCTCGCCCTGGCCCAGAGTTTTGTCGATGATCACCTGAAAGCGCTGAAAAAAGTCGAGCAGCTTTTCAAGGAATCCTTCAAAAAGCTCTCAGACATGACCACGCTCTCTATCGGCAGGCCTTCAGATGTCGGCGCAGAGAGCTACCAGAGCTGTTATTCCTGTCAGCGCTGCACCAATATCTGCCCGGTTGTCAGGCTCTATGACGCCCCCATGGACGAACTCGACATGCTGCCGCACCAGATCATTTTCAGCCTTGGTATCGGTAACAAGGAGATAGCCATGGGGGCGAAAATGATCTGGAGCTGTTCCACCTGTTATCTCTGCCAGGAACATTGTCCCAATCAGGTGCCATTGACTGATATTTTTTATAACCTTAAGAATGCTGCGATCCGCAGAATGGAGTCAGGAGGTACCGTATGAAACTGGCTTTTTTTCAAGGGTGCAATATTCCCATCCGCATAGAGCAATATGCCCTGTCAGCTGAGGCGGTTCTCGACAAACTCGGCGTTCAGCTAGAAATCATTCCGGAATTCACCTGCTGCGGCTATCCGGTACGCAACGTCGACGAAAAGGCTTACATCCTTCCTTCAGTCAGAAACATGGCCATTGCCGAGAAACGGGGACTTGACATCATGGTAATCTGCAATTGCTGCTTCGCCAGCCTGCAGAAAGCTCGTCATGTTCTCGCCAATGATCAGACACTGGCCGATGAAATCAACATTCTGCTGGCCAAGGAAGGACTGCACTATAAAGGAACAACGACGGTCAAACATTTCCTGACCGTCCTGCACCAGGATATCGGCATCGAAGCCATAAAAAAACAGCTGGTCAGCAAGTATACCGAGCTGAATCTATCGGTTATTCACGGCTGTCATGTCCTGAGGCCGCGGGAAGTCACAACCTTTGACGATTCCTTTGTGCCGAAAATAACCGATGAAATTATCGAAACAATCGGGGCCAGAAGCCTGGAGTGGCGTGGAAAACTTGAATGCTGCGGTGCGGCTCTTGCCGGAATCAACAATGAATTATCAAACATACTGCTCAAGGAAAAGGTAGACGGAGCGCGTGCAGCCGGTGCCGGGTATATCACTCCAGTATGCTCTTATTGTCACCTGCAGTTCGATACGGCCCAGGAAAACCTTCGCACGGCTTCGTCAGCAGGCGAGATGCTGCCGGTATTGCTCCTGCCCCAGCTTCTTGGTCTCTGCCTCGGTATTGATGCACAGGCCCTCGGGATTGAGAAGAACAACACCATTACCTCTGAGCATGTCAGCAGCCTGCAGGCGCTTCTCGGTCCACCGGTCGATGAGAAGAAGAAAAAAAGACGCAACCAGCCGGCGGCGGCCTGATAGATCAGACAGCCAGCAATCAGCAGTCCGCTCAAGACTCGAAGCAAACTGTCTTTTTGCAATCATTTGACAGTTTGCTTCTTTTTTTGAGTTTATAAATGTTTATACTAGTAACAAATTGTCTGCTGAAAAAGTCTCTACCAGTTTATCAATCTTTACTGGTTCAAATTAACAAGACGGAAAGAAACATGAGCAAAGTTATCGCATTTGCCGGAAAAGGCGGGGTCGGAAAAACCACGGTGGCAGCACTTGTCATTCGTCATCTTTCAAAAAACGGCAAGGCCCCCATACTCGCCGTTGACGCTGACCCGAACAGCAACCTCGGCGAGACACTGGGTCTCGAAGTGCCGACTACCATAGGCGATATACGGGAAACCTTCATGCGCGATCCGCAGGGCGTTCCTTCAGGCATGGACAAGGCGAATTATCTCGAGATGCTCGTTGAGCAGGCATTGATCGAGAAACCCGCTTTTGACCTGCTGGTGATGGGGCGCCAGGAAGGACAGGGGTGCTATTGCATGGTCAACAACATCCTGAACAACTTTACCGAGCGGCTGATGAAGAGTTACCGCTACATGGTTGTGGACAATGAGGCCGGTATGGAGCATCTCAGTCGGCGCACCAGCGGCCGGGTCGACACCCTCTACCTTGTTACCGACTATTCACTTCGCGGCCTGAGGGCACTGCGCCGGATCAACGAGATGCTGGTCAGCCTGAAACTCAAGGTCGAGGATCTCGGTATTGTCGTAACCAGGGCCCCTGAAACCCTGAATGAAGCCTTTCTTGCCGAGGTCGAGGAAATGGGTCTGCCGATTGTCGGCATCATTCCTGATGATCCATCCCTGCTCGATTTCGACATGAACAAACGCTCGTTGATGGATTTGCCCGAAGATTCACCGGCGGTTGCGGCGGTTGAGCGGATCATGGCTGAGACCTGCCCGGCATAATAGAGCAGGTCCGGGCTGGAGCCGCAGGACGTAAGCGTCATTGTCTCCATTGACCCCTGCTTCCGGACTCGACTAAACGTGAGGTAACACGGATATGAAACACGACTATGCAGTATTTGAACCCTACCCTTTCATCGTCGGCCAGAAGATACGAATCAAAAATTCCAGAAGAGCCGGCGACTGGGAAGTTACCGCAGTAGGCGAACACACGATAACCCTGCGCTGTCCCATCTCGAATAAAACGTTTGAGTGGAATAAATTCTGCTATCTGGTTTCCGAACAGCAAAACGGCACATGGCCGGAACCCTGAGATCCTTCAATTTTTTTATCTCCCCGGGTTCAAGGGCCGGAGCCGTTTCAAATCCTCTCCAGATCCTCCAGTGTTTTCTCCGGCTCCGGTCTGTTCGTATAGTCTACAGCATAATCGGCAGCGGCTATCACCCCGGTATGCTTGACAACATAGCGTGCCGGCATGGCCAGCGACCAGGAGGGCTCTCCATTCAGACGGGGCAGATCGAGCGGAAATTTCAAATAGACTTCCCGCAGGTAATCGGGGAGGACGTAGCGCAGTCCCAGTTCCTGTGCATAGCCATTCCCCTGATCACGAAGGACATCCATGCTCAGGCCATGTTTCTCGCGCATCTGTTTCAAAAATTCGGGACGTTGCGGACAAAAGGCCACCAGCGTTGCTCCGTATTTCTCGATTTCCGGAACAATCTTCTGCAGAGCCTCCAGCTCTGCATTGCAGTAAGGTCACCAGACACCTCGATAAAAGGTCATGACCAGGGGGCCTCGTTGCAGGAGATCCCTGGATGAAACCAGATCGCCATCCTGGTTCGGTAACGAAAAAGACGGCAGGGTATCCCCTTGTTTAAGCACCAGCTCAAGGATGCCTGACGCCCTGAGTTCCTTGATTCCTCGTGCCATTATGGCCCGCAGTTCCTCGGGTATTCTTTGCTTTGCTCCCTGTCGAATCTCATTGAGTTTCTCGGAAAGTGACATGCTCTTCCTCCACTTGATAATTAATCCATTTTTTTTGCTTTAAATGCAGGATACGCATCTGTGGCGCCATAAACGTCTTCCTTCACCTTAAGAGCCCGATGGTCGCTGTCAATCTTCCGGAAAGATTTCATCTGCTGGATTCATTTTCAACAGGATCCCGGCAATAAAATTCGCTGCATGACAATCTATAAATCAAGGCGCATCTGATTTGCTGCCTGCCCCTAATACTTCAATAATTGAGGGTACCTTGCAAAATTAGGATTTTGGTTCAAAATCAAGGTGCGCGTGAAAATTTTTCCGATAGGCGCCCGAAAGAAGTGCCCTTGGGGTGCTTAAATCTGATTTTCCGAAGATAAAATATTCGCACGCAACGCGGAGTTGGGGCAAAAAGACAATTTTTCAAGGTAGCCTAGACAGTCTGCTGATCAAGGAGACTTGTGATTCAACATACTGGTCGGGTAAGTGAATCGCAAAAGCGACATGGAAGAGCAGGCTGTATCGGCTCATATGGTGAACTCAATGAAACCCGTTACTCTCTTTTCCCTTGGCTTCCTGCTCACCCTGCTTCTCTCAGCCACCCTCTCTGCCGCGGCCCCGTCGCACCAGAACGTCGACAAATCCGGTCTGGCGCTGGCGGGTTACGACCCGTTAAGCTATCATCAAGGCAGTCCGAAGAAAGGACTGGAAGACTATGCCGTCACCCGGGACGGGATCACCTATTTTTTCAGCAGTCCCGCGAACAGAGAGCTGTTCCTGAGCAATCCCGACGCCTATATTCCAGCCTACGGCGGCTGGTGCGCCTGGGCAATGCTGGAGGGAGAAAAGGTCGAAGTCGACCCCGAGAATTTCAAAATCGTAGGAGGGAGGACCCTGCTCTTCTACAACTCGTTTTTTACCAACACGCTTGACGAGTGGAATGATCTTACTGCTTCCGAAACAGAAGAAGAATTAACCAAAAAGGCGCAGGAGCATTGGCAAAACGTCTTGAATGAATAATGGGTAGTAGCCTAAATGTTTTTACCAGGGGTAATCCGTTCGACGTTTCGATGGCCGGCGTCAATCGTCACCGGCCATGCTCAGATTATCAAGCCGGAAATTTCACATGCAAAGAGCAGCGTGGAGGACACGCTGGGCGTTGGCGAACCCATCGCGCTCGACAATAAACTGCATGTTGGTCTGACGGGTGGTCTGGGACACGCCGAGGATATTGATGTTTTCTTTCGCGAGAGCCTGGGCCGCTCTCGCCATGATTCCCGGTTGACCTATATTGGAGCCGATGGCACAGATAATTGCCACTTTACGCGTGCCTATGAGTTCAAAGGTACTCTTGAGTTCATTGATAAGGGCCTGAGGACAATCCCGCTCCACGACAATCAGGTCAATGGTATTGGCGTTGGTCATCTTGCTGATATAGGAAACCTTGTGGCGGGCAATGATATTCATGATTTTCAAGTCAAATCCAACCTCGCCGACCATTCGGGTATCGTGAATTTCAAGGCAGATAACCTTGTTTGAGCCGGTGACGATCTCCACCTTCGACTGGGGCGCCACAAAATCCTTGGTTATCAATGTACCGGGGTGACCGGGATCAAAGGCGTTTTTCACCCGTATCGGTATCGAATGAATTTCCAGAGGTTTGGCTGCTTTCGGGTGGATCGCCTCCATGCCGACATCGGCAAGTTGATCGGCAACATCATAATTAGTGTTGCAGACGGGGTGGGCGAGATGCTCCCCGATGGTAAGCGGGTCGCCGGAACAAAGATGGTACTCCTTGTGAATGATAGCCTCGGAAGCCTCAAGCAGAACCGCGACTTTTGAGAAGGTTACCTCCGAATAGCCGCGATCGAATTCCCGCATGATGCCTTCTGTACCCTTGGTATATCCCGTGGCAAAGCAGATGGTCGAAAATGGATCAATATCAGCAAAACTCTCTTTAATTCGCTTATCAATGGTCATCTGGCGCCCATCTTCCCAACCGCTCAGATCAATAAAGGTGGCGTCATAGCCTTGATTCTGTAGAATATTTGCCGAATTGAAAGCGCTCTGCATCTCACCCAGCGAGGCAAGCAGTTCCCGGGCGGCCAGTAAAAGTTCATTTCGGGTGACGTAACCGGAAGCGAGGACATTGTCCATGCTCCTCAAGATATTGATAGCAAGATCAATACGATCACTAATAAAGTCATTAGCCAGCTCAAGATCAAGGCCGACCCCTACCATCGTTTCGTTGAGTTTGCACAGATGGTCCCGCAAGGCAAGCATTTTCGGCGGATAGTTTTCCTGCTCTTCAAACAGTTTGTATATCCCCGGCTGCCCGGTTTTCTTATGTTCCAGGAACTCGTTGGTTACCCCCGCATAGGCGGAAACCACATAAATGCGGCCATAAACATCGTCTTTATTGTACAGAATGATATTATCAATGATCTCGGGAAAACGAATCATTGACGTCCCGCCAATTTTCTCAACGCGTAATTTGTGCTTTTCCATTACTCCTAGTGATTCCTAAACTTTTTCTTGAGGGAAAACTCTCATTTATTTTCCAGATAGCAACGGTGTCGCCACCGACTTCATCCATCGCAGCATGCCGGGTCCGGAGCGTTGCTTCATGCTTTCAATTCCGTCCGAGACTATTCGAAAAATCTCTTTAGAACAACTGCTTTCTTCACACGGGTATCTTACTGGTTCTGCTGTCCCAAGCACTCTTCCGGCTCACGTCCAGTCCTGAGTGAAACAACCTTCATGGTCGATCTATTGCAGAAGGCTTCAACCTGCTTTCGCAGTCGGCGCAGGCAGGCGATGATGAACAAAAGGCTTACACCTACTCCAGGAATCACCCTCCGAAAGTGTGAGCAAGTCATATTCAGATGACATAGAAAAATATGGTGAGAAAGTGGCAGAGACTGCCCGAGAGGACGAATAAATGCCAGATACCGTGAAAGTGGCGGACCTTCTCATCAAAGATATAAAAAACGATGCCGACCGTATAGAGCAGACCGCCCAGCACAAGCCAGATAAAACCCACGGCAGGCAACAGATGTATCAAGGGTTTGAGCGCTATCAGTATCAGCCAGCCCATCAGGACATAGATGATCATGGTGAGCAGGTTTTTTCTTTCTTTCGAAAATGACTCCAGTCCAATACCCGTAAGAGCGAGCCCCCAGACAACACCGAAGAGGGACCAGCCCCAGCCACCGCGCAGGGTCACCAGTGTCAGCGGTGTATAGGTACCGGCGATCAGGATATAGATGGAAAGATGATCAAAGGTACGAAAGACCTTCTTCGATCTGCCTTGAAAACTGTGATAAAGCGCGGAAGAAGTATAGAGCAGGAGTAGGGAAGTTCCATAAATAGTGCAGCTCACTATCTTCCACGGATCTCCCTGGCGCGAGGTCTGTACAACGAGCAGAACCAGGGCTGCCAAAGCAAACACCGCGCCAAGCAGATGGGTTATACTGTTAAAGCGTTCGCCTCTATACATTCCAGCCTGTCAGCTCCCCGTATGATAAGTAACAATTATTGCTTTCGTACGCCATAAACAGCAGGACAAACAACGGCTCCCGGAACAAAAGGGATCGACTTTAATTTGGAACAATCTAAGATCGCCCAAAGGTTAAGTAAAGCCAGGTCCTGCCGGTGCCACCTGATCTCCTGACTCTGGAGTTATCCTAACAATCCGTATTTAAATGTTTTTACCGGAATCATCGCCAGATTTATTTTTGTTTTCCCGAAAGCAGACAAAAGCGAATAATCCGGCAAGGACTCCCGGGAAAAGGCGACAATTGCCGTATACGCAACCTGTTCACTCGATGGCGGGGGAAGGCCTGTTCACAGTGTTGAGGATTATTCAGCAAAGAAGAGAACCGAGGGGTAGCGGGAATTCCTCCACCAGGGCAGTTCAGGTCATTTTCATTAGTATCCAGGCGGCGCTATGCATGCAATTCCGTCTGCTTCCTCAACCATGGCAATCGAAGGCGCAGGCAGCGATAAGTTAAACGTGAAAAACTGTTTCCAGAACGGAAAAACAATCATCTCATACCCCTCTGGTGCAAGTTTCCATTTGTCTCCATAGACATGAACACGCCTGGTTGCCCAATCCCTGACGTATACCTCTCCCCCTCAGGGACCCAGGCGAGCGGTCTTCCCCTGAGGTCAGGACATGCCGCAAATTCTGTCGCCGTGAGCACTTCTTCCGGGGTTCATGGCGGCAATCATAAAGAATTTTCGGAAGCTGGCATTCTCTCCGTTAATTGATGCAGGAATGACTTACTCGAGTGGATTAATTTGTTCATCTGCAGAAAAATGAGCTCGTGAGCAACAGCAAAAGACATTTGCAATTTATCTTCCAGACCAATAGCTGTCATAGTTATACGACCATTGCCCACCACCAGATGGCCAGGGGGTTTCATTTTTCTTCTTGCATAATCAATGGGAAAGATTATAATTACCGCAGTTTGAAATTATTAATGCAGAAGCACATTCCTTCACGTTTCCTGTCAGCGTTGTTCATTTCCCGCACCGTTTGCCATCGTAGAAGTTTTTTGCAGATTGCCCAGATTTGGAGATCAGATGGAGCTATATGTCGGAAACTTTGCCTATGCCACAACAGAAAAGGAGCTAAATAAGCTCTTCTCCCTGCATGGCATTGTCGATACGGTTCTCATCGTGACTGACCTCTATACCAGGCAATCAAAGTGTTTCGCATATATTGAAATGCAGCGAACAAAAGATGGTGAAAACGCAATAAAGATGTTACACGGCAGCGGTCTTGCCACGCACAAGCTGGTGGTCAGAGAAACAGACCGGCTTCCATGCAGAATGCCTCGACAGAACCGGGCAAACTGAGACCGTTTACAATTCGTCATACTGTTATCGGTTGGAAAACCACTGAATGATTCCCGGAACTACTCGTCTTTCGTGATCACCAAGTCGTAATCCTAAGAAATTATACCACTTACTATCATTTCAATTTAATTAACTATTTGCAGCTACCATGCTGTGCAGAACCATGGATTGGTAAGATAATATGGCAATCCTGTGTTCATATATCACTCTAAAGGAGTTTTAATGAGTTTCAAAAATTTTCAGTTTCATGACCGGATTCAGACCGCCATTGAAAGTTGCGGGTACGTTTCGCCGACCCCTATCCAGGAGCAGGCCATCGTACCGGTATTACAGGGGCGTGACCTGATGGGGCTGGCCCAGACCGGTACCGGCAAAACAGCGGCATTCGTGCTGCCGATCCTGCAGCGTCTCTGTTCCGGTCCCAAAAACAGGGTACGCGCCCTGATTATTTCCCCCACCCGGGAACTGGCCGAACAAACCCACAGCTACATCGGCAAGCTGTCAAGAGGCACAAACATTCGCAGCGTTGTCGTCTACGGCGGTGTCAGCAAACAGGCCCAGATCAACAAAATCAAAAGAGGTGTGGAGATTGTTGTCGCCTGTCCCGGTCGCCTGCTCGACCTGGTCAACGACCGGGCGGTTAACCTTTCCTCTGTGGAGACGCTCGTCCTTGATGAGGCCGACCACATGTTCGACCAGGGCTTTCTGCCTGATATCCGGCGTATCATAGGCAATCTGCCGAAACAGCGACAGAACCTGGTTTTTTCCGCAACCATGCCGAAAGAGATCCGCTCGCTCGTCGAGGACATACTGAACAATCCGGTTACGGTGCAGGTCGATCATGAAAAGTCGATTGCTAGCCATATCCCACGTCATGTGCCGGGTCGACATGAAAGGGAAAATTGTCCTGCTTAAATCCCTGCTGCAGGATAAAAAAATTACCACTGCCCTCGTCTTTACCAGAACGAAGCACAAGGCCAGAAGCCTGGCCCTGCAGCTGGAAAAATTCGGGCATAGAGCAGCCGCTCTTCAGGGCAACATGTCACAGCAGAAGCGGCAACAGGCCCTTGATGGGTTCAAAAGCGGGACTTACAACATCCTTGTGGCAACCGACATCGCCGCTCGCGGCATTGATGTGTCTAACATTTCCCATGTGATCAACTTCGACATGCCGGAGAACAGCGAAACCTATACCCACCGAACCGGTAGAACCGGCCGGGCCTGCAAAACCGGTGAAGCAATCACCTTTGCCACACCCGACGATCAGAAAATGATCAAGGCCCTGCAGCGAACGCTCGGTTCAAGTCTGACAATTAACGGGCCCCCTGTCGCCGCGCATGACTGAGCGCAAGGAGAAGACCGACCTCCATCCGAGCTGAATTCAGTGAGAAAATGGATAAACGACCAGCTGCCTCCCGGGATGACAGAAACAAGCGACAAGTTCGCGGCAAGAAAAAGATCACCGCAAGCTGCGCCCCGCCTTCACCGCGACGGCACGATGACCGCGGCCAACGCCTCCAACATCAACGACGGCGCCGCCGCCCTGCTGCTCGCCAGCGCCTCGCGCGCCGCCGCGCTGGGCCGACGCCGCTGGCCCGCATCGTCGGCTACGGCACCCAGCCCAGGCGCCCGAGTGGTTCACCACCGC
This sequence comes from uncultured delta proteobacterium, assembly GCA_963745765.1. Taxonomy (GTDB): domain Bacteria; phylum Desulfobacterota; class Desulfobulbia; order Desulfobulbales; family Desulfocapsaceae; genus Ww85. Next base: position 12,792 of record CAVUYQ010000021.1, on the reverse strand, counting down.
GCCGGTCGGCGCGACCGGCATCGTGCTCGAGCGGCCGGCCTCGACCGCGGGATATCGACCTGTGGGAGATCAACGAGGCTTTCGCGGTCGTGGCCATGGCGTTCCATGCACGAGCTCGGCGCCCGCACGACAAGGTCAACGTGCGCGGCGGCGCGGTGGCGCTGGGCCATCCGATCGGCGCCTCCGGGCGCGCGCATCCTGGTCACCCTGTTCACGCCATGCCGACGCGGCGCGCGCCGCGGCTGGCCGCTATCTGCATCGGCGGTGGCGAGGCCACCGCATGGTGGTGGAGCGCCTCTACCCCGGTCCGCTCACGGTCCCCGAGCGGCCGGCGATGCGCGACGCTCACCTGGCGCCGTTCGCCGCGCCGCCCGGCCGTGACGACCGGTCCTCGCCCAGGGCCTGCTGCTCGCCCTGCCGCTGCCGCCGCCGGCCGGCGCCGCGCCGGCACAGGAGCCGACACCGGCGCACCCGCGCAGCAGGACGAGGAGCGCAGCAGGAAACGGCGCAGAGGACGGCACGGCGAGGACGGGACGGCGCAGGACGGCGAGGCCGCCGCGCCCGCCGCGCCGCCGAGCGCCCCGCCGCCGAGCGACCGCGCTTCGAGCTGCCGCTGCCCGCAGGCGAAGGGTGGCGGTGTGGTGCGCGGCCGCGCCGAGTCGCTCGAGTTCCAGCGCGAGGACTACGCGGTGGCCAGCGGCGGCGTCGAGCTCCAGTACCAGGACGTCGAGCTCACCGCCGACCGCGATCGAGCATCGACCTGGCGACGCGCATCGTCACCGCCACCGGCGACGTCATGTTCGATCAGGGGCCGCGGCGCATCACCGCCCGCGAGGCGCGCTTCAACCTGGACACCAAGACCGGCACCTTCGACGAGGCCACCGCCTTCGTGCAGCCGGACTACTACTTCCGCGGCGAGACGGTGGAGAAGGTTGTCCGACGACGTCTACACGGTGGAGAACGGCGTCTTCACCTCCTGCGCCGGCGACAACCCGTCGTGGAGCTTCCGCCTCGGCAGGGCACGGGTGGAGATCGAGGGCTACGCGCGCATCAAGAACGCCTCGATGCGGGTCAAGAAGGTGCCGGTCCTCTACACGCCCTACATCGTGTGGCCGGCGAAGACGGAGCGCACCTCGGGGCTGCTCATCCCGGAGATCGGCTACTCGGAGCGCAAGGGCTCGGAGCTCGGCCTCGCCTACTACCAGGTGCTGGGGCCGAGCTGGGACACCACCTTCCACGCCGACACCTACAGCGAGGGCTACCTCGGGCTCGGCAACGAGCTGCGCTACCGGCCGAGCGAGGGGACGCGCGGCATCGCGGTCGGCTACGCGGTGCGCGACCCCAACGCCGACCAGGAGGAGGGGATCGATCAGTGGCGCTGGAAGGTCGACTGGGACCACGTCACCGAGGACCTGCCGTGGGGCCTGCGCGGCGTCCTGTCGTACCACGACTTCTCGGACTTCCAGTTCTTCCGCGACTTCGAGCGCGACTTCGACCGCAACACCATCCGCACCCTGGAGAGCCACGGCTTCGTCTCCGGCGACTGGGGGCCGCACTCGCTGAACGTCCTGCTCAACGAGCAGAAGACGTTCCTGGCGCCGGCCACCGCCACCAACGCCGAGCGCGTCATCACCCAGAGCAAGCTGCCGGAGGTCGAGTACCGGCTGCGCCCGACGCGCCTCTTCGGCGATGCGCCGATCTACCTCGACGTGCTGTCGTCGCTGTCCTACCTGGCGCTCGACCGCCAGCGCGACTACAACGACGCCTACGGGCGCCTCGACCTCTTCCCCAAGCTCACCGTGCCGCTGCGCACGGTGCCGTGGCTGTCGCTGTCGCTCTCCGCCGGCGGCCGCCTGACCTGGTACGAGAACTCGATCTACAGCCCGACCCAGTTCGGCCAGCTGCCGCCGGAACAGCGCTCGACGCGCTTCCGCGGCACCAGCCTGACGCGCGCCGTGCCGGTGGCGGGCGCGGAGATCGTCGGGCCGTCCTTCTCGCGCATCTTCGACGCCGAGGCGGGCGGCTTCTCGAAGTTCAAGCACGTCGTCGAGCCGCGCTTCACCGCCTCCTGGCTGGGCGACTTCGACGAGCAGGGCAACGTGCCGCTGTTCGACGAGGTCGACAACCTGCGCAACGCCGCCGAGCGGCTTCGGCCTCGGCTCGACGAAGAGCGGCCGCTGGTCGCTGGTCAACCGCCTGCTGGCCAAGGGCGAGCGACGGCGAGGACGGGGAGGCGGCGAGCGCGCGCGAGATCGCCTCGTTCGACATCGGCCAGGAGATCTCGTTCGACGACAAGCAGCCGCTGCAGGTCTCCTCGACCGGCGAGACGACGCAGCAGGGGCCGCTGTCGGCGCGCTTCCGCTTCAATCCGTCGCTGGCCACCAACGTCGCCGCGCAGGTGGACTACAGCACCTTCTTCTCCAACCTGGTGTCGACCTCGCTGTCCGGCACCTGGAAGTTCGACCGCGGCAACCTCGGCACCACCTGGTTCACCCGCTACGCCGCGGAGACCGGCGAGACGCGCTCGGACCAGGTGCGCTTCTTCAGCGGCTTCGACGTCCTGCCGCGCCGCCTGCGCCTCGAGGCGCAGGTCAATTACGATCTCGAGCAGTCGCTGCTGCAGCAGCAGAGCTACGTGCTGAGCTACAACTCGCAGTGCTACGCGCTGCGCCTGGAGATGCGCGACTTCCAGACCGCCAACCGCCGCGACACCGAGTATTACTTCACGCTCAGCCTGAAGAACGTCGGCACCTTCCTGCCGCTGACCGCCCGCTCGACGACCGCGCTGCCGTGACCGTCACGGCGCCCGGCGGCGGCGGAGCGGCCCGGTGGGGCGGCGCCGCGTCCCACCGTATCGAGGGAACCATGAAGGGATTGATCCTCTCCGGCGGCAAGGGCACGCGGCTGCGTCCGTTGACCTACACCTCCGCCAAGCAGCTCGTGCCGGTGGCCAACAAGCCGGTCCTGTTCTTCGGCATCGAGTCGATCGTCGCCGCCGGCATCACCGAGATCGGCATCATCGTCGGCGAGACCGGCGACGAGATCCGCGCCGCGGTGGGCGACGGCGAGCGCTTCGGCGCCCGCATCACCTACATCGACCAGCCGGAGCCGCTCGGCCTCGCCCACGCGGTGCTGGTGGCGAGCGACTTCCTCGCCGACGACCCGTTCGTCATGTACCTCGGCGACAACCTGATCGCCGGCGGCATCACCGCCCTGGTCGACGAGTTCCGCGAGCTCGGCTGCAACGCCGAGATCCTGCTCGCCGAGGTGCCGCAACCCGCAGCAGTTCGGCGTCGCCGAGCTCAACGCCGACGGCAAGGTCGAGCGCCTGGTGGAGAAGCCGAAGGAGCCGCGCAGCAACCTGGCCCTGGTCGGCGTCTACATGTTCGACGCCTCGATCCACGAGTCGGTCGACCGCATCGAGCCGTCGGCGCGCGGCGAGCTCGAGATCACCGACGCCATCCAGGACCTGATCGACCGCGGCCTCGACGTCCATCCCCACATCGTGCGCGGCTGGTGGAAGGACACCGGCAAGCTCGACGACATGCTGGAGGCCAACCGCATCGTCCTCGAGCAGCTCACCGCGCCGCGCCGCGGCGCGGTCGGCGAGGGGGGCGTGATCGAGGGCCGCGTCGAGCTCGGCGAGGGCGTGGTGATCCGCCGACTCGCTGATCCGCGGCCCGGTGGTGATCGGCGACGGCGCGGTGATCGAGAACGCCTTCGTCGGCCCGTACACCTCGATCGGCGACGGCTGCACGCTGGCCGGCTGCGAGATCGAGAACTCGATCGTCCTCGCCGGCAGCGAGGTGCGCGACGTGCCGCTGCGCATCGACGGCTCGCTGATCGGCCGCAACGCGACGATCATCAAGCACCGACTCCAAGCCGCAGCGCCTACCGCTTCCTGGTCGGCGACAACTCCGAGGTGGGGATCACCTGATGCCGCGCGGAGGGCGCGATGCGAGCGCTGATCTTCGGCGGCACCGGCATGCTCGGGCCGGGCGATGGTGGCGGAGGGGCGCCGGCGCGGCGCCGCGGCGCTCGCCCTGTCGCACCTCCAGGCCGACGTCACCGACCGCGACCGCGTCGCGCTACTGGGCGGCGAGCTTCCGGCCGCGCGTGATGTTCAACTGCGCCGCCTTCACCGCGCGTCGACGACTGCGAGAGCCGAGCGCGACCCGCCTTCGCGGTCAACGGCGAGGCGGTGCGGCATCGTCGCCGGCCGCCGCCCGCGGGTCGGCGCGCGCCTGGTCCATCTGTCGACCGACTACGTCTTCGCGGCGCGGCCGCGAGCCCTACGCGAGGACGCCGAGACCGCGCCGCTCTCCGTCTACGGCGCCTCCAAGCTCGACGGCGAGCACCGGGCGCTCGAGCCCGACGACGCGCTGGTGGTGCGCACGAGCTGGCTCTTCGGCCCCGGCGGCGCCAACTTCGTCGCCACCATGCTCGCGCCTGATGGACGCGGCCGAACGCCGCTCGGGTGGTGGACGACCAGATCGGCGCCCACCTACGCGCCGTTCCTCGCCCGGCGCGCTGTGGGAGCTGCGCCGGTGCCTCGCGGCGTCGCGCGGCATCGTCCACTACCGCAACCGCGAGCCGGTCTCCTGGTTCGACTTCGCCGCGCGAGATCGCCCGACTGCTGTGGGATCGCCGGGTCGAGGTGATGCCGGTGACCAGCGACGAGTTTCCCCGCCCCGCGCCGCGCCCGGCCTACTCGGTGCTCGACGTCGAGCGCTTCGAGAGCCTCTTCGGCCGTCGCGTGGAGCCCTGGAGGCTGGGCCTCGCGAGTATCTGGCGCGCCGCGCCGACGGCCGCCACCTCACGGAGGAAGCAATGAGGGTCCTGATCACCGGCATCACCGGATTCGCCGGCTCCCACCTGGCGGACTACCTGCTCGCCGAGCATCCCGAGGTGGAGGTCTTCGGCACCTACCGCTGGCGCAGCCGGCGCGAGAACATCGAGCACCTCGAGCGGCAGGATCGAGCTGGTCGAGGCCGAGCTGCGCGACCACTCGTCGCTCCACGCGCTGCTCGAGAAGTCGCGCCCCGACGCGATCTTCCACCTCGCGGCCCAGAGCTTCGTGCCGGCCTCGTGGCGCGCCCCGGCGGAGACGCTGCCACCAACGTCACCGGCCAGACCAACCTCTTCGAGGCGATCCGCTCCGCTCGGCCTCGACCCGGTGGTCCAGATCGCCTGCTCGAGCGAGGAGTACGGCCTGGTGCATCCCGGACGAGACGCCGATCCAGGAGACCAACCCGCTGCGCCCGCTCTCGCCCTACGCGGTGTCCAAGGTGGCGCAGGACTTCTGGGCTACCAGTACTTCCAGAGCTACGGCCTGAGGGCGATCCGCACCCGCGGCTTCAACCACGAGGGGCCGCGGCGCGGCGAGGTCTTCGTGATCTCGAACTTCGCCAAGCAGATCGCGTCGATCGAGGCCGGGCCTGCAGGAGCCGGTGATCCGGGTCGGCAACCTCGACGCGATGCGCGACTTCACCGACGTGCGCGACATGGTGCGCGCCTACTGGCTGGCGGTGACGAAGGCGAGGCCGGGCGAGGTCTACAACATCGCCACCGGCAACGGGCATCCGCATCCGCGAGATGCTCGACCAGCTGCTCGCCCTCGCCGACGTCGAGGTCACGGATCGAGACCGACCCGGCACGCCTGCGGCCGTCGGACGTCGAGATCCTGATCGGCGACAGCTCGAAGTTCCGCGCGGAGACCGGCTGGGAGCCGCGGATTCCGCTCGAGCAGACGCTCGCCGACACGCTCGACTACTGGCGGGCCCGCCTCGCCGGCCGCGGCGCAGCCGGTCGGCGGCGACTGAGCGCCCCGTGCGCGTCCTCGTCACCGGCGCCTACGGGCTTCGTCGGCCGCCACCTGGCTCGCGGCGCTGGCGGCCGACGGCCACGAGTGGCGGCACCTGCTCGGCTGAGCGCCCGGCGCTTGCCGGACAGGCTGCCCTGCTGCCCAGGTCGATACCTGCGCGACCGCGCGGCGCTCGACGCGCCGTGGTCGACGCTCGCAGCCCGAGGTGGTCGTCCATCTGGCCGGCGCTGTCCCACGTCGGCGATTCCTGGAAGCACATCGCCGACTACTTCCGGGTCAACGTCCTCGGCACCGAGAACCTGCTCGCCGCGGCGGCGCGCCGGCGCGCGGCGGGTCTTGCTCGCCTCGAGCGCCGAGGTCTACGGCACGGTGCCGGAGGACGAGCAACCCATCCACGAGGACGCGGCCGCTCGGCGCCGCGCTCGCCCTATGCGCTCACCAAGGCGGCGGCCGAGCGGCATGGCGCCGCCGCGGCGGCGCGGTGGTGGTGCGCTCGCTTCAACCTGATCGGCGCCGGGGCAGGCGACGCAGCTTCGCCCTGCCGTCGTTCGCCCTCCAGCTCGCCGCGATCGCGCGGGGCGCCGGCCGAGCCGGTGCTCGCGGTCGGCAATCTCGCGGCGCGCCGGGACTTCGTCCACGTCGCGACGCCGCGCACGGCCTTCGCTCCTGGCGCAGCGCGGGCGAGCCGGGGACGGTCTACAACCTCGCGAGCGGCGACGGCGCGTTCGATCGCCGAGCCCTCGACACGTCTGATCGCGTCTCCGGCATCGACCTCGCGAGGAGCGGTCGACCCGGACCGTCTGCGGCCGGTGGATCTTCCGCTGCTGTGGGCGACGCCAGCCGCCTGCGCGCCCTCGGCTGGAGCGAGAGCTGGCGTCTCGAGCAGGCGATCGCGAGCTCTGGGACGAGGCGCGGACGGGAGGAGTGGCGAGCATGAAGATCCTGGTCACCGGGGCACCGGCTTTCTCGGCCGCGGGTGGTGGCGCGGCTGGCGGGACGATCACGACCTGTCACCGTGCTGGTGCGCCCCACCTCGTCGCGGGCGGGTTTTCCCGAGCGGCGACTCGCCTTCGCCCCAGGCGACGTCACCGACCGCGGCCAGCCTGCGAGCGCGCCCGACGGCCGCGACGCCGTCCTCCACGCCGCGGCGCTGGTCAAGATCCCCGCGCCGGCGGGCGCGTTCGACCGGGTCAACCTCCAGGGCCTCGAAAACGTCCTGGCGCGCCGCCGAGGACGCGAGGGTCGAACGGCTCCTCTACGTCTCGAGCTTCATGGCCCTGGGGCCGACCGAGGCGCCCCCGGCGGCGCCCACGACGAGTCCTCCGCCGGCCGACGACCGCGGCTGGATCAACCACTACGAGCGCACCAAGACGCAGGCCGACCGCCGCGCTCGGCGGGCGATCGCGAGGCGCGCCGCTGACCGTGGTCTATCCGGGCGTGATCTACGGCCCCGGCGAGCTCACCGAAGGCAACATCCTGGTGCGCCACGTTCTCGACCTGGTCCACGCCGCCTGCCGGCACTGCTGGGCAAGGCCCGAGCGGCGCTGGAACTACGTCTTCGTCGACGACGTGGCCGAGGGGACGCCCCGTCGCGGCGCCCTCGACCGCGCTCCGCCGGCGGCCGACGCTACGTGCTGGGGCGGCGAGAACGTCACCCAGGACGAGTTCTACCGCCTGGTCGGCGAGTTGGCCGGCATCCGGGTGCCGACGCTCCGCATGCCCGACCGCGTGGCGCAAGGTCGCCGGCGCGGTCGATGAAGGGCTGGGCGCGGCGGTCCAGCGGCGCACTCCGAAGCTCACCCCCGACCTGGTGGAGATCTACCGCCACGACTGGGCGCTCGATTCGTCGCGCCGCGCCGGCCTCGACCGCGGAGCTCGTGGCTACCGACCGCGCCGTCGCCTGGCCGCGGGGCTCGGGACGACCGACCTCGAGCTGGAGCTGCGCACCCTCACCGCGCCGCCGCGCCCTGACGCCGCGGCGAGCTGGCCCGCAAGCTGGTCCACATGGGGGTCGGGGCGATCGCCTTCGCCCTGCGCCCGCTGGGGCCGTCGTGGGGCGCCGCTGTGCGCCGTCGGCGGCGATCGTCTTCAACCTGCTTCGTCCTGCCGCGCTTCGGCGGCCGGCGCTGTGGCGCGACGGCGAGGCAGCGCGAGGCGGCTCGCTCGGCATCGTGCTCTACCCGATGGCGGTGCTGCTGCTGATCCTCTTCTATCGACCCGCCTGGAGGTCGCGGCGGCGATCTGGGGCATCCTCGCCTTCGGCGACGGCATGGCCGCGATCGTCGGCATGGCCTCGGGCGCGGCAAGCTGCCCTGGAACCCGGGCAAGAGCTGGGCCGGAACCTCGCCTACTTCGTCTTCGGCAGCGCCGGCGGCGGGGGCGTTGCTGCAGTGGACGGCGCCCCGCTACGCCAGCGAGTACGCGCTCGGTCTTCGCCTTCGCGGTGGCCGGCGCCGTGACCGCGCTGTCTCGCGGCGCTTCTGGAGTCGCATGCCGCAGGGGCTCGACGACAACCTCGGCGTGCCCCTGGTGCGGCTCGCTGGTGCTCTTCGGCCTGCTCCTGGGCCGGGCGGCTGGGCCGCTCCTCGCCGACGAGCGGCTTCGTGCAGGCGGCCTCGGCGTCGGCCTGGCGGTCAACCTGGGGCTGGCCGCCGTCGCCTTCGCGGCGCCGGCTCGGTGACGTCTCCGGGGCTTCGTCGGCGGCTTGCTGGTCGGGACCGCCGATCTGGGCCTTCCTCGGCTGGCCGGGCTTCCTGCTGCTGCTCGCCTTCTTCGTCCTCGGCAGCGCCGCTGACCAAGATCGGCTACCGCAGCAAGGCAGGCGACGAACCTGGCCCAGGAGGAGGGCGGCCGGCGGGGGGCCGAGCACGCCTTCGCCAACGCCGGCGGTGCCATCGCCTGGCGCGCGGTCTTTGCCGCCACCACGCCCTACCCGGACGCTCTTCGCCCTCGCCTTCGCCGCCGCTTTCGCCACCGCTGCCGCCGACACCGCGGGCTCCGAGATCGGGCAGCTCCTGGGCAGGCGCACCTTCCTGATCACCACCTTCAAGCCGGTGCCGCCGGGCACCGAAGGCGCGGTGTCGGTGGAGGGCACGCTGGCCGGGGTCCTCGCTTCGATCGTGGTGGCTGCAGTGGGCGCCGGGGTCGGGCTCTTCCCCTGGGCTCGGCATCTGGGTGGTGGTGGCGGCGGCGTTCATCGGCACGACCCTCGAGAGCCTGTTCGGCGCCACCCTCGAGGACCACGGGCCTCCTCGACAACGAAGCGATCAACTTCCTGAACACCCTGGTGGGGGCCCTGGCGGCGGCGGCGATGCGCCGCTCGCTCTCTAGCTCCACCGAGCCCGAGGGACCCCGTGATCTCGAAGCTGCGCCTCTACGTCCAACTCGCCCGGCCGTTCACCCTGCTGCCGCCGCTGCTGGGCATCATCTCGGGGGCCGTCTGCGCCTTCGGCTCGGTCCACAATCCGGATCCGGCCCGGCTCACCCTCTCGGTGCTCTTCACCGTCGCCTCGGGTCGCTCTGCGCCAGCTTCCTGAACGCGGCGTCGAACGCCATCAACCAGATCTACGACCTGGAGATCGACCGCCTCAACAAGCCGAGCCGGCCGCTGGTCACCGGCGCCCTGTCGGTGCGCGAGGCGTGGGGCTTCACCTGGCTCTTCTACGCGCTGGCGCTGGTGCCCACCTGGCTGGTGGTGGTCTTTCCCGTACACGCGCTCGGCGAGAAGCTGACGGCGCCGCTCGCGCTTCCACGAGACCTTCTTCATCTATCTCGCCGGCATGGTCTTCACCTTCGTCTACTCGGCGCCGGCGCTGGGGCGCACCAAGACCAAGGGCATGCTGGCCAACCTGACCATCGCCATCCCCCGCGGCATGCTGCTCAAAGTCGCCGGCTGGGCGATGGTGGCCCACGTCTGGCACGTCGAGCCCTGGTCCATCGGGGCGATCTTCGTGCTCTTCCTGATCGGCGCCGCCTCGACCAAGGACTTCGCCGACATCGACGGCGACCGGGCGGGCGGCTGCAAGACGCTGCCGATCCTCCACGGCGTGCGCAAGGCGGCGTGGATCATCTCGCCCGTTCTTCGTCTTCCCCTGGCTGCTGATGCCGCTCGGCGCCCTCGTGCCCGACCCGCAGAACCCGGAGCACCCGATCCTCACCGGCAACCCGACGCTGCTGACCGCTCCTCGGCGTCGTCGCTGACGCTGTGGGGCATCTACACCGTCTACCTGTTGCTGCGCGACCCGGACTCCCTGACCTCGCACCGAGAACCACCCCTCCTGGCGCCACATGTACCTGATGATGATGGCCGCCCAGATCGGCTTCGCGCTGGCGTACCTGGTGTAGGGGGGTCGGCACCTCAACACCCCGGTCGTCTGCCTACCCTCCCCCTCGGCCGAACCCGCCGTCCGTCGCCTCGGCCACCAGGTGCTCCACCTTGTCGATGTAGGCGTCCGGGTCGCACTTGCGTTCGAGGCCGGCCTTCGACATGTAGCGGACCTTGCCGAAGATCGGGCGCTCGGTCCAGGCGCGGTCGTGGAGGCCGAAGCACCAGGCGACGCCGGCGTAGCTGTTGGCGTCGCGGCCGTCGATGAAGTAGCGGTTGTTGAAGCCGCAGGGCGCGATCGAAGGCCTGCTCCGGGTCCTCGGTCCACTCGAGGATCTTCTTGCCCCAGTACATCCGCATGTAGTTGTGCATGTAGCCGGTGTGCACCATCTCGCGCATCGCCGCGTTCCAGTACGGGTCGTGCGTCTCGGCGGCGATCAGCTCGTCGTCGCTGTAGACGTGCTCGCGCTCGTCGCCGGCGTGCTCCTCCAGCGTCCGGCGCGCCCAGTCCGGCAGGGTGTCGTAGCGGTCGTAGTCGTCCTCCGCGTGCTCGACGAAGTTCATCGACAGCTCGCGGCGCACCAGCAGCTCCTCGAGGTAGCTGTCGCGGTCCGCGCGCGGCTTCTCTTCGTCGCCGTCGACGTGGAGCGCCAGCCACAGCGGCGAGATCTGGCCGAAGTGGAGGTACTTGCTCATGTGCGAGACGGCGTCGGTCTGCGGCTGGTTGCGCAGCTCGTCGTAACCGGCCATGTGGCGGTCGAGGAAGTCGACGACGAGCCGCTTGGCCACCCGCGTGCCGCCGGTGAACAGCGGCGCCGGCGGCACGCTGCGGTCGAGGTCGAGGGAGTCGAGGACGGCGTCGAGACCCCCGGCGTCGTCGGCCGCGAGATCGAGCCCCGGCAGGCCGAGGTGCAGCGAGCCGCGGTCGATCGGCGTGGTGGCGAGGCCCACCATGAACGGGGCGAGCTGGCGGTGCAGGCGCGGGCGCAGGGTGCGCGCCGCCCACTCGCGCTTGTCGGAGACGACGTCCACCGGCACCACCACGTCGCTCTCCACCTGCACCACCCGCCGGCCCGCCTCGGCCACCAGCCGCCGCCGCCACGCCTTCTGGTGGCGCAGGTAGCCGCGGTCGCAGATCACCAGGGCGGCGTCGGCGGCGAGCTCCAGGGCGACCGCGCACGGCTCGCCACGGCGCAGCACGAAGCGGACGTCGCGGCGGGCCAGCGACTCGCCGACCTCCCGCAGCCCTTCCAGCATGAAGCGGTAGTGGCGCAGGTTGGCCTCCGGGTAGCCGTCCATCAGCCCGAAGCCGACCACCAGCGGCAGGCGCAGCGCGTTGGCCCGCTGCACCGCGTACTCCAGCGCGTGGTTGTCCTCCGCCCGCTGGCTCTGCTGCATCCAGTACAGGACGTAGTCGCCGGCCGCCGCCGGCCGATCGTCGAGCACCCGGATGCGGCTCTCGTGGATGATGCGGGTCGCCATGAGCCGATGCTATCCCGGCAGACGGGGTGGTATCCTGCCGCCGATGACCGCCCTCGATTCCCGGACCCTCGCCCCCACCTCTCCGGGAGAGCTGGTGGAACGGCTCCGCGCAGCGGTGCGGCTGGGCGAACCGCGGGCGATCACCCGGCGGGTGCAGAGCCACCTGACCCAGGTGCTGAGCGGCGGCGGCCTCGACCTCGGCCGCCACTTCTTCGAGCCCCTCGCCGATACCTACGCCCGCCGCCTGCTCCACCACGACGACGCGCAGGGCTTCTGCGTGGTGGTGATGACCTGGGGGCCCGGCCAGGCGACGCCGGTGCACGACCACGCCGGCATCTGGTGCGTCGAAGGCGTCGTCGAAGGGATGATGGAGGTCACCCAGCTCGACCTGGTGGAGGAGACCGCGGACGGCCGCTGCCGCTTCGTCGAGCAGGGGCACTCGGTGTCCGGAGTCGGCTCGTCCGGCGCTCTCATCCCGCCCTTCGAGTACCACAGCCTGGGCAACGCCCTGGACGACCAGGTGTCGGTGACGGTGCACGTCTACGGCGGCGAGATGGACCACTGCTCGGTGTTCGAGCCGCTGCCCGACGGCCGCTTCCAGCGCCGGACGGAGAGCCTCGGCTACCGCGGTTGACGCCCGCCCGGCAACCGTACCCCCAGCAACCCGGCATCCCGGTAACCCAGCGAGGATCCTCCCCATGAGCGAGCATGGTGCCGCGGGCCGCGGCACGGTCGCCGTCGTCAAGAGCCCGGACGTCCGGGTGCGCAGCCGCGAGCCGTACAACGGCGGTCCGCCGCCGCACCTGCAGCGGGCGACCTTCCTCACCCCCAACGACCTCTTCTTCGTGCGCAACCACGCCGCCGTGCCGCGCATCGACGGCAGCGCCTACCGCCTGCGGGTGGGCGGCCTGGTGGAGCGACCGCTGGAGCTGTCGCTCGACGACCTGGCGGCGCGCTTCGAGCGCAGCGAGGTGGTCTCCACCCTGGCCTGCGCCGGCCAGCGGCGCCTCGAGCTGATGCGGGTCAAGCCGATCCCGGCGAGCTGCCGTGGGACGCCGAAGCGGTGAGCACGGCGCGCTGGGGCGGCTACCGGCTGGCCGACCTGCTGGCCGCCGCCGGCCCGCGCCCCGGTGCCCTCCACGCCGGCTTCACCGGCCTCGAC
>CAVUYQ010000020.1:0-156367 GCA_963745765.1 uncultured delta proteobacterium | reverse complement strand
TGAACTTTGCGCGGAATAACCGGAAGCCAATATCCTTCAGCCAATCCCGGCGGTAATGCTGCTTTGCTCCAGCAAATTTCATACGGTCTGAGCATACAAATTAATGGCAATTGCGTCAACGCAGCCCTGACGCTTCTTCCCGCAACTGATAACCCGTTCTTTGTTGTGATGTTGTAATGCAGGTAATTTTATTGCATAAAGGAAAAGGAACAAGTAGAAACACTGAGCTTGAAAATTGGCTCTTCCCATTTTCTTGCAATGCCTTGGTTCTGAAAGTAAATTGCAATTCTCCGACAGGCTCCTCGTACCTGATTATTCAAGTACCTTTAATAATTGTTATAAATGTTGAGAAATTACACGGCTTAACTATGGAGATGCTGAGCGTTTTTCAAAATACGGACTGGATGTACGGGTTTGTCGTGTTTGCCGCGCGGGTTGCCGATGTGTCGCTGGGAACCCTTCGCACCATTGCGATTGTGCATGGCAGAACGGCTATGGCCTTCGGGCTGGGTTTTTTTGAGTCGGTAATCTGGCTGGCCGTTGTTTCAACCATTGTCCAGACAGTCGCGGAGCAGCCGGCACTTGGCGTCATTTATGCTCTCGGTTTGCCACCGGCAACCTGGTGGGTATCAAGGTTGAGAAACGTATAGCCATGGGCCATCATTCTGAGGATCATCAGCAGGAAGAACTCATATCAGATGGCGGATAAAATTCGAAGCAAGGGGAATGCGGTCACCACCTTTGTCGGTGAGGGAAAATCCGGGCAGGTCATCGAGCTTTACGTGGTCTGTCGGCGACGTGAGCTGAAGAAGATACTACAGACGACGCTGGCTCTTGACCCGGAGGCTTTTTATGTAACGGAACAGGCAGGGGCGGTGAGCAATGTGTGTCGCCCGATCATGCAGCCGGTGACAGGCTGGAGGTCCGTATTTAAGAAGAAATAACAGCTCACACAGAGTTTCCCTTTTATGACTGATCAATTATCCCTGAAAACATGCAGGGCGGCAGGATGAAAGCCGATGAAGATCTCCTGGCCGACGGACAGGTCGTTTCCCCTGAAACTTTCCTTGACTCCATGCACCAGAAGAATCTCTCCACAACTGTCTATCGACATCATACAGCCGAATCCCTGTCTGTTTAAGGTCGTGATCGTCCCTTTTCCCACACAGTAATCGGCAGGAAAACTGTCCGTCTGCTGCACCATGATATCTTCCGGCCGCAGTCCTATTTCGCCACCACCGGAAAATGTGGTACCGCGGCCAAGCGGGATTCCCGCAAAGGTCCAGGCCGAGCCATTATGGGTGCTCTTTAGTATATTTTTCATGCCAATAAAGGCACCCACGCTTTTATTTTTTGGTCGCTGGAAGACATCCGTGATTGACCCGGATTGTTCAAGAGTCCCTTTGGCCAGCACTCCTACCCGATCTGCAAGATAGTAAGCCTCACTAAAATCATGGGTGACCATAAGAAAAGTTGTGTCGAGTGCGGCGTGAAGTTGTTTGAGCAGCTGCTGTATTTCTCCGCGAAAAGACTGGTCCAGAGCCGAAAGAGGTTCGTCGAGCAACAGTACTCTCGGTTCTATTGCCAGCGCCCTGGCAAGCGCCACGCGCTGTCTTTCACCTCCGGAAAGATCCTTTGTAGATTTATCAAGATGGCTGTTCAGGCCAAGTGTTTCAATAATTGCCTCCAGGTCCCTGCTCTTTGACTTTTTTCTCTGCCCCTGATAGCGCAGACCAAAAACAATATTTTCCTGAACACTGAGATGCGGGAAAAGTGACTGGTCCTGATAAACGATCCCTACGCCGCGTTTTTCAGGTGGCAAAGCGGTAACGTCCTGACCGTCCAGAATTATCTTGCCTGCATCAGGTCGTTTGAGTCCGGCGATAGATTCAAGAATCACGGTTTTGCCGGAGCCGGTCGGGCCGAGAAGGATAAAAAATTCCCCGGCCGCGATGTTCAGATCAATTGGTCCCAGCGAAAAGCCGGAGAAACGGTTTAAAAGTCCTGCAAGTTTGATCATCTGTTTTTACTCAAGGGAGAAGAGGCAATGCGTAAGAGAATAAAGAGAATCAGGCAGATGAGAATCAGCAATACGGCTACGGGTTGAGAGTATTTCAAGCCATAAGCAGTAAAACGTTCGTACATGAGCACCGGTGCAATCATTGGGTGATAGGCAATAATGATTACCGCGCCAAATTCGCTGACGGCTCTGGCCATACTCATGATGAAACCGGTCAACATGTGACGCCAGGTCAGCGGCATGGTGATGCGGAAAAAGGTCGCTCCCTGACCGGCACCAAGACTCCTTGCCACCTGTTCCAAGCGTTCAGGCACTGCTTGAAATCCTGCTTTGGCAGTATTTATATAAAACGGCAGCGCGACAAAGGTGAGCACGCAGATGATACCGGTAGTGGTGCCGAACAGGAAAATCCCCCACTCCTGTAATGTCCTGCCCAGCCAGTGGTTCTTCCCGACCAGGCTCAATATGGCTATGCCCACCACCGGATGGGGAATCATGATCGGCAGATCGACAATACTCTCCACAACTTTTTTTCCGGTAAACCTTGTACGGGCCAGGAGATAGGCCACGGGAGTACCGAAGACAAAAGAAATAGCTGCTGCCGCTCCGGAACAGGACAGCGAAAGCATTAGTGCAGCCTTGACTTCTTCGTCATGCATGGTCTCCAGCAAATCTCCCGGTGAGGTCTGGGTAATCATCTCAACAAGGGGAAAGAGAATAAAAAGAAAAACCATTGTGCCGGCCGCATAGCACAATGGTTTAAAAAGACCTAATGTCGAATTCCTGATCACACGTAAACCTGAAAACGTAAAAAAATTTGAAGGGATCACCGGTAATTATATTTCTGTTACTGTTTGACTTCCACCAGCGCCTGCAGTTCCGGCGACAGTTTCTTTTTCATCTCCTCGGAGGGGATCCTTGCCGGAATAAATGGCGGTTGACCCATATCCTTGAGAACCATCAATCCTTGATCCGGGTTAAGCAGATACTGCAGGAAGAGGTTGGCCGCGGCCTTGTTCGGTGCGTCTTTAAGCACGGTAATTCCGTAGGTAATGGCTGTGCCGGTTTGCATAATAGTTGTTCCCGGTTTTGGCCCGCTCACCGCAACCCGGGCATTCTTATAGAAAGAATCGAGCGTGTAATCACTGAGATTTATTTCTTTATCCAGGGTTACATAGTTTAATTTGTGCTGTACAGCCACAGAGAGATATTCCCAGGCATAATCCATATTGCCGGACTGAAGCAGGGCAATCAACTCGACTGATTTCGGTCGAATCCATTCCTTTTTCCGCTGCTGCATCAGCTTTTTATACAGGCCTGCCATCTGGTACTGTTTTTCCGCCAACTGGAGTACCATGAGGCTGCGGTAGCCGCAAGGGTCAAGATTTGGATCTGAATATCCCCAGACAACATCTGGCCTGGCAAGAATTTCCGGCCAATTTTTACTGGTGATTGTATCTGCGTATTTACTTTGCGGGGTGTAACAGAGAACCATCTGATTGGTGGCAAAACGGATATTGACGTCGGCAAATTTGGGGATCAGGGTCTTGTCAATCACCACATAATCTGCCGAGGCCATAATATCGGCAGGCTTGCCCAACTCGGAA
This sequence comes from uncultured delta proteobacterium, assembly GCA_963745765.1. Lineage (GTDB taxonomy): Bacteria > Desulfobacterota > Desulfobulbia > Desulfobulbales > Desulfocapsaceae > Ww85. The sequence goes on along the minus strand of CAVUYQ010000020.1, from coordinate 152,740 downwards.
ATCATTCTGGCCATCTTGGTGCTCCCTCCGGACTCGCGGAGAATATCAATGTTCGGGTGTTCTTTTTCAAATTGTTGTTCCATCGTTTTAAATGGAACCGACAGGCTTCCCGCATGAAAAATAATTAATTTTTCCTTGTCTGCGGCAAGGGCAACACTGGCCAGCAAGACCACTGTAACAGATAACAGACTTAACCGAAAAACCTTTTTTACATTGCACATGATGTCGACTCCTTGAGTCAAATATCCTGGATGGAGAAAAAAGACGTTGGAAAAATGTATAGTTTTCCCGCCGTTTATGGTCAAGTAAAAAGAACATATGCTCATAAACGGCGATGGAATGACCCTACATAACAGTCTTCTTGATGAGCAGGCTGTTTCAACTCGTGAACCTGGTGTTAGATGAAAGACTGTCTGATCGCGAGAAGCACAATGACCAATATGCAAGGTACCCTTAACCTGAATATTTCATGTAAAAACAACAATAGTCATTTATAATTGAACCATATCAAGCTGTTATTCGGTGCTTTTGCAAATATGCAGATGACACAGTTTGTACCCTTTAGCATCAATGATGAAAGGACAGAATTTCTACCCTTCGGGCGAGTCGATACGGCCTGCTATCCCGCGTCGCTTTTGGGGAATGCATATTATGCATATAGCCTTCCCCAAGTCTCCTTGGCTAGCAAGCCGTCTCAACCCGTGAAATTTTCAGGTTAACGTAACAACGGTTCTGTCATGATTTCTCTACACGAGGCACATCAGCATATAAGCATGCTTCAGCCGCTTAAGCCTGTTGACGTCGAGCTGGAAAAAGCCCTTGGTCTTGTTTGTGCTGAAGATGCCTGCGCCGTGACGAATTGCCCGACTGTTGATTGCTCGTTAAAAGATGGTTTTGCGGTGGTATCGGCGGATATTGCAGAGGCGTCATCGACTAACCCGGTGATCCTCAGGGTAATCGGTGCGTTAAGTGCCGGTGACGATACGGGCGCATCTCGTGTTTTTCCGGGAACCGCCGTAAAAATAATGACCGGTGCTCCGATTACCGCCAGGGGCAACGGCTGTAGTGGCTTCTGAATTTTCTGAAATTGACGGTGACCGGGTTATCGTCAGGGCTGATGCCCGGCCCGGACGAAATATCCTCTTCCGGGGGCGTGATGTGGCCCAGGGCCAGGTAGTGCTGGCCAGCGATGATGTGCTGACTCCAGCCCGTCTTGGTTTATTGTCGGCAGCCGGCTTAGGTGCGATTCGATGTTACCCGTTGCCGGTGATTGCCATAGCGGCAACGGGGAGCGAACTGGTCTGGCCCGGAGAGCATGTTCCTCCCGGCAAGGTTACAGCCAGTAATCTTATTACGGCGACAGCTGTGTTGCGGGGCCTTGGCATATCCGCATCCACCGTTTTGTTGCGTGATAATTTCGATCTCCTGCATGAGCAGTTTGGCCGCCTTGTTCCCCGGGTTGACGTCCTGATAACCTGTGGCGGTATACTTGACGGGGATAAAGACCTGACCATTAAGGCGATGGAAAAACTTGGCATGAAGAAAATTTTTCATCGTGTCCGTATCGGACCGGGGAAAGGTGCATGTCTTGGCACAATTGGCAGTACGGTCGTGTTCAACCTGCCGGGTGGACCTCCATCCAACCATGTGGCCCTGCTCCTGCTCGCCCTGCCCGGAGTCCGACGGTTGATGGGTTTTGCGGATTTTCTGCCCCCGAAACTGCGTGTTATGGTGACTGAAACACTGAGCGGACAGCAAAACTGGACTCAGCTTGTTTATTGCAAGACGAGACAGGAGGATGATATTCTTTTTGCAGATCCTTTGTCCGTTAAGAGAAGGCTTGAAGCCATGGCGATAGCGGATGTATTGGTCGAAATACCGGAAGGTTGCAACACTGTCATGGAAAACAGCCGGGCCGGGGCGTGGCGCATCAGATAACGTCGGGTCTTGAAGAGAGAGTACCTCGAATGACCATATTATTTAAGTTATTCTCATTGTTATGGGTAACGGTTAACAAGGAACAATGTAATTGTTACCGGTATAACCACAAAAAAGATGACTATCAGAGTTGTAGTGCAACGCACAGCGGCGTCCCCTATATGTCTATCATGTACCCATGTACCCATGTCCCTGGTGGATGAAGTGACGAGTGCGGTATCGCAATTCAATGGTGTGCAACGTGACGACCTGAGAGAACAACTATGGAGAAAAAACCTGAATTACAGATTGTCGGCGTCTTGCATGGTGATATCACCAGCCGTGAGGATGCGCCGAAAAATTACAGCGAGTCGGAAAGAGTCGGCAGCCTGGAAATTTTTCCTGAATATGAAGAAGCGCTCGATGGTATTGCTGCCGGACAAACCATCGTTGTCCTTTTCTGGCTTCACCAGGCGGCACGGGATGTTCTTAAGGTTCATCCACGGGGGACAGGTCAAAACCCCTTCACGGTGTTTTTGCCACCCGCAGCCCCTTCAGGCCAAACCCGGTTGCGGTTTCGGAACTGAAAGTTTTAGCAGTTCAGGGTAATCGCCTGCAGGTGTCCGGGTTGGATATTCTGGATGGCACACCCATCATCGACATAAAGAAAAAGATCGATTGATTATAGGCTACCCTGTAAAATCGCTTTTCGCCGGGTGTGGAGAAAACGGTTGACCAAGGGGTGTCTGCGCGTTAGGATAGTTTGCCATGTCAGCCATGTAACTATTTAAAAATATAACATATAATCGTCAACGCCAGGAGAAATGCCTTGAAACTCATACGTTCATTGCTCTTGATCTGTCTTTCGATGATTCCCGCGCTGTCCCAGGCCTTCGAGCAAAAAGACGGCGTCCCGCTGGTGCTTACGGCAACCCCCCAGATTGCTCTGCCCGGAATGACGGTAACCCTGAGCGGCACTACCGTTACCGTCGGAGAGTATGTCGTCGTCACTCTGCAGGTAATCCCTCCACAAAAACCGCCGGCTGACGGAACACCCTCAACAGCGCCTGTACCGATTAACCTGACGACGAAATGCGATGGACAGGGCGCTTTCTCTGTAGCTTTTACGCAGACGAGTGTCGCCGGTACCTATAAGGTTTCAGCTCAATCGCCTGTCGGTAAGGGAACCGGCTCAGCACAATTCCAGGTACAGTCGGCCGGTTCCGTCAGTTCACTGGCGACCTCGAAGTTCGAACAACTGGTTCAGGTGCTGGCTGAAAACTTCGATACAAACAATGAGAGTATCAATAAACTTCCCGCCTCTGATGAGCGGGAGCGGCTTCATGCAGTTGTCAGCCGAGATAGCGTCCCGGATGAAGGGGCTGGAGCAGGAAACATCCCAAATCAAACCCAATCTGGATATGCTGCTGGAAGCAATGAACCTCCCGCCGGAGGATCTGGCCGGCCAGCCTGCAGTGGAGATGGTCAATGAGCTGACTGCCTGGACTATAGAGGCGGATCAACAGATAGAAAGACTTAAAAGTCTGCTCCCGGCACAGAAGCAGGCTCATTCCATCTGCGATATGATTCATACGGCCGCTGAAGGGATGCGCTTTGCCAGCAACGGGCTGGCTTTTTACGGCAAAGGGATGAGCGTGGTGAAAAATCTCGCGGTTGACAAGGGAATTCCCCTGCTCCTCAGTACAAAATATCCTAAACGTAGCGCCGGTTGGGATTTCGGTGCCAAAGGGCTGGCAAGCGCCGCCCAGGGGACAGAGGGTTTTCTCGGCGGCATTGTCGGTGCTCTCAACGATGCGTTGACCTTGCTGACGGATGAGCTGCTCGACAGATATTGCGGCGTCTATTCAGGGCCGATCAAGGCAACCATGTCTGCTGACTTTAAGCATCTGGGGCAGTCATATTGGAAATATTCCATGTCCATAGCAGGCTCTTTCAGCCTGCGATTCCCCAAAAATGTTCCGGCTGGAGGGGCTGTCCGCATGACCGGGGAGATCTTTGGGAATGCAAGACAATTCACGTTCTGGGAAGATATTGAAAAGGTTATGCAGGTTCCGGCCGGGGGCCAGGTCCTTGTCAGACAACCAATTATCCCGGGACCGTTCCCGAAACTGTATAAGGATAGTCTGGGGCTGGGTCAAATTACCAATCTGGCTCTCCCCTCGATATTTTATATTCCGCTCGAGGCCCAGATGGAACGATGATAATGTGGTCATCAAGTTCATGGAACCGGTCAAGGAAATAGAAGGTTATTTGCTGAAAAATCGACTCATTTTAATCTATATGGCGATGGGCCTTCCGGTGCCCGTGGTGAAATATTTCGAGTTTCCGATCAATGGTGCTCATTTCATTCTTTCACGCGGTATGAGGAATCCGGCTGAAATCACTATCACCAAAAAAGGCAAGGAACGGCTGATGAAAAAAGTTTATGAAAGGGTGTATGAGCCGGCAAACAAAGAGTTCAGAATAGAGTGGAAGGTAGATCTGGATGCCGTAAGTCCGCCGAAAAAATAGACGGCAGTGGTCAATGTACCCATATGATAAGCTTACCGTAAGATACTCAATTCGCAAAAGTAATTATGCCTGTTACTCCTTTTTTTGTGGTTCATCCTCCGGAGGTCAAAATGTCTGGACAACCAGCAGATAGAAAACCGTTCAGTCTCACGTTTGCACTATTGTTCTTCTCCATCCTGATCGTTCTTCCAGGAAGTGCTGCTGCCGGGAAACTCGATACAGCACTTTGCCGCCAGGCCGATCTGGTTACCGGCGAATTCCAGAGAGTTGAGGAACTGACAGCAGGAGCCAACGGCTTTATGGTTGCGGTCACTTCGGGCTATGAAGACAGCGTTCTGATTAACCTGTTCTGGGAGGCATTAGCCGGGCAAGGACAGTGGCAGCACCAAGCGGTTGGCAAGTGACATGCTTGTACTTGGCGTCAAGCAAACTAAGTTCGTCCCCTTTAAGGCTCCGGAAGGTGGCTTGATTCAGGGGGGGTATCGTGTTGTCTTCTCCGTTGCCGGGCAGGAAGACGAGGTGCTGGGCTTCATGGTAAAAGCGGCCCGGTCCGGTGCCGGTTCCAGCAATGCCGAGTCCCCCGACCTTCGGGCAATACCGGTGAGGAAACCGTTTCAGAAGCACTTGACCAAAGTCTTTAACAGCACCGAGGGACCCGAGACCGCTCAGGCAGGGATAGAGGTAATCGGTACGTTCTTTGACAAAGAATTGAATTCAACGACCGGGACTGAAAAAACAGGACCAGCAAAACGGACTGATAACAGCAGACTGTCAGCGGAAACCAACAGGAATGATGCTCTGCCGGCTGGAGCAGAACCAGTAACGTCCTCCCGGAGCAATCAGGATCAGCCGTCGGCCTCAGGCGCAGTTGCCACCGTCCCCCCGTCTCAAGGCGTGTCGGCAAATGCTGGTGGTATTGAAATAATCTGCGCACGGCGGGTGGATGGTAACAAGACGCCTACGGATACACCGGAGATATTTCAATCCGGTGATGAAAAGATATTTCTGGCGATGCGCAGCACGGATCCCAATCTCAAAGATCTGGCTACTGTTCAATGGTTCGCCGGGCAGGTTGAAGGTCTGCCGGCAGGAGCAAAACTAAGCGAATCCCGGGAGGTATTGCGTTTAGATTCATGGAATACCGCTGTTTTTCTTCCTCCTTACGGCGGCTTCTTGCCGGGACTGTACCGGGTCGCCGTTTCAAAGGATGGAAAGCCGCTGGTGGAAGTTGCATTCAGTATCCAGTCCCCGTACGAAACCGCTTTACTGCTTGAAGAGATAGAACCGCCGCAAGGAATCAATGTTGCCCAGAGCGGGCTGGGCGGCTCTGTCGTTTCGGCTACCTCGGAGTCCAATGGCTCGAGCTGGGCAAAACAGGGACTCATCGATGGCTATGGCTTTGGCGGCGAAGACTGCAAACCTTCTTGCGGCTGGGCTTCAGCGGACCGAAAATTTCCCCAGGAACTGATCTTTTCGTTTTATCAGCAGCGGGAAACGGTGTTAGAGGGCATCATACTTGATGGCGAATCCTGCTCAGGTGATGAAACGTGCCTGCAAAGTCTGCCCCGCCTGGTTGAGGTGTGGGTTTCAACAGATGCTGTTGACGCTGGCTATAAACTGTCAGCAACCCGCCGCCTCAGGCCTGTTGCCGCCCGACATTTTGTTCCTCTTCAAAACGTTCATGCCCGATATCTCAAGCTTGTTATCAAATCGAATTATGGCGGCACGCGTCGAACGCAATTGGCTGAAGTTGAAATTCTCGAAAAACCCGGGGTAGTTTCCATCGTCAAGGAAATGCCTATAGACCTGGCCCTCCCTGCTTTTGGTGCGTCGGTACTGCGCTACACCTCCCAGAGCCATGGAGGCGAAGCGGTGCGTCTGCTCCAGGAGCAAGGCGATGGCAAGGGGTGGCGTTCCCGGGATAACAAACTTCCCCAGGAATTCACCTTCTGCCTGCGAGACGATGGCGAAGCCTTGATAGACCGGCTGGAATTAAACCTGGATGCTGGTTTTGATCCCGCTTCCCGGCCCAAAGAACTGGTATTGCTGCTCTCCTCCTCAAGTCCCACGGATGGCTTTGTCGAAACAGCCAGGGTTGAACTGCCCGAAAATGTCGATTCTTATACCATTCCCGTAAACCGCAGGGCCCGGTTCATCAAATTACGTATCCTGGAAAACAACGGCGGCAAGAACACCAGCCTTGGCAAGGTTGGGATATTTGAAGGGAAGGAAGACGGTTACATCTCACTGCTGCTGAGGCCTGTTCAGCCGATAACCTCTGCCACCTGGTCACCGCCTGAGTTGGATCCAGCGCTGGTGACATCCCCGGTAAAACCCGGACTGTCGCCGGAACAGGCACCGCTGCTGGAACTGGGGGGACGAATCAAGGCCTTGTTCGAAGCGTACAATCAGATTCACTATTACACTCTGAATCTCGAGGGTGATCAGGCGGGTATACTCAACCTGGAAATGATGGGGCTGCCTTTTTTGCGTACCAGGCTCACCCTGAAGAACAAGGAAGGCGAGAACGTCGCCGTTTTTAATCCACGACGAAATAAAAGCTCCAAGACAATAGTATCCTGGTTAGTCGAGCCGGGCCACTACCTGCTTGAGGCCCAATCCACACCTGCCAACCTGGTTCTGGCATGGGATGTGAGCCGCAGCATGGCTGCGCACGCCGATCTTTTACGACAGGCTGTCACCGGATTTCTGGAGAATGTGCAGCCAAGTGAAAGGCTGAGTCTTATCGCCTTTAACAACAATATCCATGTGCTGACCAAAGAATTCACCAGTGACAGGGAGCAGCTTCTCGCCGCCGTCTCAGGCAGGTTCAAGACCGAGATGGCCACCCGGCTCTATGATGCGATTGAAAAAGGTATTAAGCTTTTGGGGGATACGGAGAGTGTCGGTGCTCTGGTGGTCATGACCGACGGGGCGGATATGGGCAGCACCTTGAAAACCCCGCAATTCTGGGATGTTCTAGATAATAATCCGGTGCGCATGTTCACCATCGGGCTCGGCGGGGAGTTAAAGGTGATCAATCCTGATACGGGCCTGAGCGGCAGTCACTTTCTTCGCCACGTAGCTGAATCCGGCGGCGGGCGATTTATCTATATTCCCAGCGCGGAACAACTGGTAGATGTTTACAAACAGGTCGCCCGGGAACTGATGGCCGGAACGACCTATTACCTGAAACCAACCTGGACTTTTAAACAGGGGTCGCTGCTCGTCAAAACAGAAGGTGAGCGTATCGCACAAATGGCAACGCCGCCGAGCATAGAACTCGTCCTTGACGGCAGTGGTTCCATGAAAAAGAAACTTGGCGACAAAACCAGAATGGCCGTTGCCAAAGAGGTTCTTAGTGACATTATCAGGGAATTACCTCCAGATGTAGACGTTGCCCTGAGGGTGTATGGTCACCGGATTCGTGAAGGGCAGAAAGGTGATTGTCAGGACACCGAATTGATCTACCCTTTTGCTAAACTGGACAAAGATCGACTCATCGCTCAGATCCAGGCAGTAAAACCACTGGGTACTACCCCTATTGCCTATTCTCTTATGCAAACCGCCAAAGACCTGGGGGAAGGGAAGGGTGAGAAAACCATTATCCTGGTCACCGACGGCAAGGAAGAATGCGGGGGAGATCTGGTCAGGACTGTGGAAGATCTGAAGAAGCAAGGGTTGGATGTGCGGCTGCACGTCGTGGGTTTTGCCGTTAAGGACCAGGATACTCAGGCGCAGATGCAGGAAGCTGCAGAGGCGGCAGGAGGACGTTACCTGAGCGCCGCCGACCGGTCCGGCCTGGAAAAAGCCATCGCCCAGACCCTGGCTATTCCCTTCAAGGTTCGTGATTCAGGGGGACGGGAGATCGCCCGGGGGGTAGCCGGTGAAGAATTAAGCCTGCCTGCCGGTTACTATCAGGTTGTCCTCGATACTCCCCAGGGAGAGCTGATCGAGGAAGCGGTTTTGCTGGATCAAGGCAAAGTCACCCTGCTTCGGGTTACCAAGGATGGACCAAAGATCGGCGTACAGGTGCTGCAGCCTGGTGAAAGCAGGTAGTCCGCTGCGTGACCGTCCTGCAGCGCCGGCGTCTGCTGCTCGTTTTTGTCATCAGGTTATGGAGCATGACTCTTTCCCTCGGTACATGACAAACCGAGGCCGGTGAGTTCACGTACCAGGCCGGTTAGTTCTTCCCCTGTTTTAAGGCAATATGACAGGTTCCGCCCGGTCAGTTGCAGTTTAAAGGTGTGATTGCCCCGGGAATAGCTCACAGAACTGATTTCGCTCAGTGGAATGGTGAAATTGTAGTGTGTTTGTGCCAACTGCTCAAGGCTCATGTCTGCCAATAATCCGGCCAGAGCCTCATGTACTTCCCCTGCAGCAACCCGCCAGAGCATGCGCCGCTTGGCGGAAGCATCCCCGGGGAGAGTTTCCAGCATACTGGTGATCTTGGAGGCAGAACAATATTTTCTCAGTGTATCAGGGCCGATCATGACAAAAAGCAGTCTTTTTGGGGTGAGCACAAGTGCATTTTCCGCATTCGTTGTTTTTCCCTTGCCGAGAACTCCCCATGAACCGCCTTTGAATAAATCTCCCAGTCCGCTCATTACCTGCATGACAGGTGCATAGCAGGCAAGAGACGATTCATCGGAATGAAAGGGCATTGCACAATGGTAAGGCGGTTCAAACTCCTCTGTTACGGGAGCTCCCAGACTATTATGTTCAAAGGTGGAGAAATCCTGGGATCGTTTCGCTGAGCCCCTGGTGGCTGATATGACCTGTAAAAGCAAGAGTCCACCCACAAACAGGCTGCCACCCCAGATAACAACAGAAGGTAATTCAAAGAGCACCAGGAGGCCGATGACTACGAGCGCCATTATGGCAAAAGATACAAACCCCCAAAGTCCGGAAAACCGACGTGTAAACATATTCTGTCCCCCAGGGACTGTTATGATCCGGCAATCATTTCAATGGAATCGCAGACATTTTTGTTGCTCCGGAACCTATGAAGCCTATAATGCCTTCAGGATGGTACGATAAATATCCCAGAGCTGTTTCTGCTGTTTACTCCCCGGTTTGATATCCAAAAAGGTTACCGTGCTTTTTAAGACGAGATTGCCCTTGTTGATTACAATGACTTCAAGGTAATCGCCGTTAACCGCCAGTAAACCTCCGTCACCAAGGTCTTTGATTTCTTCCAGTTTCACATTTGCAGGAAGATCCTTGTAGAAGTATTGTCTCAAATCCTTTTCTTTCTTGTGGTAGCCGATCTGGAGGTAGGCCATGGCGCCGGGTTCTTCACTCCAGAAACAACTGCGGCGCTGCTCCGTCGGAAAAAGCTTCTTCTTGTAAATCCCGGCCAACTGCTCAGCCGACACAAGGCTGCAGATGTTTATATCTTTCTCTTTTGCGTGGGCAGTAACGGTCACCAAGAAGCAAATGAGTATCGCTGTCAGTATTCCAGAGGTTCTGCTACGTGATCTGTCTTTCATGGTAATCTCCTTGGAAATGTAGACCTGTCTGCACCGGCACCTGGCAAACGTCAAATACGTTTTATTTCCTTACCGGTCCGAGAAACCGTACCGATTTCATTACACGAATCAGTTCATCTCTCGTGGTAAGGTGCATTGGGGCCATAATCCAGGTACCGCTTGGCGAAGGGAAAAATATTTCACTCAAATCCTCACCGGTGCTGCTTTTTGAGTCGATAAGGACCGCGTTATTACCCTTATCGATAGGGATATATAAACAATCCGTTGGATAGGTGTCGCTTCCTTCTTCTGCCTCACCTGTTACTACATCATTGCAATCGGGGAGTTCAGCCTCAGGCAACTGTACCAGGTGAATTCCGTCACCTGTCACATTATTGATAGTGATCTCCGCAAAATCCGAACGTTCCACGGAGGTCCATTCCGGATTATAGCTCAGTAAAAATCCATATTCACCATCGGTATACGTGTGCCATGCGGATTTATTGGCTGTGTCGGCAGCGCACCCGACGGCTATCCCCATTAAAAGACAAAGGAGAATCGATCCGACAGAAAAAGGAATTCCGGTTTGTGACTTCGAGTAGTATGTCATGCTGAAATGATACCTGCGTTTTATTTGATAGTATATCATATAATCCTGAGTGAATTAAGGTGACAGTATACTTAATTCTTTCCCCATTTCTTGAAACGGGAGCATTAATGAAAGACTGGATAATAGAGATAAGTATACTGTCACCGAATTTCCACCGAATTTCCTTTTTGTTGATGTAAACATGCGGTAGATTTCGTGGCTGGATGCGTATGTTTTAAAAGAACCTTAAATGACATGTTTTGAGGACTTTCATGGTACTCTTGCAGACGGAAAGGAATCTCTGGAAGGTCTTGTGCGATCAGGAGTGAAAAGGCACCGAGAAATGGTTTTAGTTGTCAGGAAAGTGTGTTAAAAAGACGTTGTTGCGTCAATTCTTCGGCGAACATCAAATAATCAATTATATATCAAATGCTTATCACCTGTTGAATCACAAAAAATAACGACCGGAAATGATATATGACCTTTCTTAACGGCAAAACCGTATAAAGCACACCAAGGGAAAATATGAAAGCAAAAGTAACTGTTTTTTGCCGATACACCGTCCTGACTTTAATCTTTTTCGCAATTCCTGTCCTGTGCAAAGCTGATGCTCAAAACGAGGTACTCTCCTGGGATGAGGCCAGTACATGCTGCCCGCGGGCAGACCGTCGATTGGTATATGTGGGGAGGTTCTCCGGCTGTAAACAAGTACGTCAATGGCTATTTGGCTGCAGAACTTAAAAAGCAGTACGATATACAGCTGCGGCAGGTGCCTGTAAAAGATATCGCCGAGGTGGTCAGCAAGCTGGTGGTTGAGAAACAGGCCGGTAAGGACAGTGATGGAAGTGTCGATCTGATGTGGATAAACGGTGAAAATTTCCGCACCTGTAAAGAACAGAAACTGCTGTATGGCCCATTCGCCGGGAAACTCCCGAATCAGCAATATGTTGATTGGTCAAACCTGACGGTAAAAAATGATTTCGGCACTCCCGTGGAGGGTATGGAATCCCCTTGGGGGAGTGCGCAAATGGTCATGATCTATGATACGGCAAGAACCCCGAACCCTCCAAAGTCTATTCCGGCTCTCATTGCCTGGATTAAAGCCCACCCAGGCCGATTCGCCTATCCTGCCCCCCCGGATTTTACCGGATCGGTGTTTGTCCGTCAGATCTTTTATTACGCCGCCGGATCGGTGGATAAATGGCAGGGGGATTACTCCGAACTCGATTTTAATAAAGCAGCCAGTGCTACCTACGCGATCTTGCGCGATCTGAAGAGTTCTCTCTGGCGAAACGGGGACACCTACCCGGAATCCCCGGTCAGGATGAATACCCTCTTTGCCGACGGGGAAATTGATTTCTCCTTTTCCTATCATCAGGGAGAGGCATCGCGAAACATCCTGGACGGCCTTTTCAAAGAGACAGTGCGAACCTTCGTCTTTGACGAAGGCACTATTACCAATACGCATTTCGTGGCTATCCCCTACAACGCAAGAGATAAAGCAGCAGCCATGGTTGTGGCCAATTTTCTCCTTTCTCCGGCCGCTCAGCTGGAAAAGGCCACACCCAAGGTCTGGGGTGATTTTCCGGCAATTCAGCCGTCCAGACTCCCCGCGCAGATGCAGGAAAAGTTCGAGTCCGTCCCTAAGGGCGTGGCAACACTTGCCGATGCAGAGCTACAGGCCCATCAATTGCCGGAGCCGCCAAGCAGGATACTGGTCCAGCTGGAAAAAGGCTGGATTGAACACGTATTGAAAAACAGATGAGAGAAGGATCAAAAGGTTACCGCTTTACGCCTGCTGGTTTGGGGCGAAGGACATCGTCATGGAGGTTGTTTAACCTTATTGGCCCTGCTCTTTGCCTCATTGTCCTGCTTTTTGGGGGTGGTTTAGTGCTTGGCCTGCTCCAGGCCCTCGGTTATTCACTCTCACAAGACACTGCGGCCATAGGCCTGCAGCATTTCCTGCATGTCCTGCAAGATCCTGATTTTGGCAAAAGCCTTATTCTTACGCTGTATATTTCCATAACCTCCACCCTGATTGCGGCCGTGATCAGTGTGCTGCTCGCTGTCGCCTTAATGCGCTGGGCGGCAGAAAGCCGGGCCATTAATTTCATTTTGCAGATTCCACTCACGGTACCGCATCTGGTTATCGCTATTTCAGTCATTCTGCTCCTGGGCCCGGCCGGGCTGTTTTCCAGGCTTTTTACCAGCCTCTCAATCATCCAGAATCCTGCCGCTTTCCCGCTCTTAGTCAACGATGACTGGGGATTTGGTATCCTTTGCGTCTATATTTGGAAGGAAGTCCCGTTTATCACCTTCATGCTACTCTCCGTATTAAATAATATGGGGACGGAACTGACGGAGGTGGGCTCGACCCTGAACGCTTCAAGGTTCCAACGCTTTTCCTTTATCACCCTGCCGATCATCGCCCCGAGCCTCGGAGCTGCCTGCCTCATCGTCTTTGCTTTCACCTTCGGCGCCTTTGAAGTACCGTATCTGCTTGGTCGTACCTATCCCGTGGCACTCTCTGTCTGGGCCTATAAAAATTACAGTGATGTTGATCTGCTGGCCAGACCGGAAGGTATTGCCATCGGCCTGATTATTGCCACGATTGTTATCATTTCGATCATCCTCTCTCAAATAGTGCTGCACTTTGGCCGCAAACGAGGTTTGACGATATGAAAACACAAAGATGGTCACTGTTCTTTTCAATTTTATTGAGCGTAATTCTGCCTTTTTTACCCCTCGTGCTCTGGTCTGTGAGTGAAAGATGGTTCTATCCGGGGCTGCTGCCTCAATCCTTTGGACCACGGGCCTGGCACTATGTCTTTGGTACCGCAGGCAGCCAGATTGTCTCGGGTCTTTTTACCAGTTTTTCCCTGGCACTGGTGACCACCATGGTCTCCCTCATCCTCGGTATCCCTGCAGGACGTGCCCTCGGCCTTTATGATTTTTTCGGCAAAAAAATGGTCTCTTTACTTCTCATTCTGCCGATAATCGTCCCCCCTCTGTCTGTCTCCATGGGGCTCCACCTCTGGTTCATCCGGCTGGGACTCGCCGAAACCTTTATTGGAGTGGTGCTTATCCATCTGACCTTCTGCCTTCCCTATACAATCTTTGTTATCTGGGGCGTTTTTACCGATTACAATCCGGATTTTGAAGAGCAGGCACAATCACTGGGAGCCTCACCCATAAAGATTACCCTGCAGGTCATGCTGCCCATGATCCTGCCAGGAATCACCGTCGCTGCCTTGTTTTCTTTTCTCCTTTCCTGGTCGCAATATCTCAGTACCCTTATTATCGGCGGCGGCAAAATGCTCACCCTGCCGATCCTGCTCTTCTCGCTGATGGACAGCGGGGACCGCCCGGTAGCCGCGGCGGTGAGTCTGGTATTTATTCTTCCGGCCTTTCTTGCCCTGATGGGCAGTGCCCACAACCTTGGCCGCAGCGGCCTGAAAGGGGTGCGTTGATGGGACAGTTGGAACTGCGAAACCTGACCATAAATTATGCCGGCAAACCGGTTATCCGCGACCTCTCTTTAGATATTCACGATGGTGAAATGGTTTCCCTGCTTGGTCCAAGCGGCGTCGGAAAGACAACGATCCTTAAGGCAATTGCCGGCTTATTGCAACCTGACTCCGGAAAAATTATCATAGATGGCCAACGGGTGGACCACTTGCCCGCAGAAAAACGTGATGCGGTACTCATTTTCCAGAAACCGCTGCTTTTCCCTTTTCTTGATGTTGGTCAAAATATTGGTTTCGGTCTTAAAATGGCTGGGATTAAAGGTTGGGCGGCTGGGAAAAAAATCGACAGAATTATCAAGATCACCGGTCTTGAGGGACTTAAAAATCGGAAAATTCACCAGCTTTCCGGAGGACAACAACAACGCGTTGCCCTGGCCCGAGGCCTCGTGCTCGAACCCTCTGTATTGCTTCTCGACGAACCCCTCAGCAACCTTGATGCGGAACTCCGTCAGCAGATGCGTGAACTGATAAGCTGCGTGCAGGCCCAAACGGGAACCACAATGCTGTTTGTCACCCACGACCAGAGTGAGGCCTTTGCCATCAGCGACCGGATCTGCGTTTTGCTTGACGGCAGGCTGCGACAGACCGGAACGCCAACGGAATTATTCTATCAACCAGCAGACACTGACGTTTCCCGGTTTTTCGGCTGCACGAATTTCATTCACGGGGCAATCCACAACGGCATGTTCAAAAGTAGCTTTGGCAACTGCAACGCATCCCATAGTGATTCGCCAGAGGCCATTGCGGTAATCAGACCTGAGAATATTATAATTTCTTCCGCCGGAATCACAAATGGAAAAGTCGGAAGAGTTGCCCAGATACAGTTTGAGGGCTCCACCACCCGTTTGACTATCGAGGTCGGCGACGAAAGCTTTACGGCCCTTTCTCTTCGTCCTGATTTTCACAGAGAGCAATTGGTCTGGCTGCACTTTCCCCCCGAGCGATTGCATATTCTCCCGCAGAACCAAAAAACATGACAGTCTCAGCTGATCCCTTCGATCATTACCTCACTCGGGTAAAACACTATCTCCGGGAACAATGCTGGGATCATGTTCCCGTTATGGCCGGGGTGAGCTTTACTGTCTCTCAGCTTGCCAAGGGTGAATATAACCTCAACTATCTCCTTAAATCGGCAGAAAGCCAGCTGGTTTTTCGTGTCAACATGGGTACCCAGATCAACCGGAATGACCAGATCATCTATGAATACAAGGCCTTGCGACTTCTGGAAAGATCCGGAGTCACCCCCATACCCTATTTTACTGATGACAGCCGCACACTGATCGACCGGGGGATATCGATCATGGAATACCTGCCCGGCCGCCCGCTCGACTACCAACTTGATCTTGCAGGCGCGGCGAAAACCCTGGCCATTGTTCATCAGGTCACTGTTCCACCACGGCAAAACCATCTGGTTGTTGAAAAGCAGCCACTAACGCTCATCTATGATGAATGCGTCGGCCTGCTTGAAAGATATTTTCATTCGGACCTGGCCGACCCTGGTATCCAGGCCTTTCTTCATGAGGTAGTGGCCTGGGCTCATTCAGCGAAAGCCAGTGAGCAGTCTTTCCTTGATGACCCATGGCTCTGTATTGTCAATACCGAGGTGAATTCGGCCAACTTCATTGTCAATCGCACCGGGCATACGACCCACCTCATCGACTGGGAGATGCCGCGCTGGGGAGATCCTTCAACGGACCTTTGTCATTTCTGTTCACCTCTCACCACGCTATGGAAAACCGGCTTTCGATTTTCTCCTGAATCTATCGGGCTGTTTATCGATAAATATAAACAGGATATCCGCTCCGCCCACCTGCGAGATACCCTGGAAGAACGGATGCTGCTCAAATTTCCCTTTGTCTTGCTGCGGGGCATCTCCTGGTCAGCCATGGCCTGGGTAGCCTACCAGACAGAATACCATGGGATCCAAAATGAGGACACCCGGCAGAAACTGCAACAGTATATGGATCTGGTTTTCATCCGATCCCTTTTTGAGCCCTTCATGAAAAACTAACCCTTCTGCCGAAAATATGTGGACCAACTGCCATCTGTTGCTCTTTACCAGATACCCTGAAGCCGGGAAGACCAAGACCAGGCTTATTGGAGAACTTGGCGCGGATGGGGCTGCGCTGCTGCAAAAGCGGCTCACCGAAAGAATTGCTCACCAGGCGAAGTTGCTCACCGAGTGTTCAGGCATTGCAACCGTTGTGCACTATGCCGGAGGCAACAGGGAAAAGATCACCTTCTGGCTGGGTCGTCGATGAACTGTGTAAAGCAGGCAGAAGGTGATCTCGGCCAAAGGATGCGCTCGGCCTTTGAACACTCAATTGAGGCCGGTGCCGAAAAAGTAGTTCTTATCGGCACCGATATTCCGGATATCACCGCCGACCTGCTGCAGCAGGCCTTTTTCTCCCTGTTGACCAGAGATGTCGTCATTGGCCCCAGTCGGGACGGCGGTTATTACCTTATTGGCATGGTCGCAAATCAGGCTCTGCAACTGTATCCCCTGCTCTTTGAGGAGACGCACTGGTCCACCGGAGAACTCTTTGCTGCTACGCTCAGCCGCCTTGAAAAGGCGGGCTATGAAGTTGCAGTCCTGCCAACGCTTCGAGACATCGATCTTCCAGCAGACCTTATCTTGGCCCGGAAGAGGGGTTTGCTGTGACCGTAGCCATCTCGATCATTATTCCCACCCTGAACGAGGAAGACGTTCTTGGCAAAACTCTTTCCTGTCTGCAACAGAGAAAAAACTGCGAGGTGATTGTCGTCGACGGTGGGAGCAGCGACACAACCCTGGCTTTAGCC
This sequence comes from uncultured delta proteobacterium, assembly GCA_963745765.1. Taxonomy (GTDB): domain Bacteria; phylum Desulfobacterota; class Desulfobulbia; order Desulfobulbales; family Desulfocapsaceae; genus Ww85. The sequence continues at coordinate 135,902 of CAVUYQ010000020.1, read as the reverse complement.
CGGGAGGCCGGTTGTAAAGCTATTACCAGCGATAAAGGGCGGGCGAGACAGATGAATCACGGAGCCAGCGAAGCAACAGGCAAAGTGCTGCTCTTTCTCCATGCGGACACCCTGCTTCCAGACGATTTTCCTATGCTCATACTCGGGGCCATCAACCGACCGAATGTCGCAGCCGGTGCCTTTTCTCTGGCCATAGACAGCCCCTCCAAAAGTCTGGCCGCCATCGCCCGTTTGGCTAATCTGCGTTCCCGCTTTCTGCATCTCCCCTACGGTGACCAGGCCCTGTTTACCCATCGCCAGATGTTTTACGCCATCGGGGGTTTTCCGGAGATGGAGATTATGGAGGATTTTGTCTTCATGAGAAAAATGAAGAGAAAAGGGAAGATCTTTATTCTTCCCGAACGGGCAACAACCTCCCCCCGTCGCTGGCGGAATATGGGCATAGTGCGAACAACCCTCATCAACCAGCTTATCGTCTGCGGCTATGGTCTCGGCATACCGCCGGCCATTTTGTCCAAATGGTATCGAGGAATGCGCGGTGTTGGTAAATCTCACAGGTGAAGTAAACTGGACAACCACTATACTTTAGGTTACCTGCTCATTGGACCTATTGATATATCGGAAGAAAACCAGTATCCCCCCTCAAAGGGCGACTACCTCTCCCTATCAAAATTTAATCAATTTTACCTGATTTTAACTGCTTCGCTCCGCCGAGCTCGGCAAAACCGGTTTTCTCAAGGTCGGTCCAGAGCGTTCCTTCACCGGCGTGAATGATGTTCAGTTTCATCTCCGGATTAAGGGTATCGGCAAACCGCCATTGCGAGTAGGCCACTGGATCATTGAAAACCGCGGTTTTCATCTGCAGACCTTTGGCCCTTTCACCATCAACCTTCTGCAGGGCAGAGGCATCGGCCTGTCCGAGCACCCGTGCCCGGTTGGCGGTGATTCCGGCGGTCTCTTTCTTGATCTCCGCAGTTTTTTTGAGGGTCTCCGCCGCAATCTCCGCAACCTGTTTACCGAGGTCCGCACCAATCTCGGCCTTAATTTTCTCCGTTTCCTGAATAACCTGTTCTCCCCGCTGCTTGATAAGGGAAAGCTCGGTGTTCAGTTCCGCCTGCTTGCGGGCGGTGTTCTGACGTTCCTTATTGGTCAGGTCCTGCTCCACGGCAATACTGGCCTGCTGAATCGGTTCCCGGATTTCATCTGGAACTTCTACATGGCGGATAAGCGCATTGTAGATATGGATATCCTTGGCACCAAGGGTCTGTTCGAGAGAAATCGTCAGATCGTTCTGAAACTTCTCCCGCCCTTCGCCTACAATAAAATCCTTGGCCCGATATTCCGAACCCTTGTTCCGCGAAATTGACGTGATCTGCGGCATGATGATCTTGTCAACGACGGCCGGCAGATCGCCATATCGTCGGAAAATACCGGCTATTCTGTCAGGTGAGAGTTCGAACTCAACGGTCATGTCAAGGCTGATCTGAAAACCATCCCGGGAAGGGAAGCTGACCAGCTCGGTCAGGTTCATCTCTCCCTCTTCCAGCGGCAGCGGGGCGGCGCTTGCCAGCGGTTTTCCGGCATCAAGGTCGACCTGTTGTCCGCGGGGTGCTTTCTGGCCCTGGCCTGAAGGCGAGCGTTTGCTGAAATAATCCTGGCGCTTTGCCTCCTGTTTCTGAAGCACGGCCGACTGCAACTCGTTTAACGCTTCATTCTGACCAAGCTGCCTCGCTTTGGTAACAACCTTACCGCCGCTGCGTCCCAGCAGAGAAACCTGGTTGATACCGATTTCCAGGACATCCACCTTATACTCTTTGGGATTCACATAATAGAGACCCGGCTGCAGTATATCCTTTCGTACACCCTTTTGCCCCACTTCAGCGAATTGCCCGCTTGCCGCCTGCTCTCCGGAGAGTGAGGTGATGACGCCGGCATAACCGATCGGGATAGAGATGGCATCGACAATAGCTATATCATATCCATAAGGATTCATACGATATTTCCCCGGCCCGAGAACGCTGTGCCAGGTACCCTTCTGGCCGCGGTTGGCAATAAACTCGCCCTCAGCCAGGATACTGCCGACCTTGGAAGTCACCACAGCCACCTTGCCCGGCGGGATGATAATCGCCTTGACAATCTTTCTTTCGTAAAAGACCGGATTCAGAAAATGACGTCCCTCGCCCAATGTCTCTTCCTGAATTCCTTTCTGGCCCGGCCGGGCCAGAATCTGCTTCGGCTCAAGGGGATCGCCATTTTTGGCGGTAACGATGGCCATCTCGTTGGGGCCGACGTAAAAACGACAGAATCCCCAAAGCCAGACAACCTCTGCGAGGGCCAGAAAGATAATGGTGATGACGGCAAATTTAACTATTCTTTTCATTTTGCACCTCCCTCGACAGGAGCAAAGGTGCTGAAAATGTTGCCCAACCCCTTGGCCGAATCACTGCTCAGAACAGAATGTATCTGCGGACCGACCTTTTCATAAAGCGTGTAGCGGGCAAAATTCTCACCTCCGCCCATCGCGGTTACCCGGCTTGCCAATACCGCAGCTTCTGCTTCATTCTGGGCTTTGATTGCATCCTTTTCTCCATCTGCCGTGAGTAAAATAGCCTCTGCCTGAAACAGTGCCGCCTCATATTCCAGTTTTGCCACGCCCAGTTCCTTTTCAGCCGCAATCAGTCGAACCGACTGATCCTGCTGGGCGTCGATAACTGCCCGGATTCGTTTGGTATCAGCCTCGACCTTTTCTTTGCTCTGGATAGCCAGCATCTCCTGCTTGGTCAACTCCGCTTTAGATTTTGCCTGGACAATCTGCTGCTCATACTTGGCTGCATCCTGCACAGCTAACTCTCGATCTCTGTTGATGCTGGCAATCTCGTCCGGCACGATGATCTTACGGACGAGGACCGACTTGATATCAACCCCCCAGCCCTTTGATTTTGAGCGAAGATGGCTCTCGAGATCAGACTGAAACTTCTGCCTGGTTTCACCAACGATAAAGTTAACAGCTGGATGTTTACTGCCCTCAATACGGCTGAATCCCCGAGCCCGCGGCAGGATGATCTTTTTAACAATGTCCTCCATATCACCGACCCGGTGGGTTAGAAAGGCGGCCTCGTTGCGTTCTATGCCAAATTCTATTGTACCTTCCACGGAGACGGAAAAGCCATCAAGCGTCAGGAAGTTGATGACATCGCCACCAGACATTTCAAAACGCTGGCTTTGAGTATTCACCTCGACGGTATTAAACATATAGGGGTTCAGATAGTGGGTACCAGGGTCGAGCAACCTGCCGGAGACACCCTTCAGGCCGTCTTTCACCATGAAGGTATTCCGTTCTCCCATCGGCACCTCATTGTTCAGGACATCCTCACCGGTCAACGTGGTAACCACGCCGACACTGCCGGGACGTATGCTGATCGCATCAAACAGGGCGACATGATAAGCGTACGGATTGATACGGTATTTACCGGGCCGCAGGATCTCTTTGACAATGCCGCGTTGATTATCTCCGGCGATGATGCTGCCGGGAGGCAGTTCTTCGCCATACAGCCTGGTCATGACACCGAGCTTACCTGCCGGGACATCGAGAATACGGTGAATTTTCCAGCTCCAGGTATAGGGATTTTTAAAATATCGGCCCTCGGCAAGCACATCGAGCTGGATGCCCTGCCGGCTTGTATCAAGCGCTATAACCTGGCCTGGAGCCAGCTCCTCACCGGTCTTGCGAATCAATACCGCAATCTCGTCAGCTCCGGGTTCAATCCGGCAGAAATACCAGACAAAGAGAAACGTCCCGATCAAACCGGCGACAAGAAGTACTGGCAGAAACGGCAGTTTCGGCAGCTTTGCTATTCTCATGCGAGGTTTTTTTGTCTTCTTGGTCTGAACAATCTCTTTTGATTCCTCCTCAGCCATGACGTCCCCCTTCTCCTGTTCTGGCAGATGCTTCAAATGCTCAAGTAGTTTCACCACTACCGCATACGATACTGTTAGCCCTGCACTTTATCGACAATAATCAGCCTGACCCTTATTCGTATTGTGCCAGATATTCCTCGCTCCGCAAAATGGTAATTAGGGTAATTGGGTGACAGTATACTTATCTCTGTTATCAAGTCATATACTAAGGGTTACAATCAAGTGACAGGAAATGAATTAGGTCTCTCTATTTTCAATCTGGGACCTCAATTATATCTCCAGCCAGCTGCCATGTGCCTTCAGCCATTTCCGTCTTTCGGCATAGTCCGGCAACACGCTTTCGACGCAACGCCAGAAGTTCTTGGAATGATCAGCCTGCAATAGGTGACAAAGCTCGTGCACCACCAGGTAATTAACGACAGAAGGGGGAGCCAGGATGATTCTCCAGTTGAAATAGATCCGTCCATCGCTATGACAGGTTCCCCACCTGCTGCGGTATCCTTTTATTCCAATTGAAGACGGTACAACCCCTATCTCTTTTGCGTATCGTCCGCTTTGTTCACGTAAGTACTCCAGGGCATGTTCCCGGTACCAGGACTCCAGCCGCTCCTTTATGTATGGTTTGCGCTCCTCGTCATTTACGTCAGTGGCTACCTGGACATGAAAAAAACCCTGTTCCCGTTTAACTTCCCCTGCCGCTCCTGAAACAATCTCAAGCCGATGCGTCATGCCAAGATAGCTTAACGATTCCCCGGTGACGTATTCCTTTTCTCTATGCTGGCTCTGTATTTCCTGAAAGCGGGCAATTTTGCTCTTGATCCAATTGCTCTTTTTCTTTACCAGCGTCTCGATCTTTTTTTCAGGCAGCATGAAAGGCACCATAACACGCACCGAACAGTCCGGTTTCACGCAGATGGCGACGGTCTTCCTTCTTCGACTTCTTCTGATCTGGTAGGCAAAGGACATGATGGCTTACAGCGGATCTCAATTTTACTATTTTTCCAAATCCTTGCTACGTCAGAGATATAACAAGGAACAAAAGACGGTCCTGCAACATAGCCTTATTTGTAAAATGCGACGATAGTAAATGGTGGCCTGACAATGCTTTTCTTTTGACAGGGGTATCTCTTCAAAAAATGTTGATTGCATTCGGGTCTGCGATTAGGATGCTGCTAAATTGCCAGGAAACGGGCCCTGAACATATGTTCATGAATCCAAGGCAAAAGATTACAGTAAATCTTCGTGGAGGTATCCTTTCATGCGCATAACCGACGTCCGCACCATTGCCGTTGAGGTGACACTGCCCGAGGCGATCTACGATGCCAACTACACCATGGCAACCAAGCCGGCGCTGCTTGTCGAAATCCAAACCGATGAGGGGATCGTGGGGCTGGGCGAAGCGGCGCATTTCGGCGGCCCGATGGCTTCAACCGCACAGGTTATCGAACATGAATTGCGCAGCTACCTGATCGGGCAGGATGCCGGAAATATCGAATACCTGTGGGAAATGATGCATCGCCGCGCCTACAAACACGGGCGCGGAGGTATCCTTATTGCAGCGATAAGCGGCATCGATATAGCATTGTGGGATCTGCGCGGCAAACAGGCAGGTATGCCGTTGTGGAAACTGCTGGGCGGATATCGTAATCGAGTTCCGGCCTACGCTACCGGCGGATTTTATGCAGAAGGCAAGGGGGTGGGGGAACTGGTCAGGGAGATGGAAGCCTATGTCGCGCATGGTTTTCGTGCGGTCAAGATGAAAGTGGGCCGTAATGCGGGGATAGAACTTTCGCCGTTGCGGGTGATGGATAATCGGGGCAGGTGTGAAGTGACGCTGGCCCAGGACATCGAGCGCGTCGCTGCAGTGCGGCAGGCCATCGGTCCGGATATCAAGTTGATGGTGGATGCCAATGGTGCCTGGGATGTCGCCACGGCGGTCAAGATGGGACGGGCAATGGAACCGTATGACATCTACTGGTACGAAGAGCCGGTGTGGCCGGACGATGTCGAGGGAAGTGTCGAGGTCGCCTCTAAAGTCGGTATTGCCATTGCCGGATACGAAACCTGCAGCTATGGCATCGTCGATTTCAATAACTACATTCGTGCGCGTGCTGTTCATTTCGTGCAGCCGGATGTTGCCTGGGCCGGCGGACTTACTGAAGTGCTGAAGATCGCGCACATGGCGCAGGCCGCGAATATGCCGATTGCCCCGCACATCCACGGTTCCGCGGTCGCGGTGGCGGCTGCGGTACACCTGCTGGGGGCTGTCCGCAACGGTTCCATGGCGGAGACCGTTTTTCCTGCGCACGCGCTGATGACCGATCTGGTGCGGGAACCTTTGACGGTCGACCGTAACGGCGATATTGAACTCCCGGAGCGGCCGGGTCTCGGTGTTGAACTCGACCCGAAGGTGCTTAAAAAAGTGCGTTTAGCGTAAAAAGACGGTCATCCGACGATATGCAGGGTCGCATAAGGAACGATAATGAACAGCCAGATAGCTATCTTGTAGAGCACCATGCCCGCGTAGTGGATCCCGTCAAACTGTTCTACGCTCAGCTTGAACCATTTCCCATGGAATCGATACATGAAATCGTGTGCCAGTATGAACCAGAAAAACCACCAGAGAAGTATTCCCATGTTTATCACGATGCACCATCCCAGTGCCGCACGAATCAACTCGATTGTAAGCATCTCTTCTCCTCCGGCCGCATGACGAAGATTCGCCAGGCAACCAATTTTGTTTACCAGATGGCATGCAGATCATTGCTGTAACACTTGCTGCCGGCGTCCTCAGAGGAAGTAACTGATTAACCAGACAAGCATTCCGGCGCCAATCCAGGTGAGGCTGAGACCTGTTTTTGCCTGCTGGTCATTTACCTTCTGATTACTCGGGCGGCTCAGTTGACTGCTGCTCCTGCCTCTACCGAAAAAATGACCGAATGTGCCGATCGAAAAGAACGCTATCGGTATAACGCCAATCCAGAAAAGGATATCCTTCAAAGCCACCGCCGGGTCGTTGATGAAATAGAGGATGACAAAGCCGGAAACAAGCAGGAAAAACGTTGCGTAAAGAATAGATCGTATGGCTTTTGAAAACCGTTTCATGATAGGCTGCCCCAGGTGGTTTCGTCATTTATTCTCACGGTAGAATAAACCTCAATAATATGGTAAAAGCCGGCAAAAAGATAAATGCTTCCAGGCGAAACAGCTGAGCAGGCAGTTTTTCCGGTAGACCTGTTTTTCTCTTCGGTGGCGCAGCTGTCTTGTTTTCACCGGCCAAGACGACCCGGAAACGCCGATAACAGGTGCTATGCCTGATGATTACAAACACTGATGATGCCATTAAATAGATAAAATATCATGTTTATTTTTAATTCCTATAATGGTATTCCTGCATTCCGGAGAAAAATCCGGCTGAACGTATCATTGCTTTTTCAACAAGGTAACGGTTGATGATTTATATTTCAGAAAGGAGAGGGAAATGAGTGAGGGATACCAGGTAAAAACGCATATCGCATTTTCCCCGAACAAGGTGATTCTGGGCGTGGGGGCAAGCGCGGCTATTGCCGCTGAAGTGGCTTATCTGCGCTGCAACAAGGTCCTTTTGGTGAGCGATCCCGGGGTAATTGCAGCCGGTCTGCTGGAAAGCATCGAGGGTTCTTTTCAGGCAAAAGGTGTTGCCTATGTGCTCTATGACAAGGTTGAGCCCGAACCCTCCTCGAAAATTATCGATGCCGGTGCAGCCGTCTTCAAGACAGAGGGGTGCGATGTGATTGTCGGAGTCGGCGGAGGCAGCTCTCTTGATGTGGCAAAGGGGATATCCATTTTGAGTGCCAACCAGGGCAGCATCCTTGATTATATCGGCATTGATACCGTTCCGAAAAAAGGAGCGCCGATGATTCTTGTGCCGACGACGGCAGGGACGGGCAGCGAGGTGACCAGGGTCCTGGTTATGACCGATGAAGCGCAGAACAAAAAGAGCGTCGTCTTCACCCCTTTTGCCCTGCCTGATGTCGCCATTGTCGATCCCCGATTGACCGTAAGCATGCCTCCGGTCGTTACGGCCGATACCGGCATTGATGCGCTGGTTCACGCGATTGAAACCTATGTGTCGATGAATGCGACCGTTTTTTCAGATCTCTGGGCGGAAGAGGCAATCAGGCTGATCGGCATCTATCTTCCGATTGCCTGTGCCAAAGGATCGAATATGGAAGCCCGTTATCACATGTCTCTTGCCGCGACCCTTGCCGGTCTTGCCTTCACCAGCGGCGGACTGGGGGCGGTGCACGCACTCGCTTATCCATTGGGGACCGAATATCATATGACTCACGGCCGCACCAACGGGATGATGCTGCCTCATGTTATGAACTTCAACTTACCCGGTAATCCTGATAAATATGCCAGGATTGCAGAACTGCTGGGCAAGGATACGGAGGGCCTGTCCGCTCTTGAGGCGGCACCTCTTGCAGTTGAGGCTGTAATGGATATTGAAGATGCGATTGATATGTCCTGGCTGCTGCAGGATTACGGAATCGACGAAGCTGATCTGCCGCTTCTTGTTGACGGCGCCATGCAGCAGGCCCGGCTTTTTGTCACCAATCCCCGGGATCTCAGTGAGGCTGATGTCCGCTTTATTTACCAGGAGGCCTTTCAGGAGGAATGACCCTGCGGCTTTCAAGAATGTTTCAGAACAGGGGTAACTATAGGGGCTGCCCTGAACAATCAGGTTATACGATCGGGATCAAGGCAGGTAAAAGACCTGCCGCCTGGAAAAGATTTGTCATGAAAATTAACCGGTATCTTGCCTCTGAGAGGTACTGATCACCAAGGTGTACGAGAGATGAAGAGTGGACCATACCTGTTGGGAATAGACATAGGAGGAACCGGCAGCAAGGCCGGCGTATTTACCCTGGAAGGCGAGCTGATCGGTTCCGGATACGGTGAGTACGAGATGATCAGCACACTGCCGGGACAGGCGGAACATGATGCTGAGGCCTGGTGGCAGGCCACGGTGGCGGCAATAAAGAGCGCTATCCGCGACATCGATGCTTCCTTGATCAAAGCGATAGGTGTCGGCTGTACCAACGGCCTCATCGCGGTTGATAAAGACGGTGTACCGATACGTCCGGCGATAATGCTCTGGGACCAGCGGGCCCTGCCGGAAGTACAGAGAATAAAGGACTGCCTGGGTGCTCAAGCGGTCTTTGAGATTACCGGCAATCCGCTGGCTCCCGGCGCCTTCTCCCTGCCGACCATTATCTGGCTTAAGCACAATGAACCGGAGTCATACGCGGCAGCCCACAAACTGATGGTTCCGGGCGGATACCTGGTTGCACGGCTGACCGGCGAATTCACCATCGATTATTCCCGGGCTTCAACGACTCTGCTCTTTGATATCCGCAAAAGACAGTGGCATGAACCGTTTTTTGAAAAGCTTGATATCGATATCGATAAACTGCCGCGACCGGTGCCCTGTGATGAGGTTGTCGGCTCGATCAACGAAGTGACGGCAGAACTGACCGGCCTGAAAGCGGGAACGCCGGTTATTGGCGGCTGCATGGATACCATCGGGGCCTCGCTTGGCACCGGGGTGCTGGATGAGGGCCAGTGTTTTGTGATTATGGGAACGGCGGCCCGGGTTGCCGGACCGGTAAAAACGGGTCAGTTTGATCAGCGCTTCATGAATTGCACCCATGTACAGGACGGGTGCTGGCAATATATCGGAGCGATTAACGGGGTCGGCTCATCATTGCGCTGGATCCGGGATACCTTCTGTGAGCTGGAACAGCGTGAGGCTGAATTGAGAGGCACGGATGTCTATGAGCTGATAACGGCCCAGGCTGCCCTGTCGCCTCCCGGCAGCAAAGGGCTGCTATTCCTGCCATACCTGGCCGGTGAGAGAACGCCGCTCTGGAATCCATATGCGCGCGGCGTATTTTTTGGCCTTACCCTTGGCCATAACCGGGGAGATTTTTTTCGTTCGGTCCTTGAGGGCGCAGCTTTTGCTATCAGGCATGTTATTGATCTCCTCGAAGCGGACAGCGGCCTGGTGATTAACGATCTGCGCATCGGCGGGGCGGCTGCATCAAGCATTGTCTGGAATCAGATTATTTCCGATGTTCTTGGCAAGCGGGTGGTCAGCCTGACGCAAAGTCACACCGAAGTTCTGGGTGCGGCAATACTCGCCGGGGTGGGGGTGAAATTATATCCCGATTTTGCTACGGCCATCTCCCGCACTATCGTGACCGGCGAGACCTATGAGCCTGACAGCGAAGCTCACCTGAATTACAACAAGCTCTTTCCGCTGTATAAACAGCTGTACCTCGATACCAAACATCATTTTGCAGAACTGGTGCAGATGGATCTGCCGCAGGGGTGGATAACAAAAGGAAAAGGGAAGGGCTGAGCCGCATACCTTCGGGTCTCTGAAGATATGCTCGATTGCCCGCTCAGTCTTTTCCGAAGTCGGGCGTGGCCAGTAAGAAGAGGATGGCTGAAACCATGTAGCCGGCCAGGGCAACAAAACCGAGCCAGCCAAGACCGAAATCGCCAAAAAGGCCGAGCAGGGCCGGAGCCACCCCTGCCCCGACGCTGACGCCTGCGGTAATGATAACGGCGTAGGTGATATTCTGGTAGCGGGTCTCACCGATATCGGCAACTGCCGACAGCAGCGCCGGTACTAAAACGGCGAGAAAGGTCGGCTGGGCAACCACGACAAGAGCGATCCACGGTCCGCGGACAAGCCCGATAAGGGCGATGAACAGGCTGGTGATGAGGAGATTCCAGATTATGACCCTTCTCCTGCCAAAACGGCCGATGACCGCTCCGGCAAAAAGAAGAAACAGCACACTGGTGACCCGAGACACGGTCAACAGGAAATTGACATACTGGGGAGAAAGTGCGTACTCCGTCACCAGGTAGGCGGGCAGAATCGCATAGACACCCTGCAGGGCGGCAAGCATGGCTGAAAAAACGACCATGCCGACCCAGGTGCTGCGCAAGGTCAGAATTTTTCCGATGGTGCTGAGGTCCGGCGCTGTTCCCATACCGCTGTCAGCGGCTCCCCAGCGCAGGAAGGCCAGGGCGGCCATTCCGCAGACGACGGCCATGCAGACAAGAATGCCCCGCCATCCGACCCACGGTTCCATGGCCAGTACGATCAGCGGCGACAGCAGTAAGGCCATATTCGGGCCGATTTCATGAATGGAATAGGCGGTACTCCTCCTTGCGATGCTGATCTTGGTATTGATCATGACCATGCCGGAGGGCGGGTAGGCACCTGCGCCGGCCCCGATGCAGAGCATACCGGCGGCGAGCATCATGAAGCCGGAAGCAAGGGCGGAGACCAGCAGTCCAAGGGCGATCAGGGCGAGAGCTGCAACAATAGTCCGGCCATGACCAATACGTGCGGCCAAAAAACCGACAAAGAGCATCGAGGCGGCATAACTGACGCTGACGAAAAGAAAGAGCAGGCCGACCGTGGAAAGGGTGATCCCCATTTCAATCTGCAGGGATGGCATCAACGGGGCAAATATGGCGCGGGAAGCCATTGAGAAGAACACCGCGACAACGAGCATCCCCATCATCAGGACCGGGCGGTTCTTCCCGGGCACATCACTTGGCGGGCTTGTTTTCATGGGCGCGGAAAATCCTGTTTTGGGAGAGGCGATCAGATACCGTAGAAAGAAAACAAAACAGGGGATCCAGCAGGGGTCTGAAGGTGATCTTCTGATCTGTTAGTGATTGGTTCTGTGTCAATAATTTCCAGGCAGAAGGCATGATCGGCCCTGGCAGGTGTAATGCTCATTTTTTCTTGCCTGCTGCCTGGATACTCAGAAAAAGCCGGGAGCGAACTCCTCCGGGAGTCTGTCGGATTATAGCAATCTTTTCTCAGGTCGGGACATTTTAAGAAAATCAAGCGGAGCCATGTACCTAATATTGCGAACATTGATTTTCAGAAAATAACGCAGAGATGAGGGAAAAGGGCATAATCCGACAGGCTCCTAGGAAACATGCTGCAGCGCTTCGGGGTTGACGCAATTGACAAGCGACTGGTTTTCCAGTGCAGCCAGCAGGTTGTCAACTGCACACTTGGCCATGGCATAGCGTGTCTCGTGCGTGGCGGAGCCGATGTGCGGCAGGGTGACGACATTCGGCAGACTGAGCAGCGGCGAGTCGACAGGCACCGGTTCCTTTTCATAGACATCCAGACCGGCACCGCGGATAACCCCGTTCTGCAGGGCTTCGATCAGGGCTGCTTCATCGATTATCGGCCCGCGACCGCCATTGATCAGGAAGGCTTCCGGCTTCATCAGGCCCAGTTCACGGCCACCGATAAGTTTCTTGGTCTTATCGGATAACGGAAGAGTCACACAGACAAAGTCCGCTTCAGCCAGCAGCTGGTCGAGCGGCAACCGCTTCGCCTGGAAATCTTTTTCCGCCTGTTCATTGACTGACCGGCCGTAATAGAGAATTTCCATGTCGAAGCCGGCATAGCCGCGTTTGGCCACGGCCTGACCGATACGCCCCATGCCGAGGATACCGAGTTTCTTGCCATGCACGTCCGAGCCGAACCATTCGGCGCCTACCGCTTCGCGCCATCTTCCCTGGCGGACATTCTCGTGCACTCTCAGTCGCCCGCCGGGCCGCGCAGAGCATCAGCATGAAGATCATGTCGGCGGTTGTATCGGTCAGCACGTTCGGCGTATGCATCAGCTGGATGCCGCGCCTGGTCAGCTCGGGCACGTCGAAATAATCGTAGCCGACAGAAATAGTGGAGAGCGCCCGCAGTTGGGGTGCCAGATTGAGGAGCTTCGGGCCAATGGTCTCGCCAACCCCTATCATCCCCTCGGCTGCCGAAAGAAGTGCATGAAGCTCAGTATCGGGTATTCCCTTGAAGGTATCGATAATGGTCACGTCGGTATGTTTCTCAAGGCGGGCCAGGAGGTCTGCCGGGATATCGTCATACAAAATTATTTTTGGTTGCATGGTCTCTTCTGATTTGAATGGGTTTACGGTTTAACGAAATAAACTAGTGTCTGTCATAAATGGCCATTTTACCCTAACTCTTCGTTGCTCTCAAAATTTAATCCGCGGAATATCGTCTATATGCCTGTGGTTAAATTTATCGAGCGCCTCGATTTAGAACAAAAAATCTCATTTATGGACAGACACAAACTAACCTCTTTACTACAACGAGATTGTCATCCCTCCATCGACATAAATAATCTGGCCGTTAACAAAATTGCTTGCCTCAGAGGCCAGGTAGACTGCCGTTCCGATCAACTCTTCCGGCACTCCCCACCTCCGGGCGGGCGTGCGCCCCTTGACCCAGCCGTCAAAGGTCTGGTCATTAGCCAGCGGCTTTGTCATTTCGGTCAGGAAATATCCCGGTCCGATACCGTTGGTCTGAATATTGTAGCAGGCCCACTCGACTGCCATCGCCCGCGTCAGCATCTTCAGGCCGCCTTTGGCGGCGGTATACGGCCCGGTTGTCTGTCTGCCCAGCTCACTCATTACCGAACAGATGTTGATGATCTTGCCTCTGTTCCTGCCGATCATCCGTTTTGCCACATGTTTTGACACGAGAAAGGCGGCAGTGAGATTCGTATCTATAACTTCCTGCCAGGTCTTTTGGTCGATGTCTTCCAGGTTGCCTCTTCTCTGGATGCCCGCATTATTTAACAGAATATTGATTGGACCGATATCCTTTTCTATCCCGGAAATCGTTTTTGAAACAGCTCCCTCATCGCGAACATCCATTGTCACCCCATGGACGGCAATGTGCAACCGCTTGAAATGGTCGACGGCGAGATCGAGTTTCGCCTTGTTTCTGCCATTTAAAATCACGGTAGCGCCCGCTTTACCGAGGCCTCGTGCAATTTCAAAGCCCAATCCCTGAGAGGAACCGGTAATCAGTGCGGTCATTCCCGTCAAATCAAATAATGATTGCGGCATTTTTTTCCTGTTTCCTTTTTCTTTAGTTAATTACGGCGGGTATTCGTCTGTCCTCACCGGAATGCGGTACGGTTTTTCAGCTCTGTGTAAAACGATCGATTATTTCCATTACCTGCAGCCCGTCCGCTGTTGAACAGGGACAGACCACTTCGCCGAGGAAGTAGCTCGAAACCCGCTCTATCATCGGCTGCTGGATGTTTGGCGGATTGCTAAACGGGATAATTTGTTCCCCTTCAGCGTTTCGCAGCCGGACCTCCTCTCCGAAAAAGGGACAGGCAATCTGCCCCTTATTGCCGGTGATGACCAGAGAATCTGAGCTGGCGGATTCAGCCACGGTGAAACACCAGCAGCCGCGGAAGACCACGTTGTTGGCAAAACGTATCGTGCCCTGAACAAAATCATCGGCCTGCGACTCGCTGTTCTGCCGCATGGAGAAGCCCTCGAAGTGAATCGGGCGGCCAAAATAGACGAGAAGCAGATCAAGCAGGTGAGGCGACAGATCATGGAACAACCCTCCGCCGGAGATCGACGGGTTGACCCGCCAGTTATCGCCGGTATCCGGGATAAGGCTATTGCGCTCAGGCAGGAAAAAGTTGACTTCCGCAAGCCTGACGGTGCCGATGGCGCCGCTTTTGAGCAGTTCGCCAATTTTGATGAAGGCGGGTAAGGCCCTGCGGTAATGGGCCACGGCTATTTTATTTTGACTCTCGCTCTCTGCTTTGATGATACGGCGACATTCATCACTGGTCATCGCCATGGGCTTTTCCAGGTAGACATTCTTGCCTGCGGCCAGGGCGGCGAGGGTGTGTTCCAGGTGGTAACGCGGTGGTGTGGCAATATACACCGCATCGATTTCAGGATCAGCAAGCAGGTCGGGAACCGAGTTGTACCATCTGGCCACCCCGTGCCGCCTGGCGAAATCCTCTGCCTTGGCAGCGTTTCGGCGCATTACGGCAACAAGCGCGGAGTTTTTTGCCCGCTGAAAGGCCGGTCCGCTCTTTACCTCGCAGACATCACCGGCACCGAGGATGCCCCAGCGAATAATTCGTTTATTCATCTCCATATCCTGCCTTCGGCTCTTTCAGCCGATAGTTCTCCAGGTACCTGTTCCCGTTTACTCACCGAGGAAATAGCGATGATATCTGCCATTGCCGGCCAACCGCTGGAGATAGACCCCCAGTTCGAGGAGGTGATAATCCCCCCACATGCAGGATTCGCCGCAGGGAACTTTCTGTCCGGCCGGCACATAATCCCAGCCGTTGGGGCGATGATACACCGAGTGCAGCAGCAGCCCCTGGTGCGCCGGGTCGCTGGACAGGTAGGGATCTTCCAGCAGTCTCGCGGCAATGGTCAATCCGGCCTGGTAATAGCGCTCTCCTTTCTGTTCCTGGCCATTGGCTTTATGATACCTGCCAAGTCTGAGAAAGCCCTGAGCGCAGATAGCAGCAGACGATGAATCAACCGGTTCAAAATCATTGTACGGATCAGCCGGCCTGTCCAGGTAATCGCCCATACCGGCAAGACCCGGCGCCCCGGTATCCCAATAGACGATGCCGTCTGTTGTCGCATGCTCGATATAGAAATCGGCAACGGCTTCGGTGACCTCGACGAAACGTTCAACAGCACTTTTCTTGTCACCATATATCTCGGGGACAAGGTTGTCAAAAACATGCTCTTCGAGGGTAACCAGGTACTCGAGCAGCTCTGAAAATCCGCAGAAAATCCAGGCAAGACCGCGAGTCCAGGTAGTATAAGGAGAATATCCCTGCTGCGTATTGGCACAGCGGTATGCACCGTTGTTCACATTGAATATCGCTTCGTGCGCGACCCGTCCCCGGATATCATAGGAATCCCGGTCCCCGCCGAAATAGACATTGTATCGCGCCGTTGTCTCGGCGTGCTGGAGGGCCCGTTTGAGCAGGTTTATTTTTTCATCCTGCTCGCCCATCAGCACGTGGCCGAGTTGGTGGCTCAGGGTGAGTGCCCGGACGGTTCGGATGGCATCTGCAAAAAGAGAGTGGGGGCCGTTGAAGGAATAGATAAAGCCGAGCCCTCCGGGTACCCCGGTCCAGCGCGCCGCCTGAATGGCACCCGACAGTTTCAGCGCGAGTTCGTAGAGCTCTCTTTCTCTGAGGTTTTCAGGTATACGTCCCTCATTCATTAAGCGCAGCAGGTTGCCATAGGTGCTGACATTGTTGAAGGCGTGGTCATGCACGCCGACGTGGCTGATGTGCGGCGCCATGTGCCGTATCGTCCGGTCACGGCCGGAATCGAGAAAACGGGTGTCTCCGGTTGCATCGAAGAGCAGGAGCGCGCAGCCGAACTGGAACCCCTGGGTCCATTCAGTCCAGCCCCGGGAGGTGTATTGTCCCTGCACCGTGTAGACCGGCGTTCCACGGGCCGGGTCCCAGGTTTGTTCTATGGCCGTGATCTTTTCTTCGGCCATCATAAACATATTGTCCAGTTTTTTTTGCAGTGCCACCGGGGTGAGTTTCATATCAATTTTCAGCATTGTCCCTGTCCTTATCGGTAATAGTCAAGCCGGAGGTTGCGGCTAAGATCAGCTCTACTTGAGCAGTTGTCTGGCGATAATGGTTCGTTGTATCTGGTTCGTACCTTCATAGATCTGTGTTATTTTGGCATCACGGTACAGCCGTTCGACCTCGTAGCCCTGAATGTAGCCGCTGCCGCCAAAAATCTGCACTGCTTCCGCCGTCTGGCGCACGGCAACATCACTGGCAAAACATTTGGCCATGGAACAGGCGGCCGTGGCGGGACTCCGGTTATCAAGCATGACGGCTGCCCTGTGCACAAGTCCGCGTGCGGCGGAGATCTCCATGGCCATCTGGGCGAGCATCCACTGCACTCCCTGGAACTCTGCAATATGGCTGCCGAATTGCTTCCGCGTTTTTGCATAGTCAAGCGCCGCATCAAGTCCTGCCTGGGCAATGCCGAGCGCCAGGGCGCCTATCCCGACCCGCCCTTTCTCAAGCACGCTCATGATCATGTAAAAACCACGGTTCATCTCACCGAGCAAAGCCTCCCGGGGGAGCTGGACATGATCGAAAAAGAGAGGACCGACCTGGGAGGCCCGCTGTCCCATTTTGTGTTCCTTCGGGCCGCGGCTCACCCCTTCGCTATGCAGATCAACAATAAAGACGCTCATGCCCCGGTGCCCGCTCTCCGGATCGGTGCGGGCCAGGACGAGTCCGATATCGGCAAAGGGGGCGTTGTTGATCCACAATTTACTGCCGGTCAGGCTCCAGCCGGTTTCAGTTTTAACAGCGGTTGTCTTCAGTCCGGCCAGGTCAGAGCCTGCTCCCGCTTCGGTAAGGCAGTAAGCCACACGCAGGTCGAAGGCGGTAATCCTGCGAAGGTATAACGCTTTCTGCTCATCACTTCCATAGCGGCTGAGCAGCGTGCAGATCAGTTCCACCAGGCCGCACTGGTCTGCGACAGCGGAATATCCTCTGGATAACTCTTCCATGATAATTGCATAGGCATAGCAGTCTACGCCTGCACCCCCATATTCTTCCTCAGTGGTAATGCCAAAGAGCCCCAGTCCCGCCATCTGCTTGAAAATTTCTACAGGAAACTCCTCTTCCCGGTCGAGTCTCTCAGCCTGCGGACGAATCTGTTCGCGGGCAAATGCTGCGGTCATCTCCCGAATCTGCTCATAGGTCTCAAGTGAATCTTTTGGTATCTGCATCAGCATGGTTGTGCCTCGTTACTTGTTGGAAGTATGCGAACCGCGGGATAACCGTTTATTTCACCGTTTGATTGCCAGGTTGTCTCAACGCGTGAAATAGTGCGGCCACCTTGTGACTAAAACAAATCTGTGCGAAACCGTTCCTTCAGCCCGAGTTTATGCGGTTGATAGATCTTCGGGTCGATGGTCTTCAGGTTGTCGCTGATGATTGGACGAAATTCCATCATGCCGAGTATATCCCGCTGCAGATCAGCGCCCGGCGCTATCTCGATGAGCGTGACACCGTCAGGAGTCAGGGTGAATACGGCCCGTTCTGTCACATAGAAAATAGTCTGACCCCGCTGCAGGGCACTCCTGCCCGAAAAGGATACCTGCTGTACGTGCTCAACAAACTTTTTCAACTTTCCGGGATGCGTGATGGTAATTCCTGACGAGCTTATCTCCTGTTCTGATTTTACGGCGAATGTGCCGCAATAGACCACCTTTTTCGCCGAAGACGAGATATCAATGGAGCCGCCGCTACCGGTGATATTCTTGCCAAACCGGGTGGAATTGATGTTGCCGAACTGGTCTATCTGGGCAAACCCGAGAAAGGCCATATCCAGGCCGCCGCCCTGGAAAAAATCAAATTGATAGCCATCATCGAGAATTGCCGAGGGACTGAACATCGCGCCGAAATTGAGGCCTGTCGTTGGAATACCGGCGATGGCTCCCTGTTCAATCATGAACACCAGCTGATCGCAAATCTCTTCCTGCTGGGCGACGATAGGCACCCCGTCCGACATGCCGTAGCCGAGATTGACAAAGATGCCCGGCCGCAATTCAAGTGCCGCCCGGCGGTTGACGAGCCGCTTTACCCCTTCAAGTTTCAATTCTTCCGATTCGTACGGCACGTCCCTTTTCACGAGGGCCGGATCAAAGGGCGTCTGGAAGGTCATCTCCTGGTCTGGTTCGATGACCACATAGTCGATAAAGACTCCCGGCACTTTGACATGTCCGGGATCACAATGACCATCCGTGCTGCGTTTTACCTGGGCGATCACGATACCGCCATTCACCTTTGCCGCCTGGGCCAGGGACAGCATGGAAAAGAATCCGACTTCCTCCTCCATGGTCAGGTTGCCTTCGCAATCAATAGAAGTTCCCCGTATGAAGGCGACATCGACCGGTATTGCTTTATAGAAAAGATATTCCTTCCCGCCGAGCTCAATGACCTCAACGAGGTCTTCGCTGGTTATGTCGTTGATTTTACCGCCTTCGAGCCGGGGATCTACATAAGTATTAAGGCCGATAGGGGTGATCTCCCCGGGATTCCCCGATGCCGTTGCCCGCACCAGGTGACCGAGAACTCCCTGCGGAAAGTTATAGCCTTTAATCCTGTTTTCCAGGGCCAGCTGGACCATCTTCGGCGCATTACCCCAGAAACCGCCGATGGCCGTATCAATGAGGCCGGCATAGGCCACATGGTTCATTCCTCTTGTTTTGTTGTCGCCAATGCCGCACGGGTGAAATGCCTTGATCTTTCGCGGTTGACCGGTTTCGGCGAAGCGTTCTCCCAGCCCCTGCAGCAGCCGGTCCGGCACCGCATGGCCCGCACCGGCACCGCCGATGCCCACGGTAGCGCCGTCTTTAATGAAACCTGCTGCTTCGTGAGCACTCACTATTTTGAACATAGGTTCGTCCTTATGGTTTTTTCAGTACTGCTTGTATTATCTGTGCATCCAGCATCCGGCCGCCTCCCTGGAAAAACGGCGCTACCTCGTGCCGCCCCGGATACTGGCAGGGAAATGCCTGGAAAATACACCAAATTGATATTGGTGTCTATTCTTATTAGGTAAAAACTTCTATTAGTTCAATATAACGCACTATTTTAATTTGACCTGTTGAACCAATTAATGTATTGGTATTTAAAATGTAAAATTTTTAACGGGTCAGGATAGAAAACCTATGCAGAACAAAACAATCAGTGCCCTGGTACTGCTGAAGGAAAACCTTTCAAACGGCCAATACCAGCTCGGAGAGCGTCTTCCGTCGGAGCGGGAACTCTGTGAAAATCTTGGCCTGTCCCGCAGCGGATTACGGAAGATTTTATCACACCTCGAAGCAGAAGATCTGCTCTGGCGGCATGTCGGAAAGGGCACCTTTGTCGGTCCCCGCCCGGCACTCAGTACTGAAGCGTTCCAGATTGCAACCCAGAGAACCAATCCGATGGAAATCATGGAGGCCCGCCTGATGCTTGAGCCGAAAATCGCCGCTGCCGCTGCCCAGCGAGCCTCCTTTCAGGAAATTGAGAGACTCGCCCTTTGCGCGAAGCGTAACGATGAGGCCAAGGATCTGGAGACAAACGAGAAATGGGATGTCCTTTTCCACGAGACCCTGGTAATTGCCACCCGGAACTCGCTGCTTATTGCACTCTATTCCGGGATCAGTAAGATGCGTCTTTCAGACGACTGGTGCCTGAAAAAGCAGGAGTGGATCACTTCCGACAACTGGGCTTTGTTCAACAGGGAACATGCAGCCGTTGTCAGAGCCGTCAGGCAACGAAACGAAACGAAAGCGGAGGAAGCGATGTACCATCATCTCACTTCGGTTAAAGCCTATATACAATCGACCTACTGAAACAAATGATCAGTATGGCGGGGTCGGATAGTATTGTTATTCCCTGTTCATCACTGATACGAAAGTTAACCGGTATCTGCCGGCACAAAAAAAGGATAAGCGCAATGAGCAAGAAAGTTGAAACAATTGTATGTGACGTTCGCAACCAGGTGGCAATGATTGCCCTCAATCGCCCGGATAAACTGAATGCCATCAGCTGGGAGATGATGGAACGGCTCGATGCCTTCCTCTCGGAAATTGACCAGGATCGCTCGGTGCGCGCTGTCATCCTTTATTCGAAGACACCGCGCGCCTTCGGGGTAGGAGCGGATATTAAGGCCTGGTCGTCGCTTCCCCCCCTCGAGATGTGGAGAAACTGGGTCCGCCGGGGGCATCGTATTATCAGGAGCCTTGAAGAACTCCTGCAGCCTGTTATTGCCGTAACAAACGGCTATACCTTCGGGGGGTCCCTGGAACTGGCCCTGGCCGCCGACATCAGGATTGCTGAGGAGCAGTCGCAGTACGCCTTTCCCGAGGTGACGGTAGGCACCTTGCCGGGTTGGATGGGTACCCAGAAAGCATTGCAGTTGACCGGCCCGAGCAAACTGAAGAAATTGATCTTTACGGGCAAACCGATCTCGGCGCTGGAGGCATGCAGCATCGGTCTGGTCGATGAAGTCGTGCCGGTTAATGAAGGCTTGCAGCAGGCGCTTGAGCTTGCCGATCAGATCTGTCAATCATCGCCGGTAGCCGTGAGTCTGGCAAAACAGGTTATAAACGGCCTGGCAGCCGGTCAGCCCGTAACCGCTCTTGAGTCAATAGCCAGCGGGCTTGCGGCTCAGTCGGCTGACGGCATGGAAGGAAAGGAGAGTTTTAAACAGAAACGAAAACCCTCGTTCACCGGTTTCTAAGAGAATAGGTCAGCGCTACGTTCACGAGTCGAGACAGTCTGCTTGCCAAGGAGACTTGCGATTTACTAGACTACAATAGGTGAACCGCAAAAGCGACCCGGAAAATCGGGGTATATTGGCTCATGAATGCGGGGCTAGTCCGGATATTTCACGAGTTGAGACAGCCTGCTTGCCAAGGAGACTTGCGATTCACCATACAGTAGTATGTGAACCGCAAAAGCGACGCAGGAGAGCGGGCTGTATCGGCTCATGAATACCGGACTAGAGGCGGGACACCGTCAATCCCCCATCCACCATGAAAACCTGTCCAGTGGAATAGAGAAAGTCTCCGCGTGACAGTGAAACGACCGTTTTACCGACATCATCCGGCGTACCCCACCTGGCCGTCAGGCAGAGCCCTTCTGCCAGCATGCTGTCGTATTTCTCGCGAACTTTCTCGGTCATGTCGGTCCGTATTATCCCCGGACGTACCTCGTAAACGGGAATATTGTAGGCTGCCAGCCGGCAGGCAAACAGCTTGGTGAGCATGCTGAGCCCGGCCTTTGAGATACAGTACTCGGCCCGTTCAACACTGGCAACCGTTGAGCTGATTGATGAAATAGTGACGATAAGGCCGTGAAACCCGGGATTTTCCGTCTTTGCCGCAAGCATACGCCTGGCAATACGCTGGGTCAGGAAGAAGGGACCGGCAAGATTGGTATTCATCACCTTGTGGTAGCTTGCTTCCGAAGTCTGCAGCAGATCAACCCGCTTATCCGGTGCTATACCTGCATTGTTTACCAGCAGGTTGACCTGCGGGTAATGACCATAGATCTTCCGGACTATCTCCTCGATGTCACCGGTTCTGCTGATATCTCCCCGGCAATAGAGCACGTCCCGGCCCAGGGCACGTAACCCACCCAGGCTGTCAACTTCAGATTCCCGCTTTCTGCCGATGATTGCCAGCTCGAAACCTTCCGCAGCAAGCCGCCTGGCCACGCCAAGGCCGATGCCCCGTGCACCGCCGGTGATAAGCGCCACTTTGCTGTTTAGTGTCTTTTCCATTCTGCCGGTCCATTTACAAGATGGTTATTTGAGGTATACATAAAGGGTATCTTGAATAATTTGGTTATGCAAGGTGACCCATAAGTATGCATCAGGGATTATGCAGCCTGCAGTCCGAAAAAACGGACAATGTCTTCAACCTGTCCAAGCAGCATCTCTCTGCCCTCGACAATGGTACAGCCCCTATGCTCAGCTATTTGCAGAAACCGGGTTTTAGGCGGCTCCATAATGGCGTCGCAGACAATGGTGCCGGATGCAATCCGGGCCGCGTCAACGGGACTTTCATTGCTCCCCATGCCAATCGGTGAGGCGTTAATAACCAGCTGGTAGCCGGCGGGGTCCGGTCCGGCAATTCCACCGTTCTGCAGTTTGGCAAGAAGATTCTCCGCCCTTGTCCTGTCGGGATCTGTTATGGAGATTGAAGCAACCTGACCCAGCTGCTCGAGAGCCACCCCGATAGCCGTACCAGCTCCTCCCGCACCGATGAGCAAGGTTCGTAATCCCCTGACGGCAATACCACGTTTCTGCAGGGCGTTAAGAAGTCCGATGCCGTCCAGCATTTCTGCTGACCAGCGGTCTTCCCCGATGGGAGTGAGTACATTGGCCGTCCCGGTCTTAAGCGCCATCGGGCCTCTGCTGCAAGCCGCCTGGTAGGCCTGGTATTTATGGGGAATGGTCACGATAGCGCCGGCAAAATTTTTCACCGCACGCAATCCTCCCAGAACCGTCAGAAAGTCCTTTTCGCCAACATGCAGTGGTACCATTACCGCATTGATGCCATGCGACGTGAAATAGTCTTTGAAGGTAGCAGGGGATTTCACCTGTTTTACGGGATCCCCGATTATTGCTAGAACGCTTGTTGTTTCAGAGCTTGAGCGGGCTGTCATCGTTTTTGTCCACACTACAGGGATCAGAAGTCACACGCAGGCAGGCGATAGTCCGGCAATGCGTTAGAACGGCATTAACTAGTGTCTGTCCATAAATGAGATTTTTGTTCTAAATCGAGGCGCTCATAAATTTAACCACAGGCATATAGACGATATTCCGCGGATTAAATTTTGAGAGCAACGAAGAGTTAGGGTAAAATGGCCATTTATGACGACACTAACTAGGTATCATCCGGACTATCCTAGCCGTTTCCTATTCCTGATGCAAGGCGTACAAATACCATCCGTCCTCTAGAGCACCGCTGTTGACAGGTGCAAAGAAATTGCCTAGGTTCTCCCGATAGAGAACAATCGTGCTCCTTATTTATTTTGCCGGAATTGTGTTTGTTTTTTAATTGCCAGACCGAGGGATGTACCTTAAGCCGCTCAGGAGTTTAAAAAACAGCTATGCCACACTCACTGCCCACATTATGCGGCTCGATGGCCGCCCATCCATACCGGATGGCGGTTGAAGTTCACAACGCCGCCTATAGAAAACTCGGGATAGATTATACCTTTGTCTATTTCGGTATCACCGACGCAGAGCAGGGCGTAAAAGCCATACGCGCTCTTGGCATACGGGGCATGAATGTTTCGATGCCCTTTAAATCCGCCGTCATCCCTTATCTTGACCGGCTGGATCCGGCAGCAGAGGTGATCGGCGCAGTAAACACCATTGATAACAGGGATGGATTTTTGACCGGCTATAACACGGACTATATTGGTGCGATGCGGGCCCTGCAGGAAGTAACCAGCCTTACCGGTAAGAGAGTCGCCCTGCTGGGTGGTGGCGGCGCCGCCAGGGCCGTAGCCTATGGTCTGGCTGAAGCGGGAGCCGAGGTAATCCTTTACAATCGTTCTGTCGACAAAGCGCAGAGGCTTGCCGCTGACCTGGGGTTGCAGATGGGAGGCAGCCTGGAGGCGTTTTCAGCAGATGGCAGCCATGATATCCTGGTAAACGCGACGTCGATAGGCTTTAATGCACCTGATGATAGCCCGGTGGCGCTGGAAAAACTGCGGGAAAAGCTGATTGTCATGGATGCTGTTTTTATCCCGGTTGAAACCAGGCTTCTGCGGGAGGCCAAAGGTGCCGGCTGTATTACCGTCCCCGGTGTGAGGATGCTGCTGCATCAGGCCTGTGGTCAGGTCGAATTATACACCGGGCACGAGGCTCCGCTTGCGGTGATGGAAAAAGTGATAGCAGAAGAAATGCAGAAAATGGGTGCTTAATCCTTCCTCTCTCGCGGTGTCACAATCCTCCGGGAATAATAATCAGGCTGGATCCGGCTAGGAATTTGCGACCCATTTCAAGATGTGCTGGGCTACGGCAACTATTTCTCCATGCTGGTTGATAACTTCAATGTCAGAGATGGATCGTTTTTTTTCTTTGTCAAAACGCGCAACGGTATAGTTTACCGTGATGGTATCGTTGATGAATACCGGTTTCAGGAAGCGCACGCGGTCATAGCCGAGTGATACAGCAGTTGCATCATTATTTGAAGCCGGGTATTGCTGAAGCAGAAGAGATGATGCGGTGGACATATAGCCCATCAGCAGAACCCCGTGGGCGATGCGTCTGCCGTAGGATGTCTTTTTCATGAATTCCCGATTGACATGATTTGGGGAGAGGTCGCCGGTGATGCCGGCAAACAGATAGATATCGCTTTCGCCAACCGTTTTTGAAAAACTGACGCTGCATCCAACCGTGATGGTCTGCTGTCTCATACCGGAGCCTCTTTTCTCTTTTGACCGGCCGTATGCAGCAGCAGGCCGCAGTTGGGCGATCGTGGAATCTTACATTCTCTCGACGACGCGAAATGTCGGATCATACACAGATAATGAGTACAGGACGGAGCATAATAAATAAAAGTGTTTCCTGGCAAGCATCATTTTAATTAAAAGAAAAGGTATACCATGAGCCGTATCGCACTTATCCATGCTACCATGCTGTCTATCCCGCCCACCATTGATGCTTTTACTTCCCTGTGGCCGCAGGCAGAACTCGTTCACCTCCTGGATGACAGCCTTTCCCGTGATCGTTCCGCCGGCCGGGAAACGGCCAGCCGTATTGTCGCACTGGCGGAATACGCGGTTACAACGAGGGCTGACGGCATCCTTTTCACCTGTTCGGCTTTCGGAGAGGCGATCGATCTTGTGCAGAGACATTTTTCGATACCTGTCCTGAAACCCAATGATGCGATGTTCGATGCAGCCTTTGCAAAGGGGCTGAAGCTGGCAATGCTGGCAACATTCACACCATCGATTGAGAGTATGGAGAAAGAATTCTCTCAGTCAGCACCGCAAGGGGCCTCATTGAAAACCACCTTCGTCAAGGGAGCCAGGGAAGCCGCTGCGAATGGTAATCAGGCCTTCCATGATCAACTCATTGCCGAGACGGCCGCTACCCTGAAAGGCTATGACGCAATAATGCTCGCCCACTTTTCAATGTCAACAGCCGCGGAAATTTGTAAAGAGGTAACTGACATCCCGATTCTTACCGCCCCGGGATCGGCAGTGAGAAAATTAAAAAGTGCTGTCAAAAGCTGACACCATTCCAGTCAGGGCCGGAAATTACAGAGAAAGAGCAAATTTTTCGGCCAGTACCGACAGGTCAGCGACCACCGGGTCAAGCAGCGGGATACCTTCTGTCATCCGAATTTTCTCACATTCCCGCTCCGGATCACCGGGAACCAGAACCTTGTTGTCAACAGCAATCGGCTCGGCCTCTCTGAAGCGTCTTATCCATTTGTCCATATGGCTCTTGAATTCATCCGCCGGGCGGAAGGCATCGATCCGCAGGGCGCCGAAAAAATGGCCGATACCGGCACCGACCAGATCCTGTTTCTTCTCGAGGAAGGCCACATAGGGCGGTACCCAGGGGCCGTAGTTGGCCCCGGACAGAACGGCAGAGAAAATATCCACCATGGCGCCGAGGCAATAGCCTTTGTGGCTGCCGTGCTCGCGATCACTGCCCAGGGGCAGCAGTCCGCCGCCTTTGCTGACGGCATGACAATCCTTGCTCGGGTTGCCCTCGGGGTCCTGCACCCAGCCGGGAGGGACGTCAGCCTCCTTGCGCTGAAGAATTTCCAGTTTCCCATAGGCCGCCGTTGTCGTGGCGAAATCGGCGACGAAAGGCGGCTCTTCTCCGGCAGGAAAGGCAACGGCGATCGGGTTGGTACCAAGCATCCGTTCCCGGGAAAAGGTCGGTACCACCAGTGGACTGGCGTTGGTCATGGATATGCCGATCATGTCGTGTTCCAGGGCCTGCATGGCATGATAGCCGGCAATGCCGTAATGATTGGAATTTTTCACGGCCACCCAGCCTGTTCCGACCTGCTCGGCTTTCTTAATGGCGCAGGCCATGGCTACCGGAGCCACCACCAGGCCAAGCCCTGAATCGCCATCTATCACTGCCGTGCTCGGTGTCTCATGGACAACACGTATCTTCGGATGTGCATTAATACGACCGTTTTCCCAGAGCCTGACATAGGAACTCAAGCGCGCTACTCCGTGTGAGTCGACCCCTCTCAGGTCGGCTGCCAGCAATACATCAGCACCTTTTCGGGCATCCGCTTCGGAACATTCCATGCTCAGGAACACCGACGTGGTGAAAGCTTTCAGTGCTGCATAGGAAAAAACCTGCATAGTATAACTCCAATACCCGGTGCGACCCGCTTAATGGGGATACGCCGAATGGTAAAAATTATCCACGAAAGGAAGAAATTGTTTTCTGCCAGACGCTTTTCAAAATTGATACATCGTGGCCTGTTTCCACTGCGTGCGCGCCGAGTTCAATAATCGCCGGACCGGAACTGCAGACGCAACTCCTTCGTGCCACGTCATCATTGGCGATTGTTTCTCTCAGCTTATTTTTTGTCCCTTTTTAATACCGTGCTCCTTTACCAGTCAACTTTTGCCAGGCCCGGAGTTTACCGTGATTGAGCGACGATTACCGAGGCCCGGTTGTTTATTCTTGTTTTCTTGCCGGAGGCATCTTGATCATTGGTCCGCCGGGACGAGATGCCCACGTTTCTCGAGGTACATCCGGCGAGAAGGTTGTAGATGTTTCACACTGATTTCAGCCAGTGCACTTATTTTTTCTTCAACCTGTCTTTCTCATGGATAGAGGCGCCCGAGGACAATATCGACTTCGAAGGTACCTACACTCGTTTGAACACTGGTCGGTGAATGAGCTTCTTTACTCATCTGTCTTCCATCCTTTGCAATGTTCTGCCATTTCCCCTGATCTCCTGTTCAGATCGGGGTCTACGGCAGATTAGCACTGCCAACAATATTGTCAACAGCATTCGGGACATTCTTGATACCGGCAACGGTTTCTTCGCGCGGCTTTTTCCTGTTCTAATAGAGCGCGTTGTGTTGTCCTGACAGGGAACTATCGGTTAACTGCCTGACGGGTTTTGGTAGCCGGAGAAGGGGTTTTAGGGGTTTTGGAAAGAAGAGTGCACTGATCTGAATGCAGACCGCCGTCTTTCAGGACCGGACCTATTTGCTGTATTGTCGGCTTAGCCCCGACATAGAAGAGAAAAGGGCGGGAATACGGTCTTGAAAGGGGCGGCGGGTATTCGCGCCGTTATCTCTTCCGTTCTGTGATAGTTTTAAAAATACATATATATCAGTTACTTGGCCAAATATCCCCACTTTGTGCCATTGTCGACATTGTTGGCGACAATTGCACAAGGCAGTATATATAATGCTTGACAAAGGAAGGCTGAGGTCGGTAATGTTTGACGATCTTTGGAAGTCTTCCGGAGGGGAAAAAGGACGTTCATAGAGAGCACTTTGCTGTAAGAGCGAAGTGAAAACCTGTCGGAGTTTAGCTGGATAACTTGTAAAAAGGAGGAAGGAAACGATGAAAAGTAAATTATTTCGTGTAGTCTTTGTTGCTTTTTTTACCTGTTTCATGACCATTTCGGTGTCCCAGGCAGCTGATTTTACATTCCACGGTGCCAGCCAGTTTGACGAAAATCACGCTTTTACTCGCCTGATGCGCAAGTTCGAGGAACTGGTAAAGCTTTATTACACCGGTGACAAATCCATTGAGTTCGTCATGCATCTCAACAGCGAACTTGGCCTTGAGAAAGATTACTTTGCCTATATGAACCAGGGCATGTCGGTTGACTATGCCGTCGTCTCCCCATCTCACATGTCAACCTTCTCCAAGATGGCTTCACTGATGGATCCGCCGATGCTGTACAAAAATCAGATGGACTGGAGCAAGGTTCTTGGCGGCGACGCGCTGGATCCGATCAAAGATGATATCCTTGAGAAGGCCGATGTTCGTCTGATCGGCTACGGTGGCGGCGGGACACGGCAGCTGATCGTCAATAAACCGGTTCAGACCATGGCCGACGTCAAGGATATGCCGATCCGCGTCATGGGCGCTCCGATCCAGACCAGCATGTTCTAAGCCTTCGGCATGGCCCCGACCGTTATCGCCTATGCCGAGGTTTACAACGCTATTCAGACCGGCGTCATCGATGCGGCCGAGAACGAGGCTGCCGGCATTCAGCAGATGAAGTTCTATGAAGTCGGTCCGGACATCGCAATGACCGCCCATGCCATCACCGTTCGTCCGCTCTGCTTCAGCAACAAGACCTTCCAGAGGCTGCCCGAAGATCTTCAGGCGGCCATTCTGCAGGCTGGCAAGGATGCCGGCACCTATGGCCGCATTCTCGAGTCTACGAAGACCGTCAGAAGTTGATACCAGATGCAAGCCGAAGGCAAATTGAAGACGATCTATTTCAAGGATCGCGACCAGCTGGTTGCCGCCGCTAGCCGGTCCTCAAGGAGTATTTTGAAGAGCGGTGTGCCCATGTTCTATGAAGATTATGAATGCGCAATAGAACCAGCGTCTGTAAAAACCAAGTCAGAAACACCTGTAGGTAGTGGATAATAAAGCCGGGACCTCAAGACTCCCGGCTTTTATTCTATTTAGTTTTCGTCCGGAAATGAGCGATTTTCACCTAAATCTAGGCGTTCGATAAATTTAACCGCAGGCATATAATTGATATTCCGAGGATTAAATTTTGAGAGTAACGACGAGTTAGGGGAAAGGCGCTGTTTCAGGATGGAAACTATTTAAATACCTGGTCGCGTTCCCGGGCGTTAATTGTTAAACTGGATAGTTCGATGATGAGAAAAATATTGGATGGGTATTATCGGTTTCTTAAGGTAGGCCTGGCTATTTTGATGGGTCTGCTGGTTATTCCGGTAGTACTTCAGATTTTCGCCCGGTATTTCAGTTTTATCCCGCGTTATATCTGGACCGAGGAGATGGCCCGGTTCTGTTTTATCTGGATTATCCTGGTCGGGTCGATGGTTGCGGTGCGGGATGGAACCCATTTTACCGTCGATCTGCTTCCTAAAGCCAAAACGTCACGCGGTGAAGCGCTGAGCAGGATGTTCGTTGATTTCTTGATTTTTGTGACGGCCATGATTTTTATCATTTGGGGGCTGCCACTGGTAAAATTCGGTCTGATGCAGGACCTCTGAGATGGCGGAGATGCCGATGGTGTATATCTACATGGCCTGGCCAATTGCCGGCATCACGTGGATATTGTTTTTGATCGAAAAGACTGTCGACAACATCAAATTATGGCGGAGTGATAATTCATGACACCATACAAGTTGGGGCAATTTTATTGTTGGTATTCGGCGTTCTGGTAATCCTGCGGGTTCCAGTGGCATTTGCCCTTGGGCTTGCCTGTGTTCCCGTCTTCCTTATGTTGGATCCGCCTTACTCCGTTTCTTCTGATGAATGAGATGTTCAAGTCCTACAATTCCTTTGTCCTGCTGGCCGTACCGTTTTTTCTGATGGCAGCCAACATCATGAACTCGGCAGGCATCACCGATCGTCTCGTCAAGCTGGCTCGAGCCCTGGTCGGGCATCTGCCCGGGGGACTCGGACATATTAATGTCGTGGTGAGTATGCTCTTTGCCGGCATCTCCGGATCATCCACCGCCGACGCCGCCGGTATCGGTTCCCTGCTCATCCCGCAGATGAAAAAACAGGGTTTTTCTTCCAGTTTTTCCGTGGGCATTACGGCGTGCTCCTCGGTAATGGGCGTCATCATTCCCCCGAGTATCCTGATGGTTGTCTGGGGAGGCTTGATGACCGTCTCCATCGGCGGGTTGTTTCTTGCCGGTGTCATTCCCGGCATGCTCGTGGCACTGTCGCAGATGGCAACCGTTTACATCTATGCCAAGATCTACCACTATCCCATCTATGCACGATCGACCATAAAAGAGGCGATTATTGCCATTTTCCAGGCCATGCTGCCGCTGATGACCCCGATGATCATTGTCGGCGGTATTGTCGCCGGTTTTTTCACCCCGACCGAGGCCTCAGCCATCGCGGTGCTCTACTCGCTGCTCCTGGGAATGGTTATTTATAACACGATCAGCTTTCGTGACATTCCCAAGGTTCTCTATGAATCTGCCCGTTTTGCGGCCATATCACTGTTTTGTATCGGCACCGCATCGGCTTTTGGCTGGCTGCTGGCCTACTACAAGATCCCCCTGGCACTGGTCGGTTTTCTTAAACAGTTCGGGGCCGGCCCGATCAGCACCGGATTGCTCGTTGCCGGGGCCTTCCTTTTCATCGGTATGTTTATCGATGCTATCCCGGCCATCATCATCCTGGGCACGGTTCTCTGGCCGGTGGCTGAATTTGCCGGACTGCACCCTATCCATTTTGCTATTATCGGCGTCATCTCACTCGCTTTCGGACTGGTCACCCCCCCCTACGGTTTGTGTCTGCTGATCAGCTGTGCCATCGGCGAGATACGGCTTGGGGAAGCCTTGAAAGACGTTGCTATCATCCTCCTGCCGATGCTCGGGGTGCTGATTGTCGTCATTCTTTTTCCGGATCTTATTCTCTTCCTGCCGCGCCTGCTGATGCCCAAGTTTGTAAACTGACAACGCAGGAGGAAGGATCGGATCAGTTATTGACCGCACGGACAGCAAGAGAGCCCTCTGGTCACCGGGGAACAGACCAGAGGGCTCTCTTCGTCGAAATATTAGGGATCTTATCTGCAGCAAACAATACCGACACCGCCGGCAGCCGGTTGTAGAGGATGAATATTATTTTTCTTAAAGCGGTGACGGCCTCACCATCTGCAGAAACGCTGATAACCGGAACCTCTTCATTAAAAAATCCAGCATTCTCATAAACACAAATCAGGCACGGGCACAACGCTACTGAGAAACGCTGGAATCAACATCTGGAGCCATAACAATGATACAAGATATGTTTAATCTGAAAGGCAAGGTTGCTCTTGTAACCGGCGGCAGCAAAGGACTTGGACTGGCCATGGCAAAAGGGCTGGCCCAGGCCGGGGCGGATATTGTCATTAACAGCCGCAATGCTGACGAACTGGAGACGGCCATGGCGGAAATCCTCGAGGGAACCGGCAGCAAAGGCAAGGCCTTTGTGGCGGATCTCTCTAACCGGCAGGATACGGTGCAGCTGGCGGCCAAGGCCATGCAGACCATGGGACGCGTGGACATCATCATCAACAATGCCGGCACAAATGTTGCCGACCCGGTCGATGAAATCAAGGACGATGACTGGAACCGGCTGCTGGAACTGAACCTGAGCGCACCGATGGTACTCGTACGCGAGCTGGCGGCGCAGATGAAAGAGCGTAAATGGGGGCGGATCATCAACATCAGTTCTATTTTCGGGCTTTGCACCAAGGAAGCCAGGGGATCATACTCGGCAACCAAGGCCGGATTGATCGGCATTACCCGGACCATGGCCCAGGATCTCGGACCCTGGAATATTACTGCCAACGTTATCGCTCCCGGCCCGTTTTCCACCCCCCTGACGGACCGCATGGTGCAGGGCGAGTTGCGGGACTATTTCAACAGCATGGTTGTACTGGGTCGATGGGGAAAACCGGAAGATCTCATGGGACCGGCCCTGCTCCTGGCCAGTGATGCCGGCAGCTATATCACCGGATCAACACTGCTGGTGGACGGCGGCTGGATGACGAGATAGCCGAATAAAAAGGCACGTTCAAGGAGGAACTGTCATGAATGTACTTGTCCTGGGAGGAACCGGTGTAATCAGCCGGGCGATTGTCAATCTCCTGCTTGAAAAAAAACACGCGGTCACACTCTTCAACCGGGGTAATCGCACGCTCCCCTTTAATGGCGAGGTACGGCAGATCACCGGTGACCGGGCAGCGCGCGCCGATTTCGAGTCGCGTATGCAGCGGGAATCATTTGATGCGGTCATCGACATGATCTGTTTCAACGAAGCCGATGCCCGCTCGACGGTCGCCGCCTTTAAAGACGCTGCCGGGCAGATTGTCATCTGCTCGAGTGTCGCCGCCTATAAACGTCCGTACAGCACGGTGCCGACGGTGGAATCCGCCGAGTCCCTGTATGATGATCCCTCCTTCGTCTATGCCTGGGACAAGGCTCAGGTCGAACGGTATCTGCATTCGGTGATTGCTGCACAGCAGCTTCCGATTACCATCATCCGCCCGTCACTTACCTATGGAGAGGGTGCAGCCAATGTCGGGGTATTGCGCCAGAATTACGGCATAATCGAGCGGATCAGAAAGGGTAAGCCGCTGGTCATGTTCGGCGACGGATCGACCCCGTGGAGTTTCACCTTCGCGCCGGATCTTGCCAAGGCCTTTGTCGGCGTGCTGGGCAACCCGCAAACTTATGGACAGGCCTATCATGCCTGCAGTGAAGAGCGCTGTCGCTGGGAAGACCTCTATCTTGCCTTCGGCAAGGTTCTCGGTATTGAACCCGCTATCGTTCATATACCATCCGAGCTTCTGGTCGAAGCCGATGGAGCCTTGTTCTCTCACCTGTGCCTGGAAAAAACCTTCCCGGGACTGTTCGACAACGCCAAGATCAGGAGCGTCATTCCTGATTTCAGGTGTGATATTTCACTGCTTGACGGGATCAGGATGATGGTTGCCTGGTTTGAGAAGGAAGCAAACCGGGTTGATCCGGTAAAGGATGTTTTCGAGGACAGGCTGGTCGAACTGTTCGCTGGATGGAAGAAGCAGATGCAGGCAGTTGCTGCCGGCAGGTAACGGCTCATCTGCCGGTAAGGCTGAGGTCTCTTGAACGGGGCAATTTTCGACAGGGGCATCTTGACGAATGACAGGGATTTTTACGCCTGGTGACGGGATGTTGCAAAATGACAGGGGCTGGTAATGTATAATCGTATTTTGATAACCGGTGCGGATGGTGTTATCGGGCGGGTGCTGCGCGAAGAACTCAGGGGTGTATATCCGGTCATGCGTCTTTCGCACCGCAGGCCTTTCGGGGATCCGAAACCCGGAGAGGAAATCATGCTGGCCAATCTGGATAACCCTGATGAGGTCGATGCGCTCATGGACGGGGTTGATGCTGTCATTCACCTGGGCGGAAAGGCCGAGGAGGGCACCTGGGATGAGGTGTTGAAAAGCAATATTCTCGGGGCCTTCAACACCTTTGAGGCTGCCCGGCAGGCATGGCGTGAAGCGCTTTGTTTTTGCCAGTACCAACCATCTTATCGGTTACTACCGGAGAGACCGGAAGCTGACGGTTGATGATCCGCCGCGGCCGGATTGCCGTTACGCTGCCACCAAGGTGTTCGGGGAGGCACTGGCGCGACTTTATGCCGATAAGCACGGCATGAGTATTATCTGTATGCGGATCGGCTCATTTCAGCCCCGGCCGCTGAACGTGCGAATGCTCAGTTGCTGGCTCAGCTACCGGGATATGGTGCAGCTCGCCCGGCTTTGTCTTGATGCACCGCTGTCGGTTCATTACGAGGTGGTCTGGGGGGTATCCGGAAACGAGCGCAGCTGGT
Organism: uncultured delta proteobacterium; assembly: GCA_963745765.1. Classification (GTDB taxonomy): domain Bacteria; phylum Desulfobacterota; class Desulfobulbia; order Desulfobulbales; family Desulfocapsaceae; genus Ww85. The sequence goes on along the minus strand of CAVUYQ010000020.1, from coordinate 101,996 downwards.
GGGACAATACGCCGGCTGAACGTCTGGGATATCGTCCCCGGGATAATTCGGAGGAATTTGCAGAAGAAATATTTGCAGCACAGCGCCAGGCCCGGGAACGGGACAAAGCCATGTCCAGGAGCGGCACTACGGACGTTGCCGATCAGGCCGCGGTTGTTTCGGCTATCAAGGCGGTACAGGGCGATGAACCTCCGGCCGAGGGGTTCTTCCAGGGAGGTCCCTATTGTGCCATGGAGTTCGCCGGCGATCTGGATAAAATTGATTAAACCCGATAGAGGGGGAGGGAACGGATAATGGCTGCATCAGAAGATAGAAAGAGTCCGAGGCTGATTGCTCCGAGTGGAAGTTGTGATACCCATATGCATTTTTATAATAGTGAATTCGCCTCGGCACCGACGGCACTGATGACGCCGCCGGATGCCTGGGTGAATGATTACCGCTCCGTGCAGGCCCGTCTTAAGCTTGAGCGGGTTGTTGTCGTTCAGCCAACCACCTATGGAAAAGACAACTCCTGTCAGCTGGAGGCCATGAAGGCTTTCGGGGAAAATGCCCGCGGTGTGATGGTGGCGGATCTGTCGGCAACCGACGAAGAGTTGCAGCGACTTACCGATCTCGGTGTCCGGGGCGTACGTTTTCACATGCTGCCCGGTGGCGCGCTGCCCTGGGATATTTTCGAGGAGATGGCGGCCCGTGTGAGCAATTTCGGCTGGCACATTCAGCTGCAGATGAACGGCAGGGAATTTCCCGAGCGGCAGGATCTGCTGGGACGGATTGGCTGCGATCTGGTTGTCGACCATGTCGGGCGATTCATGGGACCGGTTCCTACTGACGATCCGGCTTTCAAGGTGCTGCTGGAGTTTCTTGAAACCGGCCGTTGCTGGGTTAAGCTCTCTGCTCCCTATGAATCTTCGCTGTCAGGTCCTCCTGATTGGACGGATATTCTCCCCGAGGCTCGGGCCCTGGCCAAGGCCGCACCCGAGCGGATGCTGTGGGCCAGCAATTGGCCGCATCCGGGTCAGAAAAATCCACCGGATGAGGCCGATCTGCTCGACCTGCTTCTTGACTGGGTGGATGATGAAAATGTTCGCAGCAGGATCCTGGTTGACAACCCGGCTGAGCTCTACGACTTCTGATTGCGGTTGAGAACGTGGTGTAAGCGGTTATTTAAGGTAACCTCAAAGTCTTTTCTGGAGGGAAGAAGATGGTGAACACACGCTATAGCGCAGCGTCATTGACAACCTTTGCCACCGATCTGCTTGTTGCGGCGGGAATGACTTCACCGCGGGCGGCAGTCGTTGCGAGAATTCTGGTTGAAGGGGACCTGATGGGACATACCACCCACGGCTTGCAGCTGCTCGGCCCCTATCTCAAAAGCATTGAAAAGGGAGGCCTGCTGCTTGATGGCGAGCCGGAGGTGATTTCGTCACGGCCGGTGGCAGAAGTCTGGGATGGTAAAAACCTGCCGGGACCCTGGCTGGTTGAGCGCGCCTTCGATACTGCGGCTGACATGGCTGTCACTTTTGGCACCGGCACTGTGGTCATTCGGCGCTGTCATCATATCGCCTGCCTGGCTGCCTACCTGCGGCCGATTGCCGAACGCAACCTGATCGGCATGTTGATCAGCTCAGATCCGGCAAACAGCACGGTTGCCCCGCATGGCGGTAACAGCCCCGTCTATTCCCCCAACCCGATTGCTGCCTGCTTCCCGACGAATGGTGATCCGGTGATACTCGACATCAGCATGTCGAGCACTACTGTCGGACTATCCATGCGCAGTAAAAAAGCGGGTCGAAAATTACCGCACCCGTGGGTCAAGGACCCGGAGGGCCGGGTAAGTGATGACCCGTCGGTTGTCTTTGCCGACCCGCCCGGCAGCATTTTACCGCTGGGTGGTCTGGACAGTGGCCACAAGGGCTATGCGCTGGGCTTGCTGGTCGAGGCACTGACCGCGGGGCTGGCCGGCTATGGCCGCGCCGATGGCACCACGGACTGGGGAGCCACGGTGTATGTACAGGTGCAGGATTTAGAGGCCTTCAGCGGAGCGGCTGCCTTTAAAAGAGAATCAAGCTGGTTGGCTGACGCCTGCCGGAAAAGCACTACCGTCCCCGGCGACGACCAGGTTCGTTTGCCGGGTGAAGCAGGCCTCGCACGTCGGCGGGCTGCACTGAAAGACGGTGTGGTGTTATTCCCGGGAATCATGGAAATGTTAAACGAATGGGCCGAAAAATTTGCCATTGTCCCCCCGACCCCCCAATAATGGACAAACGCTCACAGAACAATGCTGAAAATATTTCTCTCCCATAATCCTGAAGATCTTGAGGTCTATTTCAAAAAGGCCTATGCCGCACTGGTGAACCTCGCTGAAGTGGTGCGCAACCCGTTGGAGCGGAATCTTGAAACCGATGAACTGATAGAAGCCGCCCGCGGTTGCCAGGTCGTGGTCTGTCACCGGGCAACCCACGGCAAGACGGCCATTTTTGAACGTCTGCCTGATCTTGCCGTGTTCCTGCGGGCGCAGGTGGATATCAGTGATGTCGATGTTGCCGCGGCCTCGGCCAACAACATTCTCGTGGCCAACTCGGTTCCAGCCTTCATCCCGGCAACTGCCGAGATGGCCCTGGCCATGATGCTCGATCTGTCCCGCGACGTGACGGCATCGACGCTTGCCTTTCAAAAAGGGGAAATGCCTCCGTCAAACATGGGACGGCAGCTGCACGGCAGCACGGCGGGCATTATCGGCTATGGAGCCGTCGGCCGCTACCTGACCGATATACTGCTGGCTTTGGGTATGCGGGTACTGGTCAGTGATCCCTATGTCACGGCGGAGCGGCAGGGAGTCGAGCAGGTAGATATGCAGACGCTGCTGAGAACCTCTGATTATGTGTTGCCGCTGGCCGCCGCCACTGAAGAAACGGAGAACCTGATAGATGCCGGGGCCCTGGCACTGATGAAACCGGACGCCTGTTTTGTTAATGTCTCCCGCGGTAATCTGGTGGACGAGGCGGCGCTTGAAGCAGCCATCAGGGAAAAACGCATCACCAGGGTGGCCATGGATGTCGGGCGCGGCACGGACCAGCGGCCGTCGTCCCATATGGCAGCGCTTCCCGGTATTGTTGCCACTCCTCACCTTGGCGGATTGACGGTGCAGAATGCCGAAAACCAGGCCTGGAGTGTTGTCGAGCAGGTCGAGGCCCTGCTCAAAGGAGAGATGCTGCCGCGCGTCGTCAACCCGGAAGGCAGTGGTCGGCTATTGCGTCTCTGGTCTGAAATGGGGATAAAGAAAACCTGAACAATGGCAGCGGCTCCGTCCTGAACACTCAGGTCGGAGCCGCTGCCTGTCTGCCACAGTCTTGCGCTGCTCTGCCGGCAGCTGACTCAGGGTGTTTTCCTGTCCGGTTTTCCCGGCACCAGGAAATCGAAATCACAGCCGCTGCCTGCCTGGGTAACATGTTCGTGAAACATGCGCAGATAGCCCCGCATATTGGTGGTTTTGGCAGGAGGTGCAAGTTCGGTTCGGCGACGTTGAAGCTCCTCCTCGGGTACATCAAGGGTGAGTGTTCTCTCCGGTGCGTTCAGGCTGATCATGTCACCGTTGCGGACCAGGGCCAGCGGCCCGCCAACGGCGGCTTCCGGGCTGGCATGCAGAATGATCGTGCCGAAAGCGGTGCCGCTCATGCGGGCATCTGAGATGCGGACCATATCTTTTACCCCCTGCTGGGCCAGCTTGCGCGGGATCGGAATATAACCTGCCTCCGGCATTCCCGGTGCACCGCGCGGTCCGGCATTGCGCATGACGAGTACATCGTCGCCGGTGACGTCGAGATCGTCAGCATCTATACGGTTGGCCAGATCTTCCAGCGACTCGAAAACGACGGCCCGGCCTGTGTGCACCAGCAGTTCTTTGGTGCTTGCCGATTGCTTGATGATGGCCCCGTCCCCGGCCAGGTTGCCGCCGAGAACGGCAATTGAACCGCCGCTGTGGATGGGCTTGGCAAAAGGCCGGACAACATGCTGCTCGAAAGGCGCCGGCATGTCGTCTATCTCCTCGCCCAGGCTCCGGCCGGTTACCGTCAGGCATTCCAGGTTCAGCAAGGGTTTCAATTCACGGAAAATCGGTGCCATGCCGCCCGCCTTGTGCAGGTCATCCATGTAATATTGCCCGGAGGGTTTCAGGTCGATCAACACCGGTGTTTCCCTGCCCATGCTATCGAAGGCCTGGTAGTCTACTTCGATACCGAGACGGCCGGCAACGGCAGCCAGGTGCACGATGCCGTTGGTTGAACCGCCTATGGCCAGCAGGATTCGCAGCGCATTGGCCAGGGCGGCGGGAGTCATGATCTTATCGGGAGTCAGGCCTTCATCGGCCATGGCTACGGCACGTGCTCCCGCAGTTTCTGCATGGCGAAGACGATCAGCGAGGACCGCAGGAATCGTCGCACCGCCGGGCAGCATCATCCCGAGTGCCTCGGTCATGCAGGCAATGGTACTGGCCGTGCCCATAACGCCGCAGGTACCGGCGCTTGGTACGAGATTGTTGGTAATCTCTTCAATTTCGTCCTGTTCAATCTCGCCTGCACGATACTGGCCCCAGAAACGCCTGCAGTCGGTACAGGCGCCGATGCGCACTCCGCGGTGGCTGCCGGAAAGCATTGGCCCCGTTACCACTGATATGGCCGGGATATTGGCACTGGCTGCTGCCATCAGCTGCGCGGGGACGGTCTTGTCGCAGCCGCCGATCAGCACCACCGCATCCATCGGCTGGGCCCGCATCATTTCCTCGGTGTCCATGGCCATCAGGTTGCGCAGGAACATGCTGGTTGGATAGGCGAAGGATTCGTGCAGTGAGATTGTCGGAAATTCTATCGGCAGACCACCGGCAAGCATGACGCCGCGTTTAACTGCCGCAACAATATCAGGAACGTTTGCATGGCAGGGATTGTATCCGCTGAAGGTATTGACGATACCGATCACCGTCCTGCCGAGGGAGTCCTCGGTATAACCCATAGCCTTGATAAAGGCTTTACGAAGATAGAGGGAAAATTCCGCATCTCCGTAGTTGGTCAGGCTGCGGCGCATGCCCTTTTTATCTGTACTCATTCTCATGTCTCCCGGTTCATTTACTTTATTGTCATTTTAAACTTATTGCAGGTGGTTGAGAAATACAGCATTACATTGCCATAATAGCTTCTTATCTTCAAGTCTTTCCGGCGTTGTTGCACTTCTTTCCCGGATCAGAAAAAATTGCTGTTTCTTCCTGTTTAAATAATTGGTATTACCAGATTTTTGATGGTAAATTCAGCTTCAATAAAGGTTTGAAAGGAGGTTCGGCCGACACTGCACGGTCGTGGTGGTGCCGGGTGCCCGGAAAGAAGCTGCCTTTGCAGAGTAAAACTCCTGTTGCGAGGACAAAATTTCGGGCATAATGCAGGGACCGGGTGAAGGGGTGATTATGTAAAGCAGCCGGGAGTTAAGGTTCGAACACACAGGGGAGTCATCAGATGAGGATTACCGATGTAAAAAGCTATGTGCTTCAATACCCGCTTGAAGAAGAACTGGGATATTCGCAGCAGTATTATAGCATGAGAACCGCCCATATTGTCGAGGTGATCACCGATGAGGGCATCAGCGGCTGGGGGGAATGTTTCGGTGGCGGAAACGTTGCTTTTGCCAACCGGACCATTGTTGAAAAAGTGATCAAACCGATGATCGAAGGGATGAATCCGCTCGACCGTGAGGTTATCTGGCACAAGGTTTATAACCTGCTGCGCGATCACGGTCAGAAAGGCATGCCGATCCAGTCTCTCTCCGGTGTTGATATCGCCCTGTGGGACATAGCCGGCAAGGCCCTGGATCTTCCTGTCTATCGGCTGCTCGGAGGAGCCTTCAGACAAACGATCCCGGTCTATGGATATGGTATGATGCTGCAGCGGGTACCTGATCTGCCTACCCGGTTCGGCAATGAGAGTGCATCGATTATCGAGCGGGGCTTTCAGGCGGTAAAGATGAAAATCGGGTTAGGGCCCGAAAAGGATATCGCCCTGGTGGAAGCTGTCCGGCAGTCGATTGGCCCCGATATCAAGTTGATGGTCGATGCTAACCATGCCTACACCGCAAGGGAGGCCATCCCGCTGGGCAGGGAACTCGAAAGGCTGGGCGTGTACTGGTTTGAAGAGCCGGTCGCCTCTGAAGACCATCAGGGCTATCGGGACCTGTGCCAGGCATTGGATATGAACATTGCCGGAGGCGAAGGGGAATTTACCCGCTGGGGATTCAGGGATTTAATCGAGGATAGGTGTGTAGACGTCCTGCAGCCGGAAGTATGTGGGCTGGGTGGCATTACGGAATACCAGAAAGTACTGGCCCTCGCTCATGCCCACTTTGTCCCGGTGGTAAACCATGTCTGGGGTTCCGCTGTCGCTGTCGCCACAAACCTCCATCTGCTGGCGGCTCTTCCCGATCTCCCGGGAGGAGCGCATCCCGTCCAGCCGATGCTGGAATATGACACCACGCCAAACAGATTTCGTGAAGAGCTTCTGGCAACACCGCTTGGAATTCTGGACCAGGTCAGGAAGAATGGAGGCTTTGTGTCAATACCGCAGGGGCCGGGGCTTGGCATTGACATGGACCGGGACTTTGTCAGACATTTTTCACAATAAGAAAAATTCAGGTATAATTACTGTTGCTGTGTTTATCGTGCCGGAGAAAACTTCAGTGTATCACAGGCGGCACAAATCAGGGTACTTTGTATAATCAGACATCGTTCGAGCGTAACGTGGAGATCGGGTGGGAAGGTGGTTATTCAAGGAGACCATTATTGACATACTCGTAAAAAGTCTATTGCACTCCAAAAGATGGCTAAGTAAAAACACAGATAAACAAGGAGTGGTAGTTTTTCAGGTGCGAAGGCATACAGGTAGTATGCCGAGCGCCGGAAAAAGTTCCACGACGCAGTAGATCGAAGTTTTTACGACGCCATCATTATTCAAAGGAAAGAATGATATGGAAAAGGTTAGATCGTTACTGGCGGATATAAAAATTCCGCCAATGTACCGGGTCAGGCAGGATTTCCCGGCCAAGCCATTGGCCGACATTGAAGGTGCTTGCAGAGAGCAGATATGCTCCCTTGGCCGCCTGAAAGGGTTGCCGGCCGGTGCAAAAATTGCGGTTGCCGTGGGGAGCAGAGGCGTCGCCGATATCAGAAAAATTACCGCATCAGTGGTTGGCACCCTGAAAGAACTTGGCTTTGAACCGTTTATTGTTTCCGCTATGGCGAGCCATGGTAAGGCCTCACCCGAGGGGCAGCAGGAACTCCTCGCCGGACTCGGGGTTACCGAAGACACGGTCGGCTGTCCGGTGCGTGCACATGTTGATGTTATCGAAATCGGGACGCTGGCGAATGGTTTGCCTGTCTACATTGACCGGGTGGCCATGGAAGGTGACGGAATCGTTTTGATTAACCGTGTGAAGACCCACACGGCCTTTCACAACAAGTATGAAAGCGGCCTGGTCAAAATGCTGGCCATCGGCCTCGGCAATGATCGGGGTGCCAAAACCTGCCACCAGCTCGGTTTCGGCAAGATGGGCGAAAACATTGTGGCCATGGCCGCGATGAAACTGAAAAAATGTCCGGTACTGTTCGGTGTTGCCGTCATAGAGGATGCCTGCGAAAACGTCTCGATCATTGAAGTAATAGATGCTGACGATATCTTCGAGCGTGAGCCGGAACTCCTGAAAATTTCAAAGGGCAACATGCCCTCCATCGGCATCGATCTGATCGATGTCCTTGTCGTCGACCGGATGGGCAAAGAAATTTCCGGGGACGGTATGGATCCGAATATCACCGGCCGCTATTCAACACCCTACGCAAAGGGCGGCCCGACGGTTGAAAAACTGGCCATTCTGTCTGTCACCCCAAAATCCCATGGCAACGTCATCGGCATCGGTCAGGCGGATATCTGCACCCGTCGTCTCTTTGACGAAGCGGATCTGGAAACGACTTATGTCAACTCCCTGATAGCAACCGTTACCAGTGTTGCCCGGATGCCGATGATACTGCCCACGGATTATGACGCCATCCGGGCTGCTATTCTGACCTGCAATATTCTTGATTTCAGCAAGGTCCGGCTTGTCAGAATCAGGGACACCCTGCATCTCAGGGATCTGCTGGTTTCCGAAGCCCTTGTTGAAGAGCTGTCGGCCAAGGCCGGTTTTACCCTTGTTGAAGGACCGTTTACCATGGAATTTGATGCTGAGAATACCATCCGCCCGGCATTTTAACCGGGGGAAGAAACAGGGAGAACAGAATCATGACAGATGAGAAAAAGTTGATGGTAACGGTTATTCTGCGCCACGATCAAGCCAAAACCCTGGAGGAGATCATGAACCATCTCCGTGCTACCGGATTTTATCGGGATTTTCCACCGGAGGGTTCAGAGCTGGTGTCCTGGGTGGTTGCCATGTCTTACGGGTTCGTTATAAATTTGCGGCTGGAGCCTGACGGGTTGCGCAGTCTCAACAGGTTCATGGAGCAGAAGGCCTGGGGCGCATTCCGCTATGAGGTCTATCCATCCTATGATTTCGCACCCATCGCTGAGCATTTAAAGAAAGAGCACAGCTGAAAACAGTCGCTTCCGGGATCTTCCGTGCACCGCTGCGCCTGCCTGAGTCCTGATTTTACAATTCTAAACGGAGCTCAGGCAGGCGGATGTTTTTTCGCGATTGCTGTTATCTTTGGTGTTTTTCAGCGACAGCTGAGAAGCCGGCTGCCGGGATATTGATTTCCAGGTTGTTCATGACCATCTGCAATACCCGCTTCACTCTGCCAGAGCGATGACATTTTCGTTGACCAGTTCTCTGATAGACTGTTCGTCCCAGCCCAATTCCATCAGAATTTCAGCTGATTGCGCGCCCAGCGGCTGCGGCGGGATACGCATTTCGGCAACGGCGCCGTCATAGCGGACCGGATGATTCACCAGGGTCATCGGTGTACCCTTGGCGCTGGTGGCGAAAATGAAATTTCGATTATGTTGAACCTGGGGATCGCAGGCGACGGTGTCATAATTGTTTACCGGAGCGCACCAGACCTTCAGAGAAGTAAGACGCGCCAATACCTGGTCGCGTTCAAGCGTGGCCAACTTCCCGGAAAGCAACCCGGCGACCTCTTCCCGGCGCTCAAAAAGATCGCTGCCGATGTATGCTTTTAATGCTGGCAGATCAAGACCGTCCGCCAGTACACCGAGATCACAGTGCGAGATGGCCAGATGACCGTCTTTGGCACCATATATCCCGTAGGGAGCCGCATTATACCAGCCGCCGATCGGGTCGGGAGAGAGCAGGGACTGCTGCTGATCGCCATTGAAATAACTGACGAAAGATTCGACCTGCAAATCGATTGCGGCCGACATCAGGTCCACATCGACAAAGCATCCCCTGCCGCTGGTCCGGCGACGGATCAGGGCGCCCAGGATACCGAGTGCATACAATGCAGCGCCGTGGTGGTCGGCGATGGAAACACCGACGGCGTGTGGTCCGCTTGCTCTGCTTCCGCTTATCATTGCCAGTCCGGAGAGGGCCTGGATCAGGAGATCCTGTCCCGGACGGTCTGCACCGGGGCCGGAAGAGCCAAATCCTGTCGCTGCCGCGTAAATCAATCCGGGATTGAGGCTGGATAAAGCTTCATAACCAAGTCCGAGCCGCTGCATCACTCCCGGCCGGAAGTTCTCGGTGACGACGTCAGCCCTTTCAATAAGGGTCCGGGCGATTGTCACACCCTTTTCTGTTTTGAGGTTCAAGGCGATATTACGCTTGTTTCGGCCGGCCAGATGGAAGGATGAACCGTCACCATCGATAAAGGTTTTTGCCCCGCCAAAACGACGCTGAAAACCTCCGGCAATGGATTCGACGCAGATGACATCGGCTCCCATATCGGCGAGGATCTGAATGCCCAGGGGACCCATCAGGAAATGATTGAAACTGACAATGCGTATACCGTCAAGAAGATCAAGCATGAGTGTTCTCCTGTTGCCTTTTAAAGTGCCGTCAACCTGGTGGTTGAGAGGATTATCGTCAATTCCTCCGATTTTTCCCGGCGTGATGCGGGCAGGAAGCGCCGCCTGGATCCTGCCTGTTCAAAATTGCTGGCATGGTGGCAAAATAAGCTTTCCCAAATGGAAGAGTCAAGGGTAAAGTCAGCTGGTATGAAAGAGTTGTTATCATGGTTGAGCCTGCGGCTTCATGGTACCCTTTATTGTCTGTCGTCCGGCAGTTGCGGGATGGCGGGAAAGCTTATTGAAAAGGAGTTGGTTTCATGGTGAATCACCGGAAGATAGGACGCGCGGTGGTTATCGGCAGCGGCCAGATGGGCCCGGGTATTGCTTATACCCTTGCCTCGACGGGGTGTCGCGTGACCATCTATGCCCGGACGACCGAGAGTGTGGATCGGGGCATCCAGGCATTTCACCGGGCTACGGCCCTGTTGGCTGAAAACGATTGTATTTCTGAAGAACAGGCTGCCCGAATCGCTACGAAAATAGAAGGAAGCACCGAGCTTGCATCTGTCGTCAGGCAGGCAGACCTGGTTATTGAATCGATAGCGGAAAATTCCGGGCTCAAGCAGGAGTTATTTGGACGTGTTGAAGCGTCCTGTTCAGTCGATACCATCCTGGCCTCCAACACCTCTGGTCTGCCGGCGACTGAACTGGCCGGCGCTCTCAAGCATCCGGGTCGCTTCGCGGTGATACACTTCTGGAATCCGCCGCATCTGATGCCGCTTGTTGAAATAGTCAAAGGGGAGAAGACCTTCCCGCAGACAATTGCTGTTCTGACCGAACTCCTGAAGGATGCAGGGAAAAAACCGGTAGTGGTGCTTAAAGATACTCCCGGTCAATTGGGAAATCGGCTCTTTCATGCCCTTATCCGGGAGGCAATCTGGATTGTCCAGGAAGGCATCGCCTCTGTCGAGGATGTGGACACGGCCATTAAAAATGGGTTGGGACGGCGCTTCCCGGTGTACGGGCCCCTCGAACATCAGGACGTGGTCGGGCTTGACACGGTTTATGCCATCCAGAGCTATCTGTGCCGGGTGCTGTGCAACGAAACCAGGCCCGCCTCTTTGCTTGAAAACAAGGCCGCTTCAGGAGAACTGGGGGTCAAGTCGGGCCTTGGTTTCTATGACTGGTCCAAACGCGATGTAGCACCGCTGCTGGAAAAGAGGGATGCCTTTCTTATCGAACTGCTCAAGGCCGAGAAAATTGCCGCCTCGCCGACGGAGTAGGTTTTTAAGCGACATGTGCAGCAGGAGTTATGATACCAGTGCGATCCATCGCTTCTTGATTACGCCTCGTACTGAATAATAAAGGGTAGCCTAAAAGCATCGTTAAGAGAGCGTAATCCGTCATTTTGTTATATACTTGAAAGCGATATACGCATGAGCATGGCATCTCTGATGCCGCATGGCCGGACCGAAGGAAAGGTTTTACTGATACGGTCAGATAAAAAAGAGAAAACAGGAGGCGCAGGACGATGAAATTATCCGTTGCAGTTGCCGGCAAGCAGGCACCACCCTCTGCTTTTGTCGTGTGGAGAGGATTTGAAGAATCCATCTCTAAAGCAGCTGATCTTGGTTACCACGGTATTGAACTCGCATTGAAAACGGCGGACGACATTAACCCTGATCAATTGAGTTCCTGGCTGTCAAAACACAAGCTGGAAGTCAGCTGCATCAGCACCGGTCAGGTCTTCGCCACGCTCGGTCTCTATTTTACCCACCCTGATGTTTCGAAGCGCCGGATGGTCATCGATCTCTTTGCTGACCTGGTCAATCTTGCCGCGGACTTTGGTCAGTTGGTCAATGTCGGCAGGACAAGAGGTTTCATCGCTGAGGGACAATCTCAACAGGAGGCTGAACAGCTCTTTATTGAGACCTCGCGGCAGATATGCGATTACGCCGGCGAACGCGGGGTAACCGTCATAATAGAACCGGTAAACCGCTACGAGATCAATTTCGTCAACAACCTCGACCAGGGGGCGGAACTGCTCGCCAAAGTCGGCCGGGACAATCTGGGACTGATGCCGGATGTCTTTCATATGAATATCGAGGACGATCATATAGGAGATAGCCTTGCCAGGAACGCTTCTTTGGTGAAATACATTCACTTTGCCGATTCCAACCGCTGGGCACCCGGTTGGGGACATCTTGATTTTGATGATGTCTTTGACGGTTTGCGCAGGGCAAACTTTGACGGCTGGTCATCGATTGAGATTCTGCCGGAACCTGATCCGGATTCAGCTGCAAAAAAGGCGGCTGAAACCATTCTGCCAATGATTGAAACATACAATAAAAACCGATAACGGAACAATCCGCACAAATTATCACAAAGATCCACCGGATCGAAGGAGAGAATAGTATGCCAACCTATCATGTCGATCACCTGCACCTCATCTGCCCGGATATTGAAGGAACCAAAGACTGGTATTGCGACGTTTTTGGCGGAAAAGTCACCTTTGAAGGTAATTTCAAGGGCAAGCAGGTCTATTATGTTGATGTGAACGGCTTCAGTATTATCATGATTGAACAGTTTCCCGATCAGGACCCACTCCCGGCAACCATCCAGACACGAGAGGGACTGGATCATTTCGGTTTTGCCGTAGATGATCTGGATGCTGCTGCTGCTGACCTCAGGGCAAAGGGGGTTAGATTTGTCGTGGAGCCGATGCAGGTTCGCCCCGGTTTGAGGATTGCCTACATTGAAGCTCCTGATAAAGTCCGGATTGAGCTGAGCGAGAGGACATAAGTTACTTTCCCGCCGGTTGATCTTTTGATGCCCGCTCCGGGCCGGATAACCTTGCTGCCCGCGAGTCCATGGTCTCAGCACGTGATCCTGGCGCTCCGCCGGTACTTTCAGGCCGCCACTTCCTCGGTTATCCAGGAGACCAGTCCGCCTGTTCACCATTTACCGTCCAGGGAGAAAACGGTTGTGCTGCGCTCTGCCCGGACGGTGGTTTTCTATGATATCTGTCGAAAGCAAGAAGATAAAGGGCTACTCTCATATCATTTTTGCCTCCTGTTTCATGATACAGGCGGTGGGAATAGGTGCCTGGGCCAGCTATGGTGTCCTCTTCAACTCACTTCAGTCGGAATTCCAGTGTTCCCGTGTCGCTATTGCCGGAGCTTCCTCACTGGCATTTATGATGATGGGATTGGTCGGTATACTCATTGGCCGGCTTAATGATCGTTACGGCCCACGCTTATTGATGTCTGTTACCGCCGTCTTTTTTGGTGCCGGTTTCATGCTGATGTCCCAGGCTCATGCCCTGTGGCAGCTCTACCTCTTTTACGGTATTATCTTCGGTATCGGCCTGAGTTCCATTGATGTGATAGCCCTTACTACCATTGCCCGCTGGTTTACTTTCCGGCGCGGCATGATGACCGGCCTGATTAAAGTTGGAACCGGGGCCGGCCAGTTCACACTGCCCCTGTTTGCAAGCTATCTTGTTATTGCCGTTGGCTGGAGAATGACCTTTTTTATCTTTGGAGTGTTCTCCTTTCTTTTTCTCTTCACCATAGCCCGGCTACTTAAGCGTGATCCCGGAGAACTGGATGGCAGCGGATCGTCCGGACAGGCAAAACAGCGGGCGGGCGAACAGGTTTCCAGGAACCTGTTGATTGATAAAGCGCGGCGGACCTGGCAATTCTGGGTACTCTGTGTTGTCAATTTTATCGTCGTTCTCATCCTGATCAGTATTCTTGTACATATTGTTCCCCATGCCAGGGATCTGGGACTGTCTCCGACCCAGGCGGCCGGCGTGCTTTCGGCTATCGGAGGCGTGAGTATGATCGGACGGTTCAGCTCCGGGTTGGCCATCGATCGTTATGGCTGCAAAACCGTCATGCTGGTCAGCTTCGGGCTTCTGATAGCCGGTCTCTTGTGGCTGCAGGTTGCTGACTCCCTGTGGATGCTGTATCTGTTTACCGCTATCTATGGTCTTGCTCACGGAGGATTTTTTACCGCAGTCTCTCCTATGGCTGCTGAAATATTCGGCATGGACGCCCATGGCGCCATTCTTGGTATTATCGTCTGTTTCGGCACAACGGGCGGGGCAATCGGCCCGGTTATTGCGGCTCAGGCATTTGACATGACCGGCAGTTACCACATGATTTTCCTCGGGTTCATCGCCGCCAGCGTGTTGGGTCTGGCAATACTGCTGCCGTTGAAACCGGTTGCAGAGCGGGTCCGAAAATGAGCGTGCCAGCTGCTTCTGCACATAACCATCAACCTTCAGGATTATATAATGATTAAACCACGCACGGGTTTGTTAGTTTTCTCGGAATCACTGGTACGGGAGGATGTCTACCGGAAAAGAAAAGATATGGCGGCAGCCGAGACCGAAAGGTTTATCTCGATCATCTCGGAATTTACCGATGTGATAAAATCGGAGATTGCCGAAATACGGAGTAAAAAGCAGGGTATACAGGCCCTGCATGAGGTGGAAAGCAGCACTGTCGATGCGATTATCCTCTATGTCCCGATCTTCATAGCCCCCGCTCTCGTCGCTCATATCGGCAACCTCGCCTCAAAACCGCTGATCCTGGCCCAGAATGAGAATGAGGCTTCCCTGAGTCAGCTGGCCTTCCTGGCGGTAGCCGGAATCATGGAACAGATCGGCATGAACTATCTCCGGCTTGGCGGAGATGTGGCAAACGACGAGGTCCGGAACCGGTTGAAATATTATCTGACGGCCGCTGCACTCCGCAACAAACTCAAGGGCAGGACTTTTGGTGCGATTGGCGGACGTTCCCTTGGCATCAATACCGGCGTTGCCGATTCGATTCTGTGGCAGAGGCTTTTTCATGTCGATATCGAGCATATTGATCAGTCGGAAATCATCAGGCGCTCGAACCTGCAGGACGAAGAACGGGTAAGCCGGTATGTCAGGTGGTATGAAGGCAACAGTAAAGAGGTGCAGTACAACGACACCAATTTCACCGTGGAGCATCTGAGAAAACAGGTTGCATCCTATCTGGCCACTAAAGAGATCATTGTTGAGTACGAACTTGATTTCATCGGTATCAAATGCCAGACGGAATTGAGCAATCATCATTGCCTGCAGTGCATCAACATCAGCCTGTGCAATGACCCCTACGACGCAGATGGCAGAAAGGAACCGGTCTGCGCCAGTTGCGAGACCGATGCCGACGGCGCTCTGAGCATGGAGATCCTGAAATTGCTGAGTGACACGCCGGCATCGCTCAATGATCTTGCCTCCGTCACGGACAATCAGATTGTCATGGCAAACTGCGGCTCCATGGCAAGCTATTTTGCCGGCTTCAGCGACGATTATAAAATCAATCTCTCAAACATAAACCTTGTTCCCCATTCCTTTGGGGAAGCCGGCGGCTGTGCAACCGCATTTACCGTGCCTGAAGGTAATCACCTGACCTGTATGAGGATTTTCAGGATAAAGGATGGTTATGCGCTCGGCGTGGTAACCGGCGTGACCTTTGAAAAAGGCTACGATCAGATCAGCCCGAACCTGCATACGCGGCCGCTCATATTTCTGAAAGTCAAGCTGGATAAGCGCTTCTTTCTCGATACCTTCGGCTCAAATCACATCCTCGCCGTAAGAGGGTTTTACAAGAATGAATTGAAGGCATTCGCGGAACTTCTCGGAATACCGTTTTACGATTATGACCTTAAGTGAAGGGACCTCCTCTTTCAGTGGTGTATCCTTTCTGTGGTAGCAGCCTGGTTTTGTAGAAATTCGTAGGAATGACGGGCGATATCGGCGCTGTCGGACCATACTTCACGCCAGACGGCCAAACGTCCTGAATGCAGCGGGTTAGAGACGGCAGACGAGAACACCTCAAGGGCGATGGGACCCTTATAGCTGATTTCATGCAGCGCCCGGAAGATTTTCTGAAAATCGATGCTGCCGGTGCCGAGATAGCCGCGGTAATTTTCAGCCACGTGGAAGTATCCCAGCCGCTCACCGCATTCGCGAATGGCGCGGGCCGGATCAGATTCCTCGATGTTCATATGAAAGGTATCAAGGTGGGCAGAGATGTTGTCTGCGCCGACATCGTCGATAAGGCTCAGCAGCTGGCGGGCGGTATTCATAAAATTGTTTTCATAGCGGTTAAGCGCCTCGATACAGAGCATCATGTCCATTTCCCCGGCCCGCTCCGCGACCCTGCGCAGGACCCTGACAGCGTTGCTGCGGCCTGCTGTGGTTCGCGCGGTGTCAAATTTGCTGAGGGCTGAATGCATGCCGCCGACCAGGCGTTTTGAACCGAGATCCCGGGCTTTGGCCAGGGCTTCGAGCATCAGCGCTTCGCCTGCCAAAGAGACAGCCTTATCCTCGCTTGCGATATCGGTGTCAAGACCGTGCACAAACGATGTCGTACAGAACATATTGTTTGATTCAAGTATCTTGACAATTGCCCCGGCGTCGACGGTCTGCGGCGCGCGCACCGGTATTTCCAGGAAATTGTAGCCGATAGCAGCAGCTTTTTCAGCCGCAAAAGCAACTTCCTCAGGACTCCAGCCACTCTGCCAGACTTGAATATGTGTACCGAGTACCAGCATCTCAACACCTCCCTGCGTGAAATGATTTTTTTTCATACCCTAACGTATTTTTTAATCGTTCAAAACGGTAAAATTGTATAATTTCCTTAAATCCTGTTCTGGCTGTCAGCGGGGCTGCCGGGTAGCGTATCGGGCAGAGGGAAAATCTATTGAACTCATTCCAGGAGGAACAGAGAATGGCGCGTAAGGTGGCGATCTACTGGCCCGGTGAATATGTCGAGAAACCAAATGAGCTGGCCCGTCCGCAGGCGGAAGAATCGACCCGGCAACTTGAACGGGCATTGCAGAAAATGGGGTTGCAACCCTATCGTGTCGAGGGCTTTATTGATCGGCCGCACAAGAGCATCGAAAAACTTGGTCCAATCGACGATCCGATGATCGGTGTGCATGTTCACTGGGTGTGGGGCGCTCATACGGTTGACGGGACGGTGGGTAAGGACAATCCCTTGTTGCTTGCCAGCAATTATAAGCGACAATGGCCGGGCCTGGTCGGGCTTATGAATACCAGCGCCTGTCTCTGGTCTGTTGGCCGGAATCACAGCCGCATCTGGACAGATGCTGATGACTGGACAAGCGATACTGTTTTCATGGAGCGACTGGACGAGTGGTGCACAACCGGACGTATTGCCTACCCGACTGACGGCGTCTCCTACGCCGGGGTTGTCAGCCGCGCGGAGATTGCTGTCGCCAGGCAGGTGGCCGAGGAGATCCGTAAGCGTCGCATCATGATCATGATGCTTGGCGACACCTCCCAGGGCATGATCAATGCCTACTTTGGCTCCAGACTTCTGACCCGGTATGGATTCACTGAACACAAAGTTGACCAGGCCTGGATTATCGAACGCGGCAGCAGCATATCTGATAAGCGTATCCGGGATGGTTTGAAATTCGTCAGGGATAAAGGTGTCTGCTTCCACTGGGGTGAAAAAGCATCAGACAGCTCGGATTTTGGCGAGGAACATACCCGTGAACAATTGCGGGACTATCTGGTTGTGCTGGATCTTGTCAAAGAATTCAAGGCGGACTGTATTGGCTGGCAGTATCAGATCGGTTTGCTCGGGCTGCGCCCGCCGTCGGACTTTGCTGAAGGTCTTCTGAATTCGGCCTGTCGTCCGGAGAGCAACGGTCAGACGATTCCATGTGCGACCGAGGGGGATCAGGGCAACGTGGTGCCAGCCGAGCTCATGAAGCGTCTGCTGCAGGCCAAGGGACTGCATCACGCCGTCTTCATGCACGACACCCGCTGGGGCGGTGAACATCAGGGGCGTACCGTGTGGATGCTCTGCAACTCGGGCAGCGGTGGGGCCTATGCTTACAACCAGGATCCGGACAGTCTTGCCGGCGTGCATTCCTACCGGCAGATTCGCCGGAAATTTTCAATCCCCGGCGGTACCTTTTCCGGCTATGGCAGACCCGGTGAGATTACCTGGGCACGGTGTTTTGACAAGGGAGGGGAGCTCTGGATGGATATCGGACGTGGTGAAATTGTTGATATTCCCGAACCCACGCGCAGCCATTGGTGGAAAGGCGCCACACCCCAGTGGCCGCTGCTCACCACCTATCTCGGTGTGGAGCGTGATGTCATTATGGCCAACTATATGAGTAACCATATTGCGCTTGCCTACGGTAATATCTTCGGCGAAATGGTCGCTCTTTGCCGGGAACTTGGTTTTAAGGTTCGGGTATTCGGTAATCCCTGAGAAAAAAAGATGTATTCCTTTGCTCTTCTCTGACGTTTTCAAAAAGTTAACCAGGGACAGGCTGCTCGTCAAGGGAACCTGCAATTTATCGGAGATGATGAGGCGAATCGGAAAAGCTGCAGCAACCGGAGTCGAACATTCTCCGATCGCTGCAGCTTTTAATTATCTACTGATGTTCATATCATACTGTGCTTTCAGAGCAGCCATGGTGGTAAGATTGAAGATAATGTCCGAGGTGGAGCCCCGTTCAACAATATGGGCGGACTTTTTAATCCGACGAGGATTGGTCCTATCGTGTCGACATCTGCCAGCCGCATGAAAAGCTTGTAGGCGATATTTGCCGCATTAAGATCAGGGAATATCAGGACATTCGGCTCACCTTTCAGGTCTGAAAAGGGAAAATTTCTTCCCGTAACTCGGTGTTAAAGGCGATGTTTGCCTGCATTTCTCCTTCCACCTCGAGATCCGGTGCCATCTGCTTGACCAGAGCGGTGGCCCTGGCAACCTTGGTGGCACTGGGAGACTCTACCGAGCCGAAGTTTGAGAAGGAGAGCATGGCAACTTTGGGGGTAATGTCGAACTCCTTGACAAACTCAGCCACCAAAACGGCAATTTCAGCCAGTTGCTGATCAGTCGGATCAATATTGACTGTCGTATCGGCGAAAAAGAGCGTGCGGTTTTTAAATACCATCATGTAGACACTGGCAACGGTCTGATGTTCGGTCGACTTGCCGATACAGGAAAGCACACGGCGAATCGCATAGGGATAAGGGTGCGACTGACCGTAGATCATACAGTCCGCATCGCCGCTGCTCAGCATCATTGCTCCGAAAAATCCGCTGTCCCGTTGCATGATATGACGGGCGTAGGGCAAGGTTAAACCCTTGCGCTGTCTTCGGGCGTAGAATTCCACGGCATAGCGCTCGCCCCGTTCTGTCTCGGTGGACGGGTCGATGATTTCCATGGTGTGTTCGGTAACGCCATTTCGCTTGAGTATATTTTCGATTTCCTTGCGGTTACCAAGAAGAACCGGGATGGCTATATTTTCCTCCATAACGCGGATTGCCGCACGAACAATTTTCTTGTTGCTTCCTTCCGGGTAAACAACCCGGACCGGGTGTTTCTTGACCCGGTTGGTTATGTAGCGCAGAATAGCCTTGGACATGCCCAGGGTTGCTTCCAGGTGCTCGGTATATTTTTCCAGATCAGCGATTGGTTTTCTGGCAACCCCTGTTTCCATGGCTGCCCTGGCAACAGCCGGTGCGATACGCAGCAGGGCGCGCGGGTCAAACGGCGTTGGGATAAGATAGCGCGGTCCGAATTCAAAACGCTCAACGCCATAGGCCTTGAGTACCCGGTCAGGGGCCTCCTCCTTGGCAAGATTGGCAATAGCATAGACCGCTGCAATCTTCATCTCGGTGTTGATTTCCTTTGCCCTGACGTCAAGTGCGCCGCGAAAAAGGAAGGGGAAGCAGAGAACGTTATTTACCTGGTTGTCATAATCGCTGCGGCCGGTGGCCATGATGCAGTCAGGTCGTGCCGCCTTCGCATCGGGATAGGAAATCTCCGGCTCGGGGTTTGCCATGGCAAAAATGATCGGTTTATCCCCCATGGTCTTGACCATCTCCTGGGTAAGGACACCGGCCGCACTCACCCCGCAGAAAACATCGGCGCCAACCATTGCTTCGGCAAGTGTACGGTGCGGCGTGTCATTGGCAAATTTTTCTTTGTAGGGGTTCATCGATGCTGTGCGCCCCTTGTAAATCGTGCCTTTGGAGTCACACATGATGAGATTCTCTTTGGGCAGGCCGATGGCGATGAACATGTTGGCACAGGCAATACCGGCTGCGCCGGCCCCGTTGAACACGGCCTTGACGGATTTTATATCTTTTCCGGTAACTTCGAGTGCGTTGAGAAAGGCGGCGGTGGTAATGATGGCGGTGCCATGCTGGTCGTCGTGGAAGACCGGGATATCAACCTTCCCCTTCAAGGTTTCTTCAATATAAAAACATTCCGGCGCCTTGATGTCCTCGAGATTGATGCCACCGAATGTCGGGGCGATGAGTTCACAGGTCCTGATAAATTCATCGGGGTCCTCGGTGTTTACCTCGATATCGAAGACATCGATATCGGCAAACTTCTTGAAGAGTGCGCCTTTTCCTTCCATAACCGGCTTTCCGGCAACCGCCCCGATATTGCCGAGGCCAAGAACGGCACTACCGTTTGATATGACCGCTACGAGATTGCCCTTGGCCGTGTACTCATAGGCGTTCTCAGGGTCCCTGGCAATTTCCAGGCACGGCTTGGCAACACCGGGACTGTAGGCAAGCGAGAGATCCTTCTGGGTAGCAAAGGGTTTTGTCACTACAACCTCAATTTTTCCTTTGCGTCCCATCCGGTGATATTCAAGCGATTCGGAATAGATGTCATTACTCATGGATTGTTTCCCCGCCCGGAATTCTTGAGAAGATTTCCAGTCTCAAATGTAAAGATTATTATTAAAGTGGTCTACCCAGAAAAATTCGACATTAAACAGGTTAAACGCCATGTTAATCCTGGTAAGACCAGATGTCAATAGTACATTTTAACCTCTTTCCGGTCTGGCTACAGACCATTCCCGGGAAGCATCTCGTTTCCTGGCGTAGATCCTGAGACGTGGAAGAAAAGGGTTATCTCTATTTTCTCAAAACAGGTGAATAATTTTTGTATCAGCTACGGTGATCAGAAGATCAGTATACTTCATTTGTCGGAAAGGAACATCGGGGAAATATCTGCTCAGATAGAACAGACCCCGTCAGGCCGGAAGCCTGACGGGGTGAAAGATGATTACGCTCATGGACGTGCGTCAGTCCGACGTATGGCTCCTAGTCCTCGTCGGTCGGCATGGAGGTGATGGTTCCGTCCCAGGTATCCACCTTCGCAGCGCGGTCGTCATCTTCTGAGAACCAGGTCTGCGTCACGACCTTGGATTCGGTGAAAAAGGCAAAGCCGTCCTTGCCCATTATATGCAGATCGCCGAAGAATGAATTTTTGTGTCCGGTAAAACCGAATATTCCCAGGGGTACCGGAATACCAACATTGATGCCGACCATGCCGCCATCGGTCTCCTTGGCAAATTGGCGTGCATAATAGCCGTTTTGCGTGTAGATCACCGAACCGTTGGCAAAACGGCTGTTGTTCATGATTTTCAAGCCTTCTTCAAAACTGTCCACCCGCTTGATGCAGAGCACCGGGCCGAAGACCTCTTCCCGTCCCACGGACATTTCCTCGGTAACATGGTCAAAAATTGTTGGTCCGACGTAAAAGCCGTTTTCATAACCCGGAACCGTGACATTTCTGCCGTCCAGAATCAGTTCGGCACCTTCCTTGATGCCTGTTTCGATCCAGTTGGTGACAAACTCCAGGTGTCCGGCGTTGACGACTGGTCCCATGCCGGTAGTTTTGTCATAGGCCGGGCCGAGTTTGAGTTCCGAGGCGAATTTCTTCAGGTAACCGATGAGCTCGTCGGCAATACTGTTTTCCACGACGATGGTCGGCAGCGCCATACAGCGTTCCCCGGCGCAGCCGCAGAAAGCATTCATGATTCCCATGGCGGCGCGCTCTACCTTGCAGTCTCTCAGGACGAGGGCATGATTCTTGGCTTCACACAGGGCCTGTACCCGTTTGCCGTTAGCAGCAGCGGTCTTGTAGATATGCATACCGACTTTAGTGGAGCCGACAAAGGAGATACCTTTTATATCGGGGTGCCTGAGCAGTATTTCGGCTTCGTTGCGGCTGGTGGTTACCAGGTTGATGACACCATCGGGAAGGCCGGCCTCTTTCCACAGTTCGAGCATACGCATGGATGATTGCGGAACGTAACTGGCAGCCTTCAGGACCATGCAGTTTCCGGTGGCGATACAGATCGGGGACATCCAGCCATGGGGAATCATGGCCGGAAAGTTCCACGGGGCGATGCCGGCAAAAACACCGACCGGATGATGGTATAACACCGTGTCGTAGCCGGTGGAACAGTTCATCAGTGATTCGCCTTTCATCAATTGCGGCGCGCCGCAGGCAAATTCAACAACCTCGTTGACCTTGAGTACATCACCCATTGCCTCATCCCATTTTTTACCATGCTCCATGGCCAGCAGGTGCGTGAGCTCATTGAGGTTCTTGTCGACAAGTGCCTTCATTTTAAAAAGCACCTGGACCCGCTTGCTCACCGGAGTATTGGACCAGCCCGTAAATGCTTTCTGTGCCGAGGCGATGGCCGCCTCGACCTCTTCTTTGGTGCAGCAGGGTGTTTTGGCGATAATTTCTCCGGTTGAAGGGTCATAGCAATCCATATACGTTTTGCTCTTGGAAACCAGCCATTGTCCGTTTATGCAATATTTCAGCAATTTCGGCTCGCCCGGTCCGCCTTCGGACAAAATATCTTTGTGCGGTGCTGTCAGTCATTTTTTTTCTCCTTTTTGAAAGTTCGGGTAATGGTTCTTCATAGATCTATCGGTGTTAATTGTCTTTCAGGCGGCCTGGAGGCAATTCTGCCAGAGCCTGCTGCCTTCTTTCTTTCGTTTCAGCCGGGCCAGGTATGCTTCCACTTCCATTATGTGGCTTCAAGCATCTCAGCCGCTGCCGTATCCGCGTCATGTGTGGCCAGAGCAGCATAGATCGTTTCATGGGCACCCAGGACGCTGTTCATGAAATCCTTGTCCGGCTTGAGGATTTTCTTGAAATCGTCGAGCAGGTTCTCGACAAAATCCAGGATCAGGATCAGGATGGGATTACCGGTCTGCTGGGCGATGAGTCGATGAAACTCGATTTCTCTTTGCGTTACCTGTTCCCAGTCCTGCCGGGCGAGATTATCGCTGGTTGCCTTGTTGATAGCCCCCAGTTTTTCCAGATCGGACGGGCTCATGCGCTCCGCCGCGCAGCGGGCGGCATGTGGTTCGAGGATACGCCTCAGTTCAGAGAGGTTTTCAATGGTGAGGTTCTTGAAATAAAGATAGTTCGCCAGGTTCTGGCTGGCGACATGCTGTTCCACCTCAACGATGAAAGCGCCGCCTCCGGACCCTTTTTTCAAAACGATCAGGCCCATGTGCTCCAGGGCCCGCAACGACTCCCGCAGGGTCTGTTTGCTGACATCGAACTGCTCACCCAGTTCTTTTTCCGGCGGCAGGCGGTCTCCGGGATTAAGTTTCCCTTCAAGGATTGCCGTGCGGATTTTTTCGATAATGATATCGGTCGTTTTATGTTGTCTGGCGCTCTCAAACATGATAGCCTCTCTGTTTGATATTTGTTCTTAATATACAAATATCATAATATTTAAATATTTGCAATAGTGATGCTGTTTTGAATGATGAGGTCGTTTGATCGAGGTCAATGCATGCGGATATCTTGCCGCCAGGCGCCTGAAAAAAATATCGTTGTCAGAAATATATTTGATATATGAGGAAAAAAATGAGCAAGAGCAGAGGGCAGGCGAAATTGGTGGTATTCAGGATAGCAAAACCATTGACAGATGAGGCTGTTCATATGGTTCGCCGGGATGAGGTTGACAGAACACTACGGCTTATAGTGCACGTGTGATTCGGAGGTATTGTAACAGGGAGGACGGCTGCCGGGGAGGGGACAGGGTCTTACCCCGGCCAGCCGTTATTCCCGGACGATCAGGGCACCACGAGGATCGGGCAGTAGATGGTGTTGAGTACTTTGTGCGTCACACTGCCAAGGAACAGACCGGCGATATCGGAATGTCCATGCGAGCCCATGACGATCAGATCATATTCTTTTGACTTGGCAAGATTGCTCAGCATCGTGCCCGGCGATCCGGAAAGCGATTCAAGGCTATAGGCAACACCGGCAGCCTCGAGGACCTGGGCGGTTTTTTGCAATTCCCCTTCAGCCTGTTTCTTCAGCTTTTCCTTGAGTTCCCTGACGACCGATTCCGAGACCTCCGGCATATTGCCGAGCCGACTCATAGCAGGTTACTGCCTTGATATGCGCGCCACTGAGTTTGGCGAGGTAGACGGCGTGTTCCGTTGCGTGATTGGAATAGGATGAACCATCAACGGGAAGAAGTATTTTCGAGATCTGCATGGTGAACCTCCAGGGTAAAGGGAACCTGATCAGTGCCTCTGATATCCTTTGTTGTTGTCTATGCGAAATATAAGGAGAACAAGAGACAACTCTGGGAGCCTGTCGGAGAATTGCAATTTTTTCTCAGACCAAGGCATTGCAAGAAAATTGGGAAGAGCCATATAACTGATATTGCGAGTATCAATTTTCTTGCAATAACGCAGAGATGGGGGAAAAGGGCTTTCTCCGACAGGCTCCTGGAAAAACGTCAGGCACAACAAGCCCTCCCGGAATGATTTCACGGGAGGGGCTCAACGCTGGGCTAACCGAGCTTGAGCAGCTGGAGCAGCTGTAACGGGTGATAAACCGGCAGTTCGGTCCCTTCGGCGAGCTGGATTGAGCAGACACTGCTTTCCGTGACAATAGCATCAACCCCGCTCTCCTTAAAGAGTTTGAACAGGGGTTCGCCGACGGCGGTGGCGAGTTTATGACCAAGAACCCCGGCTTTCAGGCCGAAGGTGCCGCCCATGCCGCAGCATGACCCGGTTTCTATCAATTCAATTTCAGCGCCGAGCCTGCGGACCCATTCCATGGCCCCTTTACCGGAACCCAAGGGGCGCTGGTGACAGGAGCAGTGAAAACCGAACCGTTTCCCTGCTTTAGTGTGGAGTCGGGCTTCTGTCCGGTTTCATCTTGCAGTCCAATGAGGTATTCAAAGAGCTCGTAGGTATTGTCGGCCAGCAGCCTGGCGTCGGGGTTATTGCGCAGCAGCGTCGGGTAGGAGACCGCCAGGGCATAGGTGGCGGTTGGCTCTATAGCAACAATATCATAGCCTTTTTTTACCCATGGTGTGAGTTTTTCAACATTGCTGCGCGCGATCTTTCGGGCCTCATCCATACCGCCATAGGCGATGGACGGGTAGCCGCTGACCTCCTGGTCGGGAACAATGACCTCGCAGCCATGGCTTTCAAGGGCATCAACTGCGGCAAGGCCGAGTTTTGGGTCGTTATAATTGGCATAGACATCGACAAAGAAAGCGACCTTCCTGATCGGCTCTTTCACGGTGGGGGTCCGTTTGCTAAAATGCTGCATGAAGGTCGTTGCTGCAAAAGGCGGCAGCTTTCTGTCCGCGGAAAGACCGATGACTTTTTCCATGATCTTGCGAATCGGCTTGTTGTTTAAGGCAGCATTGGCAAGCGGGGCGGTGGCACTGCCGAGCCGTGCCGCCTTATCGGCGCCCATCATTACCCGGTTGACCAGCAGGTGACCGTTTTTGCGGGCATCCCGGTGTTTAATTTCGGCGATCATCTGCGGCATGTTGATTTTAGCCGGGCAGATCTCTTTACAGAGACCGCAGGATATGCAGAGCGGGGCG
Organism: uncultured delta proteobacterium; assembly: GCA_963745765.1. GTDB lineage: Bacteria > Desulfobacterota > Desulfobulbia > Desulfobulbales > Desulfocapsaceae > Ww85. Next base: position 76,275 of record CAVUYQ010000020.1, on the reverse strand, counting down.
AAGTCTCCGGCCGTCTCAATCCCGTGTACGCCAGCTGTCCAGCAGATTCCCATGGGACCGGGGTAAATATGGCCGAAGGTATGACCGCCTACCACTCCATAGGTCGGACAGATATTCATGCAGGCCCCGCAGCGGATGCAATACAGCGCCTCGCGCATTTCCGGGTCGTCCCGCATTGCCGATCTGCCGTTGTCCAGAATGATGATATGGCTTTCGCGTTCCGAGTCCGTTTCGCTCTCACCGAGTTCTGAGCGCCCATGCATCCAGGTAACGTAGGTGGTGGGCAACTGGCCCGAGGCGCTGACCGGGTGGGCCATGACCATCAGCAGGGCGTCCTCCACCGTCTCGACAATTTTCTCCATGCCGACCACGCAGATATGACATTTGCCGATACTCGAAACAAGCCGGGCGTTCCCTTCATTGGTCTCAATACATATGCCGCCGGTTTCGGCGATGGCGATATTGGCGCCGGTCATGCCAATATCGCAGTTCAGGAAGATCGGTCGCATATATTCCCGCACGACCTTCATGATACTCGGGATATCTTCGGCGACCTCCTTGCCGGTCAGATCGGAAAAAAGCCTGGCGACATCCGGGGCCATCTTGTGTACCGCGGGAAAGACCAGGTGAAACGGTTTTTCATGCAATAACTGGATGATCAACTCGCCCAGATCGGTCTCGACGACGTTGAGCCCGGCCTCGGTCAGCGGGTGATTCAGCTCAATTTCTTCAGTGGTAAGTGATTTTGATTTGCCCAGGGTCTTGGCCCCGTACCTGCGGGCAAGATCGAGACAGTAAGCGATCACCTCCGCACCGTTTTTTGCCTCAAAGACGCTTACACCGCGTTTCCTGGCGTTTTCAATGAATTGTTTCTTGAGCCGGGGCAACTCCTCGATGCAGCGTTCCTTGGCACCCCTGACGTCATCCCGGAAGGCGGCCCCGCCGGGCAGGGTCGAAAGCCTTGCAGCACGGGTATCGCGGCCGCGTTTCACACAGCTGTGCAGCAACTCTTTTTTCTTTGTGTCGGAAAGCGCTTCTTTGATTTTTTCATAGAGCTGCGGGTAACGGTCACTGGCCATGATGAGATTCTCCTGTTAACCGGTAAAAAACGGGGCTCAATGATCTTCGATGATCACTGCATGGGCTTCCTCGGGGCCGTGCACTCCCAAGGTCAGCTTGAGTTCGATGTCCCCGGTCCGGCTCGGGCCGGAGATGAAACTGATGACAACATTCCGATCGTACCGGCCGATGATCTCGCGGATCCTGGCGCTGCTTTCGAAGTAGGTATCAATGATATCTTTCTGGCGGATGATACCGATATGGGTCCTGGGCAGGCTTGAAACCAGACGTACTGCGTCATTGTCCGAAACCTCGACCATGGTGCCGGACTGGGCAATGGCGAATTCGATCCCGGTTACACCGATCCCCGCTTCGTCCATGGCCAGGGGCAGCGATTCCGCCGGGTAGGGTTCTTTCAGGATTTTCAGTCCGCTGCAACAGGTTTCGATCTGCTGGATGAAATCTTCCGGCAGGTTGGCGAGGGCAAGGCAGGAGACCTGCTGCTCCCGGCAGATCTCGAAAACTTTTCGGGCTGCCGCCTCTTCTGATTTGACCTGGTGGACAACACCGGAAAGCGTTTCAAAACAGCTGGCGAAATCGTAAGTCATCTCTGATCCCCCGGAAAGACAGACAATTAGGCCACCTTGAAGAATTGTTTTTTCGTCCGATTACAGCGTTATGCTCGAACGAATTACCAAATTATTCAAGGCACCCCGTAATTTTGATAAGATAGTCAATACCCTACATGAGAATAATTATTTATTCCAGTTTGTTTTTCACGCTTTGAATCTTGTCCAGCATACTCTGCTGCCGATCTGTCCGGGTGCCGACCTTGATGCTGCTGGTCATACGGGGAACGCCCATAGCGTGCAGCTTTTCGTGACATTTTTTCACTGCCGCAAATACCGTATCCCACTCGCCTTCGATATTGGTGCCGTAGGCGTGCAGGTTGGTCTTCAGTCCCGCTTCCTCAAATATTTCATGACAGGCGGCGATATATTCAGAGACGGAAAGCCCCACGCCGAAGGGTGATACGGTAAGATCCATGATAACATGCATGCCGGTTCCTCCTCAGTTCTTTGTTTCAGTCGGCAAATCCCTGTTTCTTCAGGATTTGATCGATCAGTGCCTGGTGCCGCCCGCGCCATTCGGCAAGGGTGGTGGTCCCGTCCTCGGCGGCCCGCTTTTCTGCTGCTGCCAGGACATCTTCCTGTGCTGACCGGGGAACCGCCACGATGCCTTCCTCATCACCAATAATGATGTCTCCCGGTGATACCGTAATTCCGCCGCAGGTTACTGCCGTATTGAGTTCCAGGTAGATATTCTTGACGCCGGATTTCGGGCTGATGCCCCGGGCAAAAACCGGAAAACCGCTTTCTCTGACCTCACCAATGTCCCGTATTACACCATCGACGACAAAACCTGCAATTCCCCTCTGCTGGGCGATGGCACAGACATTCCCGCCCGAGACGGCGAGACGGCAGTCTCCAGCCTGGACAACAATGATAGAACCCGGCTCAGCCCGGTAGAGGGCCGCATGCAGCATCAGCTGGTCGCCCGGACCGCAGCGAACCGTGTAGGCTGGACCGGCAATACGCGCCATATCCGGCCAGAGCGGACGAATCTCCATGCCCATCACCTGCTCGATCGGCAGGACATCGGCAAAGAAGGTTGGGGAAAGTTTTTTGAATCTACGGTAATTATCCATGATTATTACCTCTTTTAAGGGTAAGATATTTGTTTTGTCTGATTAAGCAGCTAATATACCTCTTTTCTGCTTGGATTATCCAGTATATTTGGTGTACCTTAGGGCTCATTTGTGAATATTATGTGCTGGTTAAGTTGGTCTTACCACGCGCAGTGAAGTGAAATTACATAGATTATGATGAAACGACATATCTTCCCGTTTTCTGCCCTTGTCGGGCAGGAGAGAATGAAAAGCGGACTGCTGCTCAATGCCGTTGATCCGACTATCGGCGGCGTTTTAATCAGTGGTCACAAGGGAACCGGAAAGTCGACGGCGGTACGGGCCCTTGCCCGGATTTTGCCCGAGATCCAGGTTGTCAGGGACTGTCCCTACAATTGTTCCCCGACCGATGCCAGACTGATGTGCCCCGTCTGTGCTAAACGTCATTCGGCCGGAGAGCAGATGGCCACGGAACTGCGGCCCATGCCGCTGGTCGAACTGCCGCTGTCTGCAACAGAAGACCGGGTAATCGGTACCCTGCATATCGAACAGATACTCAAGACCGGCGAGCGTCGCTTTGAACCGGGACTGCTTGCGGCTGCCAATCGCGGTATCCTCTATGTGGATGAGGTCAACCTGCTTGATGATCATCTCGTCGATATCCTGCTTGATGCGGCCGCTTCAGGCGTTAATGTCGTTGAGCGAGAGGGTCTCTCCTATTCCCATCCGGCCCGCTTTATGCTGGTCGGCACGATGAACCCGGAAGAGGGCGAGTTGCGTCCCCAGTTTCTCGATCGTTTCGGTCTCAGCCTGCACGTAGCAAGCGCCAACGGGCTGGAGCAGCGCCGCGCGATTGTCGACAGGCGGCTTCTCTTCGATCTGGATCCGGAATTATTTGCGGCCCGCTATCAGGGTGAAGACGCACTGCTGTCAGAGCAGGTGCGTCTGGCCCGCTCACTGCTGCCGTCGGTCACCGTTTCTACAGAGATGATTGAATGTGCGGTCCTTTTGTCGACCGAGGTCGCGGCCCAGGGGCATCGCTCCGATATCGCCATCATCAAGACGGCCAGGGCCCTGGCAGCCTTTCTGGAAGAGGATGAGGTGAGCCGGCAGCATGTTGTTGAGGCGGCCCGGTTTGTTCTGCCTCACCGTATCACCACCATTGCCCTGGCAACGCCCGAAAGTATCGAGGCAAAGCTGGAAGAGGTATTGAAACAGGCTTTTGATCGGGCTAAGGCAGAAGAGAACGCTGCAGAGATTAAGGGCGAACCTGAGGATTTTGACCAGTGGCAGGATCTGCCGGACCAGGTTCCCGGATCGAACGCTGCTTCCAATGTCGGGATGATCTTCTCTTTTCTCGCTGAAAAAAAAAAGTTGTCTTTGCTGCCGATGAATTGATCTGTATCGAGGATCTTGAACTGGATGGACTCAAGGTTGACGGAAGTGGTCGGGGCCGGATGAAGAGTTCCCAGTCTCAGACGGTTAACGGCAGATATGTCCGGGCCGCGCGCCTTGTGGACAACGAGCGGGATTACACGATTGCCGCCGATGCAACCATCCGTGCGGCTTTGCTGCGGCATGCCGCAGAGAGCGGTGAAGAACAATTTTCAGTCACCAGGGCTGATTTCAGGAAAAAACTGTTCAAACGCCCCCGTAAGACACTCATTGTCTTTGTCGTGGATTCCTCCGACTCCATGGGGGACGATGGCACCTACGCCCGGATCAAGGCAGCCAAGGGCGTGGTCCTGGCGATTCTTGGCAAGGCCTATCAGAAGAGGCATCGTGTCGGCATGGTCTCGTTTCGGGATGACGCTGCGGAGGTGATCCTGCAGCCCACATCAAGCCTGAGCCTGGCGCAGAAAAGCCTGAAAGCGCTGCCGACCGGCGGGGCAACCCCGTTTGCCGATGGTTTGATGAAGGGGTGGCGACTGATAAAAACAGAGCGGCTGAAGGATAAGGCTATTCGGCCGCTCCTGGTCATTCTCTCTGATGGAGAAGCGAATGTCCCTTATGATCGTAATCTCAGTCTTGGTGAAGTAATGCAGGAACTTCTTCTGATCAGCGACGGTATCTGCCGGGAGGGTATCTCCTCGCTGGTCATCGATACCCGCTCCCTGAGAAAACCATCACCGGCCATGCATGATATTGCTGCAGCACTTGGCGGCAGCTATCATCATATATACACCTTGAAAACGTCAGGCGTGCTCAGGGCCATTGTCGATTTCTAGCGCCTGCCGGATTAACACACTCGTCTTTCATTTCCAACTATTTCAAATACATCTGGACAATTCATGAAAAAGATACCGCCACTATGGTTATGCTGGTCAATGTGGGGGCTTGTCGCCCTGCTCTACATGATCGGTTTCTTCCAGCGCATGGCCCCTGCCGTTATGGCCGAAGACCTGATGCGCGATTTCAGCCTGGGCGGGGCGCTGCTCGGTAACCTTTCGGCCATGTATTTTTACTCATATGCGGTCATGCAGATTCCCAGCGGACTGCTGGTCGATCACTTTGGCCCTCGCAGGATAAGCAGCATTGCCTGTTTTGTTGCCGCCATCGGTATCCTGATCTTCGCCATCGGTTCAAACCTGTGGTTTGCCTATGCCGGAAGATTTCTTATCGGTGCTTCGGTGGGGGTCGCCTGGGTCACCTGCATGAAGCTTGCCGGGCACTGGTTTGCGCCCAACCGCTTTGCCACCGTTACCGGTGTCGGCTTATTCCTCGGGAATCTGGGCGGTGTTATGGCCGGTGTGCCGCTGTCTGAAGCCGTCAGTGCCTATGGCTGGCGGCTGGCCATGGGCGCAAGCGGCCTGGTCACCTTTGCTGCCGCCGTTATTATCTGGTTGGCGGTCCGTGATGATCCCGAAGCGTACGGATATAAAAGTTATGCACATGCCTCGGTCTTGAAAAACGGTAATCTTGGTGCCGGAGCAGCGCTCCGGTCCGTGCTGGGCAGCAAGGAGACCTGGCTGCTGTTTTTTGCCGGCGGACTCTCTGCCGCGCCGGTACTCACCTTTGCCGGCTTGTGGGGTGTACCGTATCTTACCCAGATCTATGGGCTGGAACGGACCCATGCGGCGTCGATCACCTCCACCATGCTGATCGCCTGGGCGGCAGGTGGCCCGGTACTGGGAGCCATTTCGGACCGGCTCGGCCGGCGTAAACTGCCCTACCTTGTCAGTACGATTTGTGCCGTACTGTTCTGGGGAGTTTTCCTTTTCGTCAAGATGCCCTACCAGCTGCTTTACCCGTTGCTTGCCCTGATAGGTTTCAACTCGGCCGGACTGATTATCGGCTTCGCCTTTGCCCGGGAAGTTAACCACCCCGGGGCGTCTGGGGCTGTCGGCGGCGTGGTCAATATGTCGGTGCTCGGCATTGCCGCCATTATGCAGCCGGTACTCGGCGGCGTGCTTGATGCTCACTGGGACGGGGTGCTGGTGAACGGTGCCAGGGTCTATAACAGCGGGGCCTATTTCTCTGCATTTATCTGGCTCTTCGTCAGTACCGCGCTCGCCGTTGTCATGGTTGCCTTTACCCGGGAGTCCTATTGCCGCATCCGTGAAGACTGATGGCGTCGTAAAAAGTCTGATCTTCCGCGTTGCCGGTTTTTACCAGAAGCTCGACATGGTAATTAACTTGGCAAGATAAAGTGAAGGTGCAACGTTGCCCGTTTCAACAGGACGGTTCAACTGAGGAGCGTGCCGGAGAAAGCCCTTTTTCCGGCACACTCCTACAGTATGGGAAAAAAGCATCTTTGATGCGACGAAGACCAGGAGCAGGGCAAGCAGTTTCTTGAGTTGTCCCACCGGCAGGCTATGGGCGAGTCTTGCGCCGATGGGTGCCGTCAGCACACTGATTGCCGCAATGCAAAAAAGCGCCGGCAGATAGACGTAGCCGATTGAGTAATCCGGCAGACCGGCAATTCCCCAGCCGTTAAAAACATAGCCCGCCGTTCCGCCAACGGCGATCGGCAGGCCGATCGCTGCAGACGTACCGATGGCATGGCGCACGGAGACATTGCACCAGATCATAAACGGTACCGATAAGGAGCCCCCGCCGATACCAACGAGGCTGGACAAAAAGCCGATAGCATTGCCCGCGGCAAACATGCCGAAAACACCCGGCAGTTCCCTGGACGCTTTCGGCTTTTTGTCGATCAGAAGCTGCACCGCGACAAAATAGAGAAAAAGCGAGAAAAAGATCATCAGAAAGGCGGTGGACAAGAGAGCGGCCAGGCAGGAGCCGATAAAGGTGCCGAGCAGAATGCCGATGACGATGCGCCTGACGACAAGCCATTCAACCGCCCCGCGGTTATGATGCGCTTTCATGCTTGACACGGAGGTGAACATGATGCCGGCCAGCGAGGTGCCCAGGGCCAGGTGCATGATAATGTCGTCAGGGATTCCCTGCAGCTTAAAAACAAAGACGAGAAGCGGCACGACAATGCCCCCGCCACCGACACCGAGCAGTCCGGCCAGAAGGCCGACAACGGCGCCGACGCCGGCGTAAATCAGGAGCATTGTTACCATTCATATTCCGCTGGATTGTGCCGGAAGGTCAGGCGTAACCTGATTGATGTTCAGTTAGACCCTGCTAGCCAAGAGTCTTGGGAGCACATGAGCCTTCCCAAAAGTGACGCGGATAGGTGCGTCGCTCATGAAATGTTCAGGTTACGCTCCGGTCTTGACCTTTTTCAGTATCTTCATTGCCCGGGAAATATTGAATACCCCGCAGACGCAGAATTTAGCCATGCAGCAGGCCGCTTCTTCAGGATCCATGCGTCCCTCCTTGACCCGGTCCATCATCTTTCTGGCGAAATGGGAGGAAACCATACCGTGACCGCACATCGTCGATATGCCGAGTGTCTCGCTGTCCGGGAGCCGGGCGGTATTACCATGAAAACCCAGGGTATACTCAACCGCATGGGGGGTGATCTCAACTTCTCCGCAGATATCCCGGACATCATCGATGAGCGCACTGACGTTGACCGAAAGGCCTAAATCCAGGTCCTTGACATCCTTGAGGAAGTTTTTAACAAGGACGGGGTCGTCAAAGACAACGGCAGCGGAGCCGGGTGCCGGTATTTCATCAATGAGTGCTTCGTAGGTCGTCTTTTCCTTTCTGCCGATGAAATAGAGCTTTATGAAACTGAGATCCTTTTCCGGGCGGTAGAGTGAATTAACCAGGGCATTACCCATGTTGATCGGACGATATTTTATTGCCGTGCGTAAAAAGGTTTTTGCCTTATCCAGGGCCCCTTCATCATTGAAGCCTTTTCCGGCCATGGCAAAGACAATGAAATCGTTTCGCAGGGTTTCAGCCTTTCCAAATCGGTGTAGTGTGTTCGTCATTACTTTTTCTCCGTAGCGGTTGCAATAGCGTTAGTCACACGCCCAAACCCCATATTTACCTTGGCCCAGCCTATCTCAAAGCCCTGGCTTAGCAGAATGTCTTTCAGGGAGTCGCTTCCATCTTCTTCACATACCGTTGAGGCGCCGATGCTGATCACGGTCTCTGAAGACTTGATGATTTCCTGCAACATTTCCAGAACCCTGGCCGTCTCCTTGAGCGGCACGGTGATTTCGACGATACAGGAAAGTACTTTCTCATCGAGAATATCCTCCCGGATGTGTCCGGTCTTGGTATCGCTCATCATCTGGGTGACCGGATTTCCCGTTTCAAAGCTGATACCCTGGGCAGCCAGTGCTGTCGTTACTTTTTGCACGTCACGGAAATAGGCGCCCATGCCGGGACGTCCAAACTCCACGACGAGTCCAACTTCACCCTTTTTTATTCTGCCGCTGACATCATTGGTCTTCACCTCTTCTGTCCCGCGCCCATGCACACCGGTTGATTCATGGGTGACCATCGGATCGCTGAAAGCACGGCGAATGATACGCGGCCATTCGAGATTTTCCTCGATGATTGCTTCGGTTGGGCAAACATCGGGGGCAGGCTGGAAGCGAAGGCTGAGCATTTTTAATACTTTCCTGATTGTCCTGGTGATGCCGGGCGGCAGATGTTCAGGGCTCAAGCTCCTGAAACAATTGTGACATTCGACACAGGTTTCAGGGTTGATTTCTGACAACCCGTCTTCTGCTATGAAAATTGCCCCGACGGGACAAACGGGTACACAATTGGCGCAGCCGACACATTTTTCTTTTGAAATTTTCATCAATTCGGTCCTTTATCTAGTGGTGAAGGTGCATCTTTACGCTGAATCGTCGAGTATTGTATCCAGAAGAATGGAAAAATGCAACGCAGACATTCCAGGCCGGTCTATTAAAAGAATGTAAGAAATCAGGTAAAATGACAAAAATAATTTTAAATTAATGCGTTGGAATGATTTTGTGTTTTTCCGTCTCTGTTGACTGGTCGAGTTTTTTCGGGTAAAATTCGCATTCGCATCTAGAAATTGGATACAAAAATATGGAATCAAAAGCATCAAGGATATCCAGGAAACCGCCTTCCGCCCGGGAGCGGACCTACCGGTTGTTGCGGAAAAAGCTGTTGACCGGAAGCTATGCTCCGAATCAGCGGCTTACCGAAGAGTCCATTGCCAGGGAACTGGGGGTGAGCCGGACACCGGTTCGTGAGGCGCTGCATAAGCTCGACCTTGAAGGGTTGGTCGAACCAGCCGGAGCACGGGGGTTTCGTGTTCCTGAAGACTCTGTCGATGAAATGAACGAGTTGTTTGCGATTCGTGCCGTGATGGAGGGACACGCCCTGGCGTGTCTTACGGAAATAGTGACGGATGAGCATATCAGGTCGCTGCATCGATTCATTGAGGATGCCGAGAAGGCAAGGCTCTCCGGTCATCTCGATGACGTTTTCCAGTACAATACCCGGTTCCACGATCTGCTTTACAGCTTGCTTGCGCATCAGAAGCCGCGTCTCTATAATATGATAGAAGACATGCGGGATTATGTGGTCCGTTATCGGAAGAACACGCTGGTCAATCTGAAGGGTGTGCAGAGAAGTATTGCCGGGCATAAAAAAATTGTCATGGCCTTGAGTCTCGGCGACCCGCAGCTCTGTGAGCATGTCATGCGCAAGCACGTGCATGAGGCACGGGAAGATACCGACCTCTCAAGCAGGGGAGATTCCTGTATCTAGGAGCCTGTCGAATTATAGCAATTTTTTCTCAGGTTGAGGCCTTTTCAGAAAATCAAGCGGAGCCATATACTTGATATTGCGAGCATTGATTATCAGAAAATAACGCAGAGATGGGGGAAAAGGGCATAATCCGACAGGCTCCTAGTGTCTGTCGGAGAAAGGTCAGGATGGTGGGGTGGAAATGAGTGATGACGTAAGGGTACCTTGAATAAATAAGTTATTCGCTTGAGATCAACGCACGCTGTAAAACCGGGAAGGGCCGCATGGGCACCACAAACACAGATCTGGAACACAAGCTGCGAAGAGATATCGAAGGAGAGGTCTACTTCGATCTCTTTAACCGCGGACGATATGCAACGGATGCCTCGCACTATCAGGTTATGCCCGAAGGCGTTGTTGTGCCCCGCAGTATGGAAGATGTCAAAGCGGCAATCGCCCATGCCGGATCCGCCGGCATGTCCATATTGCCTCGCGGCGGGGGATCGTCTCAATGCGGCCAGACGGTGAACAGCGGGCTGGTGATTGATCATTCAAAATACCTGAAGCGGGTTATCGATGTCGATATCGATGGCCGGAACTGCACCGTTGAGCCCGGTATCGTGCTCGATGAACTCAATGCCTTTTTACGTCCCCGGGGGGTCTGGTTTCCGGTGGATGTCTCTACCTCATCAAGGGCCACGCTCGGCGGCATGGCTGCCAACAATTCCGCCGGCAGCCGTTCGATACGCTACGGGATGATGCGGGACAATGTCATCTCCATTGATGCAACACTTGCCGACGGCACCGATAAAAGGTTCGGTCCCCTGGACCTGTCGTTGACAGCGGGCGGAGGAATGGATGATCTTACCGCAAAACTTCTTGCCCTTGGCAAGCGCGAAGAACAGGAAATCCTTCAGCGTTTTCCAAATCTGCTGAGAAGAGTCGGCGGTTATAATATAGATGCACTCCTTCCCGGCGATAATCCGATAAATCTTTCTCACCTGCTGGTCGGCTCGGAAGGAACCCTGGCCTATTTTCGCCGGCTTGAATTGAAACTCTCCCCGCTGCCGAAAAACAGGACGCTTGGTGTCTGTCACTTTCCCACTTTTTATGCGGCCATGGATTCGGCCCAGCACCTGGTCAAGCTGAAGCCGACCGCCGTAGAGCTGATAGATCAGCACGATGCTGGAACTCTCCCGGGAAATACCTCTGTATCGGCCGACCGTGGAACGTTTCGTGCGTGGAGAACCGGCGGCCCTGCTGCTGGTAGAATTTGCCGAAGATGACCCGCAGGAAAACCTGTCGCGATTGAAGCAACTGCACGAGGTGATGGGAGATCTGGGATATAGTTGGACCAATACCGGCAGACAGTACGGCGGCGTGGTGGATGCTGTTGACCCCGCCTTTCAGCGGTCAATATTTGAGGTACGCAAAGCCGGCCTCAATATCATGATGTCCATGAAGGAGATGCGCAAGCCCATTTCCTTTGTCGAGGATTGCGCCGTCGAGCTGAAGGACCTGGCCGAATATACCGCGCGGCTCACCGACATCTTCTCCAGATACAATACCACCGGCACCTGGTATGCCCATGCCTCGGTCGGCTGCCTGCATGTCCGGCCGGTCCTCAACCTGCGGCTTGACCAGGACGTCAGTGCCATGCGCTCGATAGTCGAGGAAGCCTTTGACATGGTAACGGCCTACAAGGGTTCCCATTCGGGCGAACACGGCGATGGCCTGGTACGTTCGGAATTCCATGAAAAGATGTATGGTTCGCGGATGGTCGCTAATTTCCTCGAGGTGAAGAACTGCTTCGATCCGACCAACCTGCTCAATCCCGGCAAATCGTCAATCCCTTCGAAAATGGATGACCGGACGCTGTTCCGTTATGGACCGGATTACCGGGTTGATGAATTCCAAACGGTCTTTGACTGGTCCGCATGGCCGGGAGCCGGGCGCGGGTTTCAGGGTGCCGTTGAGATGTGCAACAATAACGGCGCCTGCCGGAAAATCATGGAAGGAGCCATGTGCCCTTCCTATCGGGTAACACGTGATGAGCGCGATTCAACGCGGGGCCGGGCAAACACCTTGCGGCTTGCCATATCCGGTCAGCTTGGTCCGGGTGCCCTGGCCTCGGATGAGATGGCTGATACGCTGAAACTCTGTGTCTCCTGCAAGGCCTGCAAAAGAGAGTGTCCGACCGGTGTGGATATGGCGAAAATGAAGATCGAGGCCACCACCGCCCGGAAGAAGCGGACCGGTTTCTCCCTGCACGACAACCTGGTTGCCCGCATGCCGCAGTACGCTCCCTGGCTGTCCAGGCTTCCCTGGCTGGGGAATCTGCGCGGTGCGGTGCCGCTGATCGGTCGTCTGTCCGGAAAGATCGATGGTTTTACCAGCAGGCGGCCGCTGCCGAAATGGCGCAGCGATATCTATGATCCGGAAGAGGCGGCAGGACCGGTTGACGGGAAAGAAGTGATTCTCTTCGGCGATACCTTTAACACCTATTTTGAATCAGAAAATCTCGTAGATGCACGCGACATACTGATTGCGGCCGGCTATCGGGTGCTGGCCCCGCGGCCGGTAAACGGCGGCAGAAGGCCGGTATGCTGCGGCCGCACTTACCTCACCGTCGGAAAGATCAGGGAGGCCCGCCGGGAGGCTGAGCGGCTGCTGGAAACCTATTATCCGTATGCCCGGCGCGGTGTACCGATTGTCGGGCTGGAACCGAGCTGTCTTCTCTGTCTCAGGGATGAGATTCCGGCACTGCTACCCGGCGGGAAAGCGGAAATGGTAGCCGCACAGGCATTTCTCTTTGAGGAATTCTGTGTTCGTGAGGAACTGACGTTTGATCTCCGGCCGATCGGCCCGAAAGCACTGGTGCATGGTCATTGTCACCAGAAGGCATTCAATGCGCTGGCCCCGGTGGAAAAAGTGCTTGGCATGGTGCCGGGACTTGCGGTTGAGATGATAGATTCGGGCTGCTGCGGCATGGCCGGTGTCTTCGGCTACGCCGCTCAAACCTATGAAACCTCGATGCAGATGGGAGAGCTGTCTTTATTCCCGGCGGTGCGAAAAGAAGGGCCTGATACCGTTATCGTCGCCGACGGCGTATCCTGCCGCCACCAGATAGAGCATGGTGCGGGGCGGGAAGCCGTGCATGTCGTCAGGGTAATCAGGCAGGCATTGCGCAGATCCGATGCTGCTTGATGAAGCCGGCCTGCCGGCAGGATAGCTGGGGTTGACCGAAAAAATATTGTGAATGGCAGTTGTGCAAACTAATAGGCACCTTGAATAATCTAATTATTCAAGGAGGCCAAATGTAAAAAGAATGTGAGGAGAAAGATAATGGCAATTGCATTGCGAAGTGATACGACGACAAGCGGCAGGCGAATGGCCGGTGCGCGTTCCCTGTGGCGGGCCAACGGCATGAAGGAAGAGCAGTTCGGCAAGCCGATTATCGCGGTTGTCAATTCCTTTACCCAGATGGTGCCCGGGCATGTTCATCTGCATGAAACGGGGCAGATGGTCAAGAAACAGATCGAAGAACTCGGCTGTTTTGCCGCTGAATTCAACACGATTGCCATTGATGACGGCATTGCCATGGGGCATAACGGCATGCTCTATTCGCTGCCGTCGCGCGAACTGATTGCCGATTCCGTCGAGTACATGTGCAACGCCCACATGGTTGACGCGATGATCTGTATTTCAAATTGTGACAAGATAACTCCCGGTATGCTGATGGCCGCGATGCGGCTCAATATTCCGGCAATTTTTGTTTCCGGCGGCCCCATGGAGGCAGGCAGGGCCCTCGGCCGCGACCTTGATCTGGTCGATGCCATGGTGATGGCTGCCGACCCAAAATACAGTGATGAGGAGATCGGTGAAGTCGAGCGCTCGGCCTGCCCCACCTGCGGTTCCTGCTCCGGTATGTTTACCGCCAATTCCATGAACTGCCTGGCGGAAGCCCTCGGTCTTGCTCTGCCCGGTAACGGCACGGTTCTCGCCACACATTCCTGCAGAACGGACCTGTTCAATACGGCGGCCAAGCGTATCGTCGCCATGTGCGAGGCCTGGTACGGTCGTGAAGACCAGACGGTACTGCCCCGCTCCATCTGCACCAAAGCGGCCTTTGAAAATGCCATGGCCCTTGATATCGCCATGGGCGGATCGACCAATACGGTCCTGCATATCCTGGCCATCGCCAATGAAGGCGAGGTTGATTTCAGCATGGCCGACATTGATCGTCTCTCCCGGGTTGTCCCGAACCTGTGCAAGGTTTCGCCCAGTTCACCCTATCATGTGGAGGACGTCAACCGTGCCGGCGGTGTCCTCGGCATCATGGGCGAGCTGGACCGGGCCGGGCTGCTTGATTGCACGGTCTGCCGCTGCGACGGGCTGAGTCTCGGCCAGGCGCTCGATGGTTATGATATCATGCGGCCGACGGCTTCTGGGGAGACGCTGAAAATCTACAAGAGTGCACCGGGAGGCAAAAAAAATCTTGTCATGGGTTCCCAGAGTGCATTTTATGATGAACTTGACCGGGATCGTCAAGCCGGCTGCATCCGGGAGGTGAAACATGCCTACTCGCGGGATGGCGGCCTGGCGGTACTCTCTGGAAATATCGCCGAGAAGGGCTGTATCGTCAAAACGGCCGGTGTCGACGCTGCAAATTTTCATTTTCTCGGCAGGGCAATAGTCTGCCATTCCCAGGAAGAGGCCTGTGAAGCGATCCTGGGCGGGAGGATCGAAGCCGGGGATGTCGTTTTTATCCTCTATGAAGGACCCAAAGGCGGGCCCGGTATGCAGGAAATGCTCTATCCGACTTCCTACCTGAAATCGATGAACCTGGGAAAAGTCTGTGCCCTGGTTACCGATGGCCGTTTCTCCGGCGCGACCTCCGGTCTTTCCATCGGCCACGCCAGTCCGGAGGCGGCAAGCGGCGGCCTGATCGCCCTGGTCAGGGATGGCGACATGGTTGAGATCGATATTCCGTCCCGTTCCATAAATCTGAAAATCAGTGAGCAGGAGATTGCCCTGCGCCGCAGGCAGGAGGAAGCCAGGGGCAAGGACGCTTACCAGCCCAGGCGGGAGAGGAAGGTATCAAAAGCCCTGCAGGCCTACGGTAAACTTGCGGCCTCTGCGGATACGGGTGCTGTCAGGCAGCTGTAGAGCAACTTGACTATCAATGGCTGAAATACTTTTCATATCTCCTTATCCTGAACTGGCCGAATTGGCCATGAAGGTTGTCGGGAATCAGGATGACGTCGATATCAGGGTAACGCGTATGGACGAAGCGGTGGCGCTGGCCCTTGAAGGCGAAAAACAGGGGTACCAGGTGATTGTCAGTCGCGGCCTGACCGCCTCGAAGATCAGGAGCTCCGCCATAGAGCTGCCGGTTATCGATATCAGTATCGGCGGCTATGATGTGTTGCTGGCCTACAATGAAGCGAAGAAGCTTGGCAAAAAAGTCGGCATTGTCGATGTTGAAGAGGTGATTCTCGGCATTACGAGCCTGGAGAAGGTTATCGATGACAAGCTGGTAAAGTACACCTGCGAAAATGATCTCGACGACATTGTCAGGGGCACGGAATATCTGAAGGAGCGGGGTGTTGATGTCGTCATTGGGAAAATTGCCATGGCGCGGGAGGCACGCCTGAGAGGGATGGAAGCGGTGATTATCACCACCGCCTTTGAGACGGTCAGGCTGACCATCCAGGAAGCCAGGCGGGTCAACATGGTACGGAAGCAGGAGAAGCAGAAGGCTGAGCAGCTCAAGGCCATGCTCAACTTTACCTACGACGGCATCATCGCCCTTGATAAGCACGGAAAGATCACGGTTTTCAATAAAGTCGCGGAAGAGATTTCCGGCATACCGGTGGAAAAGGCAATTAATCGTAATGTGACCGAAATCATTCCCAAGGCGGGGTGCCAGTACCTGCTCAGGACGGGTAAGCCGGAACTCGGTGCGGTGCTCGAGATAGGCAAGATAAAGGTGGTAGCAAACCGGGTCCCCATTATTGTTGACGGGAAGATCGAGGGCGTGGTTACCACCTTTCAGAAGCTTGATGTCCTGCAGAAAATAGAGAGTAATGTCAGGCGAAAACTCTCTGATAAGGGCCTTTCGGCCCGCTATCGGTTCGAGGATATTATCGGCAGGAGTGAGGCTCTGAAAAATTCCATCACTCTGGCCCGGGAGTACGGAACCATTGATTCGACTATATTGATATATGGTCAAACCGGAACCGGGAAGGAAATTTTTGCCCACGCTATTCATAATGGCAGCAAACGGAGAAATGAACCTTTTGTCGCCATCAGCTGCGCAGCCCTGCCCGAGAGTATCCTGGAAAGTGAGTTGTTCGGTTATGTGGAAGGAGCCTTTACCGGAGCCCGCAAGGGCGGCAAGGCGGGAGTATTTGAGATGGCGCACGGCGGCACCCTGATGCTCGATGAGGTTGGTGAGATGCCGCTGACCCTGCAGGCGAGATTCCTGCGGGTGCTGGAACAACGTGAGGTCATGCGTCTTGGCGACAGTAGGATTCTACCGGTCAACGTCCGGATCATCGCCGCAACGCATCGGAATTTAAGAGAAATGGTGGCTGATGGGTTGTTCCGGGAAGATCTCTATTACCGTTTGAATGTCTTGTCGCTTCCCGTCCCCACCTTAAAGGAGCGCGGAAAGGATATCCTTGAAATCGCCGATAAATTCCTGCGGGAGTTCTATGATGCGCAGGGCAAGTCCTACGGTGTTTTTTCAGATAAGTCGGCGCAGCTTCTCTGTGATTATAGCTGGCCGGGAAACATCAGACAGCTGCGCAACGCCATGGAACGACTTTCGGTGATGACTGCCGGAGGGCTCATCAAGGCACATGATGTCAAGCGGGCCATGCAGCTTCAGGACTTTACCGTCAGCAGAGATACTCCCCCGACTCTGGCGGCAGGCGGGACTGATGATAAGGAGGTCCCGTTAACGACGATGGTCGGCGGGCTGGTAGCAACCACCAATCGTACACTTCAGCTGGGCAATGAGAAAGCGGCTTACGAAAAGCAGCTGATACTTAATGTCCTGGAAGAATGTCATGGCAACAAAGCCAGAGCCGCCAGTCAGCTTGGCATAAGCAGGACCACTCTCTGGAGAAAACTTCAGTGAACCGCGCACCGTTTCATTTCATCAAAGAAGAATCGTTCCGAATATGAAACGTTTCAAGAGGTAAACGTTTCATATTCGGAACGGTCGCCCCGCCCGCAGTTCTTTCTCTTCCCGGCAGATAACAGAATCGTAACGCATAATATCCTGTTTATACTTGTATTTACAAGGTCATCAATGGAGTATGAGATCACTTTGCAGATAATTCTTCCTGTGGCCTGATATTTGCATATCCACTTGCTGTTGTCTTTTGACACTATCCTGCCTGTATCGTGTTGTCGGACAACGTGATTTTTTTTGAATAATCGGCACCAAAAAAAATCTCCGGAAAATTCAGACTATCTCTGTTTAAGAGAGAAACACTGCATATAAGGGTGCGCATAAATGTGTCAGGATCAATGAATTTCATATGATCAAACTTTCAGCACGGAACATAACATAAGACAAGGAGGTGTCGGGAAAAAAACGTATCTACCTGAATAACTGATTTTTATTCAGCTTGACCAGTGAGTGCTTGTGGAGCATTTCGCTGGTAAATCTCAAAATCAAAAAAGAGGTGTAAACATGTTTAACAAGAAGCACTGTATTCATGCATCGCTGGTATTATTACTGTCTTTGTTTGCTGCGGTTTCTGTCCAGGCGGTAGAAAAACCTGCAGGATACCCGGATCGACCTATCGAGGTTGTCGTACAATACGGTGCCGGTGGCGGTAGTGATATCTTTGTACGTAACCTGATGACACCGGCTGCACAAATCCTCGGTGTAGCGATCAATGTAACCAACATGACCGGCGGGGCCGGCGTGAAGGCCTCCAAATACGTTTTAAGTCAACCGGCTGACGGCTATACGATTTACAATTTCAGTCCCGAGCAGCTGATCAATACCGTTCTCGGACGGGAAAATTTCAGTGAGGAATTCGCTCCGCTCATTCAGGTTCAGCAGGATATCAGCGTATTCTACATCAACCCCGATAACAAGAACTTCCAGACCGTCCAGGAGTTGATCGCCTACGCCAAGAAGAATCCTGGAAAAGTACAGTTCACCGGTACTACACCAACAAGCCCCGACGAAATCATCATCATGCGTTTTGCCAACGCTGTTGGCATTGATATCAAGTACGTACCGTATGACAAAGCCCCGCAATCCCATGCAGCCGTCCTCGGCGGACATCTTGACGTTCTGCACGAAGAGCCGGGTGTTATTCTTCCGCTGATCGAGGCAGGAAAGCTGAAGCCGATCATTGTCTTCAACGACGAGCGCCTGTCTAAATTCCCTGATGTTCCCTGCTCTGTTGAACTCGGTATCGATATCACCAGCGGCCGCTGGCGCGGTCTTGCCGTTAAGAAAGGTACTCCGCAGCCGATCATAGACTATCTTGCCCAGGAACTGAGGAAAGCCTACGAGAGTCCGATGTTTAAGGCATACCAGGCCACTTCACTGCTCGATCAGCGCCCGGGTTGGAAAGGTCCGGCTGAATTCGGCAAATTCTGGCAGGATGAATACAAGGCCTACAAGGATATCCTGACCTCACTGGGATATGTAAAATAATCATTCGTCAGTAAAAGATCCTGAAGCTCACCACCTGCAGCCACCATACGATTGTGGCGAGTGGCAGGTGGTGGGCGGGTTCGCTCTCTGCCGGCTAAATAGATTCGGTAGATCTGCGTACAAAAAAGGCTGTCATATCAAGGAGAAGATCTGTGTTGAAAGCGTTATTGAAAGCGGATGTCGTTATAAGTGTGATTGTCTTCGTCGGCTCAGCGTACCTTTTTTTCGCCATACACAAGATAGATTCGGGTGATGTCTACGGACAGCTCGGACCGGCCTACTGGCCCAAATTTATCCTCGTTTCACTGATGGTGCTGAGTGTCGGGATGGCCTCTTTCTGCGATCGCCGGAGTATTGAAAGGGACTGTACCGGGAGTGAAACCGTTTCATTTTACCATGGCCAATGTCAGGTTCATCGCAGCCGTGGCACTGATAGCCACTTATCTGATCCTGCTGCCCTATGTCGGCTTCTTGCTTTTGACGCCGTTGCAGATGATCGCCTTTATGTACCTGCTCGGTGAACGCCAAAAGGTCTTGATTTTCACCATTCCTTTTGTACTGACCCTGGGCATTGTCCTGCATTTTTACCAAGGCCATGTATGTTCCCCTGCCGAGAGGAGTGGGGATATTCCTCGATATCAGCCATTTATTGTATTGATCGGCAAGGGAGCCTGAACTATGGAAATCTGGTTAGTAGCATTTCACAACGTTATTTCACCGATGCCCTGCTGTTTATTTTCGGCGGAGTCATGATGGGCGTCATGCTGGGAGCTATTCCCGGCCTTAATTCGACGATGGGTACCGCCCTGCTCATCCCGTTCACCTATGCGATGGATGCCACTACCGGTCTTACTGCTGCTCACGGCGGTCTATTGCGGCGGAACTTTCGGGGGCTCGATCTCAGCCATTCTGTTCAATGTGCCCGGTTCACCGGAGGCTTCGGTTACCGGTTTTGACGGTTATCCGATGGCCAAGGCCGGGCAAGGCCGGCAAGGCGCTCGGTATAGCCATTATGTGCAGTACTCTCGGCGGCCTGTTCAGCGTCGTTGTGATGACTCTGGTCTCCCCGCTGCTCGCTGAGGTGGCCTTGACTTTTTCCGATCCGGAATATTTTGCTCTTGCCTTTGCCGCCCTGACCCTGATCGCCACGCTGGGTGGAAAGCAGATGACCAAGGGCTTTCTGATCGGCTTTGTCGGTCTGCTCATCGCTACCGTCGGTATTGATCCGATGGCAGGAGTTGAGCGCTTCACCTTCGGCTGGAGCGGTCTGATAGGCGGTGTCAATTTTATCGTTGCGCTGATTGGTGCCTTTGCCGTCGGCGAGATTCTTATTACTGCCGAGAGCGGCTCTTCCTTGGGCGGTGAGGGGGATTAAGGTTTCCACCAAGCTGCCTTCACTGTTTGAGTTGCTGAAGCTCAAATGGACAATTTTACGCTCCGCGGTGCTCGGTACGTTAATCGGTATCCTGCCCGGTGTCGGCGCGACAACGGCCTCGTTTATCGGTTATTCGGAAGCAGTCCGCTGGTCAAAGCATCCTGAGAAGTTCGGCACCGGTGTGCCTGAAGGTATCGCCGGCCCGGAGACAGCAAACAACGCCGCCACCGGTGGCGCGATGGTGCCGCTGCTGACCCTCGGTATCCCCGGCAGCGCCACGACGGCGGTGATCATAGGCGGATTTATGGTTCATGGTCTGCAGCCGGGCCCGATGCTGTTCCTTAATCAGCCGGATCTGATGTACTCGATTTTTCTGGCAATGTACGTTGCCAACGTGTTCATGCTCTTTTCAGGAATTATCGTGGCCAAGCTCTTCTCCAATTTCAGGAAGCTTCGCTACTCGATCCTCGGTCCGTGCATCTTTGTTTTTGCCGCCGTCGGCGCTTTCGGCATCAGCAACTCAATGTCTGATGTCTGGATCATGTTTGCCTTCGGTCTGCTTGGCTACGTGATGAAGAAATTCTCCTTCTCGGTTGCCCCGCTGATCATTGCTCTGGTTCTTGGCGGCCTCGCTGAAGAATCATTCAGAAGGGGCATGCGCATGGAGGACTATAACCTGTTTTCCTTTCTCGCCCGGCCGATTGGCGGCACGATTCTGGCTATAGCTGTTTTAACCCTTCTCTACACCCTCTACAGCAGGTTCCGCAAAAAGCCTAATATCCTCGCCGGTGATATAACCAGGCCGGATGGGATGTCGTCTGCCAAAACCGGTGAGATCTAGTTGCCCGGACTACCAATAAAACACGGAGAAAAAAGGTAATGATCGTAAAAAGTGCGTGCCTGACGGGGGTCAGAAAAATTGAAGTCCGTGCGCGGGAACTGCAGGCCTCTGATGACGACATCGTGGTCAAGACCCACGCTGCCGGAATCTGCGGTCAGGACAAGAATCTTTACAACGGCATCATTCCACCATCCGGCGGCCTTAATACGGAGATGAAGCAAGCCTTCGGCTATCCCTATTTCTTTGGTCATGAGGCGGGCGGAACGGTGGTTGAGGTGGGCAAAAATGTCCGCCGCTATAAAGCCGGTGACAAGGTTATTGCCTTTGCCTGGATGGAAACCTATTCGGACTATTTTATCGCCAGGGAAGAAGAGCTTGAACCCGCACCGGCAGATATGGATATGGATCTGGTTTCTCTTGGAGAACCGATTGGCTGTGCCGTCTTTTCCGGTCTCTGTTCCAAGGTGCAGCTCGGAGATACGGTTGCCGTTATCGGTATGGGATTTGCCGGTCAGGTTATTGCCCAGGTCGCCAAGCAGAAGGGTGCCTATCAGGTGATCGGGGTAGACGTCGTTGACGGAAAGCTTAAACTGGCCCGGAGCCTCGGCCTCGATCACGCGATCAACAGTAGCGAAACAGATCCGCTGGCGGCAATACTCGATTTGACCAACGGCCGGGGAGCAGACGTCGTCGTCGAGGTCGCCGGTACTGCTGAAGCGCTGCAGCTTTGCAATAATGCGGTCAAACATAATGGCGTCCTTGTCTTCTACAGCTGGATAACACGGGATGTGACACTCAATATCTCACGCTGGCACAACAACTCTCTTGAAATTGTCAACACCGGACTTGTTCATCATGGTGTCCTGCAGCGCCATATCTGGGTTCCCCAGGCTTTGCGGCCGGTTTTACAGGGACAGATCCAAATTCATCCACTCATCACGCATCGTTTTGCTCTCGACGATATAGATAAAGCCATGCAGACGGCAAACGAGGATCCGGCAGCAATAAAAGTAGTTCTATTGCCGTGACAGGTGCATTTATGACCCGTATTACATGTCCGGATCGGGGTGACATATGACAGGCTTTTTCTATCGACAACTGGCCAAAGCGGCTCGGCTTGAAGAGGTGAATCAGGGTCAGGCGGTCAAGCTGAAAGTTGATCTGGCGCTTGCCCATGACGGCAGCGGTCCGGATATCCTGAAACTATTCAAGACGGGCGGGCGCCAGGTTGCCGATTGCAGCAGGGTCCTGATCACGCTCGATCATTGTTTTCCTGCGCCGACGATAGGGGATCGGATATTTCAGCGCGAGATCCACTTGTTTGCCAAAGAGAACAACATCCATCTCTATGAACATGGTGAAGGGGTTCTTCATCAGGTGGTGGCGGAGGAGGAATCTCTGTGGCCGGGAATGATCATTGTCGGGGCTGACGGTCATGTTGCAACCGCCGGCGCCTTTGGGGCAATAGCCTTTTCTGTTACACCCGGGGATTTTGTCGAGGCTGTTTGTGAGGGTGTCTATCGTGCTGTTGTGCCCCAACAGGTCGTCGTCTCTCTTGAAGGTACCTTGCGGTCGACGGTTATGGCAAGAGACGTGGCCATGCATCTGGCGCACCATTATGGAGCGCATTTAAAAGATAAAGCGGTACTGCTTACCGGGAGTACCATCGATAGGCTGACGCTCAGTGAGAAGATGTCTCTTTGTAATTTCCTGCCGGAGAGCGGTGTTGCAACCGCCCTCGTACTTCCTCAGGGTGAGCAGGAAACGGTAGATATCCGGGTAAGTTCTGAAGATGTCGGACCGATGCTTGCCGTACCTGGAAATCCCGGTACCATGACCAGCCCCGGCAGCTGTTTATCGGAACGGATAACGGTGGCAATAGCCGGTGGCTGTTCATCCGGAAGACTTGACGATATGAAGATCATTGCCGATATCCTGGCAAAAAATGAGGTGCATCCTGACGTCACCTTCCTTATAACCCCTGGATCAAGAAATGTTATGGGGGCAATGGATAAACTTGAGATTTCATCCACGCTGCGGAATGCCGGGGCGGTGATCATGCCGCCCGGATGCGGGCCCTGTCCCGGAAAACATTTTGGACTTCTGTGTGATGATGATACGGCGATAACCACAACGATTCGCAACAGTCCCGGAAGAATCGGGGCTGAGCAGGCCAGGATCTTTCTGGCATCTCCGCTGACTGTTGCCCTCTCCGCGGTAAATGGAGTAATCACGGAACCCCGCGAGCAGCTCTAAATGAAAATGCTGAAAATGATACATTTTCAGCTGTTATGAAAATATTTGAAAGGAGTATCTACGTTATGACATCAGTAAGTGGACGACATTTTCTGCAAATACCCGGACCCAGCAATGTGCCGGACCGGATTCTGCATGCAATCGGTCACCCGACCATCGATCATCGGGGCCCGAAATTCAAAAAAATATCTGAAGAAGTCCTGCTTGGCGTACGGCGCATATTCAAGACCTCCGGACCGGTAGTTATTTTCCCGACATCGGGTACCGGTGCCTGGGAAGCTTCCCTGATCAATACCCTGAGCCCGGGCGACAAGGTGCTCATGTTCGAGACCGGCCATTTTGCCACCCTCTGGTACAAAATGGCCATAAAGTTCGGACTTGAGGTGGACTTTGTGCCGACCAACTGGCGGCACGGTGTTGATCCGCAGATCGTTGAAGATAAACTCCGGGCGGATACCGAACATAAAATCAAATCGGTGAACGTCGTTCACAATGAGACTTCCACCGGCGTTGCCAGCAGGATCGCGGAAATACGTGGTGCTATTGATCGGGTCAATCATCCGGCCCTGTTCATGGTTGATACTATTTCCTCGCTTGGTTCAATAGATTATCGCCACGAGGAATGGAAGGTTGATGTGACCGTCGGTTGTTCGCAGAAAGGCTTGATGCTTCCTCCGGGGCTCGGCTTCAACGCTGTCAGTGAAAAGGCGCTTAACGCCTCAAAAAACAACGGTTTTACCCGCCATTTCTGGGACTGGAACGATATGCTGAAGGCCAACGAAACCTTCTTTTATCCGTCTACCCCGTGTACCAACCTTCTTTTCGGCCTGCGCGAAGCAATCCTGATGCTTGAAGAAGAAGGCCTTGACCATGTTTTTGCCAGGCATGCCCGTTTCGGGGAAGCCACCCGACGGGCCGTAAAGCCTGGGGACTTGAGGTGCTCTGCGAAGAACCGCTGGAGTACAGCGGCGTCCTGACAGCGGTACTGATGCCTGAAGGAAAGAGTGCCGACGCCTTGCGCAAGGTCATTCTTGACAATTTCAACATGTCCCTTGGCAACGGCCTGGGAAAAATTGCCGACAAGGTCTTTCGCATCGGCCACCTGGGTGACCTCAATGAGCTGACCCTTCTCGGCACCCTTGCCGGTGTGGAAATGGGGTTGGAACTTGCCGGGGTCCCGCATAAAAAAGGTGGCGTGGATGCCGCCATGCATTACCTGTGTGAGACGGCAGCCTAGGAATTATCCTGCGTGACCGGTGACGTGCCGAATCGGTACAGAATCCGCGAGGGCTGAAGGTGTAGTCGGAGTGCTGTCATGGGCTTGTGGATATGCCCATGACAGCACTTTCATTATAATGGGACCTTGAAAAATCAATTATTCAAGGTGGCCTAAGTTGGTTTTTTGAACTATATTGTTACTAATGCCTGTTGAAGGTAAATCCCGGCGAAGAGCTTTTTCCTGTCGCTGGGCAATACGGGTTGAGGTACACGGAAAGAGGAATTTCATGCAGGTTCAAGACAGTACGTTTGAAGTATTGGGTGGTCAGATGGAAGGGGATATCCTGGACAGTGAGCTCAGCCGCTCACTCTACAGCAGCGGCGCATCGCTCTACCGCATCAAACCCCGGGCAATTGTACAGCCGCGCTCAAAGGAGGATCTCGTCAAAACGATCAGGTTCGCCAGCGAACATAAAATCCCGATCACCGCCCGCGGCGGCGGCACGAGCCGGACCGGCAATGAGCTGGGGGAAGGGATTCTGATCGATTTCAGCAAACATCTCAACAAGGTCATCGAGTTTAATGCTGCCGAAAAGTGGATCAGGGTGCAGCCCGGTATCGTGCTGGCGGAACTCAATAGATACCTGAAACCGCATAATCTCTTTTTCCCGATCGATCCGTCCACCATAGACTCGGCGACGCTTGGCGGCATGATTGCCAATAACTCCAGCGGTCCCCATGCGGTCAAGTATGGAACCACCAGGTCCCATGTCAGCGCACTTGAGCTGGTGCTTACCAGTGGCGACATCATCGAAACCGGTCCTAAGGCCATCGACTCCGCAGCTTCTGAAAAACAGCGGGACGCACTCTCGATGCCGGCCGGACTTTATCGTAATATCCCTGCAATACTTAATACTTATCGGGAAATTTCTGGAAACAGAACGTCCCTTCACGAGTAAAAACTCCTGTGGTTATTATGTCTGGGATCTGCTGGACGGAGAAACGATTGATATAACCCCGCTGCTGGTCGGTTCGGAGGGCACGCTTGCGCTGGTCTCGGAGGCGACACTGCGTCTCTCGGACATTCCGGCGAGGGCCTTGAGCGGTTTTGTCTATCTTGATGATCTTGGCAAGGTCGGAGAGGCGACGCAGGAGATTCTTAAAGAGGGTCCGTCCATGATTGAGATCATGGAAAAGCATATTCTCGATCTGGCCCGGAAGCAGCATCCCCAGCTGGCCGAGTATTTTCCCGAGAATACCGAGGCATCGCTTTTTATCGAGTTCCAGGAAGACAGCGAAGAAAAACTGCTGGAAAAATTTGACGCGGTGAGAAAGCGGCTCCTTCACGACAACCATCTCGCCGTCGATGTGATCCAGGCCAAAAACGGCCAGGATATGAAAACCTTCACCAAGGTTCGCTCGATCGCCGGGCCGATCCTGAACAGGATGAAAGGACCGAAGCGGCCAATAGCCTTCATCGAGGATGCCGCCGTGCATGTAAGCAGGCTGCCCGAGTATATCAGCGGCCTGCGCAGCCTGTTTGACAAGTATCAGGTGAAGGCGGCTATTTACGGGCATGCCGGTGACGGCAACCTGCACACCATGGCCATACTGGACCTGCGACAGCCTGAAGATGTCAAAACCATGCTGGATCTTTCAGACAGTGTCTGTGATCTGGTGTTAAGCCTGAAGGGAACCATCAGCGGAGAGCATGCCGACGGCCGGCTGCGCACGCAGTACGTGGTGCGCCAGTACCCGCAGTTATATCATGCCATGCGGGAGATCAAGGCCGTTTTTGATCCGGATGGCATCATGAATCCCGGTGTTATCATTTCACAGAATGATCAACTGCTGGGCGAGGACCTGAAATATGGGCCGGATTTTACCATTGTGCCTACCGGCAGTTCCTTTGATGCAGAAGATTTACAGCGGCAGATTGAAAACTGTTCCGGCTGCGCCAAGTGCCGCTCCTATTGCCCGATTGCCAGCAATGAACTTGAGGAGTGGACCAAAGGGCGGGGAAAAGTGACGCTGCTCAGGGAATTGATGTCCGGTAAACTTGATCCGGACATACTGGAATCGCCGGAATTCAAAAAAATTATCGATTCCTGCATCAACTGCAAGAGATGTTTGACCGAGTGTCCCTCCGGCGTTGACGTGCCGTGGCTGGCCGTGACCGGACGTGCCGATGTCGTGCGGCGAAAAGGTGAAGATCTCTCCAGCAGGGTTCTTGCCGACACGGCAACCTTATGCAAGCAGGGCAGCATGTTCGCGCCGGTTGCCAATTTCGTTACCTCGCTTGCCCCGGTGCGCTGGGGTTTGCAGCAAGCCATAGGCATGGAGGCAAGCCGTTATCTGCCGCAATTTCGCAACCGCACACTCAGGAAAATCCTCAAGGACCGTAAACAGTTTGAATCGGTGCGCGAGGTGGTTTTTTTCCTCGGCTGTTTTGCCAATTATAATGAGCCTGAAGGAGAGGGCTTGGCCATCATCGATGTCCTTGAGCATAATGACATAAAGGTCATCATGCCTGAATTCAAGTGCTGCGGTATAGCCCGGATAAGCTCGGGCGGGCAGGACAAGATCATGGATGATATCAACTTCAATATCAGCCTGTTGAGTGAGTATGCGAGGAAAGGCATTCCCATCCTGTTCAGCGAATCAAGCTGCGCGCTGGCGGTGAAATGCGAGTATCCGCGTATCGTCGGATCCGAAGAATCCAGGCTCGTGGCGGATAGTTGCTACGATATCCACCAGTACCTGATAGAACTGCATCGCCATGGTGAATTGAAGACCGACTTCAAGCGGATGGATATGAGTGTCGGTTACCACGCACCCTGCCATTTGCGGAGTCTTGGGGTGACGAGTGAACCGGTCGAGCTGATGGAACTCATCCCCGGCGTGAAGGTACAGGTGTTTTCCGACAAGTGCTGCGGCATGGGAGGTACCTACGGGCTGAAGTCTAAAAATTATGACCTGTCCATGAAAATCGGCCAGCGGCTCTTTGATGAGATCCTGGCCTCGAAGGCGGATCAAATCGTAACCGGCTGCGGTGCCTGCGGCATGCAGATACACCAGGGAACCATGCGGGAATCGGTCCATCCCATGAAATTATTGGCTACGGCCTACCAGGCCCGCCAGTGACAGTGGGTTGGGCCGGCCGCGCAAGGGTACTTTAAACGATAAGTGAAAGAAATAATGATTGACTCGTAAAAAGTCTATTACTTGCTAAAAGATGGCTAAGTAAAAAACTTCATATTCGAGGCGCAAGATTTTTCTATTATTTCGGCGTACTAGAGTACGTCGTGATGATAGAAAAATTGAAGCAACGAAGAAGATGAAGAGTTTTTACGACGCCATCAATAATGGAGGTTGTCCATGACGTATGAAATAGCACTCATTCCCGGAGACGGTATCGGCCGGGAGGTCATCCCGGAAGGCGTGCGGGTATTGCACGCGCTTAGTGCAAAATTTGGTTTTTCCATGAATTTCAGGGAATTTCCCTTTTCCTGCGATTATTACCGTGAGCATGGCGTGATGATGCCTGCGGACGGTCTTGAGCAGTTGAGGCCCCATGATGCCATCCTGCTTGGGGCCGTCGGCGACCCGACGGTACCGGATCATGTTTCCCTGTGGAACCTGCTGCTGCCCATCCGGCGCGAGTTTGATCAATATATCAATCTGCGCCCGGTCCGGCTGCTCAAGGGAATATCCTCGCCGCTGGCCGGAAGAACGGCAGCCGATATAGACTTCTTTATCGTGCGGGAAAATACCGAGGGAGAGTATTCAGATATCGGCGGCAGACTCTTTGCCGGCACCGAGCGGGAGATGGTTGTCCAGGAAACGGTCTTTACCCGCAAAGGCGTTGACCGGGTCATCCGTTTTGCCTGTGAACTGGCCTCGCAGCGACCGGCCCGCCATCTGACCTCGGCAACAAAATCAAACGGTATCCGTTACACCATGCCCTTCTGGGACGAGCGCTTCAAGGCAGTGACCGGTGAATTTCCCGATCTTGACTGCAACCAGTTTCACATCGACATCCTGACGGCGCATTTCGTCCAGCATCCTGACTGGTTCGATGTGGTGGTCGGCTCCAATCTCTTCGGGGATATCCTGTCCGATCTCGGACCTGCCATAGCCGGGGGGATCGGTGTCGCCCCGTCGGCCAATCTTAATCTTGAACGCATCTATCCGTCGATGTTTGAGCCGGTGCACGGTTCTGCTCCCGACATCGCCGGAAAGGGCATCGCCAATCCGATTGCAACCTTCTGGTCGGTGCAGATGATGCTTGATTTCCTGGGCGAAAAAGCAGCAGGGGACGCCTTGATGCAGGCAGTCGAAACAGTGACCGGCAAGGGGCTGCTGACACCCGATCTGGGCGGAAAAGAATCGACAAACAGCTTCACCGATCACGTCCTCGCCGTCCTGAACAATTAAGAACAACAATTACGGGGACAGTATACTTAATTACGGGGACTAGTATACTGTCCCCTAATTGCTGTATCACAATCATTGAATTAAGTATACTGTCCCCGTAATTGCCTCTGTCCCCGTAATTGCTCTAGAAAATACTGAAAAGCATCTTTATTCCCACCACAATCAGCAGCAGCGCAAAAATCTTTTTGAGCTTATCAACCGGCAGGCTGTGTGCCAGCTTCACCCCGAGCGGAGCAGTCATGACGCTGATTGCCGCAATACCGACGAGCGCAGGAAGATAGACATAACCGACCGAGTAATGCGGTACAACACTGTTCCCCCACCCGTTATAGACATAGCCGATGGTCCCGGCGATGGCGATAGGCAGGCCGATGGCCGCTGATGTGCCTATGGCACGGTGAACGGCAACGTTACACCAGATCATGAACGGTACCGATACCGCCCCCCCGCCGATACCAACCAGGCTGGAAATCACGCCAATGATGTTGCCGGAGACAAACATGCCGAATACTCCGGGCAACTCCCGTGATGCCTTCGGTTTTTTATTGGTCAGAAATTGATAGGCGACAAAAAAGAGAAACAAAACGAAGAAAACCTTCAGCATGTCGGTAGACATAACCGCCGCAACGAAGGAACCGAGAAAGGTGCCGACCATGATACCGATGACGATGCGCCTGACGGTCTGCCAGTCCACGGCGCCACGCTTGTGGTGTGCCATAAAGCTTGAAATGGAAGTGAAAATGATACTGGCCAGGGAGGTGCCGAGAGCCAGGTGCATGATGATTTCAGAATGGATATTCTGAAATTGAAAGGCCATAAACAGAATCGGCACGATTACCAGGCCGCCGCCGACGCCGAGCAGGCCCGCCAGGATACCGACGAAGGCGCCAAGAGCGCCGTACATGAGCAAAACCGTTAACATGGATTATCCTTCTGTTGTTTTAAAATGATAACTGGCAAAAGCCTGTTTATTCAATAACGCAGAGATGGGGAAAAAGGGCATAATCCGACAATCTCCTAGGAAAACTGATCGCCCACTTTGAGCTGCCGGTTCCGGGCGAATTCCTGTGCGGGCATCTTTTTCTCTTTTTGCGGTTGAATCGATTGGACCATAATTGCGCCGTCACCCGTTGCCACGCTGAAATAGCTATCAGCAACTTCCAGAACACTTCCCGGAATACCACTTCCGTTTGTTCGTTTTGCATCAAAAAGCCGGCAGGATTCGCCATGCAGCGAGGTTACCGCGCCCGGGGCGGGGTTTGCGCCTCTGATCAGGTTGTAGAGGTTTTCCGTGGAACGGCTCCAATCAATAACGGTATCCCTGGTACTGATGACCGGCTGGAACGAGGCCAGAGACTCATCCTGTGCAACCGGCTCTGTTTTCCCTTCACGAATCATCTGTACCGCCCGGGCGATCATTTTGATGCCAAGCGGATAGAGCTTATTGAAATAAACACTTTTTACCGTGTCGTCGGGATCTATGGAAACTTTCTCCTGGAGAAGGATCGGACCCGTATCCACGCCGGCATCGATGGCGTGGATGGTAACGCCGGTTTCGGTTTCGCCGTTGATGATCGCCCAGTTGATGGCTGAACCTCCACGGTATTTCGGCAGCAGCGACGGGTGGTAATTGATGCCGCCGAAACGGGCCAGATCAATCATGGCCTGCGGCACAAAGGAAGTGACAAAGGCCAGTACGAGGAGGTCGGGCTGAAGTTCTTTCACCCAGGAAACCGCTTGCTGGCTTTTCAACAGCGAGGATTGCAGCAGCGGAATATTCTGTTCCTGTGCACACGCAGCCACCGGGTTTGCGTGCTTCTGCTGCGGTGCGTCAGGAATGGTGATAACGCCAACGATGTTTTCTGTCTGACCGAGCAGCGTCTCAAGTGCTTCTCTGCCGAAGGCCGCCTGGCCGATAAAGATGATCCGCATAGTTTCCTCCCTTCTCTCGATAGATAGCAGATAGAAAAAGAGCCCTGGTGCAGTATACAGCCAGGGCTCTTTAATGTCATCTAAATGACGATGAACGCAGGTGCGGCACTACTGCCGCTTGCTTCAGCTTTTACCCGTAAATCATGTTCGGGAAATAGGTGATGACTGACGGAAACAATACACAGATCGCCAGACCGATACATTGCATGACCAGAAATACGAGGGCTGCCTTGAAGATGGTGGCCATCTGGATATGCGGCGGCGTAACACCACGGATATAAAACAGCGCATAGCCAAACGGCGGGCTCAAAAAAGACATCTGCATATTGATAATGTACAAAACACCGAACCACAGGGCGACATCGTCAGGCGCCGGTCCCGGTAATCCGAACAGACCGGGGAATGTGAAGCGATTTGATGATCGGTACGAAGATCGGTACGGCAAGCAGCAGGATGCCGACCCAGTCGAGGAACATGCCGAGAATAACGAGCAGGAACATCATCAGGAAGAGGATGCCGTATGGTCCAAGACCAAGGCCGAGCATGGTATCGGTGATAAAGGCCTGGCCGCCCTGCAGGATATAGAAACCGACAAAGACCGAGGCACCGAACATGATCCAGAGGACCATGGTTGAGGCGCGCAGGGTGGTAAGGCTGGCTTCTTTGAGAACCAGCAGGCTGAACTTTCTCTGGATCATGGCAACGATAACCGAGCCGCAGGAGCCGATTCCCGCCGCTTCAACCGGCGTGGCGATACCGCCGAAGAGCAGACCAAGAACAAGAAAAACCAGGAAGATTGGAGCGATCAGCCCTTTGAGCAGCTTGATCTTTTCCCACCAGCTGATCAGTTCCTCTTTCGGCAGGGCCGGGCAGAGGCTTCGGGTTCAGGTAGGAACGAACGAGCACATAGGTTACGTACATACCGGAAAGCATCAGGCCGGGAATAAATGAGCCCATATAGAGCTCACCGACCGACTGCTGTGCGACAACGGCATAGAGAATTGCCAGGATCGACGGCGGGATCAGGATACCCAGCGTTCCGCCGGCCATGATTGACCCCAGTGCAATTTTCTCATCGTAATTTCGTGTTCAGCATTGCCGGCAGGGCAAGGATGCCCATGGTCACGACTGCCGCCCCGATAACACCGACCATCGCGGCAAGGATGGTCGAGGCGACAATGGTTGCCGCCGCCAGACCGCCGCGCAGGCCGCCCATCCACTTATAGACGACGGCAAACATCTCCTCGATGATTCCTGCCTTCTCGAGCATGGCCGCCATAAAGATAAACAGCGGGATGGCGGACAGGTCGGAGTTGGTCATCATCGGGAAGATACGGCTCGGCAGGAGATTGAGCATCGCCTGGTCACCGACCAGATAGATGAAGACACAGCCGAGTCCGCCGGTAACAAAGGCCAGCGGGAGACCGGCCATCAGGAAGACGACGAGGCTGCCGAACATGTACCAGGTCAAGGTTGAGATCGGGTATCCGGAAAGGCATCCCGCCGCCCTGAAGAGGAAGTATTTGTCCCCATACGGATCGTAGAACAGGATATTGATCATCTCGACCAGGACAGCAAGGGCCAGGAGTATCGTCGCCCCGTAGACGACGATACTCCAGAACAGGCCGCCTTTCTTAAAAGGCTTCTTTTCTGTGTTTGTCTGTATTGCAGCAGCCATGATTACGCACTCCTACCAAGTTGATTGAAACGTTTAATATCTTTGTACAGCTTTGATATGGCCGCAAGAGTAATCAGTATGCCACCAACAAGCATCATTGCCTTGACCGGATAATAATGGACCTGCCAGGTCTCCATGGTGCGTTCACGCATGCCGATGGAATCCATCATAAATCCGTATGAAGTTCCCATCAGGACGATAAAGAAGATAAAGGAAAAAACGGAGGTAAAAATATCAAGTCCGTATTGGCCGCGCTTGGGAAATTTGTTGTAGATGATATCCACCGCCACGTGAGAACCGTGCAGATAGGCGTAGGCGCCGGCAAGCAGATACTGCATGCCGAAAAGAAGAAATGATGCCTCATGCACCCAGATGGTCGGTTTGTTGAAGATATAACGGGCGATAACTTCAAAGGCATAGAAAACCACGGCGGTGATGGTCCAGAAGCGACAAACTGGCCGCTATGTTCTGATATCCAGTCCAAAATTCGTATAATCGCGTTACTCGAGACCTCTACGGCACTTAGTCTCACTGCTGATTCGGCAGCGTGCCGTCTTTTTCAAATTGTTTTCTTTCTAGATAATAACAGATTACTATCATGGCGATCGGCATCAGACCCAGCCAGCTCCAATAGAACCAGTGGGGCAGGACAAAGCCAAAATCTATCGTTTCTCCGTTCATGTTAGACAAGCTCCCTTTCTGGCTAATCAGGTATGAAAAACGGAGGCCCGAAGACCTCCGTTTTTATCAAAAAATACTGGAACTATTGTGCTGAAAGATTACAGCGACATCCCCTTGATATCAGCATGGTCAAGATATCCCATCAGAGGGTTCAGCATGAAGTCGATTTGAAACGCAAGTACCTCGGCCGCATCCGGACTTTTCTTGCCCCAGTTGTACCAGATCGGTATGGCGTTCTGCCTGAACTTTACCGCATCCTCTGCGGACATGCGGTTTATAATACAGCCGGCGTCTTGAAACTTGGCCAGTGCAGCAACATTAGCTTTCTGGATGCCGAGATAATGTTCACTGGACAATACTTTGACCTGCTCTTCCATCAAAGCCTGCATTGCCGGAGACAGTCGCTTCCAGGCGCCGATGTTACAGGTGATCTCCATCAGGTCAACCGGCTGATAGAGTGACATCACTCCTGGAGGGCCAAACAGGATATACTTGGTTACCTGGGCAAAGCCGAGATCCCAGTTGACGGCCGGTCCGACATAGTCGGCGGCGTCAATGGTACCTTTTTCAAGGGCCGGGAAGATATCCGAACCAGGCAGTGAAACGGTGGAGGCGCCAAACGACTGGAACACCTCGGCAACCATGCCGCCGGGTACACGCAGTTTCATGCCTTTAAAATCTTCCAGGGAAGTAACCGGTTTCTTGGAGTGGATGATATTGGCGTCATGCTGGACGTGTCCGACATAGAACAGGCCGTGCTTGCCATAAATCTTCCGTGCCATCTCTTTCATGCCGAGGGCATCGTACATGATGTCCCACTGGGCGGGCTGATCCGGGCCCATAGGGTATGATGAGAGGAAAACCGAGGCGGGAATTTTACCGGCCCAGTACAGTGTAAAGGGCATCATGCCCTGGAGAACGCCGGTTTTTACCGCTTCAAACAGCGCGTTGTTGTCGGCTGCAACTGATTTTGCCGGGAACGGCAGAATATCAAGTTCGCCGCCTGATTTCTCCTTGAAGCTCTTACACCATTTCTCAAACAGCGTATATCCGCTTGTTCCGGCGTCCCATACCGTCTGCATTTTCCAGACCGTCGCGGCACTGGAGGTCTTTATAAACGGTCCGACGGCAGAACTTGCGGCAACGGCTGCACCAGCTAGCGACGCGGTTTTCAAAAACTTCCGGCGATCATTGTTCTCCGGTGCTTTCACTACAGCTACTTCTTTCTTCTGTCCTTGTTCCTGCATAGTACAACTCCTTGTAATGAAGGGGTTGGTGATTTCAACAATTCAAGTGAGAGAAGGTTGAACCCAGATGAACTGCTTATTGAAACTACGGACATCATTTTTTATCGGGATATTTTTTACTGCATTAATCCCGGGTGGCACATCAGTGGTTTCAGTTAATAAACGCATGAGCTTTTTGGATTTTGCGAGAAAAATAACAGTCTGCGAAACGAAGGCTCTTAGGCGCTATGAGGATATTAAAGTAACCGTATCTGTATCGTTGATAATAATGCCTGGTCAATTTTGAGTACCAGGCAAAACGCATTAAAATCAATACATCATGTCTACTTCGGTTGCTTGACTTACTGGTCAAACCAAGTATGCTTCTACTTAGCCTTTTTTACACGATATGTCAAATGGTTTTGGATTCAAAGTGCATTCGACAACACGTTTTGGAGCTTACTTTTACGCTTGTGCTTTTTACCTGATTTCTTCAACCTGGACAACCCCCAAAAAAGAGGAAAATAACCGGGCAGAGGAGACGATACCAAAATAAGAACCGTGGCTGCTATTCCTGCTCCTTTCTGTTAAGCAATAACGATAAGATGCTGTTGTTACAGGAAATAAATCCATGCTTGAGAATTCACCGATTATCAGAATTTATCTGCTAAGATGCTGATTGTACGATCTATTATTACAATAAAGTTATAAGATGACGATACGGCCTGCCAAGCGCTCTTATTGCTGGTTTAATAATTGTTTGTTCGTTTTCTGAGTAATATTGAAATGAAAGATAAAAGGTTTTGAACAGAGAAATTGCTCTTTGTTTATCATTACCTGCCTGTTGTGGGGTTTTGAGTTTTGCGCTTTCCGGGGATCTGCAAAGGTACGTGAGAAAACTTTGCGTATGCACACCAAAATAGCTTGACATTCAGCCTGCGACATGACATTTTGGTCTGGTCTTACCAGTGCGGAACTGGCAATGGTTGATCGAGTGGTTCAGTGTGCTGTTTTTTGCGGAAAAGCCATATGGCTGACCTGAATTACGTTCAAAATACAATACATCAGTGAATACGGAGGAAAGATGGCAAAGTTTCTAGAATTTCAGGGGAAAAGTTATTTCAAAAAAGCTGGCATTCCCATCCCTGAAGGTGATGTGGCCAAGACCCCGGAAGAGGCCGTTGAGATTGCAAGAAAAATCGGCAAACCGGTTGTTGTAAAAGCTCAGGTTCTCGCCGGCGGGCGTGGTAAAGCGGGAGGTGTCAAGCTTGCATCGACCCCGGAAGAGGCCGGCAAGGCGGCCGAGCAAATCCTCGGTATGGATATCAAGGGATTGACGGTCAAGCAGGTTCTTGTTGAAGAACAGCTTGCCATCGCCCAGGAGTTCTATGCCGGACTGATAATTAATTCAGCCCAGGATGTGCGTGGTCCTGTCCTTATGTTCAGCCCGGAAGGCGGCATGGATATCGAGTCGGTACCCGAGGATAAAATCGCCACGCTCAATGTTGACGTCATCAAGGGACTGATGATACACGACACCCTTGACATGTGTGTATCGATGGG
This sequence comes from uncultured delta proteobacterium, assembly GCA_963745765.1. Taxonomy (GTDB): domain Bacteria; phylum Desulfobacterota; class Desulfobulbia; order Desulfobulbales; family Desulfocapsaceae; genus Ww85. The sequence goes on along the minus strand of CAVUYQ010000020.1, from coordinate 40,535 downwards.
CGTCCAGGGTGCTGCCCTGCGGCCGCTTGCAGATGTGATTTTAAAACTCTACAACGCCTTTCGCAAGAATGACTGCCGGACACTGGAGATTAACCCGCTGGTCCTTACCGAGGACGGCAAGGTCTATGCTGCCGACTGCCGTATGGAAGCGGACGACCAGGCCGTTTTCAGACATCCTGAATTCGGTATCAAGATTGGCCGTGAATTCCTGAAGGAACCAACCGATCTTGACCTGATGGGCTGGTCGTACGAGGCGAGCGATTTTCGCGGCACCAGCTATATCGCCGAGATGGCATCGCCTGAAGAAGTCGCCAAAGGCGGCTATGTCGGCTATCACGGCATCGGCGGCGGGGCGGCCATGCTTGGCATGGACGCACTGAACAAGGTGGGTCTCAAGGTGGCAGATTATGCCGACACGAGCGGTAACCCGACCGCCTCAAAAGTTTACCGCACCGTCAAGCTGATCATGTCCCAGCCGGGCATCGAGGGATACTTCCTGTCGGGCTTCATGATGGCCAACCAGGAACAGTGGCACCACGCCCATGGCATCGTCAAGGCGCTCAGGGAAGAGCTGCCGAATCGTCCGGGCTTCCCGGTAGTCCTGCTGCTCTGCGGCAACAAGGAAAAGGAATCCCAGGAGATCCTCAAACAAGGCCTTGCCGGCCTTAATGCACGGGTGGAGATCTACGACCGGGAACATGTATATGATGCAACGTTTATCGGCGGCAGGGTTCGCGCACTGGTCGATGAATACCGCAAAGACAAGGCTGCAGCCTAGAGGGAGATAAGTATGGAATTTTCTGAAAAAACGATCAAGATCATCATCGATGAAGAGAAGTGCGAGGGCTGCGAGACCCATGCCTGTGTCGAGGCGTGCAAGACCTACGCCCGGGGCATCCTGGTCCTGAAGGATGGCAAGCCTGCTGTTGAAGGGACTCCGGATGAGTTAATCAGGAAAGGTACTGAGTGTCTGGCCTGTGAATATGCCTGCTGGTTCAAGGGCAATTCGGCGATTACCATCGAGGCCCCCATCGAGGGATTGGATGCATACAGAAAAAAACATGGTACAGACTGAGCAGGGGGAAACATGTCTATAATATTGGATGAAAATACCACAGTAGTTGTTCAAGGTATCACCGGCAGGGAAGGTTCCCTCCGCACCAAGTATATGCAGGATTACGGCACCAGGGTCGTGGCAGGGGTTACCCCCGGAAAAGGCGGGAGTGAAGTACATGGCATCCCGGTATACAACACGGTCAAGGAGGCCATCAGGGCCCAGGGCCAGATCGATGCGGCGGTAACCTTTGTGCCCGGCCCGCTGCTCCGCGGCGCTGTGTATGAGGCGATCGACGCCGGCATCAAGTTTGTCTGTTCGCCGGTCGAGCGTATCCCGGTCCATGATGTCATCGATATGGTTTCCTATGCCCGGAAACACGATGTGCAATTGCTCGGTCCCGGCAGCCTCGGCATGATCAGCCCGGGCAAGGCCGTCGTCGGTTGGCTCGGCGGCAGCGTTGACTGGGCCAATACCTTGTTTGATCCGGGTCCGGTCGGTGTCATTTCCAGAAGCGGCGGGCAGTCGGGAACCGTTCCCTGGGCCCTGAAGGTTGCCGGGCTTGGCATCAGTACCGCCATGCATATCGGAACCGAACCGGTGCTGGGCATGACGATGGCCGATGTGCTGAAGCAATTTGAGAAGGATGATCAGACCAAGGCCGTGGCCATTTTCGGTGAAATCGGTGGAACCCTTGAAGAAGAGGCGGCGGAAACCGTTGCCAATGGTGAATTTACCAAACCATTGGTCGTTTTTATCGCCGGTGCCTGGGCTCCGGAAGGCATGCGGTTTTCCCATGCCAGCAGTATTGTGGAAAAAGGACGTGGTACCGCCCGGGGCAAGATGAAAGCCCTTACCGAGGCTGGTGCCTATGTTGTTGATAGTCCTGAAGAAATTGCCCCGAAAATAAAAGAACTTATAGCTGTTTAAAACCACAAAGGAGGAATTATTATGGCTGTAATGAGATCAGTATTTTATGTACCGAGCAATAACGAGAAAATGGTAGCCAAGGCACCGACCATCCCGGCCGATGTATTGACCCTTGACCTTGAGGATTCAGTACCGCCGGCCGAAAAAGTCAAGGGCCGCGAAATGATCCAGCAATACCTGAAAGGTGCCCGCAAGGACCAGGTCGCCCCCTATTTCTATGTCCGCATCAATAACTGGGAAACCGAGATGACCAACGATGACCTCGAGGCCATTGTGCATCCGGGTCTTGACGGTGTCTGTCTTGCTAAATGCGGCACGGCGGAAAACGTTAAGCGGCTCGACTGGAAACTCGAGGAACTCGAGCAGCGCCGGGGCATGAAAGTCGGCACGGTTGCCATCCAGTTGCTGATTGAAACCGCCAAAGGCTGTATTAATGCATATCCGGCTGCCACCGCCAGTCCTCGCGTCAACTCCCTGATCTTTGGTGCCGTTGATTACACCAAGGATATGCGTGTTACGCTGACTTCGGAAGGTGTTGAGCAGCTCTATGCCCGCTATCATACCGCCGTTGCCGCTCGTGCCGCCGGCTGTGTTGCCATTGACTGTCCGTTTGTCGCCTTCAAGGACGAAGCTGGTTTCGAGAAGAGCACCCAGGAAGGACGCCAGATGGGTTATGAAGGCAGGATGCTCATTCATCCGGGCCAGATTGAGCCTTCCCACGTGATTTACACCCCGTCAGCAGAAAGTGTTGAGTGGGCGGAAGGTGTCAAGAAGGTCTTCGAGGAAGAAGGTATTGCCAAGGGTTCTGCAGCGGTAACCTACCTCGGGAAAATGGTTGATACTCCGGTATACGAAAACGCCCTGCAGATTCTTCGCACCATGGCGGAAATCAAGGCAGCGGAAGCAAAAACCAAGTAAGTGCTGTTTGCATAAAAGCGGGACAACCGGCCCGGGCGACCTCATGGTCACCGGGCCGGTTGCCGGTAACCGACGACGTTTGGGAGAGTCAGTATGATACTCGCACAACTATCAGTTTATCCGATTGGAGCAGGCGTCAGTATGAGCCGGTTTGTCAAGAAGGGCGTCAGGATTATCGAAGAATCCGGCTACACCTATCAGATTGGCGGCATGTCGACCGGCATAGAAGTACCTGATATACAGAGTCTATTTGACCTGGTGAACAGAGATCCGTCAGGCCCAGCTTGATGAGGGAGCCCAGCGGATCATCATTGAATTGAAGGTAGATGAGCGCCACGACAAACAGGCCACGCTGCAGAGTAAAATCACCTCTGTCTCTTCATCCTGACCGCAGTACCAGATGGAAAGCGGACGGAAACAGGCAATCATGCATGCCCGGACCAACTTATTTTAATTACCGGAATATCAGAAAATGCAGACCAGAATGAAAAGTGAAGGCGAGCTGTTCGACGACTGGCCTGAACAATATGACATCTGGTTCTCAACACCCATCGGAGCGCTGGTGCAGGAATATGAAACTGAGCTGCTCCTTGACATGCTCAAGCCCCAGGCAGAAGAGCTCCTTCTTGATGTCGGTTGCGGGACCGGTGTTTTTACCGGGAAAATTCTTTCTTTCAACACCCGGGTGATTGGCCTGGATATCTCAATGCCGATGTTATCTGCGGCGGTTTTCAAATGCGATAATGACCGCTTTCATGCTGCAGCGGCGGACATGTCGAAGCTGCCGTTCACGGATCAGTCCTTTGACAGGGTCTACTCGATGACGGCCCTGGAATTTGTCGAAGACGCGCGGACCGCAATGAACGAGTTGGACCGGGTTGCCAGGCCCGGAGGAACCGTGGTCGTGACGACATTAAACAGCCTCGGCCCGTGGGCCGAACGCAGGGAAAAAAAGGCGAGGGAAGGTCACCCACTGTTTTCCAACATGACTTTCCGCTCACCAGACGAGATGATCAGCTTGGCCCCGGCAGAGGCCCGGGCAAGAACCGCCATACACTTTCTCAAGGATGACGATCCGGTTCTTGCCAGGCAAAAAGAGACCGAGGGACAGGCTGAACAAAGAAATACGGGAGCGTTTGTTGCGCTGTCCTGGATTAAAGAATAAAGATGGGCTATCGGCCGATAGGTGGAGATTATATACGGATACCGGCCCGCATTGCTGATGCTAATACGGATGTTGCCGGATTCTTGATTTGCTAAAAGTGGCACGAGGAGGAACGGAATGATTACGGAGAGTTTCGTAAAGAAAATGCAGGAGATTGTCGGAAAGGAATATGTGCGGATGTCGGGAGCCGATATCGAGTTATATTCCTATGACGCGTCATTGGTGTCGGGCAGACCGGGACTCATCGTCTTCCCCGGAACAACTGAAGAGGTCTCCCGGATACTCAAGGAAGCACATAAGGCGGGCATCCCGTCCGTCGGCCGTGGTTTTGCTACCAATCTCTCGGGCGGCACCATTATCCGGCACGAAGGGCTGGTCGTTGTCCTGTCGCGTTTCAATGAGATCCTGGACATCCAGCCGGACAGCAAGTATGCGGTGGTGCAGAGTGGTGTAACAAACCTTGAGCTGCAGGAAGCGGTGGCGCCGCTGGGAATGTTTTATGCGCCTGATCCGGCAAGCCAGAAGGTTTCGACCATCGGCGGCAACGTTGGAGAAAATTCAGGCGGCCCGCGCTGTTTGAAATATGGTGTTACCTCGAATCATATCCTTGGTATGAAACTGGTCATGGCCGATGGTGAGATCGTCGATATCGCCGGTCCGTCCCTCGATCCGCCGGGTTATGATCTGCGCGGCCTGGTAGTCGGCAGTGAAGGCTGCCTCGGCATTGCAACAGAGATCACCGTGCGCATTACCCCGAAGACCGAATCGGTCATCACCATGCTGGCCATCTACGATGATATCTCCCATGCGGCACGGACCGTTGCCGATATCATGCGGGCCGGTATCGTGCCGCTGACCCTGGAGATGATGGACAACACCATCATTCAGGCCGTGGAAAAAGGCGGCTCCTGCGGCTACCCGATCGATGCTGCGGCGGTACTGATCATCGAGGTTGAAGGGGTGAGCACCGGTCTCAAGGAGCAGGCTGACAAGGTCAATGAAATCTGCATGGCAACCAACTGCCGCGAGGTACGTGTCGCCAAGAACCAGGTCGAGCGCGACCTGCTCTGGAAAGGCCGGCGTGGTGCTTTCGGGGCCATCTGCAACCTCTCGCCCAATTACCTGGTGAATGACGGCTGCGTGCTGCGTTCCGACCTGCCTGAAGTCCTGAATCGTGTCAAGCAGACCGCCGATAAATACGGTTGTCGGGTCGGCAACGTTTTCCACGCCGGCGACGGCAACCTGCATCCGCTGCTGATGTTTGATTCGAGAAACGCAAAGGAACTCGAACAGGTGCACAAGGCTGGCTGGGATATCATGGAGATCTGTGCCGAGTTCGGCGGTACCATTTCCGGTGAGCATGGCGTCGGACACGAGAAACGTGACGCCATGCACATGATTTTCTCCGGAAACGATCTGAACACCCAGCAGAGCGTCAAGCTCGCCCTTGATCCGGACAACGTGCTTAATCCGGAGAAGATTATTCCACTGCCGGCCAAGGGGCAGAAAAAACTGCCTGAATCCCGTCCCACCATCCTGAAAAGACTCGGTGGAGAGTCGGCGGCAGGTGTTGCCGGGGCCATGGAGCAGATTAAAAAAGCCCGTGCCGAAAAGAAGGCTCTCCGGCTCTCCGGCAGTGGCACCTTTAACGGCATCGGTAACGTACCGGCAGTCTCGGACGGAGGTTATAGACAGCCTGAAAATGAATGACGTCATCGAATACGATCAGGACAACCAGTTCATTACCGTCGGTTCAGGTGTTACCCTTGCGGCCCTGCAGGAAAAACTGGCAGAGGCCAATCAATGGCTTCCGCTCAGACCGCCGTTTTTTAAAGCGGATTCAACCACCGGCAGTATTGCGGCAATGGCGGCGGTAGGCCCAGAGCGGTTGCTTTACGGAGCCCCGCGGGATATGCTTCTCGGCCTCCAGTATATTGATAGTGGCGGCAATATGGTCGCCGCTGGTGGAAAAGTGGTCAAGAATGTAGCCGGTTATGATATGACCAGGTTGCTGACTGGATCCCTTGGGACCCTCGGTTTTATTACTGAAACGACCTGGAAGACCGCCACGCGGCCGCAAAGCTGCAGGATGACCACGGCTGCCGGCTCCCTGGAAGCCTGTTTTGCCACGGCCGTCAAGATCGTCAACTCGAATCTTATGGCAGCTTTTATCACCATGGCGCCGGCAGGTGATAGCTGGAAGTTGATGGTCGGCTTTGAAGGACTCGAGATAGTGGTGGACAGTCAGGTCGGTCGCTGCGCTGATGTCATGACCTCCAACGGCCTTGCAGACAATGCTCAGTCCGAGTATCCGGTAGTGGAAGGCGCTTTAGGCGAGGTGTTTGATGCTGTCTGGCAATCAGCCTTTGTCATGCAGGCCGACGTGGTTATCGAAAACGGAGCAGACTGCATCAGGGAGATGGAGAAAATCGTTCAGCCATCCCATCTGCTCCTCGATGTAGCCGGTGGCAGGATCTATGCCGGATTGGAAGCGCTGACGGCTGAGCAGTGGAAGAAACTTGACGGGCTGTTCGTTCGCTGTCAGGGACATGGACGGCTTATCAAGGCCCCCGAAGGTTTTGCCAGGGAAAATGATATGTTTGGCTCTTTCCGTCCGGAATGGCGACTCAGTCATCTTATCAAGAAGGCCCTCGACCCGGATACCATCTTCTCGCCGGGGACACTGCCCGGCAGGGTGTAGCTGAAGGGTTTGAATTGTATATAAGATAGCGCTCTCTGAGCAACAATTATAGTAGAGGTAATAAACTATGACTGTGTCAGCCAATTACGATGCCATTGCCCAGTGCAACAAGTGTGGTTTCTGCCATGTCGCCTGCCCGATTTTCCGGGCGACGGGACATGAATCCGGAGTGGCCAGGGGACGTCTGGCCCTGCTTCGGGGAATTATTGAAAAGCGGGTGGAGTGGAATGAAGAAATGGAAGATCCGCTTTTCACCTGTCTTGGCTGTGGTGCCTGCACCACCAACTGCTTCGGTTCCGTACCGACGGCAGACCTGGTACTCAATGCCCGGGCCGAATACCTGGACAAGGTTGGTAAGAAGCCCGCCCATCGCCTGCTCTTTGAGCACCTCCTGCCCTATCCCAAGCGGCTCCATGCTGCCGCCAGAGCAGTGGCTCTTGGCAAGAACAGCGGCGCTTCCAGGGTAGCTAATGCCCTTGGCCTGCTGCGGATTTTCGGCAGGGATCTGCCCAAGGCGGAGGGCATGGTGGAAAAACTGCCGACTTCGTCCTTTCGGGGAACCATCAAGCCCGGCGTCTACGCCGGCCAGGGGAAGGATCTTAAAATAGGCTATTTTGTCGGCTGCGGGGTGGACGTGATCCAGGTCCAATCCGGCAAGGCTACTTTCGAGTCCTTGAAGAAGATCGGTAAATCAGTGGCTGTGCTGGATAACTGCTGTTGCGGACTGCCGCCGTGGTCTTACGGTGATATCGGAAACACCAAGCTGCTTGCCGAGAAAAACATGAAGGTCTTTGCCGAGGCAGATGTTGACGTGATTGTCACTGACTGCTCAAGCTGTGCGTCCTTTTTGAAGAAATATCCGAAGGTGTTCACGGATGACGCAGAGAATAAAGCCCGTGCCGATAAGCAGGCACCGCTGATCAAGGATGTCGTAGAGTTCCTCTATGCTTCCGAGTTTGGCGGGGATGCTAAAGGCAGCTCCGCGGAGGCGGTCTCGAGCTACCATGACTCTCATGCCGGCGGTGGTACTGAGGCGGTTAAAGCCGTTATAACCGGCGACAAGCCCGTCGTTGTAACCTATCACGATCCTTGCCATGCCGTTCGCGGCCAGGGTATCAAGTCAGCGCCGCGGGAACTTCTCAAGGCTCTTCCGAACGTTGAATTCAAGGAAATGGCGGAGGCTGACTGGTGCTGCGGTGGTGCCGGCTCGTACGCTTTGACCCATTATGAACTGTCCCAGAAGGTGCTCGACAGAAAGATGAAAAATCTCAAGAATACCGATGCCGATATCCTCGTTACCAGTTGCCCGGCCTGCATGATTCAACTGGCCTGGGGCATCCGGAAGCATGGTCTGAAGACAAAGATTTTTCACATTTCGGAGATGACAGCATACAAGGAAAGCGTTTCATAATAGCACCATGCTGCAAAACCCGCATGCAGGTCTGCTGAACCGGCTAAAAGAGCGAGTATTTCAGCAGGATAAAAGGGTGGGTTTTTTCGCAATTGCGTGTTACCCTGTCATACTATTTTTTATATGATGATGTGGCAGGGAAACTTGTTTTGCAGCCTTCAGGTTGCCTTTATTCTTGTCTTACCGGAAAGGATATTGAACGAAGTTTTTTATATTGCCAGGATAACGAGGTGTGCGTATCAGGGTCGCTTCCAGGCGCGGCGACGAGAGATGATGCGCAATTGCTTACACTTTTCGCGTTTTTGCAGCAAGCTGCCGAACAGGAAGGTGATTGAATACTACTATTTTAGGTTGAGGTGAATTCATGAACGGTAAAATGCAAACGATTGATGGTAATACCGCAGCATGTCATGTTGCATATGGCATGAGCGAGGTAGCAACCATCTTCCCTATCACGCCATCCAGTCCTCTGGGTGAGATAGCCGATTCCTGGGCGGTCGGAGGCAGGAAAAACATATTCGATGAGACATTAAGCATCAAGCAGATGCAATCTGAGGCCGGTGCCGCCGGCGCTGTGCACGGATCGCTCGTCGGTGGTGCGGTTACCTGTACCTTCACTGCTTCCCAGGGACTTCTGCTGAAAATTCCCAACATGTATAAAATATCCGGCGAGCTGCTGCCCTGCGTTTTTCATGTAACCGCCAGATCACTCTCGGCGCATGCCCTGTCCATTTTTGGCGATCAGGCGGATGTCATGGCAACCAGGCAGACCGGTTTTGCCCAGATTGTCTCAAGCTCCGTCCAGGAAGTCATGGACCTGGCACTCGTTGCCCATCTGGCAACGATGGAGGCATCGGTTCCGTTTCTGCATTTCTATGACGGTTTCAGGACTTCGCACGAAATCCAGAAGATCGAAGTGATTGACTACGCCGACATGGCCAAGCTCTTCAACTGGGATGCCTATTGGGCATTCAAGAAGCGGGCCATCAATCCCGAGCGTCCTGACACCAGGGGCACCGCCCAGAACCCGGATATCTATTTCCAGAGTCGTGAGGCCTGCAATACCTATTATGACAAGACACCGGCCATCGTGACCAAGTGCATGGAACAGGTCAGCAAACTGACCGGCCGTAATTACCATCTTTTCGATTATGTCGGCGATCCCCAGGCCGACCGGGTCATCGTCGCCATGGGCTCAGGCTGTGAGGCCATCGAGGAAACCGTGAATGCGATGAACGCTCGCGGCGAGAAAGTAGGCCTGGTGAAAGTACGCCTGTATCGACCCTTTGACGTTGAGGCCTTCATAGCAGCCGTACCCGCTTCGGCAAAATCCGTCACTATTCTAGACAGGACCAAGGAGCCAGGTGCCGTCGGCGAGCCGCTTTATACCGATATCTGTGCCGCTTACATCGATAACGGTGCAGTGCCGCCGAAAATACTGGCCGGCCGTTATGGCTTGAGTTCCAAGGAATTCAACCCGTCAATGGTAAAAACAATCTATGACAACATGAACGCGGCTGAGCCGAAAAAACATTTCACCATCGGCATAACAGATGACGTTACTCATCTGTCGCTGCCCGTCACCTCTGAATTCAGGGCCGAGCCGGAAGGCAATATCAGGGCCAAGTTCTGGGGGCTCGGTTCAGACGGTACGGTCGGTGCTAACCAGAGCGCCATCAAGATTATCGGCGACAACACCGATAAATATGCCCAGGGATATTTTGCCTATGATTCAAAGAAATCAGGCGGTATCACTATTTCACATCTGCGTTTCGGCGATGTGCCGATCAAATCGACCTACCTCATCAACGAGGCCGATTTTGTTGCCTGCCACAACCCGACCTATGTGAATATCTATGATGTTCTTGAAGGTATCAAGGAAGGCGGAACCTTCCTGCTCAACTGTCCATGGACGGTCGAGGAAATGGATGAGCATCTGCCCGGCGACATGAGAAAGACCATCGCCGACAAGAAACTGAAGTTCTTCACCGTCGATGCGATAAAAATCGCACAGAATGTCGGGCTTGGCGGCAGGATCAACATGATCATGCAGACCTGTTTCTTCAAACTGGCAAACGTTCTGCCGATCGATGAGGCCATTGCCCTGCTGAAGAAGGACATCAAGAAGACCTTCGGCAAGAAAGGTGATCATATCGTCGCCATGAACATCAATGCCGTGGACAATACGCTTGACAACCTCATCGAGGTGAAGGTACCCGCGTCCTGGGGACAGGCTGCCGGAGGCATTGCTCCGATGGCGAAGGCCACCGACTATGTCGATAAGATCATGCGTCCGGTGCAGGCCTTGAAAGGGGATGATCTGCCGGTCAGTGTTTTCCCGCCGGATGGCGTTTTCCCGACCTCGACGGCCCGTTACGAGAAACGGGGTGTTGCCGTGAGTGTCCCTGAATGGATTCCGGAAGAGTGTATTCAGTGTAACCAGTGCTCGTTTGTCTGCCCGCACGCTGCCATCATCCCGATCCTGGCCAGCGATGCGGAACTTGCCGGCGCACCGTCGACCTTCAAGACCATTCCTGCCGTTGGTAAGGCGGTAAAAGGCTATCATTTCAGGATGCAGGTAAACACGCTTGATTGTCAGGGCTGCGGCAACTGTGTCGATATCTGTCCTGCCAAGAACAAGGCGCTGGTCATGAAACCGACCGTCTCCCAGACCGAACAGGAAGTTCCGAATTTCGATTTCTCGCTGACGGTGCCCTTCAAGGGCGGCATCATGAGCCGTGATTCTGTCAAGGGCAGCCAGTTTTACCAGCCGCTGCTCGAGTTCTCCGGAGCCTGCGCCGGTTGCGGTGAGACATCGTATGTAAAAGTGCTGACGCAGCTCTTCGGCGAGCGTATGACCATTGCCAACGCCACCGGCTGCAGCTCCATCTGGGGTGGTTCGGCGCCGTCTTCACCTTACTGCGCCAATGCCGATGGCCATGGACCGGGCTGGGCAAGTTCGCTGTTTGAGGATGCCGCTGAATTCGGCTACGGTATGGCCCTGGCTTATAACACCAGGCGTAAGGCGCTTGCCTCGAAGATCGAAAAAGCACTTGAAACCGATATCTCGGCAGAGCTGAAAGAAGCATTCTCTACCTGGCTCGGCGTCATGAATGATGCGGAGAAATCAAAAGAGGTCGGTGACAGGATGAAGTCGCTGCTCAAGGATGTTTCCGGCAACGACCTGCTCGGCGTCATTGCCAGGAGTGACGATCTGTTCACCAAGAAATCACACTGGATCGTCGGCGGCGACGGCTGGGCCTATGATATCGGCTACAGCGGCCTTGATCATGTCATGGCCCAAAGTGACGATATCAATATCCTCGTCATGGATACCGAGGTCTACAGCAATACCGGTGGCCAGTCATCCAAGGCGACACAGACCGGCGCTGTGGCCAAATACGCTGCATCCGGCAAGAAAGTGTCCAAAAAAGATCTGGCCCGCATGATCATTACCTATGGCCATGCCTATGTTGCCTCCGTTTCAATGGGAGCCAGCAAGCAGCAGATGCTGAAGGCCTTCACGGAAGCGGAACGTCACCCCGGACCGTCGCTTATTATCTGTTACGCACCGTGTATTGCGCACGGACTCAGGGCAGGAATGGGCAAGACCCAGCAGGAAGCCAAACGGGCAGTCGAAACCGGCTACTGGTCCACCTTCCGCTTTAATCCGGCCCTCAAGGATGAAGGAAAGAACCCCTTCATCCTCGACAGCAAACAGCCGGATGGTACCTTGCAGGATTTTCTGTCCAACGAGGTCAGGTTTGCCTCCCTTGAAAGGTCAAATCCTGAAGAGTCCAAGCGGCTTCGGGCCAAGATCGAAGGAGAAGTCAACACTCGCTATGAACTCCTGAAAAACATGGCGGAGAGCGGAGTGGAAGTCTGATAGATAAGGGATTATTCCCGCTTCTAACCGGCATCGGCATGTCATCTCATGTGCCGATGCCGGGACTTTGTCATAACGAAGCAGTCAGCTGCAGGTTGTAAGGTAATACCAGCCTTATGTCCTTTTTTGCGTCGTGCCGGAAATTGAATCCGGTGAGCCTAACCCGTTAGTTAGTGTGGTCAATATTCGGAGGTTGAATTCTAATGCACGGGAGTCAGCGAAAAGGGCCCTTATGGAAATAGTTAGTAGGTCTGTCCAGGAATTAGTCATCTCAGTTCTGCATAGGTAATCGACCGAATATGAAAATGGAAGACCGCGTTTTTTATGCCATTGAACAGAAGAAGGTTTCGGCGCAGATTGTCGATCAGGTTAAATCGCTGATAGCAAACGGCAAGTTAAAACCGGGAGACGCACTGCCGCCTGAGCGGGAGCTGATGAAGGTTTTCAACGTCAGCCGGCCGACCCTGAGAGAGGCCCTGAATACCCTGTCAACCATGGGTTTTGTGCAGATGGCCCAGCGTCAGCGCACCCGGGTTAAATCACTCGTGCCAAGCAATATCACCGAACCGCTGCACCGGCTGCTGAAAGAAGATATTAAAACCTCTCTTGAACTTATCGAATCCCGGTCCATCATTGAGACCGGCAACGCCCGGTTGGCTGCCAGGAGGGCGACCCAGAGCGATATCGTTCGGCTCGAGCGCTGTCTTGAAGTAATGCACAGCAATCTTGAGAGGGATACCAGTTTTACCGACGAGGATGCCGATTTTCACCTGGCAATCGCCGAGGCAACCCATAACAAGATCCAGACCCACCTGATGTTTTCAATCTATGATCTGCTCAAGGAAAAGGTCGGTCTCTGTTATTATGATGACGAAGCGGAGTTTATCTACCGACAGCATTGTGCGGTTGTCGGGGCCATCAAGCAGAAAGATGAAGAACTGGCCCATTTAAGGATGGAAGAGCATCTGGCTTATGTTGAATCACTTCTTAACCGGTTGATCGACAGCAAGCCGGCAAAGTAGTCGTTCCCCGTCCATGATTCGGCCGCAACGGGGCTTTACGCAGGCTTCTTTTGTCAACGTTTTTCCCCGGTTCCCGTGTAACTCCAGTGCCAGGATTCCCACGGCATTTTAAACTGGTTGTATTGCGAATAGGTTTCCTCGAAACTGAAGAGGTGAGCGTTTTCCCTGAGCCAGGTATACTGCGGGGTTGCGGCGAATCGCCAGTTGCTGGGATAAAAATCAACCGCCGTGCCGAGCATGTGCCGGGAATATCCCGGCGGGGCGACATAGCGGACAATGTCATCGAAGCTGCGGCCTTTATCGATCATTCGCTTGAATATATCCCTCTGATAGTCTTCGCTCCGGTAGCCGGATACCACCCTGATTTCAACGCCGTCTTCCTCGGCTTTGCTCAGCAGAGCAACAAGATGGGGTTGTGCTTCGGCCAGTACATAGACCGAAGACTTGTTCAGGGTATATTGTACCGGAACCTTTTTGAATGAGGCAAAGGTAAGCACCGGTACGTGGATTCTATGGCCTGTCCATGGCGGCGGGACCTGGTATTTTTTGCCGTCAATTTTGACAAACTCGGTAACTTCATCGGTAACCTCTTTCCCGACGGCAACGACGGACAAGACGCTCAGAAAAGAAAGGGCTGCAAGAAAGAAGAACCAGTAATTGCGGTATGTTCGTATCATTTTTCTGCTGAAAGTATTCATGGTATGTTCTGGTTAAAGCCGTTAGTAACGCGCATGCACACTCTTTTTAACAGGAATTTCGGGGACAGTATACTTAATTAGTTTCCATCCTGAAAGGTGACCATCAATGAGGGAGTAGGACTTTCTCCGACAGGTCTCCTGGAGATAAGTAAACTGTTCCCGCCTAATTTGCCCGGAAAAAATATTTTAGCAGAGTTCGTACGACGCTTTTGTTATACTTGTCATTCCTGGCCTGGCAGGTGCTTGAACGATTCAAATAAACATCATAATTACAAAGCTATAGATTGATATGTTTCGATTCGCAATTATTTTTTCCCTGCTTCTCTGCAGCCCTCATCTTCTCTTTTCTAAAACAGCTCAGTATGACATTGCCTATATGTGGGATGATAATCTGGATAACGTTCTCGACTACCAGACTCAGATCGAGGAAATCCTGGGACCTGAGACAGCCCGGCACCTGCGTATTGTTGGCAGAACTTCAGGCGGATTCGGCATCATCTACGACCATAACGGCACGGCCCTGAGTTCCGCCCAGCTGATGGTTCAGCAAAGTGAAATTCTTAACAGGGCCGGCCTCGCCGGTTGTGAGGCGGTTGAGGATCATGGCTATTTTCAGCTCTACAACGTCAGTTACGGACTTGGCCCGAACCTGGAAGATCTGAAAAAACTCTATGCCAGAATCTATAGTTATTTCGGCAGGGAGGTGGGCAAGGATCTTTATATAGAGGAAACCGATGCCCGGAACTATACCCTCATTTACCGGCGTCGGGGGGATCGCTCCTCCACTTACGCCGTGGCCAGAAAACACGCAAAGTTATTGAAGCGGAAGAAAATTAGTACCACCATCATTCCGGAGAGAAACAATCCGGTTGTCTTCGGAGAATCGAGTCATCTTGATGATGACGTTCCAGTCACTGCCGCTGCTGCTCCTGATACCCCTGAAACCCCGGATACTCCGGATGCTCCTGTTGCCCCGGCCATCCCGACAGTGGCGGCAATTACACCTGAAGAAATTGTTGCTGAGCGACAGAAGGTGAAAATACCACCCGAACCGCCTGCTCCTGCACCGATCATAACCGAGCGCAGGGAAAGCGATGTTGAAAAAGCCATCGAAGCCTTCATCTCGGAGCTTCGAAACAGGGGCGAACTGATGAGCGAAGAGAAAACAGGCTGGATGGTCTATGATCTGACCCGTGATAAAAGTATCGCAGATATCAATGCCGACCAGATGTTTCAGGCGGCAAGCATGATAAAGCCGTTTGTCGCCCTGGCCTTTTTTCACCGCGTGGACTCTGGCGCCTTGCACTATGGCCCGAAAAGCCGCCGAAAGATGGAGCTGATGATACAGCGCAGCAACAACGCGGCCACCAACTGGGTGATGCGGATGGCGGGAGGACCGGCGGCGATAGATAAAATTTTGCGCACCAGTTATGGTGATATATTCAAAAATACCCATATAACCGAATATATACCTTCCGGCGGCAGGACCTATCAGAATAGTGCCCTGCCATCTGATTATATCCGCTTTCTGCAGGCACTCTGGGAAGACAAGCTGCCGCATGGCAAGGAGATACGCCGCCTGATGTCGCTGCCTGGCCGGGATCGGCTCTATTACGGTACGAAAATTCCCGAAGGCACCCTGGTCTACAACAAGACCGGTTCCACGGCCTATCTCTGCGGTGATATGGGTATTCTTGTTCCACGGGACAAGGATGGACACCGTTACCCCTACGCCGTGGTCGGTATTATTGAACGCAGCTCACGGCCGCAGGATTACGGGCGTTGGATGCTTACCCGGGGAAATGTCATCAGGCAGGTTTCAACCCTGGTATACCTGGAAATGAAAAAACAGTACCAGCTCATGTAGCCGCGGGCCGCTGTGAAAAAGTTGTTTCGGCAGCTAGTCGCTGCCGGTCTGCCGCTGCAGCGGATCATCTGCAGTTTTCCCATGCACATCAGTCACTAGCGGTTTATCCTGTCAGAAAATTGGATCAGAACTGCGGGACAGAACAATCTTCCTTTAAAAAGTACCGGTGTTTGGTCAAAGAGGTCTTATCGTATGATCCAATGTGCATCGGCAACCACCATATTCATTTAACAGGAGAACATCATGGATCGGAAAAACGATTTTCAAACACTCATCAAGGAAAAAGATATACCCATCATAAAACTCCTTGCCAAGACGGCCAAACCCTACAGTCAGCGTGCCCGGGCACTTCTTGAGTTGAACAAGGGCAGCAGTCTGGAAGACGCGGCTCAGATCTCCGGTCTGCGCGTCAGCCAGGTGAAGTACTGGCAGAACGCCTTCCGAACCTCCGGCCTTGATGTTTTTCCGGACTCCCTGCTGGCGGGTGAAGCCGAACTTGAAGATATCAGCGAAGCCCTGAAGGCCGAGGACAAGGAAACGCCCGTATCACGACCCCCTTCCGCCAAGACCCTCGTAAAGAAAGCCAAGAAAGCCAAAAAGGCCAAAACCGCAAAAAAAGAAAAGAAGACCAAAAAAGAGAAAAAGACCAAGGAGAATAAGAAGGATAAGAAGGACCAAAGGGACAAGAAGACGAAGAAAGAGAAAAAGAAGGACAAGAAAAAGAAAAAGGCCGACAAGAAGGCCGCAAAAAAAGAAAAGAAAAACAAAGAAACAATAAACAAACTGAAAAGACGGGATAACTGAAGGGAACCTTGAATAGGGTACCTTGAATAATTATGATATTCTCTCAGTCAAATAGGTACGGAGTCAAATAGGTACGCAGTATACTTAATTCCTTTCCTGTTTTCTGATACTGCCATTAATGAATGACCGGGTAAGAAAGATACGTATAATTCCCATCGAACTGCTTCCCAGGAATGTGGCTTTGCTATAATCTCAGTAAATGGTGATAAGCAGTTTAACCAAATAAAGATTTATAACTTATAGATATTAATACTTATATTCTATTTTTTTCACAGGTAGAACCATTACGATGGTGAAAAGTTCATGCAAGTCACGTTAGCTAAAGTCTGTTCAATTGTTATTTTGCTTGTCTCACTTGCTCTTCCGGCTGCAGTGCTCAGCCAGGAGCCTACAGATCCTGCCGTAGAACCGGTACTGGTCAAGGCCGTTATGTGTGAGTCTATTCAGAAATTCGCACCGGTCAACGAGGCGGTGGTCTTCTCGATCACCCTTGGCCGGGTTTTCTGTTTTTCAGAATTTGATCCGGTGCCGGTGCAAACAGTAATTTATCATAAATGGTATCACAAAGGGAATCTGGTTTCCGTAAAACAGCTTACGGTCAATCCGCCTCGCTGGTCTTTATTTTCCAGTATGCAGCTGAGGGATGCAGACAAGGGTCCCTGGCAGGTCGATGTTCTTGACGACACCGACAAGCTCCTTAAGACATTACGCTTCAGTATAACGGATTGATTTCATGGAGACCCTTGCACAGCCTCTGGCTAGCCTGCGCTGGCAGGACATCTTAGATATTCTCCTCAACAGCTATATCCTGTTCAGGCTCTATGTCCTCTTCCGGGGGACCAATGTCATCAGGATGCTCATCGTAATCACCATTCTCTGGATGCTGGAGCGCATGGCGATGGGGATAGGTCTGATCGTCACCAGTTGGGCTATCCAGGGTATTATTGCGGCAGCGGCCCTGATTATCATTATCGTCTTTCGAAATGAAATTGCAGGCGTCTTCCAGGCGCGCAGTTTTAAATCTTTTTTTTGGGGTATTCCCCAGAGACAAATCCAGACGCCGATCGAAATTATAGCAGAAAGTGCCTATGAAATTGCCCGTCACCGGCTGGGAGCGCTTATTGTTCTGCCCCTTAAAAAAGGCATCGAAGAGCTGGTTAGTGGCGGTCTCCTCTGGCAGGGCAAACTCTCCCGGGAAATGTTGCTGAGTATTTTCTGGCACGGCTCACCGGTACATGATGGTGCGGTAGTGATCCAGGGAAATCAAATCGTTGAAGTCGCCGCCATTCTTCCTCTTTCTAAAAATAATGGTCTGCCCTCTCACTTCGGCACGAGACATCGGGCAGCCGTCGGCTTGACCGAACAGACCGATGCTCTGGTCATCGTAGTTTCCGAGGAGAGAGGTGAAGTCACGGTTTTTAAAGAGCAATCGATCATTACTGTTCATGATGTTAATGAGTTGAATCAGGTACTGCATAAATATACCGGAACCAGCTCATCCATGAAAGGAAGCCGGAATCAGATGATTGTTGAATTAGGTCTGGCTGCTATCATTTGCCTGGCCGGTGTCACCGGCATCTGGTTCAGTTTTGCCAGGGGGCTTGAAACGCTTGCAACTCTGGAGGTTCCGGTCGAGTTCATCAACCGGAACCCGAAAATGGAGGTTTTTTCCGCTTCGGCGAGTAATGTCAAGCTGCAGATAAGCGGTTCAGGCTCGCTCATCAGGACAATCAGTCCGGACCAGGTAAAGGTCAGGCTGAATCTGGCCAATGCGGTGGCAGGCAACAATCAGATCGCCATCAACAGGGAGGGGATAGTCCTGCCGCCAGGTATCGAATTGAAGAAGCTGGAACCGCAAACGCTCGACGTAGACCTCGACGTGCCGGTTCAGAAAACGCTGCCCATACAGCCGGACTGGACAGGCACGCTTTCGCCCGATCTCATTATGCAGGAGGCTCACACCGTTCCCGATACGGTGGAGGTAGTAGGCGGCAAACTGACACTCAAGGACATTCGAACCATTTACACCGAAAAAATCCCCTTGGAAAATATTACTGCCAGCGGCAAGGTGGCCGTCAATCTCGTCCTCCAGCCTTCATCGCTGAAGCTGGCCGATGAGTCGCAGAAAAATGCCGAAGTCTTTTATAAAATCGCCAAAAGGCCGCCGCCGTCTGAAGACGAGGTAAAGGGAAAATAGGGCTGCCTTGACTAATCCGGTTATTCGTTTGAGACAAGGTATATTCCTGCAAAAAAATAAACAGGAAACAGTCTGCAAGGTGGCAAACGGCTCCGGCCGGATGAATGAAGTCGTTTGCATCTTCGGCCAAAAGTTCTTACCATAGCCACGAGGGGGCTTCTGCAAGATGTCTCAGGCATGCTTTGGAGCCAGCTTGTCAGCGACCCGGGTTATTGTCTGCTTTTTTGTATTGAAACACCAAAGAGTACACAAGGAGAAAAAATGAAATTAGAAAGACTTGCAATTATTTTCGCTATGATGCTGATTACCAGTACGGCAATCGCCGCAGAAACAACGGGACTGGCAACGCCACTAGACAAGGCAAGCTATGCCATAGGCATGGACATCGCCATTAGTCTCAAGAGGAATAATGTTGAGGTTAACCCGGATGTTCTTGGAAAGGCGATGAAAGACGTCCTCACCAATCAACCGACTCAGTTAAGCGACACGGAAGCAAAGATAATCCTGGCAGACCTTCAAAAGGAAATGGAGGCGAAAAAGCAGGAGGAGATGAAGGTCGTCGCGGAAAAGAACAAAAAAGAAAGCGAGGCCTTCCTTGCTGAAAATATGAAAAAAGAAGGGGTGAAGACGCTCCCCAGCGGCCTTCAATATAAAATCATCTCCGAGGGTAATGGCAAGTCTCCAAAGGAGACCGACACTGTCACGGTTCAATATATAGGCAAACTGGTGAATGGCAACGAATTCGACAGCTCTTATAAGCGTGGAAAAGCCGCATCCTTTGCCGTGAATAAAGTCATCAAGGGTTGGACAGAAGCACTTCAGTTGATGAAAGAGGGGAGTAAATGGCAGATTTTCATTCCAGCGAACCTCGCGTATGGAGAGAAGGGCGGCGGTCCTATCGGCCCTAATGCGGCGTTAATCTTTGACGTTGAACTGGTTTCCGTCAAATCAGAATAACATTGATCCGTCTCTGACCTGGCCCTCACAGGGCCAGGTCTTTGCAGGCAAACAGAAAATCGTTGCGGTTATCGAACCAATGACGTTGCCGTCAACTGGATTTTTCCATTTTCATCTTCATCTCTCTTTTCTTCTTTCTCTTGTCCCGTATCATCTTTGTATCGGCATACATGCTTTCATAGGCCGCTTTCATTGACTCATCAAAGTTCGCCAGGATTCCGCCGTTGATCGTGATAAATTTTTCCGCATCCTCTTTGTTTTTAAATGCCCATTTGGCCTCTCTGGTCATGACTCCCGGCTTGCTGCCCCCAATTACCCAAAAAGCCTCCTCCGCGTTGATGAGTTCCTTGGTATTATAATCCCCGACCTCGATGGAAACGGGTGTTTTGTCAATATTAAGGGCGAGATCGACAGCCAGGCAGTGGATACTGCACGTTCCCAATTCGCTTCCGTCGTCATAGATCACCAACATTCTGCTGAAGTCGAATTTTCCCCTGTCCATTCCACAGTATTTGCAGGCCGGCTCCTTTTCAATATCGTTTGCGCCTGAGACGATTCCTGCACCGGCAATTGCCAGCAAACATGAAAACAACACACCAAAAAACACTCCTTTCTTCATAACATTCTCCTTTTTTTCCTCATTACGTTTAAAATTCCTTCTCAAAAGTTCTTTGAATAATTCGATTATTCAATCGAGTATTAAAGGCATGCAAATAATTTTACCGTAGAGCATATGATTGATATTCCTAGGATAAAATTCCGAGCGTATCAAGAGATCGAACGAAAGGCGATTATCAAGGAGATCCTCAAGAAGCATTCACAGATTGCCGTGCACCCTTTTTTCTCCCTCATGTTCCATTTCCGAGTTTCCATAAATGGAAACAGTTTATAATGCATCAAATAGTTAACAGTTTTTCACCGTGTCTGTCAAAGCTGATTCAATTCGGATAGCTATCTGACCATACTTGTTTTCTTTTCACAAGGGGTTTCAGGGGTGTCCGGGCACGACTTATTTAGCCTTGGTGAAGCCGTTCATCGATAGATGAGCAGATCCTTCACCTTTTCCTTAAAGCAATAGGGTGTCTTGTCCACTGGTACTTTTATAACTATCCTTGAATAGATAATGTTAACAGGGTAAATTGATAATTATTATCTAGTTTTCGTCCGGAAAAGCGCTGTTTCAGGATGGAAACTATCTAAGGAGCCTGTCGGATTTTAGCAATTTTTTCTCAGGTCGAGGCATTTTTAGAAAATCAAGCGGAGCCAAACCTAATATTGCGAGCATTGATTTTCAGAAAATAACGCAGAGATGGGGAAAAAGGGCCAATCCGACAGGCTCCTAAACATTTTTCAGATATTCTTATCGTTAACAGGAGACAGGCTTTGATCAGAGTACTCTTTATCGTCATTATTCTCATCTTATCGCCTTGCGTTTCGAGTAAAGCCGATGATTTTCTATCCGTTGATAAAAAAGGACTGTTTTCCGGAGAGATGCAAAATGTTCCCCTAACAAAAATAAAGAGCTATTTTGAGCAAAACTACAACATCCGTTTTATTGGCGATGACAATCTCTTTCATTCGCAATTGACGCTGTCCTTTAATAAGCTGAACCTGGAAAAAGCGTTGAAAAGAATTTTCTCAAGGATGAACGTCGCCCTTGTATTTAACGCAAAAGGAGAGGTGACAGAGGTCAGACTGATGCCGACCAACCATATTAACACGAATATGGCAGCGCTGAACAACTTCGCGAAATACAAGGAACAGGGTTTGCAGGAACAGCAATCTTTAAATCAGATTCAAGAGAATGGACTCCTGGAATTTGATGCGCAGAATACCGAGATGCCGGGAGGAAGCAGCCTGCCTGTAGATGACATAACCAATTTTCAGGTAGTACTGAATGCCGAACCTCCCGGTGACCCACTGCCGGTAGGTCAGGATAACGCACCGCCTGATGCCTTTAAAGTCATACGAAATTCCCCTCCCCCGGGTGACATGAATATAACGCGGATGGCATTTTTCAAACAGTTCCCGGCACCCCTCCTTAACCGCAATGAGACCCATTTCCGGAATGTTCCGCCAGCAAACACCTGAGAACACCGGATGTGCACGAGCAAGGCTCGGGAAATGGGCAGGCTGAATTACACACATTATCAGGAAAGAGCCTGTCCGCTGAAGTCTTGTGATAAGCCGTCTGTCGTGTTACTATCGCTCCTTGCAGAAAACAGTAGGGTGCCCTGAATAATTCGATTTTTCGATTGAGATCAAGGCATGCAAGAAATTTTACCGTAGGCGCCCCGCAGGAAGTACTCTTGGGGTGCATATAATTGATATTCCGAGGATAAAATTTCGAGCATAACGAAGATATCGGGCGAAAAGGCAATTATTCAAGGTGGCCTTAAGATAATGTAGAAAATATTTTGCTCAATTAAAACAGGATATGAAAAAGCCATTTTATCTTTTTATTCTCTTTGTTCTTCTTGTCATCTCCTTTGTCAGCGGCTTTCGCTATAACCAGCATGAATCCGGTCAAAATGAAAATAATGCTGAATCGCGGAGGATCCTGCACTATGTCGATCCCATGAACCCGGCAAATACTTCAAAGGAGCCGGGCATTGCCCCCTGCGGAATGCCAATGGAACCGGTATACGCCGACCAGGATAGACAAAATGGTTCAGCACTTTCGCTCACACCCGGCTCCGTTAAAATCAATGCAGAAAAACAGCAGCTGATCGGCGTTAAAATCGAAGAAGCAACCAGTACTGATCAGATGGCCACCATAAGGGCGCTGGGCCGTATAAAACCTGACGAGAACAAGAGTATATGCCCTGGTTGCCGCTACCGATGGCTGGATGGGGGAAATCCACGATAGTACTACCGGCAGCCTGGTCAGCAAAAACCAGCTTCTCGGCAAAATAAGAATTTACGACTATGACTTTTTTACCTGGCAGCAGCGCTATCTCACCGAACTTGGCAACGCCGGGCGCAGACGGGTTTTCCTGCCGCCTCTGTCCGGAGCCGCTGAACGGCTGGATAAGGTGATCTCAACAAGACAGCAGGCCGGAGAACTTCTTCCCGATGTAGGAGGACCGATCGCTCTGCCCAGGGACTCCACGGCAAAAAGAAATACCGGCAAAATGTCCCCTCCTGTTGCCGCACCTTCTCCTTCCAAACCAGCCTCCGCTCCGGCAAACACGAAACAACAGCCGCAGAAAACATTAAAACCTTCACGCCCCTCGGGCATCCCACCGGGGGTTTTGTATTATGGAGAAAGCTCCCCGAAAGATGTCCCTACTGCAGAACAGGTAAATGCGCAAATGGAAAGAGAAAACCGGGTGCCGGATCTGCCAACGGGATCGGCACCGGAGCTGCCGACGGGATCAGGCACCGGATCTGCCAACGGGGCCGACACCGGGAATGCCAATGCCTGCAAGTCCGGAACTACCGGATGGAGCCAATGTAAAGACACCTGCAAACGGGATTTCTCCCACGCACGACAGCATGTCTGCGATGCCCCCGGCCCAAAATGGAAATCCCCCGTCTAAGGATCAAACAGCAAAACAACCCGCATCGGGCGCCTCTCATCATCCCGCCATGTCTGCCGACGATATGAAAAAGACTCCTGCACCCGGCTCGATGAACTCCCCGGCAACGGCTCAGCTGGACACCGGCCATCAAATGGAAAAGACACCGGCAACAGCACCGGGACAGCCCGCACACCCTGAAATGGGTTATTCACCCGACATGAAAAATCTGTCCAGTCTGAGCCCCGGAGGACTCTACTTCGTCGGTGAAGATGACATCCTTTATGCCAGCAAGGCCCGCCAGGAACTGCTCGATCTTGGCGTGGGCCAAAGCCAGCTGGAACAGCTTGCCGAAAGCGGCGTCTATATAACCTCTGTCGAATTGCGATCTCCGGTCACCGGACTGATGCTGTCCCGCAACGTGACGACACGGCAGAAGATAGACCGCGGCCTTGAGTGTTTCAGGATAGCTGATCTCAGCAGTGTATGGGTGGAAACGGATATTTATGGCAGGGAAGCAGAATATATTCAGCCCGGCACTCCCGCCAGGGTTTCCCTGCCAAAACTGAATGAACAGTTTATCGCCCGGGTCAGTGAAGTCTTACCGATCTATGACGGGGAATCCCGCTCTCTCAAGATCCGCCTGGAGATGGAGAATCCTGACTATACATTCCGTCCCGAGATGTTTGTCGATGTCGAATTTATGCTTGAATTCACCGCCGCTATCTCTGTGCCGTCCGGAGCCGTGATTGATTCAGGAAAAAATAAAACGGTTTATGTGGTAAAAGAGGAGGGGATTTTTGAGCCTCGTGCCGTGACAACAGGCTGGCATTTTAATGATCGTATTGAAATCATTCAAGGTTTAAGCCCGGGAGAGAAAATTGTCGTATATGGAAATTTTCTCATTGATTCCGAAAGCCGTATGAAATTGTCGGCATTGCGGTTAATGGACAGCACTGCTGAAGCAACAGGAAATATGCAGACGGCGGCAACCGGGATACAGTCGATGCCGCAACTCGCCATGCTGAAATGAAGAAAACGGTGCAGGATCCGGTCTGCGGCATGAACATCGATCCAGACAAAGCCAGGGAAGCGGGGCTGTTTATCGAAACAGATGGACAAACGTATTATTTCTGCAGTGAAGAATGTGCCAATGAGTTCCACCGGCACGGCCCGCAGATTGAAACGCTGAACAATCCCGAGACGATGCCTGCCGCCATCTCAGCCGGATCAGCATGCCCTCACTCCCTTCCCTCGGTCATAAGGGGCACAAACCATGATCAACCGCATTATTGATTTTTCGGTTGAGCACAGGTTTGTGTTTCTGCTGGCCGCCGCCGCCTGTATTGCCGGCTGGTGGTCCATGCAGCGGGTGGCTCTTGATGCTGTTCCCGATCTCAACGATACCCAGGTGATTATCTATTCCCGCTGGGACCAGAGCCCCGACATTATTGAAGACCAGGTGACCTATCCTATTGTCAGTGCCATGCTTGGGAGCACCAAAAGTTAAGACGGTGCGGGGATTTTCCGATTTTGGCTACTCATATGTGTATGTCATTTTCGAAGAAGGTACCGATATCTACTGGGCGCGATCACGTACCCAGGAGTATCTCTCCGGCGTTCTTCCCGGTCTGCCGGCAGGGGTGAAAACCGAAATGGGACCTGATGCCACCGGCCTGGGCTGGATTTATCAATATGCCCTGGTGGATAAATCCGGCAAACACAATCTGGCAGACCTTCGGTCCTACCAGGATTGGTATCTGCGCTACTACCTGGAAGCCGTTCCCGGTGTCGCCGAGGTGGCACCTCTTGGCGGTTTCAGTAAACAGTACCAGGTGAATGTCGATCCTAATCGCCTGCAGGCCTATGGCCTTTCCATCAGCAAGGTCGTTGATGCCGTGCGCGGCGGCAATAGTGAGGTGGGAGGGCGGCTGATTGAATTCGGCGGCACCGAATATATGATCCGCGGTCGCGGCTATGCCAAATCCATCGCCGATTTTGAGAATATCCTTCTTGACCATCAGATGAAAACGGCAGTCCAATCCGCATTAAAGATATCGGACAGGTAGTTCTTGGGACCGGATCTGCGTCGCGGTGTTTCCGACCTCGACGGCACCGGTGAGGTAGTCTCCGGAATCGTCGTGATGCGGCAGGGGGAAAATGCGCTGGATGTCATTGAACCGGGTCAAGGCAAAAATAGCCGAAATTGAGCCTGGTCTGCCGGAAGGGGTGACGGTGCTCCCGGTCTATGATCGTTCTCAAGCTTATCCTTCGCGCCATCGATAATCTGAAGACAACCCTGATTGAAGTGATCTCCATTGTCGCCATTGTCATCCTTCTTTTTCTCTGGCATATACCCAGCGCCATTGTGCCGATGATCACCATCCCGGTTGCCGTTCTTATCGCCTTTATTCCCTTCCAATGGATGGGGATCACCGCTAATATCATGTCCCTCGGAGGTATCGCCATCGCCATAGGCGCCATGGTCGACGCCTCTATCGTGGTGGTCGAGCAAACGCATAAAAAGCTGGAAGAATGGCAACTAGGGTGACCGCAAGGAAGACTATCGGTCGGTAGTGGTCCATGCCGTCAAACAGGTTGCCGGACCGAGCTTTTTCTCGCTGCTGGTGATTGCCGTTTCTTTCCTGCCGATACTGACCCTTGAAGCAGAAGAAGGCCGTCTTTTTAAACCTCTGGCCTACACCAAGACGCTCTCCATGTTTGTTGCCGCATTTCTGGCAATCACCCTGGGCCCGGCCCTGCGTCTGTCTTTTACCCGACTGCGGCGCTTTGAATTTCGCCCTCGCTGGTTTTGCCGGGCAGCCAATGCCGTCTTTGTCGGGACCATCCATCGCGGAAGAGAAACACCCGCTCAGCCGCATACTGATTGCAGTATACCGGCCGGTGGCTGAATGGGCCCTGCGCTGGAAATGGTTGGTACTAGTTACTGCCCTGGTCATGATGATTGCCACTGTCCCGGTATTTTTTAAACTGGGTTCCGAATTCATGCCGCCGCTGGAAGAAGGATCGATATTCTTATATGCCGACCACCATGCCGGGTATTTCTATCGGAGAGGCACAAAAATTGCTGCAGGACACCGATCGAATCATCAAACAGTTTCCCGAGGTCGAGCGAGTCCTGGGAAAAGCAGGTCGCGCGGAAACCTCCACCGACCCGGCACCGCTTTCCATGCTGGAAACCGTGATCATTCTGCGACCGAAAGATCAGTGGCGAACAGTCGACACCTGGTATTCCTCCTGGGCACCCGACTGGTTGAAATCTGTCTTTCGACGTTTCAGTCCCGACCATATTTCCCACGAAGAACTGGTCAGCCAGATGAACGACGCCATTAAAGTTGCCAGGCCTTGTCAACAGCTGGACCATGCCGATAAAGGGACGCATGGATATGCTCACTACCGGTGTCCGGACGCCGATCGGCATTAAAATTTCCGGATCCGACGTTGCCACCATTGAAGACATCGGCTCAAAAATTGAAGCACTTCTGCCCGCCGTGAAAGGAACCCGCAGTGCCTTTGCCGAACGTACCGGCAGCGGCTATTTTCTTGATTTCATTTGGGATCGGGAACAATTGGCCTTTGCCGGTCTGAGTATGGAGCAGGCCCAGGCCGCCGTGCAGAATGCTATCGGCGGCGAAACCGTCACCACCACCGTGGAGGGAAGGGAACGCTACACCGTCAACGTGCGTTATCATGCGTGATTTTCGGCAGGACATGGCAAGTCTCGCCCGGGTGCTGGTGAGCGATGCTACAGGACAAAAACAGATTCCTATTGGACAGCTTGCCGAAATTAAAATTAACAGCGGACCCGCGATGATTCGCAATGAAGATGGCTTGCTTACCGGATATGTCTATGTCGACATGGCTGGTCGGGACCCGCGGGGTTATATCGATGAAGCGAATCAATTGATTCGCAGAAAAGTACAGCTGCCTCCCGGCTATGCTATTTCCTGGAGCGGACAATACGAGGCGATGGAGAGGGTTGCAGAGCGTTTGAAAACAGTCCTGCCAATTACTGTTTTTTTTATTTTCCTCTTGCTCTATCTCAACACCCGCTCAGTCACCAAGACCTGTATCGTCTTATTGGCGGTACCCTTTTCCTGCATCGGCGCGGTCTGGTTGCTGTATCTTCTTGGCTACAATATGAGTATTGCGGTCTGGGTTGGTTTGATTGCCTTGCTTGGTGTCGATGCGGAAACCGGTGTTTTCATGCTCCTTTACCTGGATATCGCTTACGAACAGGCCAAAAAAGAAGGACGATTGCGCAATCTTGCTGAACTGCGCAACGCCGTTCTGGATGGTGCGGTAACCCGTCTGCGACCAAAATTTATGACAACGGCCACCACCTTTCTGGGGCTTGTGCCGATCATGTTTTCCATCGGCACCGGTTCCGATGTTATGAAGCGGATCGCAGCACCTCTGATCGGCGGTATTTTCACCTCTTTTTTCCTGGAACTTATTGTCTATCCGGTGATATATGAGACCTGGAAACGTGTTGAGCTGAATAAAAAATCCGTGAAACGGTCCAAAGCCTAACCGGTTATTCAAAAATTTTTACCCCGCGCTTGAACCAGGTTAAAATATCTGAACTTTTTTTGTCTCGTATCGAATTGATATTTCTTGGAATTTTAATAATATCATACGATGTAGTATTTCTGTATTGAATTTTGTACTGAGAAGGATTATCATTTCTACCAATTGGATTAACGAGTAGCAGAAGAGAGTAGCAACACAAAATTCCCCTTATCCCAGAGCAAAGAAGCATCCCCATATAATCGTTTGAGAAAGAAGGCGGTGGTCCATATTTCTCGGCTTAATTCAAAGGAGGAACTCATGAAACACTTTGTATCTACGGGCGTACTTTTGGGTGTTTTAATGACATTCATGGTCGCTGCCAACGCAAAACAGGAGGGAACGCCCCAGAACGACACGGGGCAGAGTGCCGCCGGCCAGAAACAGGCAACCATCAGCGGTGAAAACGACAAGCGGGTTATCACTCCCGATATGAACAACTTACAGCGGTACGAGATGCAGCTCTACATCAAGAAACGGGCTGCTGCCATGCGAAATCAACTGATGCAGCAGGCCGCCAAAGAAAAACAGCAGAAAGCGTTACAACCCTGAGTTCATATGAGACTCGTGTTCAATTTTCGCCATTTGAATATTCAGGTTATCTTTAACCGCGTTAAGAGTATGTTTTTGCCAAAACTGCAAAAAGGAGAGATCGTATGAACCGCAACTATCTGAATAAACAACTATGCCTGATGCTCTGCACCGGCATAGCTCTGCTCTGCTGGGGGATCGCCCCCCGTCCGGCCGCTGCTCTGACGGATCAGGAAAAATTTGATCTGGTCCGCTCAACAGGACAGCCTGATTATAACGGTATGGCAAACTGGGCCTACAGCCCGCCGCTGCCGAAGTTCCAGGCCCAGGATGCACTTCCCCTGCTCTGCAATGACAAAACGGGGACGGATTATCCAGGAAACGTGAACGGCAATGGCCAGTGTATACCGGTTGCCATCCCTGACATCACAACGTATCCTGGCTCGGACTATTACGAGATCGACATCGTGCAGTTCCGTGAACAGATGCACTCGTATTTTCCTGCCATCAACAATGCAGATCCAACGCTGGCGACCGCCGGAGGCACCCTGCTCAGAGGCTACCGGCAAATGAACTACGACCGACGTTTACGCTTCGACCCCGCACCAACTGGGGCCGATCATCATCGCTGACCTGGACAGGCCGGTCCGGCTCAAGTTCACCAACAGCCTGCCGACCAGTGATTTGACGGCGACGCCGCCCAACTACGACGGCGACCTCTTTATCCCGACCGATACCACGGTCATGGGCTCCGGTCCCGGGACCGCTTGGATGATTGGGTCGGCACGCTGACTCCTGCGGAAATCTGCCAGCAGTCCCCAGAGAACTGTTTCAGCCAGAACCGTGCGGTACTCCATCTGCATGGCGGCCGTACACCGTGGATCAGTGACGGCACCGCCCATCAGTGGATTACCCCTGCCGGTGAAATACCCACCGGTGATCCCCGTGACCCCTATTACGCAAAAGGCGCCAGTGTCGCCTATGTCCCGGATATGTGGTTTGATGCAGGCTGGCAACACCATTGACTGAATGTGCCGGACAGACCTACTGTGACTGCTTATCCCGGTGCCACGAATAATCCCGGCCCGGGCGCCCAGACCTATTACTGGACCAACGCCCAGAGTGCCAGGTTGATGTTCTATCACGAACATTCCTGGGGTATCACCCGCCTCGGCGTGTATGCCGGCGGCGTCGCCGGGTACCTGATTACCGATCCGACGGAAACCGCCCTGGTCAGCGGTGGTTTCATACCTGATGGCGCCCATACCATTCCGCTTATTATCCAGGACAAGACCTTCGTCGATGCCGCTACCATTATTGGTGACAGGAATGCTCCCGGGACCGACCCCACCTGGATATGGGGCAGCCAGCCCGGAAAACTGAGGCCGGCTTTTGACTCTACCGGAGCCGTTCCGGTTACCGGCGACCTCTGGTGGCCGCATGTCTACGTGCCCGCCCAGGACCCCTTTAATCCCGATTTCAGCGGGACAAATCCATTCGGCCGCTGGCATTATGGTCCCTGGTTCTGGCCCCCGACGGTGATCCCGTTCGGTCCCATCACCAACCCTTATTGGGATGGACCCGGCTCTGGGGTAACGAACAATGACGCTCTTTATCCTCTCGGTGAGCAAGCCACCAAAGCGGTCAATCCTGAATCTCCGCAGGTACCGGATACCCCTAACCCATCCTGGGGGGCCGAGGCATTTCTCGACACGCCGGTAATAAACGGCACCGCCTACCCGGTACTGAACGTCGATGCGGCAACGTACCGCTTCCGTATCCTCAACGGCGCCCACGACCGCTTCTGGAATCTACAGTTCTATGTCGCGGATGCCGCGAATCCAACAGAAGTAACCATGGTGCCTGCCGATGAGACAGCAGGTATCGCTGGACATCCCGTGATCACGATGACTTTCCCTGGCCGACTGATGGCCGCGAAGGCGGCGTTCCCGATCCGTCCAGGAGGGGACCCGCAATGGTCCAGATCGGTACTGACGGCGGCTTCCTGCCGGCCCCGGTCGAACTGCCCAACCGTCCGGTAAACTGGAACGTTGACGTAACACTCTTCATAGCCGGACTCGTAAAGCAGCAGAATGAAGGGGGCGGAACCCTCTTCCTTGGTCCCGCCGAACGTGCTGACGTCGTCGTGGATTTTTCACAGTTTGCCGGCAGGACCCTGATCCTCTACAACGATGCGCCCGCCCCGTGGCCGGCCATTGACCCGCATTACGACTATTACACCGGCGACCCCGATAACACCGATATCGGCGGGGCTCCATCGACCGTGGCCGGTTTCGGACCGAATACCCGGACACTGATGCAGATCAATGTTGCCGGAACACGCAACAACTGATCCGGGTCCGGTTAACGCTCCTCCCGGCAACCTGGCTGCACTGCAGCATGCTTTCCTGCCTGTCAGCTCCGGTGGAATTGGTGTTTTCGACGAGGGACAGGCGCCGATCATTGTCGGACAGGCAGTGTATGATGCCAACTATGTAGACACGGTTCCTTCGGGATTTCCAACGACCTGGCCTAACTGGGGCATATCGAGGATTACCGACTACGAGATGAGTTTCATGAATCCTGACGGCACGCATTGTCAGCAACTATCCGATGGAGCCAAAGGCCATTCAGGACGAGATGGGAGAGGTTTTTGACGAGTTTGGCCGGATGAGCGCCAAACTCGGCCTTGAACTGGCACGAACAACTGCCGGAATTCAAACCTTTGTCCTGCAGAATTTTGTTGATCCGCCAACCGAAATAGTAGCCCAGGATCAAATCCAGATCTGGAAGATTACGCATAACGGCGTGGATACCCACCCCGTTCACTTCCATCTCTTCGAGGTTCAGCTGCTTAACCGCGTGGGCTGGGACGGTTTCATCTACCTGCCCGATCCCAACGAAATCGGCTGGAAAGACACCATCAGGATAAGTCCGCTTGAGGACACCATTGTCGCCCTGCGGCCTATCAAAGTACCGACGCCTTTTACGGTACCCAACAGCCTCCGGCCGCTTAACCCGGCAACGCCTATAGGAAGCAGCTATGGATTCACGGATATTGATCCATACACTGGACAGGCGTATACCGAGCCGGTTGTGAATCAGATCCTTAACATGGGACATGAATATCTCTGGCACTGCCATATCCTGAGCCATGAAGAGCAGGATATGATGCGTGTTATTGAACTGAATGTCGACAGCCTGCTCTTTACCACCAACGATAGCGGCACTCCCGCCGATAGCGGTAATGGGGTCTGGCAGTGGAAACAGGGAAACTGGAGCCAGCCTTCCACAACTGTTCCTGAAAATCTCGTATCCTCCGGATCATTTGCCTACGCCGATTTTGGTACCGGTGGCTTATGGCAATGGAACGGCTATGACTGGAGACAGATTTCAGACTCTGATCCTCAGTTATGGTTGCCTCTGAATCCGGTTTGTATGCTTCCTTTACTGGATATGGACTTTACAAATGGAACAGAATGTCTGGACGAAAATAAATGCAACAGTACCGGATAGTATGGTAGCAACGGACAACGAATTATTTGCTGCCTTTACCGGTTATGGGCTTTATAATTGGAATGGTAGTACTTGGGTAAGAATCAATAGTTCATTCCCTCTCACTCCCCA
This sequence comes from uncultured delta proteobacterium, assembly GCA_963745765.1. Lineage (GTDB taxonomy): Bacteria > Desulfobacterota > Desulfobulbia > Desulfobulbales > Desulfocapsaceae > Ww85. The sequence continues at coordinate 8,656 of CAVUYQ010000020.1, read as the reverse complement.
GACATGAGCAGGCTATTGATACCCCTGCTGGTCGCAAATCTGTATGCCATTTTCCTGCATATGGACTGTATAACTGGAATGGAACTACATGGTCTCGATTAAATAAGATCCATCCAACCAGTATGGCAACTGCAGGACCTATCAGTGCGAAGACTAACAAACCTGTATTGTTCGCTGCTTTCACAGGTTACGGACTGTATACCTGGGATGGAACCACTTGGAAGAAAATAAATACAATAGCTACCGACGAGTATGGTAGCGTCCGGATCATCTTTATTCGCCAATTTTACAGGCTATGGACTGTATTAATTGGAACGGATATGCATGGACGAAAATCGATCCCAGCTATACCGGATAAACATGGTAGTTTCCGGATCGATTTTATTCGCCAACTTTGCTGGAGACGTATCCAAATGGGAATTTAACGAAATGGGCGCACTGATGAACCCCAGTCCCGTTACCAGCATGACTGCCGGATACTAATTCTCCTATTATAGTTTCTTAACCTTAAACCTCAGGCATGCCGATAACGTACGTTACGGCATGCCTGATTTTTTTTGAATAATCCTATTCAAATCTGTTTGAATTATTACCCTTAGCGAAGCAACCGGTTTTCTCTCATTTTTCCAACTATTTTTATCACTGATTGGATACGTTAACGTTTTAATGAGAAACTCATTGATTGCATGGTTATGATGGAGTAGTTTTGACAGGCAATTTCAACCTATGACAAATATTTGGAAAATACTCGCCTTCCTGAGCAAAGTCATAAAGGCGGGAATGGAAAGCTCAGTCATATAAACAGAATTTACGCACTATTCCAGGGAATTTAGTATGCAATTATTTCACACGATCATTCTGGCTGGTTCTTCTGACGCTGGTATTGCCACATGCAGGAAAAACGGAAACCGTTTCTATAAAGAAGACGGACAAATGCCCGGTTTGCGGCATGTTTGTAGCCAAATATCCCGACTTTATTGCGCAAATAATCTTTACCGATAGCTCCTACGCCGTATTTGACGGTGCCAAGGATATGTTCAAATACTATTTCAGCCTGAAAAAATACAATGCAGCAAAGGAACTTTCCGATATTGCCTCCATCTCGGTCACGGATTATTATGACATGACACTGATCGACGGCCGTTCGGCCAGGTTTGTTGTCGGCAGCGACGTGTTCGGCCCCATGGGACGCGAACTTATACCATTCGCAAAAGAAGAGGATGCAAAGATTTTTATGCAGGACCATGCGGGCAAAAAAATGCTGCTCTTTGAAGAAGTAACACCCGGTATTATACAGGGACTTGATTGATAGTGCAGAGAAATTCCACTATGTTTTTCACCTGCCTCGGCATCGGCATATTTCTTCTCTGCCTCATCGCTGTTGATGCAGCGGTAAGCCGTCGCATCGATAATGAAGGGATAGAAAAACGCCGGGAAATAGTCAAGACACTCAACCTCACAGATTTATGCCTGTTTACCGAGGCGCGGTACACCCGGCATCCCAGTATGGCTGATATCAATTCAGCTTTTCAGGAACATCCCCTGGCTCTTGAGCATTTTCCTTCGGGATCTCTCACCGTCATACCTCCGCATCTGAGGCAGATACCGCGCAAGCCGGGTGAGTAATGGGCAGCCTTGCAAAGCAGCGATATATTCTTGATCTAGCCCTGTCTTCCATGCGGCGAAGAAAGGGCAAGAACATTGCCCTGGTGATCGTATACACGTTCGTACTTTTCCTGCTGGCCTCTGTTCTGTTTTCCACCGATGCCCTCAAACAGGAAGCATCCCGGATACTTCAAGACACGCCGGAGATAGTCGTGCAAAAACTGGTGGCAGGCCGCCAGGATCTCATTCCCATTCGTTATGCGGATTCCATCAAACAGATCAGGGGTGTGCAGTCCGTTGAACCGCGTCTCTGGGGATATTATTATGACGCCCTCAGCGGCGCCAATTATACCATTATGGTCAATCCGGCACTGAATGGGCAGTCGGGAGAAATTATCATCGGGACCGGAGTCTCACGGCGGAACTCGGAAAATGAACCAGACAGGCTATTGAGGGAAAACGACGTTTTTCCATTCAAAACCGCTGACGGCTCAGTAATGACTTTAACCATTAAAGGACTTCTTCCTTCCGCTTCGGAACTCGCGACAGCCGATCTGATCCTGATGTCGGAGACAGACTTCAGAAAAATCTTTTCCATTGCCGGTGACCAGGCAACCGATATCATCCTGCGGGTGAGAAACCCGAAGGAACTGACAACCATTGCCGGCAAAATCACCCAACTCCACCCCGATACTCGACCGATACTGCGGGAAGATATCCTGCGCACCTATAATGCGATTTTTGACTGGCGCGGAGGAGTGAGTATCGTCGTTCTCTCGGGCGTACTCTTCGCCTTCGTTATCCTGGCCTGGGATAAAGCGACTGGATTGAGCGCGGAGGAAAAACGGGAAATCGGCATCCTCAAGGCGGTTGGCTGGGAAACTTCGGATATTCTGCTGATGAAATTCTGGGAAGGCGCAACAATATCACTCAGTGCGTTTTTTCTTGCCGTCATAGCTGCGTATCTTCACGTCTTTGTCCTGTCAGGCTTTCTTTTTGAACCGGTGTTGAAAGGATGGTCGGTCCTCTATCCGCAGTTCAGACTCACTCCTCATATCAATTTCTATCAGCTGACGACGCTATTCTTTTTAACCGTCCTGCCGTATACCGTCGTCACCATCATACCGGTGTGGCGTTCGGCAACGATAGACCCGGATTCAGTTATGAGGCAGTGATCAAATGATTTATCTTCATGATATCAGCAAGGTATTCAATACCGGTAAACCCAATGAGTTTCTCGCCATAAATGACATCACACTCACCATTGAGTTTCAGAAGGCAACCGCTTTAAAAGGGCCGAGCGGTTCGGGTAAAACCACCCTGTTAAGCATAGTGGGCTGCATGACGAAACCGACATCAGGCAGAATAACCCTGGAAGACAGGGAAATGACCAGCCTCCCCGAAAGGTTTCTCACTGCTGTCAGACGCCGGACCTTCGGTATAATATTTCAGCAGTTCAATCTCATCAAGGGGTTGAGCCCTCTGGAAAATGTGATGATTCCCGCCTATCCGCTGGGTGAGCAGTATGATCTTCTCAAGAAAAGGGCGATGGATTTGCTGGACATGCTCAATATTGCAGATAAGGCCTTCTCGAAAGTTGAGTGGCTTTCCGGTGGAGAGGCACAGCGTACGGCTATTGCCCGGGCTCTGATCAACAATCCGGCCATTATCATTGCCGATGAACCCACCGCTCACCTGGACACCCGTCTCTCCGCTGAGTTTATGGAGATACTGAAACACCTTAAAGATGAAGGAAAAACCATTATAGTTGCCAGCCATGACCCGATCGTCTATGAATCCGACGCTATTGACCGGGTAGTTGAGATGAGAGACGGTACAACCCTGTCCGCCGGTGATGTTCCATGATATTTCATCCCGGCATTATCGCATTGCTCCTCGGTTCTGTGTTGATCACCTCGATGCTGATATATTCAGCATATGAAGGAGTACGTATTCTTCGCAACTGGAACATCAGCAGCGGCAGTGAGCAGCAACTGGAACTCGAACGGAAAACCTACCTGATTTCGACCATCATGGCATATGCCATGGGGTTTCAACTCTTGTCGCTGTTTCTGTTTATCTTCACTGCCGACACACTGAGTTCACTTTTTATAGGTGCCATGTGTGCAGCTGGAAGTCTTAACGTCAACGGGTTTGGTTATCCAACTCTTCTGCTGAAGATTTTCAATTGTCTACTGGCCGGTTTGTGGCTTATCGTCAATTACACCGATAATAAGGCGTATGATTATCCCTTAATCCGCATCAAATACACGATACTCTTACTAATCAGTCCTTTTCTGCTTGCTGAAGCAATAGTCCAGGGAGCATATCTGCTGCAGCTGAAACCGGATATCATTACCTCCTGTTGCTCAATACTCTTCAGCACAGATGCTGATACGGTCCTGACCGACATCTTTATCCTGCCTCTCCGCGTGTCACAAACCGTTTTCCTGCTGAGCTTTACGATAACGCTAATCCTGGGTCTGCGCGTCTATTTCCGGCAACGCGGGGCGATACTTTTTTCCATAGCATCGCTATTTCATTTCATTATTTCCATCATCGCACTCACTTCCTTCATCAGCATTTATTTCTATGAACTGCCCACCCACCATTGCCCGTTCTGCATCCTCCATCAGGAATATGGATACGTTGGCTATTTCCTTTATCTTGCAATTTTGGCCGGTGGGATTTTCGGATTGGGATCCGGCGTCATTAATCCTTTCTCTAAAACTCAAAGCCTGCTTTACATTGTTCCAAACCTTCAAAAAAGACTTGCTCTCATCTCTATCCTATCAATCTTAACATTTGCCGTAATTTCAGGTTACGGCATCCTCTTCTCCGATCTCAGCATGCAAGCATATTAAAATCAGGGGGACATCCATGATAAGTATTGTCAAGTGGAAAACGGAGATTTCCACATAGCCTCCAAGAACATTCAAACTGCTTTTCCGAACGTATTTCCGGATCCACCCGTGACGGAGCGGAGCCGGGCGAGATCGGTCTGAGAATGGGCCCTTCCAAAACAGGCTCGTCGGAAGACCTGTCTCGCCCGGTGGAGCGGATTGTACCGTCGTTTGAATTCCTTTGACTTCTCTTTCCAACCTGCTGTGATCGGATCTTTTTATTCTCTTCAAGGGCCAGCATCGATCATGCGACCAGACATCCATTTGCTGCACTTTGAAGTCTGTACGGTTGTTATTTTCCGCACATGGTGCGACTTCCGCAGAAGATTGAGTTTGGGTCAACCCGCCAGCCTCGAAACAGTATTTCGTTGCATTGCAAGCTCGGCATGCATAGTCCCCTCTACGGCGAGGACTGACGGGAAGATCGTCATTTCAGCAGGTAATATATCTTTTTTTCAGGCCGCCTTCTGTTCCTCGTCAGTCATGAAATCTGTTCCGGCTTTATCTACCGCCATCATGTAGGCAACCAGCTTTCTGGCAACGGCAAGGGTCGCTCTGTTCCTGTTTCCTTTTTTCAATTCCCGCTCATGTATGGCACTCAGCTGCGGATTCCAGTACGGGGCAATCTTGGCGGCCTCAATGAGCATGGTTTGCAGATGTTTGTTGCGCTTCTTTGAGATCGGTCCCCGTTGTGCTTTGCCTGCTGATTCATGCTGGGCGCTGCAAAGACCACAGTAGCTGATTGCCTGCCGTGTTGAATTAAATCTTGAGGGTTCACCAATTTCGAGTACCCATGTCAAGGCGGTTACTTCGCCAATTCCCCTGATCGTCATGAGCCGTGCAACTCGGTCCTTAATGAGACTGTTGCTGCGTAAGGCCTTTACCAGATGCTTTTGTACTCCATGAAACATCTCGAAACCGGCACGACTCAACTTGAGGAGCTCTTTGACCGATTGCGGGATCTCGTCAACCGTCTCCAACAGCCTGTTGAAGTATCTCTTCCCCCGCAACCGCTTCTTGCTGTAGCCGGCTCCAACTTCCATCAGCAGGCCGGACATTTTGTTTTGCATCTTGACTGCTGTTCGCACGATATGATTGCGATAGCGCAGAACCCGCCTCAATTCCCGGATCTCTGTCGGCAGCATGTAGCATTCAGGCAACAGATTTACCCTGAGAAGATCGGCGATCTTTTCGGCATCGGCACGGTCGTTTTTCTTCTTGGCGACGGTGATCGCCTTGAGCATCTCGGGATGCGCCACCTTCAACCCTTCGGCATACGGGGCCAGGTAGTCATAGATCCAACCGGTAAATATAGTGGCCTCCATTGCCCCGATCCAGGGCCCCGGTATTTCTGAAAGCCATTCATCCAACGCTTTGCAGCTGGCTTCAATGCTCCCCTCGCCGACGAGGCGTCCATCATACGTTTTGATGCAATAAGCGATCACCTTCTTGTGAATATCCAGGCCGATGTAGTAAAGTGTTCTCATGGAAACCTCCTTGTTGGTTTTTCTGGGCGTATCCTTTGGAGGATGTGTCCCAGCTGTTTGCTTGTTACAAACATTTTGAACCACTTGGAGGTTTCCTGCAACCCTGACTACTTATGCATTCAAACAGTATACTTAATTCATTTCCCGTTTGATCCTTTTTTCGTTTTTTAATTTTTTACTTTTGACAATGGGTGACCCTGCTTGCCCATCCTGTATGTCTAACCGATTACTTCTTATAATTCTTCCAATAGATATAAACTGATGTTAGTTGTATTTTACTTTCCAGTTCTAAATTTTCAAATTCTTTATCAAGAGGAATGCCATCATCAGCATAGAGAGAAATTAATACCTCTTTCTTATTAAAAAGATGATCACCGTGATAGGTAATTAATACTTTTTGTCCATTTTTTGTAATAAGTTTGCCCCTAATGATATTTTTGGGGAACAATTTTAGTAGTTTTTTCCTGAAAGTTCTTATGTCTTCATTGGAAGAATAAGAAATCATAGAGGAAACATCAATTTGAATGCTTGCTCCGGGTGTAATTGCTTTGATTGGCTCTTCGAAATCAAGCACGAAGCTCCCATAAACATCAATTGGAGATTGCGTAAGCAGTACCGACTTTGCGAAAAGCAAAATAAGAAAAAAATCTTTCAAGTTATCTTCTCCAATTTTTACTCCTTTTGTCACTATTCGTTAACAAAGAGGCGGCAAATCTTTATCTTTGACAATATTGCCTCTATGCTTTCTATAGTTGACCGTATCTGCTCTTTATCGTTCACTTTTTTTGTTTAGTTCAAAACGGATGTTCCTTTCTTAGACCGGCTTTGTCGTTCGGATAATGTTCTGTAATTATTTTAATTTTCTTCTGCTCGACAACTTTCGCTTAGTGTCTACACTACGCTTCCGTCGTGGCATCGTGACCGGCGGTGTTATTGCAAGTGACTCAAACAACCGGGCCATGCCCTTGCGAGGTTTCGGGATAGTAAGAAAACCAGACGGTGACCCGTCTATCTCATGCTCTACCGTACACAGGCTCGACAACTGTTTCAAACCTTCTTCGACTGTGCTATCTATTTCCCTCCAGGCAGAAGCCAGTCGGCGACGAAGAATATAGGCCAGCATGACGACAAAAACATGCCCCCGGGTACGGGATTCCTTGCGAACATAAATTGGACGAACTTCCAGGTGGCCGGTCTTCATGGTCCGAAAAGCGCTTTCAACAAGAGACAGATCCTTGTATCGGTTATGAATCGTTTCCGTGGATGCCGCTTCCGCCGGCAGATCTGTTTTTATCACATAACAACCATCAAGCTCCGCCACTTCTGATAGGTACTGCTCATCAACAACAACTTTAATGATACGATCATCACCGCACGTAATCTCCAGAAAGTTATCGACTCCAAGCTGTTTTTCCTTCTCCCATACCTTCTTGATCGCTATGAAGGAATCTGCCCGCGGATGCTCGGAAAGATAGCGAGTCTGTTCCATAGCGAATGTTTTGACGCTCCCGATGCGCCCTCTTCTTGATGCCGCCATCTCGGCTGCCCGCAGAGGATTGCGTCTGAGAATATACCTGCAGCCGTCACTTTCGATCTCGCAGAGCTCTGAATCGAACAGTCCGAGCTGGAAAACCCCCTTTTTCAGCATCGATCTGATCTGAGGTTTCGTGATTGCCGTTATATAGTGAAAACCGGCTGAGCCCAGTTCTTGTATCTGGGCGCTCTTGATCATACCCCGATCTCCAACCATCGTGACCTTCCTGCATCCGAACTCTTTGGCTGTCTTTTCGATCTGGGCGGAGAAGGTCTGTAAATCGGTGGTGTTTCCCTTGAATACCCTTACCGACACCGGAGAACCATCATCACCGCATAGTAAACCAATGACGATCTGCTTCTTGCCCCGTTTCTTATCCCGGTTATAGCCCCATTCCCCCAGTTCGTTCTGCTCCCCCTCCAGGTAACTGGATGTGACATCGTAGAGATACATGGTTGGAATGGTATCGGCGTAGGTCTGCTTGAATAATCGTTTCTCTATGCGGTCCTGGTTCTCACTGAGCCAGTCGAGGGACTCGTACAGATCGTCTTCGCTGAAATCATCGATTCCCAGGAGCTCACACACCGTGTGTTCATCGGCAAGACGGACGGCACTTAGGCGAGATCCCTGGTCGATTAACCGGGCCATGACCATCCAGAGACAGAGAAGGCCGTTTCGGGATTTTCCCAAGGCTTTGCCTATCCCTGTTTCCTGGCTGATTCGCTGCAGGACCCAGAGGGCGCCGACAGCACGACCTTGTCTCTGGGTCACCTTGGAGTTGAGCAGCTTTTCCAACTCCGGAAGATCTTCTTTGTGCTTCAGCGCCAGTTCGATAGCTTTGATGACGTTTTCAGGGTATTTGCTAAGGTTAAGCAGGGTCCGCTTTTTTACCTTTGACGTGCCGTCAACTGATTCACGGTATGATTCCCTGAGCAGGATTTGCTCGTAGACTTTGCTGCCTTGTTTTGACTTGACGCGGTGGATATGCATGATGTCTACATATTTATCATATATTCACACCATGTCAATACATTAATTAATAATATTAATGCCTACTGAAAATCACAATAATTTTCACTTTACAATAATTATTCCAGCACTTTAACTGGATTTCAAGCTGGAAGATC
>CAVUYQ010000019.1:0-66264 GCA_963745765.1 uncultured delta proteobacterium | reverse complement strand
TGTTCGAATCATGCCGGGGGCACCAATAAAAACAAGTACTTTTGGCCTTTAGATGTAGGTGCTTTTTCGTTTCAATGGTCATTTATCCCGCTCTTTCATTTTCTATTGGCACGAAAAAGCCCAATCCAGAATTATCTGAACAGGGCATTCTCTCCATGTAAGGTCTCTGTAAGAGCTCGCCTATACACTCCCGGCTGAACCTCTACCATCAGCTTTTGCAGGGAGCAAACAGCATGAACAAAGCACAACAGGAAGACTTATTCTATTGAGTGGGCATTCTACGCACCAATTGAGCAACGATTGATGATTGATGAGTATGTTTGCATCAGTGGCGGGAATTGCAACAAGGAGAGGTTCCTGAGCTTTCTGAAGGAGAAACTTCAGATTGCAGGATATTGGGAAAAGGTTGGCTTGGCTTAATTGCTGGTTTCGCTCTTTCCAGAGGGTGGGGGGGCGAGGCGGACACCGGTTCAGGGTATCATATATCCTCTCAGACATATGATCCTGTTATTGTTAAAAAAGGTGTCATTGGACTTACACTTAAGTGTAAAAATCCAGACTCAATCTGACAAATTTTGATTACTGGGTTCAACTTGATCTGACCATCAGCCTGGGAGCAGTGATCCCAAGATGCACTGGAACTATCTTCGATTGAAGATACAGAAGAAAGTTAAAGCTGAAGGAATAAAGGATTTTGTAGATATTCTATTTGGCAATCGCAACAGGTTGTTCTTCTACCATTTTCAAAGGAGTTATACAGGACGACCTGCGAATCATCGGCAACACCGCTGGCACCTGGGAATGTTACTTAGAAGCTATATGTCTCAATGAGCCCTTTCTCCACCGCTAATTGCCTCTATAACTGTATCGTTGAGCTGCGGGCAGTACTGCTTCTTTTCAGCAGCATCGTTGATGATTTTCTCCCACTGACGGAATGAATCTACGTTTTTTAACGTGTGCTCAGCAATTTTGGGATTACCTTTCTCAGCAATCTCGCGAATGCCCTCAAGTGCATGGCTGTCTGCCGGGAGGTACAGAGGAATAACGCTGATATTCCTGGCGCACGTTTCAAAGATCTTCCAATAATTACGTTCACGCTCGCAATCTTCGAAGAATTTTTCCACGCTAAAAAAGTTAAGGCTGCCGACAGCGCCCATGGCATGTCGTAAAATATGTACCCCTATTTGCGCAACGAGTTGCGGCTCGATTCGGACTCGAAAACCGCTTGAGGAGTCACGCTCCGTCAGACCCGTATCTCCCTCCGGTTTGAGCTGAAGGGAACCCGGTAATCGAAGTGTTGACGCGCGCCAAGGCTGCATTGATAAAAGTTTGATGAGGCGAACTGTAAGAGACATTCTGCCTGCCTCGGGAACGCGGGGAACCACCGTGCATGACAGAATCCCCGGGTTTACGGGTCTGGCGATAATCATCATGAACATCACCTGGGCATGGGTCTGTGTCAAGAATGACTCCGGGCTGCCGGCTCCAGAAACGCCCGCAATCGTCTGGTCAATCAGCAGAAGATTGTTACCGGTGCGTGCGCTTCGTAAAAACGGCTCCACCATGTTACTCATGGGAGCCAAGAATGCAATCAGGCTGGTACCGTCGATCCAGTACTCTTTACCTTTCAAAAAAGTCACCTCGTCAGCAGCCATGGTATTGGTATTGATCATCTTGAGCCCTTGATAGGCTCTCTCCATTAACTGAGCCACTTCGAAGAGGGATATACTCTTGTCGCAGCCCACCGGCAAACTGAAAATGTTTACAACATCTTGTTGTTCAGCCACCAAGCGGATGATTTGCTCATACTCTTTACGATTGGCCGGACGCAGTTCTTCTTCGCCAACCCTTTTGAGAAAGGGGGCGTTCCCCAGTGCCGAAAGTATTCATTCCCGGATCTCCTGGCATATCACGGGGCACCTGTTCCAGGCAATGATCGATATAACTCCTTTTCAGGGGGATAAACAGCGCTGTTTCATTATCGAAATCAATGGCATCGGCTTCCAGGAGAATATCCATGAGAACCTGGTTCTCAGCTATGTTCATGCCAATTTCCGTGAGTACCCGTTTAGCGTTTTCGTCGATACGCTGGTAGACCGCCTTCTCAGCGATCAGGTTGCCCATATCCTCTATTCTTAATCGAACTTTTTCAAGGATAGTTTCGTCGGTGACATGCTGCAGAATATCCTCATATAAGGATTTGGCCTGTTTGAAATGAGCCTCCTTTTCCAAAAGAATGCCTTTTTCCAAGATCATTTCCGCATGTGAGTACATGACAATATTCCTTATTCCAAAGCGCTGAAGAACCGTATAAAAGGTCTGTCAACCTTGGTCTTTTAACATATTACACCCGGAAAACTACCCTACAGATCAGGCTTTCTTAGATCAACAACAAAAAATATGCTGGGCAGTTTGATATAAATGAAAAGGCAATGTCGTCCTATCGATTGAAAGTTAAAGATTAGTACTGCCAACCCGAAACGCTAGAAAGATTGGTCTGGTAAATATTCTTCCTGATAGCCCATTCGCGCCTTCCTTTCATCGGCCCTGCATCTAGGAGCGTGTCGGAGAAAGCCCTTTTCCCCATCTCTTCGTTATTGAAAGAAAATCAATGCTCGCAATATTAAGTATATGGCTCCGCTTGATTTCTTTCAATGGTTCGATCTAAGCAAAAATTGCATTTCTCCGACACGCTCCTAGGGTATCATTAAATGCTGGCAATTCCTGCCAAAGACCCACTCAATCAGGAGGTGCGCTATGAAAGTTTCACAAGCAGTCGATTTTCATCTGCAATACCACCGGGCCAATTCCAAAAAAAAAATACCATCAAGGCATGTGAGTTCGTTCTTACCCGTTTCACTGCCCACTTTGGCAAACGTGATCTGGCCGGTATCTCCAATGAGGAGGTACTGAACTTTCTGCTGTTACTGACTAAAGGCAACAAGCAGGCCACAAAAAGAAACCGCTACTCTGTCCTCTCAACGTTTTACAATTTCAGCATCAATAATGTACTACCAGCCCTGACCAATCCCCGCAATACTGCCGTTATCAAAAAAATCTTCAAGCGCCCCCATGCCATCCAATGGCAAATCGTTGATAAAGGGACGATCGACGAGATAATTTTCCGGACAACCAACGTACGAAACAGGTTGATGCTTGAGCTTATGGCAAGTTCAATCAGATCTAAAAAGGCCATGTCTGTCGATTTCGGTCGCATGGAGAAGGCGAAGCATGAGAATAAACAGCAAAACACATATAAAAAACATGTGTTATACGAAAATTGTTCAAAATATTTTAATTGTCCTTAGCAGTATCCGCCACCTCACGTTTGATATCTTTCATGGTGGACTTATCGGCTGCCGATTGATCGGCGAATGACACCAGCGCAAGGGCGAGAAAAAACAACAGGGACAAGTGCTCTGATCACATTCATTATTTTATGATATTTCATAGCATTGTCTCTTTTTTTTTTATTTAGGGCTCCTTGAATAATTAAATTATTCGTCCGAGATCAAGGATTGTGAGAAATTTTACTGCAGGCATATAGTTGATATTCCGAGGATGAAATTTCAATCATAACGTCGAGATCGGGTAAAAAGGTAATTATTCAGGGTGCCTTTCAGTTTATGTCAAAGATGGCCCGGCTTTGAGAGCCGTTGCTAACCTCTCTCAAAACCGGAACCAAAGGTTTAAATGTTATTTAAACCGGGTGGTCGCTGATTTGACAGCATCCCCCAGATTGTTCCAGGCGCTGTCGAGACCCGCCTTGAGGTCCTCCCAGGCGTCTTGACCGGCTTCTTTGAGCTCTGTCAGTTTCTCCTGGGCCGCTTTCTGCTTTACCCGCATGTCTTCGATCTGTTTGTAGTACTCGATTTGGGTTTCGGCCTCCGCCTGGTCGGCCTTAGCTTTCAGTTTGTCGATATCTGCTTTCCACTTATCCAACTGGGCTTCCATCTTTTGTTGATAGGCTTCTTTCGTAGTCATGGTTTTCTCCTCTTTCTGTTGTTTTGCAATCAAGCTTCAGAACATCACTTATTTGTTCTGAAGCGTTGCTACTGATACGAGTATATGATCTACCCCCAGCATCAGCCAGCTGCGCTTTTTCTTTCATATTTTGTCTTAACGAAAACGACGTATCATACAAAGTCTGTCGTGTTCATGTAATCTTGGGATAGAGTGTTGCAAATTTCTTGCCAACAAAGTCTCAATGCACCGAAACTCGTTTAAGAGGTGGGGTTCGACTTGCACGCAGCTGAGAAACAGGTGTTTTTACCTCAGTATATCATTGCTACCGAGCAACGGGATAGCATGACAAGCAGAGGAATTATCCAGCTCGGCAAGGCAGCGACCGTCAAACGGATCAATGGAAGTTGATATACTTTGTCTTTTGATAAAGGAAGCCTTCACGGAGTACGTTCATTTTTCTCCTTTACTGCTCGCTGCCAGACATTAACCAGCAGCACGGTGAGCAGCGGCAACAGCAAACCGGTTATCATGACGGCGATCATCAACATTCCGAGTTCTCCGTAATCGCCGCGCTCAATGATAAAAATCCGGTTAAAGTAGCTGGTTAAAAGATTGGAAGCCGACAAAGCCAGGTTAGTGAATGCGGCCATTACCGCAAAATAGGTGGCCTTCTGGTCGGCGGGTGCCTCTCTGGCAATCCAGGCCAGCATTGGGACCATGGCCACCTGGCCAAGAGGAGAATCGGCCATGGTGTCGATAATGGCGATGGTGTGTGCACCAAAGCCGAGATGGGTGGCCGTCCACTCGTGCAGACCGTAAAACATGCCGAGAAAGGGCAGCATCATGACGGTACTGTAGATGGAGAGAAAGACCACCAGATAGGGAATGGGGCTCCTGCTCATCCATCCCCGCAGGGCGATCAGGCCGATGACGGCAAGTATCGAGGATATCTGGCGAAGGGTGCCAAAAAAGGACTCGTCGAAATGCAGAACATCGATCTGCCACCAGCTGGCACCGGCGCCAATGGTGGGCATGGCACGGAAAATAAAGATTATTACGGCAATCCCCAAAATATCCCGTTTTTTTCGGACATCCAGCCCTTTCATGATTGCGTGCATGAGGTAGCCGACTGCAGCGAGCGAGCCGAGAAATATAGCTTCTTTTTTCAATGTGAGATCAGACAGGCCAAGACCTAGACTCAAGAGTACAAAACCGGCGCTACCGCCAAGGATCCTGTAGTCTGGCTGCACGGCAAGATCATCCTGGTGAAGGGAGCGGCGGATATCCGCTTCCTCTACACCCTTTTGCTCCAAACGCAGGCGCCGTTGCTTTAAGCTGATCTGACCGAAGGTCACACCCAGAACTGAAATGACAGGAACACCAAGGGCCACCTCATACATCGTCTGATAGGAGAGTGTCTCGGCCAACCATCCGCCCAGTCCTGCAACCACCGCACTGCCGCCAATAATGGCGATCCTGCCAAGTGTCTGCATGGTCGTATGCATGCGCTTGAGTTCTTCTTCCTCGATTGGCTTGCCTCGCTCGTCAAGTGTCGGCACGGCCTCGACCGTCATGGCGTCGGCAACCACATCCTGAATGACGTAGCCTAATGGGGCGAGCAGGGTGGCGACGACGTACCAGATTCCCGCTGTGAGGAACTGCTCCATCTGTGACCTGTACCCGGTCAGTCCGACCATGATCAGCAGACTGAAGGCCATGAGCAGGGCGCCGAAATAGACAAACAGCGCCTTGCGTCGCCAGAAAAGATCGACCAGGTGTCCGATAGGCATTTTAAAGGCCCAGGGCAACCCTGCCCAGAAGCCGAGCCCGGCCAGGAAGACCGCGGAGAGACCGAGCTCCTTTTTGACATAGAAACTTTCGACGATACCGGTGAAGCCGGAGATGCCTGCGGCAAAATAGACCATCAGTGGCGGGAGGTAGCTCAAGCGCATCTCGCGGATGATGCCGAAAAAATCGCGGATAAACCAAGATCGGAGACGCGAGAGCACGCCTGGCTGAGAGCTTATTTCATACGGGTTTTTCATGACATCGGCTATTCCGGACCCAATTGTTTAAAAGTAAAAAAGACACTTCCGTGGCAGCCTCGAGCCAACGGGAAATAGATCAGATGCACCTGGCTCTTACCTCTGCAACAGACAGTTTATTATCTTTTGCACTACCAGGGCATCGGCTGATGTTCCCTGGAAAACCGCCGGTCGGACCGTTATCCGGCAGGGTCGCAAGCCACACCGGGGTCTCAGCAGCCTGTTCCGAAGAAACGGGTGCCTGCGGTCCCCCCAGGTCCGTTCGCACCCGGCCGGGACAGACGGCATTGACCATAATATGGTCATCACTCAACTCCTTTGCCAGCAGCGCGGTGATCTCGTTGAGCATGGTTTTCGACAAATGATAGGCTGGTGACTGCAAATTGGTGTAACGGGTACGCCTTCATAACCATGCGGGAGATACTTGACAAGGCCATTTCGGCGCAAGGAAAACCGGGAAAAAAAATGAAAAAGCATTTCTTGATCTGCTGCTTGACCATGGTGAGATTGACTCGACAATTCAGATTGCTGACTCGGATCAACAACAACGCATTCAAAAGCAGCCCCTTTTGGAGTGGAAAACGGTCAATGTCCGAAAGTATAAGGGACTGCAGTAATGTTTAGATTGTCATCCAACAAGGGATGTTGAGAAAACGAGAAAAAAACTGATAATTGTAATGGGAAAGACTCTCGTCATAGCCGCTCCCTTTGAATCGAAGTAGTCAGATTATGAAACCTGCGGTTTGTCTCTTCCGGTTATTTTAATTTTTTTAACAATAGCTGGAAAGTATTGTAGATTAAGGAGAATAGGAATATGTTTGTTAGGAGTAATTTCAATGAACCCGGAGAAACTAAAATGCTTCTTTTAGAGCTCGATAAAGCCAGGGCCATAATTCAAAGCCGGGGAAATGTGGCTTCCAGGGGCATGAACTGGCTTAATAAATTGTCAGGCTTGGAGTGTGGGGGCAAGCATCAGCTCAAATTTGAAAAAAAATTCTCATAACACTGTCATGTAGGAAGAACGTTTGAAAACGATGGGAAAATCAATAAAACAAATTGATAAAAGGGAAAAATCATACACCGAGTTGGAGCAGCAGATTGAGAAGTTGCGGCTGAAACAAAAAGAGCTGACTGAAACCTTGGCAAGATTCACCGCACTCTACGATGCGACACCGATCGGCTATATTTCCAACGATGAGCTCGAACGGCAGGTCGAAAGACGTTCCGTGGAGCTGGAACAATCGCACCAGCGCCTCCTGAAGAGTGAAAAACTTGCAGCAGTCGGCCGAGTTGCAGTCGCCATCGCCCAGAAATTTAACGATCCGCTGCAGGCGATCACCAATGTCCTGGGCGGCATTCATCGCCGCGGTTCTCTTGAACCGGAAGACCTGCCGCTGGTCAATCTCGCCTTTGATGAGGTGATAAAACTCAATAATCTGGTCAGGGATCTGCGGGAATTTTACCAGCCGACCCGCGGCAAAACTGACCTGTTCGATATCCGGTCCGAGCTGGAAAAAATCATAGAGATGAACAGGCCACTGCTGATCGACAAAGGAATTGACATAAAAGCGGAATTTACCGAAAACATACCGCTCATTCACGCAGTTGCCGACCAGCTGAATTCAATGTTTCAGAACCTGCTCGATAAGAGCATCGAGACCTGCTGCCGGGGTGATTCGATCCGTATCACCACCTCAGTTGAGAAGGATACCATCGTTTCACAGTTTGAGAGTAGCGGCTGCAGCATTGACCAATCGGCGATGTCGCAAATCTTTGATCCGTTAAACCTTTCAAATAGCAAACGGCTCATCGAGAAGCCTGGAACTTAGCAAAAGTTATGCTATTATTATCATGCATGGGGGCAGCATAGAGACAGCTAGTGGATCATGAAAAGAATTCCGGTTTCAAGGTCATCCTGCCCATACATGACTAGCACCGGTACTATTGATCCGGCAATTTTATGATGGTAAACAAAAAGAAAATACTCCTGGTTGATGATGAAGAAATTATAAGGCTGTCGTTCAAACGAGAGTTACAGCGATACTACGATGTCACAACTCGCCTCATGCTACGATGAAGCTCTTGCCCTTCTGACGGCAAATCGCTTCGACCTGCTCATCACTGATCTTGTCATGCCTGGACAGAACGGCCTGGAGCTGCTGAAAAATGCCAAGATCCGCAACCCGGAAATATATGTGATAATCATCACCGGCTATGGCGAAATAGGAACGGTCATAGAAGCCATGCGGGCCGGAGCGGACGACTTTCTCCTCAAACCCTTCGATGTTGAAGAACTTTTGCTGCGCATCGGCAAAACGTTCGAGAGGCGGGATCACTTTACCAGAATAATGCTTTATGAAAAAATCTTCTCGACGACGGCAGTTGCAGTAGCCCTGGTGGATAAAAAGGGCGTTTACCTGGAAGCAAACAACGCCTATCTGCGCGCATATGGCAGGAGCAGGAAGGAACTGATCGGCTGCTCCATGGCGGATGTCGTCGGCCGTCTCCTGTTTGATACGAAAATCGCCTCAAGGCTGGAGCGTTGTTTCTCCGGTGCGATCGTGCAGCAATTGGATCTGTTACGTCTGGCCGATCAAGGATTTCGCAGCATGGTCATCTCCTATTGTCCCGTAATCATGGATGGCGCAACGCCGTGACCGCAGCGACAATCATGCATGACAGATGTCACGGATATCTTTCATGACAAGCATCGGTCTGCAGCAGAGTGAGGAACGGCTGCGACTGGTCCACTCCGTATCGCTCAACGGTTTTATGGATTGTGATCTTGCTACGGGGAACATCTATTATTGCAACAACTGGCAGAAACTCCTTGGTTATGCCCCCGGCACTCTACAGAAAAGCAATAACAGTTGGCAGGATCTGCTGCACCCGGAAGATAAACCTTCCGCATTAAAGGCCCTGCAGGACTGTCTCGATGGACTGACCGAGCTCTATGACAGCTGAGTTGCGCCTGCAAAAAGCTGATGGCAGCTGGATGTGGTTCCGATCCCGAGGCATGGTGGTGGAGCGGGATGGAAACGGCGTGCCGCTGCGGCTGGTCGGACTGCTGAGCGATATTACCGAAGCCAAATCGATGCAGCAGGACTTGCTGCACAGTAAAGAGCAATTGGAGCAAAACGTCGCGCAACAAACCGATGCCTTAGCCAGGCACAACGAGGAACTCACCGAAGCCAATGCCGCCCTGACAGCACTGCTGAATAAACGTCGGCAGGATAGGGTGGAGGTAGAAGAACAACTGAGCGAAAATGTAATAAAACTCGTTGAACCCCTGGTCAAGAGACTGCAGAGAACCAGGCTGGATGCCGATCAGGCCCAGCTCCTCGGGGAAATCGAAGACAACCTGCGCGATATCACCTCTTCTTTTGTCACGAAACTTACCAGCGAGTTTATCGGCCTTACTCCGATGGAAATTCAGGTGGCCACCCATGTCAAGCAGGGCAAAGGGACGAAAGAAATAGCCGATATACTCTGCCTGGCACCTGATACAATCAATGTGCATCGCAAAAAGATCCGCAAGAAACTTGGAATCAGCAACAAATCCGTCAATCTCCAAACTTTTCTCACCTCCCTGGCAGAGGAGTAATCCTCTGCCGGCCCCGGTGTTTTCCGCAGCTTAGTGTCACAGAATAGGTACTTCTGCTAACCATTTTATCCCCAACTATATATCCTTTGCAAAGACCATCAGATCTGTGATGATGCAGCGTGGTACAAAGCCGGCGCCCCTGGTCCCCGCTTTACGTTCATCAATCTGCGCGACACTCTGGGTCCGTCCATAGGTGATCAGAATATCACCCGGTTTTATTTCGTTCTCACCGTCTGGGATACCGATATAATCACCATTTTCACGATTTATGCCGAGAACTATGAGGCCCTCTTCCCGCAGTTTTAGATTGCTTTGCAAATCCTGATTCACAGGACGATTCCTACCTGACAGGACAGAACAGCACTACCATGGTTAGATAACGAAACGAGCAACTCTCCAGAAACCAGATGATTTGTCGTGACCCATCCCCTTTTCCGGGAAGGATCAAGACTCATATATTATTGATTATTTTCATTAATAACAAAACAACATGTGCTTAACATGAGATGGTGTTTACCTCTCCATACTTTCTCTTGGCATAGTCTCTGCAATAGAGGCCACAGCAGAATACCGCCCATATACCAAGCAATCTCTCATGGCGGTATCCATCCATAATTATCACAATGTAATATATTAACAAGGAGGACGATATGAAACTTTTTACCCTACGTACACTATTACTCATGGTAATCATTGTCGTATTAAGCGGGTTTACAACAGGATGCAACACCATGCAAGGCGCTGGAGAAGACCTGGAACAGGCCGGTAAAAAAATTCAGGACACTGCCGAGGACGCCGCTGATTAACCCGGTCGATTGCAAAGTACGATCAGGATACCTTAGAGAAACGCTCGAATTTGAATTTTCGGCTATCCTGTAAGCTAGCTCATACTGAAAGGCATATGCGCATGCCGCCCCTGTACCGCAGGAATTTAAATTGCGATATCGGTAGTTGTGCCCGAAAAAATGTCCACGAGTTGATTCGCCATCCGGACATTTCGACGGCAGACCCTATGGCATCGCGGCCAGCGAAAAAGGATCAGGTTCATGGCAAAATCCAGCAAAACCATCCTATTTATTGCCGGCGGGTTGTTTGCGCTCCTCGTCCTGGCCGCGGTGGCCCTGCTGTTTTTCGTGGACGCCGATGCCTACAAGCCCCGCCTGGAAGCGGTTGCCTCGAAAGCTCTGGGGATGGAGGTTAGCGTTGAGGGCCGGCTCGGGGTCAATTTCTTTCCGGGATTGCTCGTCACCCTGAAAGACGTGCATGTTCGCAACCGCGGGACGGAGGTCGCTTCCGCAGCGGAAGCGAGGCTAGGCCTTGAACTTCTGCCCCTGTTCCGGAAGCAAGTCCGGATGGGGTCAATTTCCCTGCAACACGCCCGGATTTCCATCGAACGTAGCCGCGATGGAACCTTCAATTTCGAGCAACCGGAAGCGGCCCGAGGAAACCTGCCGGCCCTGGATCTGGCCATAGTTTCCCTTGCGGACGGGACGCTGCGCTACCTGGACCAATCATCCGGGGAAGGTTTCGAGGTCGGGGAATGCAGTCTGGTCGTTCGCCACTTGCAGCGACCGCGCGAGAACAGTCCGGACCCTGGGAAAAACCTTTCGTTTTCCGCAGACCTTGCCTGCGGGGAGCTCCGGAAGGATGACTTCACGGTGTCCGATTTGAAGGTCGCGGCCGACAGGAAGAACGGGGTTGTCGATTTCCAGCCGGTGACAATGCAGCTCTTCGGCGCGTCGGGATCGGGAAACGTTCATGCGGACTTTTCGGGGGATCTACCCCACTACTCCGTCCACTACTCTCTGCCGCAGTTCCCGGTCGCGGAATTCTTCAAAATTCTTTTACCGCAAAAGGTCGCAGAGGGGCGGATGGATTTCTCCGCGAACCTGTCGATGCAGGGAAAAACCCTGAACCAGTTGCGACAGACCCTGGAGGGGCAGATCTTGCTGCGGGGCAAGAACCTCAGGCTCAATGGCCGCGACCTCGATCAGGAACTCGCCCAGTTCGAGTCCAGCCAACACTTCAACCTGGTGGACGTGGGCGCCTTCTTCTTTGCCGGGCCTTTGGGCCTGGTGGTCACCAAGGGATATAACTTTGCCAGCATCTTTGAGGAATCGGGGGGGAGCAGTGAGATCCGGGTTCTGGTCTCAGACTGGAAGGTTAAAAGCGGCATAGCGCAGGCCCAGGACGTGGCATTGGCGACGAAGGAGCACCGCCTCGCCCTCCAGGGGAAGCTCGATTTCGTTCATCAACAGTTCGATAACGTGACCGTGGCGCTGATCGACGCCGAAGGCTGCACCAAGGTGCGACAAAGTATACAGGGTAGCTTCCGGACCCCGGAGGTGCAGCCGCCGAGTGTCCTCAATTCTCTCACGGGGCCGGTGCGGAAGTTGTTGCAGATGGGCAGAGACCTCTTTCCTGGCGGAGAGTGCGAGGTATTCTACGCCGGCTCGGTGACGCCGCCGAAATGAGTTGCGCTGAATTGCGCACCTCCCGGCGCACGCACCTTTTTCCGAGATAAGAGAGCAAACGATCAATTACACGACAAACCCCAGACAGTGGAAAAATCCGTTAATTCTTAAAATTAAGTCAACTGGCGTCAATTTAAAAAAGCTGGAGAAGACGGTTGGGAAGATCTTAAATAAGGGTTTGAGCAGGCAGGAGATTGCTTAAAGAAGGCCTTTTCTTCAATAAAGTCCAACTTCCAATGGCGCCTACGGATATAACTTTTGCTCCCTCTGGTAATCATTGGCCCGATCCTGCACAATTTTCAGCCATCTCAAGGTGAGAGGATTATATCTGCCATGCTCAATGCATTGTCACTCTGACCTGAATGAGGTACGATAACTTCGTCTCTCTCGAGCTCTGCTCCATAAATGACAGTAAATGGCCGCAAGCGAGGGCAACCGTGAGTAATTGACCTGCAATGCCGACATGGTACGTTGAGAGGATAACATATGGACAGCGACAACCAGTCCGATGCTGTTAAGACAGATCAAAAGAGTAACAGCCGACAGGGATGCACCTCTTGCCGTGGTCGGGATTGGCTCTTCCGCCGGTGGTCTTGAGGCCCTGACACAATTTTTCAAGGCCATGCCCGCGGACTCGGACCTGGCCTTTGTCCTGGTTTCCCATCTTGATCCCCATCATCACAGCATGCTTCCTGAACTCATCCAGAACCAGACGAGGATGAAGGTCAGGCAGATTACCGATAACATGCGGGTTCTTGCCAACCAGGTGTATATCATCCCACCGGACAAGGAACTGACGATTTTAAACAACACCCTGCAATTGCTGGATAGAAAGAAAACCGATGGGCCTCACCGGCCAATTGATGTCTTCTTTCGCAGCCTTGGCAGCGACCAGGGCATAAAGGCGGTCGGCATCATCCTTTCAGGTACCGGAACCGACGGTACGTTGGGTATCAAAGCCATTAAGGCGGAGTCCGGGCTGATAATCGCCCAGGACAAGGATTCGGCAAAATTTGACGGAATGCCGGCAAATGCCCGCGCCACAGGTCTGGTTGACCACGTACTCCCGCCGGAAAAAATGCCGGAACAACTGTTACAGTATGTGCACTATCACAACAAAAGGTTAAAAGACCCAGGTCTCGTGGAAGATGACAGTGCCGATCGGGCCCTGCAGAAAGATCTTTGTCCTCATTCGCTCCGTTACCGGCCATGATTTTTCTCTGTACAAAAAAAACACCATCTTCCGCCGCATCGAGAGAAGAATGTATGTTCACCAGATCGATACCATTGACGAATATGTCGAATATCTCAGAGAGTCCGAACGTGAAGTAACCATTTTATTCAAGGAGCTGCTGATCGGCGTTACCAGCTTTTTCAGAGATCCGGAAGCCTTTCTGTTGCTGAAAGAAAAATATCTGTTCAACCTGCTGCAATCCAAACCGGATGGCTATCAATTCCGCATCTGGGTACCGGGCTGCAGCAGCGGCGAAGAGGTCTATTCCATCGCCATCATTGTTCAGGAATGCCTGGAGGCCCTGGGCCGCAATCTGGATGTTCAGCTCTTTGGTACCGACCTGGACGAACAAGCCATCAGTGTGGCAAGAGCCGGTATCTACCTGAATTCCATATCGATCGATGTCGGCCCCAAACGTCTTGAAAAATATTTCACCAAGGTAGACGACCACTACCAGATCAGGAAGAATATTCGTGAAATGGTGGTTTTTGCCGAACAGAACGTCACCAAAGATCCACCATTCACCAAACTGGACATGCTGTGCTGCAGAAACCTGCTCATCTACTTCGGGCCCGCACTTCAGGAAAAATTAATGCCGATCTTTCACTACAGTTTAAAGCCGGGCGGCATTCTTCTGCTCGGCACCTCCGAAAATATCGGCAGGTTTGCAGACCAGTTTACCCTGCTCGATAAAAAATGGAAGATATTCGAACGTCGTACCGACCCAGGCGGTATCAAACAACCTCTGGAATTACCCAAGCTCAAAGCTCTTGACCGTTTGCCGGAGGAGAACCTTGGCGTAACAGCCAGGGCTTCAACAGATGCAGGTACCATCAAATTGTTAAAGGCAATCCTCACCCAGATGTAACGTACCGGTCTGCGTGGTCGTTGACGACAAGGCAGAGATGGTCTATGCCCATGGACGGACCGGTCGCTTTCTGGAGCCTGCCGAAGGGGAAGCCAGCAGCAATATTCTGAAAATGGCCAGGCCGGGTCTGAAGGCGGGATTGACCAACGCCATCCGTAAAATGTCCAGTGAACGTACGGAGGTTGTTGTCAAAAACCTCAGGGTCAAAAGCGACGGTGGTCTCTCAGGATATTAATCTGATTGTCAGACCCCTGCCGCAGATTCAAGGCGGCCTCAGGGGCCTGATGCTGATCATTTTTGACGAAATACCCGGCAAAAGAGGAAAAAAGGTTTCCCAGAGCTCAATCGAAACCAAAACCGCCAAAAACCTGGATCTGAAAAGGCTGGAAGATGAACTGCATTATACCAGGGAAAATCTGCAGACAACTATAGAAGAACTGGAGACCTCAAACGAGGAACTCAAGTCGACCAACGAGGAACTGCAATCCGCCAATGAGGAATTGCAGAGTACCAATGAAGAGCTGGAGACCTCTAAAGAAGAACTGCAGTCCTTAAACGAGGAATCGTCTACGGTCAACTCCGAACTGCAGGCCAGAATCGACGAACTCGTTTCGGCCAACGATGACATCAAAAACCTGCTTGATGCCACCGATATTGCGACAATTTTTCTCGACATCGACCTGAATATCAGACGATTCACCCCATTGATCGGCAAATTTTTCCATCTTACTCCTTCCGATGTCGGGCGTTCCATCGAACATTTCGCCTCAACCCTGAAAGATGTGGACATCAGGGAGTGCGCCGGAAAGGTTTTGAAAACCCTTGATAAGCATGAGTCGGTGATAGAGGACGGCGAGGGACAAAAATATCGCATGCGGGTCCGGCCATTCCGTACCGTCGGCAATATGATCGAGGGAGTCGTGGTCACCTTTTTGAATGTGACCGAATTCAACAATACGGTCGCCGCCCTTGCCCAGAGTGAGGCATCCTGGCGGGAACTGGTGAAACATTCGCCGATGGGGATATTTGTCATCACCGACCAGCTCTTCAGCTATATCAACCCGGCGGCTCAGGAGATTCTCGGCGCCACCTCTGCTGACCAGCTGCTCGGCACACCGATCGCTGAACGGCTGGCCGAAGAATCCCGGGGGCAATTTCTTCAGCGCCTGGACATCATGCGCAGTGAAGGCGCCGCAGTACCGGTCCTCGAAGAGAAGTATGTCCGGATGGACGGTAGTTCCGTTCTTTGTGAGATTTTTGCGGCACCAATCGTCTACAAGAGCAAGCAAAGCGCCGTGATCTATGCCAGGGTAAAATAACAGGAGGTATCTCTTCGAGTTGACGGATCAACGACCATGCAAAAAAAAGCAGATAACCAGGAATTTGCCGAATTACGCAAGCGGGCTCTTGAGGTGCTTGACAGCTACAACAGGACGGATCCCGACATTTTTAACGGCAATATCAGAAAACTGATCGTCGAACTTGACACCAACAGGATCGAACTGGAACTGCAGAACGAAGATTTGCGCATCGCCCAGACAGAACTTGAAAAACTCCCACCAGAAATACAACCAACTCTACGAGTTTGCCCCTGTGGGCTATCTCACTCTCAATAGAGTCGGACGCGTTGTCGAGGCCAACCTGAGAGCCGCAGACATGCTCAAAGTGGACAGAATTGCGCTTGTCGACCAGAAGTTCTCCACCTTTATCGATTTTTATGACCAGGATATCTTCCACCTGCATCAACAAAACCTGAGGGCGTTCAGGGACGCGGCAATCCTGCCGCCTGGGTCTGCGACGAAGTGATGGTTCTCGTCTTCAGGTCCAGTTGGAAAGCGTCATCAGATCCGGCGATCAAGATGTATCGGGACCGGCTTTGATGACCATGACCGATATCACCGAACTCGATGTGGCCAGACGGGAAATTTCCGCTCTCAACGCCGATCTGGAACTCCGCGTCCAGCAACGCACCCTTAAGTTAGAGCAGACGCAAAGCCAGTTGCTGCACAAGGAAAAGCTGGCCGCCATCGGCACTCTTGCCGCCTCGATTGCCCACGAACTCAACAATCCGCTGCAGGGAGTGCTGAACGTCGTCAAAGGCATAAGCCGACGAGCAACACTCGATCCTGAGGATGCCGAACTGCTGGACATTGCCATCGGTGAATGCAAGCGCATGCGGGAACTGCTTAAGGCGCTGCAGGATTTCAACCGGCCGACATCCGGCATACGCGCCCCATTTGATGTGCATGACATGATCGACAGTGTTCTCCTTTTGTTCAGAAAGAAGTTTGCCACAAAAAATATCATTCTTGAGAGACAGTATGGCAGACAATATACCTGTTCTTTATGGGGTGGCGGACCAGCTCAAGCAGGTGGTCATGAATCTTCTCTCCAACAGTGTCAGCGCTTGTGAGGGCGGAGGCGTAATTACCATCAGAACCGAAACGGAGCAGACATTTATTGTTATCGAGTTTACGGATAACGGCATCGGTATAGAGCCGGAGATCATAGACCGTATCTTTGAACCGTTTTTTTCTACTCAAACCCGATGTGAAAGGCATCGGATTAGGATTATCCGTCAGTTATGGAATCATCAAGAAGCATAACGGCAGCATTGAGGTGGACAGCAGTCCGGGCAAGGGATCATCGTTTCGCATGAAGTTGCCCATCAGAAGAACTGAGCGCAGTTGATCGGAGCTTATTGTTCTGGCAGTCAGTAAAAGGGATTTTTTTCACTCAACCAGATCACTTTTGCCGGATGTCCTGCGATGCACAATGACCTGTGCAGGCTGGAATGATCGCAGGACAGTGGGTAATTCCCCCCCCCATTTTCTAACCTTTTTTATGACCTATGCAAGTCGGGATATAATTGTCAATATATTCTCGGGTGCAAATTTCCTGTGCCCCTTGAAGGTGTTTTATTCAACGCCCCTGAAGTGACAGAATTGTCTTGACGAAGTTCTCTTATGAAATCCGGAGCAAGAAGCTCTCAAGGCTATAAATGAGGGTCTCATGTGGATAAGAAAACCCTGTTGCTGGTGGATGACGAGATGAGCATACTGCGCTCCTACGCAAGGGATCTCCAGGCAGAAAGCTATTCATGTTACCACGGCTTCAGATGGAGAACAGGCAATAGAGGCCCTTCGGGCAGGTCCCTTCAATATAGTCATTACCGATCTTGTCATGCCGGGTACGGGCGGCATGCAGGTCTTGCGGGAGGCTAAAAGCCGCTATCCGGATATCTGTGTTATTGTTCTCACCGGTTGTGGGACCTGTCATCGGCGGTTGAAGCCCTGCGCCTCGGTGCTGACGACTATCTGCTGAAACCCCTTGATACCGATGAACTGCTTATTCGACTGGCACAGTTGCTCAGGAAACAGGAAAGACGGCAAAAAATAAGACTTCTACCAAAACATCCTCACGGTGTGTGCCTATTGTCGAACTGTTCAAACTGATGACTGAAGAAACAGGGGAAGAGGAATGGATACCATGGGAAGACATACCTGGCGCGTCAAACAGGCATCCGGCTTTCCCACGGTTGTTGTCCCGATTGTTTCGCCAAACTCAAGTTCGAATTGACCCTGCGATGAGTCCTTCTCCACCCTCCGCCGTCATGTCGTATGGGTATTTGACCTAACCATTTCATCACCGATTATATAACCTTTGCAAATGAGTATATTAGGGCGATACTCGACTGTATGTTACCTGAACCTCTTAAGGAGGTATAAACTGGATACCGGCTCTCTGTCCTCCTTTCGGGGCTATGTTGTGAAAACGCGCGGCAGCCTTCAGCTTTGAACGGTTTCTGTCTGCTGACAGGTAGTGTCTGTTCAGAAACGAATCATTTTGTTCTAAATCGAGGCGCTCGATAAATTTAACCGCAGGCATATAATTGATATTCCGAGGATTAAATTTTGAGAGTAACGACGAGTTAGGGGAAAAGCGCTGTTTCAGGATGGAAACTAGTTTAGGACCGGATGCGGCCGGGTTGACAGGTTGTCTGAACTTGGCGGTTTATTTGAGACCTGAATTTTGCGGAGACAACAAATGCCAAAGAATTATTCTATTCAAGAGGATTCATCTCATGGTGAAGGCAAATCAGCAGGCCAGAAGCTTTCTAAACGATTTTATGGCGAACATGGTGATCCAGGGTATTTTCCCTTGTTAGATCTCCCGGAGGCCGGTTCGCTCTTGATCAAACAGAAATGTTGCAATATCTCCGATAGCGTCCTGCAGAAAAATGGGAAATGTCGGAACAGTCCACTTACCCTCATGCTGGAAGGAGTAAGCAGAAGCCGAGTAATTCATTCGTCCACGGTCACGAACAAATTGATTCAAGTTATGACTGTTATTCAAAGTCTGACGATCGACGACAGAGCAAATCAGCAGATAAATGGTGTATTCAGGGAATAAACTTTGAAAAACTATACCTGGAAGCAGCATTGACACCTGAGCAGGCGTTTAACGGTGGAATGGTGAATTTTGTCATTCCTGTTCATATAAAATGTCCGGATTGCAATGAGCTTGGAAGTCTCGGTTTTTCCTCCTGTCTCTCTTGTCATGGTGCCGGGTTCGTGATTGGAAAACGATCAGTACCTGTCAACCATCCGCCCGGCATGCAGGATAATTTTACCCTCCAGGTTCCCATTGCTGATCATAAAATAAGCAATCTCCTGCTGGTGGTACATTTTAGAACCGATAAAATTGAAGAATAATCGTGAGATTTATTTTTATGCAATCCCGGGTAGTTTTCAGCTTTGCAGTCCAGCTTTTGGCCAGGAAGGTCATTTATTGATATTTCCCGTTTCCGGAATTGATCCCGGTACCTTCCAGAGTAGTCATGATCGGGTTATTGCAGTGATAAACGCAATAACTGTCAAATTGGTATGATACCTCTCCACATTGGTTCAAGCGGTGCAAAAAGAGCGATAAGAAGGTAAGACCGCCCGGGATCCAGGTATCGTCATCGCCTGTCGATGCCGCCGACATTCTTTTTCATTTCCGCCTCTTCTCATTAACGTTTCCCGGGTGTCGCTGAAAAATTACTGTTTACGACGCAGAAAGACTGCCATGTAATACCGGATGGTAGTGATCGAACCATGGGGTGGTCCGGGTTTTGCATATATTTATAACAAGAAGTCTTACTTAACAAGAGGAGGAATGTATGAAACTGAGAGCTCTCTTGCTCTGCTTCCTGTTTGTTTTATTGCTGGGATGTGAAGGACCGGCTGAAAAAGCCGGTGCAGACCTGGACGCACAGGTTACCGCAGCTCGTCAGGAAATCGCTGGCCTCAAGGAGCAAATTGAAGAGTACAAACGAACTATTGAGAGCACGCGGCGGGACTTGGAAAAAAACAAAGAGCAACTGGCACTGGCTCAGCAGCAATTGGCAGATGCGAAGCAGTCACGGCAGGAAGTCCTGCAGCAGATGGCAAAAGTCCAGCAACAGCTGAAAACTGAATATGCTGCTACTGAAAAGCAGAATGGCGGCGAACAGACCACCACATCACCGCAATCTCCCGAGACATCTGCTCAGGTACCTTTAGCATCCGGAGATAAAGAAAAGAAGTAACCGGACAAGGCAGTCAATTGGGTGAAATTGAATAGATTGCATTTGTCTGAGAAAACCCGCCCGGATTCAGGAAGACGGGGATGTGACATGTCGCTTGACCAGTTTCCTCAAAGTCATGCCCTGAATGAGAATGGAAAAAATGACGATGATATAGGTAATCGAGATAATGGTGGGACGTTCGGGGACACGCGGTATAGAAAGTGCCAATGCCACGGAGATGCCTCCGCGCAGACCGCCCCAGGTCATTATCGTCACCACCCCCTTGCTGAATGACCGAAAGGGACGCATGAGCAGCACTGCTCCGCCCACGCATACCCATCGGGCGAACAAGGCGATGACTGTGGCGAACAATCCAGTCAGGATAAGTTCGGGAGTAAAACGGATAACCAGAACTTCCAGTCCGATAAGCATGAACAAAAGAGCGTTGAGAATTTCGTCAATCAGTTCCCAGAAATCATCAAGCCGTTCTCGAGTGTGATCCGACATGGCCAATGCTCGACCGTGGTTGCCGATGATCAGACCGGCAACAACTGTGGTGATTGGACCGGATAAGTGATTTCGGTCGGCCAGGGCATAGCCGCCCATGACCAGAGCCAGCGTAATCAGTACTTCTACTTTATAATTATCCACCCGTTTGAGCATTTGAAAGGCCGTTAAACCGATGATGAGTCCCAACAGGGCACCGCCGCCGGCTTCCTTGAGAAAGAGCTGGACAACCTCGAGAGGATAAATCTCGCCGCCTGCCCGCGCCAGTTCCAAAATGATCAGGAAAACCACTACGCCGATACCGTCGTTAAAAAGTGATTCTCCGGCGATTTTGGTCTCAAGGCTGAGCGGTACGTTCGCTGTTTTCAGAATACCCAGGACAGCTACCGGATCAGTCGGTGAAATCAGCGCTCCGAAAAGAAGGCAATATATAAAAGAAGCGGATATTCCGAGAAATCCCAGAATGACCCAGGTGAGACCTCCAACAATGAAGGTGGAGATAACAACCCCGGCAGTGGCCATGATGGCGATTGCCCATTTTTGGGCGAGAAGATCCTCGAACTCGATCTGCATCGCCCCGGCAAAAAGAAGAAAGGCCAGCATGCCGTGCAGCAAGGTATCGTTGAAGTCAATTGCCTGCAGAATTTCGGAAATCTTGTCATGACCCAGATCTATACCCAGCCAGCTCAACAGCACCAGGCAGAGTGAGAGCGCCAGAGACATGAACATCACGCCGATGGTCGCCGGCATCCGCAGGAAGCGATAGTTGACGAAACTGAATATCGCCGTAAATACCATCAATATCGATGTTAATTCAAATAATTGCATAGGCTTTAGGCTGTTTGTTGCGGCATGGCCGATAGTGATTTTCCCTTACAAAAAGGTCTGCCTGGATTGAGCATTCTTCCATTGTTCTGTTATTTTTGCAATAGTCAGGCCAATGATGGCAGGTTTGGACCTGTGGGCGCCGAAAAACGTCCAGCTGTCAGTAAGCCGTGTCTATGCCCCGGAGCTCTTGAAAAAACAGCTCCTTCTCAGTGCTGACGATTTATTAATACGGCCTTTTGGCATGATAATTGTAAACGCTAGGTCTATAGCGTTTTTTCACCTTTACCAGCTCTCTTATTCAGCTGACTTCGAGCTGCGGGCACCTGCCGCTATCGTTACCTCAGATATGCTATGCCATCATCGGGAGCGTAAACGGCTGGAGCTGCCATTGCAGAGGAAGAGACTGTTGCTGTGGAGGAGGAGAGTTTCGCGGAAGAGGACATGAGGGTAAAGAATCCAGCACCTTTGACCGCAGTCTCCAAAGGCCGTCTCTTGATCATCGATACTGACCTCGAGCGAGCACTTGCCTGTGCCGAGCGCCTGGACGGACAGGGGATCAGCTGTACCCTCTGTGTACGCGGCCGCGGCAGTCGCGGTCTTTCCGTCACCCAAATCGATTCCTTTGCCTTCGTTGAAACCAATTCGCTGGCCGTTACCGGATGTTTCGCCGGTTTTACCGCAGCTGTGACAAAGGCGGACGGCAATCCGGCGAATTTATCCACTTTAATCGGACATCTGTCCTCTGCAACAGGACAGATGTCCGGTTGTTTTGATCTCATCCTGGATTTGCAAGCGATACCTTCATTTGCCGGACAACATTTGCCGGTAGGATATTACGCACCCGGGGAAGATGCGAAACTGCTTGAGGCTGCACTGGCGGAGCTGCCCGGGATGCGGGGATGATTCAAAAAACCGCAATTGACTGTTCTTCAGGAAAATCGCTGCCGGCAGCTTAGCAACAAAAAATCAGGAGAACTCCGATGAGCAAAAGAGATGCGGAACTGACGAAAGGCAGACCTGTGGACAATGAGCAGGACACTGCATTATCCCCTTGGTGGCGGTACAGCGCGCTTCTGGTTTTCTTAGTCGGCCTTATTATTCTCATCTACCTTTCTACGATTGCCTTTCGCGAAGCCCCGCCGATTCCGCAAAAAGTGGTTGGGCCAGGAGGAGAAGTACTTTTCATGGCAGGAGATATCGAGGCCGGACAGCAGGTTTTCCTGAAATACGGCCTTATGGAAAATGGCTCCATATGGGGGCATGGCGGCTATCTTGGACCGGATTTTACCGCAGAATATCTCCACGCTCTGGTGGTCGATGCCAATAAACAGATGGCGGGAAAGATGTTTGGCAAACCCCTGTCCGAATTGTCAGAATTTCAGACGGCGGCTGTCAATGCCGAGGTTCGCCGGTTACTCAAGATCAATCGCTATGATCCCGGCACAGATGTGCTGGATTTCACGCAAGCGGAAAAGGACTCCTACTACCAGCAGATTGATCGCTGGCAGAAATACTTCGCTTCCGGACCTGCAAGTACATTCGGTTTACCGAAAGGATTTATTGGCGACCGGCAATCATTGGAAAAGCTGACCGCTTTTTTTGCATGGACAGCCTGGGGCTCCATTGCACGCAGGCCTGGAAAATCTTTTTCTTACACCAACAATTTCCCCTATGATCCTTTGGCCGGCAATACCTTGTCTGGAGATGCTATCCTCTGGAGCGCTCTGAGTGTGGTGATACTTTTGGCTGGATTGGCGGCGGTACTCTTTGTCTTCGGCAAGTTCGATTACTTGGGCTGGAAAGGGGAGCGCACCCGGATCAGCCCTGAAATGTTGCCCGGGAAGTCCACGCCGAGCCAGCGTGCCATCGTTAAGTTTTTTGTTATTGTCTCGCTGCTGTTTCTCACCCAGACCTTGGTGGGTGGCGCTCTGGCCCACTTTCGGGCCGAGCCGGGCGATTTTTACGGCTTTGATCTGACGCAGATTTTCCCGAGCAATGTCCTGCGGACCTGGCATGTTCAGTTAGCCCTGTTCTGGATCGCCACCGCCTATGTGGCTGGCGGATTGCTGCTCTCCTCGACCCTTGGCGATAAAGAGCCAAAGGGACAGACAGCCGGTGTCAATCTTCTGTTCTGGGCACTGGTTATTGTGGTAGTGGGCAGCCTCCTGGGTGAATTACTGGGGATTCGACAGATTTTTGGTGGGAGTTGGTCAATATTTGGCCATCAGGGCTGGGAATACCTTGATCTGGGTCGATTTTGGCAGGTACTGCTGGTGATCGGGTTGCTCTGGTGGCTCTTTCTGCTCTATCGGAATATCAAGGACAGCAAGCGGGACCCTCAGCGGCGTGAGATTATCTTTCTCTTTCTCGGCGGTGCTTCGGCCATTCCTTTTTTCTATCTTCCCGCCTTTTTCTTCGGCAGCGCCACCAACTTCTCCATTGTCGATATCTGGCGTTTCTGGATCATCCACCTCTGGGTGGAAGGTTTCTTCGAGCTGTTTGTCACGGTCATGGTGGCCGTGACCTTTTTTCAGTTAGGGGTAGTATCCAGAATTACCGCCACGCGGATCATCTATCTGGACGCCATTATTTTCCTGGCCGGCGGGATGGTTGGAACGGCCCACCATTGGTACTGGACCGGCCAATCAAATGTGACCATGGCTTTCGCCGCTCTTTTTTCGGCTCTGGAGGTGGTGCCCTTAACGCTTCTAACCCTCGACGCATGGGATTTTATCCGTTTAACCGGTACCCGGGGGCAGTCGCCTGACAAAGGGCTGGCGATCCCTCACAAGTGGACCTTCTACTTTCTCATGGCCGTGGGATTCTGGAATTTCGTAGGGGCGGGGGTATTCGGGTTCCTCATCAATATGCCGGTGATCAGCTATTTCGAAGCCGGTACCATGTTGACAGCCAATCACGGTCATGCAGCTCTGATGGGAGCTTTTGGCATGCTGGCTCTGGCCCTGATGGTACTTACCCTGCGACAGGTACTTCCCGATGACCAGTGGCAAAGGCCGGAAAAGTTCATCAAGGTCTCCTTCTGGGGCCTCAACATCGGCCTGCTCTTGATGGTCCTGACGAACCTCTTTCCTGGTGGTGTTTTTCAGCTCTGGGACGTGATGGAGCATGGCTACTGGCATGCCCGGAGTGCCGCTTATATGAGCCAGGACTACGTCCGTCTCCTGGAATGGCTGAGGATGCCGGCTGATCTGATCTTCATCGTCCTGGGTGCCATGCCGGCAAGTATCGCTGCCCTGTTGGCCTATCGATATGTTCGTTCCTGTAAGGAATCGTAATCGTCCAAGGCCGTCCACAAATCTTCTCAATAAAGATGAGGGTGTGAAGGCCAGCGGTAAATTGACCAGATTTGAGGCGCGGGTTTATTATCTGGAAGTGTTTTCTGCGGCGTTCACTGCCGCCAACATCGATCAGGAGGTACATACATGGCAAAATACGATGTGATTTCTGTCAAACAGGCCCGCGAAGACGTGCAGTCAGGCGATGCACTGCTCGTCTGTGGTTATGACAGCGACGAAAAATTCAAAAATGCCGCTCTGGAAGGTGCCATTTCTTTGCAGGAATTCAGACAAAAAGAAGATGACCTGGCCAAGGACAGGGAGATCATCTTCTACTGCAGTTGAAAGGGCAACGCTACTTCCGCTGGTCGAGCGGAAAAACAGGCCGAGAAAGGCTTCACCAATGTGAAAGTTATTGACAACGGAACAAAGGCCTGGAAGGAGGAAGGCTTTCCCTTCATGCTTTAAGCCGGAAAAGCTCTTCGGGGATCCACCGGTAGTGTTTTCGCTGAAAACGGTACCCTGCAACTGCATCTCCACGGCGATGCGGACCAGTTCAAAGAACCGCATCGCCATATGATCAGGCTTCTTATCCTGGATCTCGCTGATGGCTTTATCTATCTGCTCCAGAGCAATCTTGCGAACACTTTTTCCAACCGATTTATTTTTTTGTAATCTATATGCCATAAATGTTGTTTGCTCCCCTGATAATCAATAAAACAGTACCCCCCATTCCTGCCCCCTGCCGGTTGCCACCATTTTGACGATCTGCGGGAGAATCGTGTCGCTGTCCACTTTTGTCGATAATCGCCAGTAAGAAATACCGGCTTGACTGACCGGAAACCTTCCTGTTGCAGCCTTATCCGCAATAAACATACCAGGCGGAAAACTGAGATATCAGGGCAGTCCAGAATTTTTGTCGATTTTTGGCACGTTTTTTGCGCATTATCTAGAGAATTGAAGACTATGAACAAAGGAGATCGACAAATGGATAATTTCGGTCAGCTCTATGGAGAAGCGGCAAAAACAGCCCTTGGTTTTTTTTGGAAAGCCGGATGGGCCTTTGTACTGGGCTATGCTATCAGCGCGATGATCCAGGCCTTTGTGCCAAAGAAAAAATTGACTCGCTACATGGGCGAAGCCAACCTGAGGAGTGTGACAATCTCCACAGTCTTCGGTGCGGCCTCATCCTCGTGTTCGTTTGCAGCGCTGTCGGCAGCGAGATCGCTGATTCTTAAAGGTGCACATTTCATTACTGCAGTCGCCTTTATGTTCGCCTCGACGAATCTGGTGATCGAATTGGGGATTTTAATTATAATTTTTCTCGGCTGGCAGTTTCTTGCTGGCGAAATTGTCGGCGGGGTGCTGCTGATCGCCATCAGCAGCATCATTATCCATTTGACCTACCCGAAAGCCTGGTTGCAGAAGGCACGTGAGAAGGTGGAAGATGAGGCGCCCGAAGAGGAGGAAGACTTTGACTGGCGTAAAAGATTGAAAAGCCGGGAGGGTTGGCAGTTGGTGGGCCATCAGTTTGTGATGGAATGGCAGATGGTCTGGGAGGAGGTTCTGATAGGGTTCACCATAGCCGGATTTATGGCGGTTTTTGTGCCGCAGGCATGGTGGGCAAAGATTTTCCTTATCGAGGCTGCCGATACCTTGCCGAATTGGCTTATCCTCCTGGAAAACGCCGCAGTTGCACCATTTGTCGCCGCTCTGACTTTCATCGGCTCGATGGGCAACATTCCTCTGGCCACGGTGCTGAACGCCAACGGCGTCTTCTTTGCGGGTATTATGGGATTTATCTATTCCGACCTGATGGTGCCTCCGCTGGTGAGAATAAACGCCAAATATTACGGCTGGCGAGTTGCACTTTACATTGCTGCTGTAATGTATGTGAGCATTGTTCTCACAGCAATAATTCTCGATTTGTTGTTTTCCTGGATGGATATCCTTCCTGAAAGCACCAGAAGCATAGAAGACACCGCGCAGTTCGCCGTCGATTATACCCTGTGGATGAATATCCTGTTTGTCGCAATCGCTCTAGGACTGTTTTTCCTGCATCGCCAGCACGTCGCCGACAAAAACATGGATCAACATAAAGACGGAGGAAAATTGAGCTTAAAACGCATTGTTGTCTATTTGTTTCTTGCTGTATTAATCGGAGGATTAATCGATTTCATCATATTCTGAGAAACAAGGGGCACTGGAATCAGGGGCTGGACTGCGCTCATTAATCATACAATCTTTTAGCAGGAAAGGAGCAGAAATAGTGGTCTTTGCCCGGCTTTTCAAAATTTATTAGCGTCTCTTTCCCGACAGTTCTTTTCTCTGGTTGAATCTGGAGAAGGCGCTGCTCTTTTGTGCCCGTCAGGTTGTACTGCAAAATCATGCGCAACAGACGGTATTCCGCTTTACCACCATCGCGTCGCTCTGCTTTTCGCAGCCGGATGCACCCGGGAGCCGCCAGCCACAACGCCGACGCTCAACTGGTATGTTTTTGCTGAACCTTCGGGTGCCTTTGCCGAAGCAGCCCGCAGCTGTTCGCAGGGATCAGGCGGACGGTATACCATCGATCTGGTGCCGTTGCCGGCCGCTGCCGATCAACAGCGGGAACAGCTGGTGAGACGATTGGCTGCTCATGATTCAACCATTGACATTATCGGTATGGATGTTATCTGGACGGCCGAATTCGCCGCTGCCGGCTGGATACTCCCCTGGCCCGCAGACCTGGCCGAACAGGTGACAAAAGGACGACTGGACAGCGCGGTAAAGAGCGCGACCTTTACCAATCGAATACAGGCCGCACCCTTTACCACCAACAGCCAGCTGCTCTGGTACCGGAAAGATCGAATTGATGCGCCGCCCGAGACCTGGGAGGAACTCATCCAATTGGCCGAATCACTGGGTGAGAAGGGAACCATCCAGGTGCAGGGCGAGAGATATGAGGGGCTGACGGTTTTTTTCAACTCCTTGCTGGCTTCGGCCGGGACCTCTATTCTCCATGGCGAACAGGTGCAACTCGATGCTCCCGCCACGCTCAAGGTCTTGGCTCTGATGCATCGGCTTGCTACCTCTCCGGCGGCTCCGGCTTCCCTGGCCACCAACCGCGAAGATCAATGCCGGCTGGCTTTTGAAACCGGTGATTCGAGTTTCATGGTCAATTACACCTACGTCTGGCCCAGCGCCAGGCAGAACGCCCCGCATATCGCCGAACACATGGGCTGGGCCCGCTGGCCTGCCATCTCCCCGGATCATCCCAGCCGAGTGACCATTGGCGGCATCAACCTTGGTATTGGGGGTTATTCCGAACATCCCGACCTGGCCTTTGCCGCCGCCACCTGTCTTGTCTCGGAAAACAACCAGCGACTGGCGGCAAAGAAGGGGGGACTTCCCCCAACAATTACCGCTCTTTACCTGGATGACAAGGTTCGCAAGACCTTTCCTTTTGCAGATCTTCTCCTGGAGACCCTTAAAAGTGGCGTACAACGCCCACAGACCCCGTTCTACAATGACATTTCTCTGGCCATCAGTCATACGCTTCATCCGATGCGTTCCATTGAGCCAGAAAAGGACCTGCGCCAACTGCGGGAGAAAATAGAACGCGCTCTTCGTTCAGAGGGATTGTTTTGAAATCGACCAGACTCAGCAGCAATAAACTTGGCTGGCTGCTCTGTACTCCGGCCCTGATCGCCATGATCGCCGTGACCGCCTATCCCATCTGTTATGCCTTCTGGCTCAGTCTGTTTCGCTACGATCTCCGTTTTCCGGGCAACCGCGCTTTTATTGCTGCCGACAATTACCTGTCTGTTCTCAACTCGCCCATCTGGTGGGAGGCCTTGTTCAACACCACCCTTGTCACCGTTTGTTGGTGAGCGTGGAGTTATTGCTGGGGATGGTCTTTGCACTTTTCATGCACCGGGCCATTTTAGGCCGCAGGCTGCTGCGGGCAACCATTCTCATTCCTTATGGCATCATTACCGTGGTGGCGGCCTTGATCTGGAAATGGGCAAAGTCCAGGGAGTCGTCAGGCTTGATCCGGCGCATCGTGTGCAGCAGGGTGATGTAATCAGGTTAAGACCGGATTCAGAGAAATTGCATATCTTTGATCCCGAAAAAGGCATATGCCTCAATTGATGAACGGCTTATTGGTCACAACAACCCCATTGGTCTCTAGTGCCCTGTCACCCTTCACCTGTCACCCAGACCTTGTTATTCTGGTTTCCTGACTTCGTTGCTTATTCTGTCACGTAGCGCTGCTACGCTCCTTCATGCGCGCCTCACAGGAAACCAGAATCCCGGCGCTCCATTGCGACATTTGAAACGTGACATGACACTAGTCTCCGGCGTAGATTGCCATGACCTTTTTCAGGAATTCAACGGCGTCCGTCATCGGGCGCTGAAAAGAGTTTCTGCCGATGATCGAACCGAATCCACCCCCTTCTCTAATCCCTCTGATATCTTCATAAAACTCCTCTTCGCCTGCTTTTGATCCGCCGGAAAAGATAACCATGCGTTTACCCGTAAAAGCGCTCTGTATAACATGCCTGACCCGGTCTGCCACCGTATCGATGGGAATCTTCTGCGATTGGTAGATTTTTTGGGCCGCTTCCAGTTCAATGTGCCTGGTGGGCAGCTTGACCTTGATAATGTGAGCGCCTAGCTGGGCGGCAAGCTGGGCAGCGTAAGCCACTACGTCTATGGCGGTTTCCCCTTTCCTGGAAATTCCCGATCCCCGAGGGTAAGACCAGATGACCACAGCCAGGCCGCTCCCTTTTGCTTCTTCGGCAATAGCCCTGATCTGCTGATACATTGAATTACAGGCCGCCGATCCCGGATAGATGGTAAAACCGACGGCTGAACAGCCGAGGCAAAGAGCTTGCTTGACAGATGCGGTGATCGATGGCATCGGATCGCTTTTGTCGGGCGCGAGAGAGTCGTGATTGTTCAATTTGAGGATCAAAGGGATCTGTCCTGCATATGAGCTTCCCGCAGTCTCTATTGCTCCGAGCGGAGCCGCGTGAGCGTTGCAACCGGCTTCGAGGGCCAGTTGAAAATGGTATGCCGGATCATAGCCAGCCTCATTTTCGGCAAAACTTCGGGCCGGGCCGTGCTCAAAGCCCTGGTCCACAGGAAGAATGACCATTTTTCCTGTACCGGCCAGGGTGCCGTGATTGAGGATCCTGGCCAGATTGGTCCGCACACCCAGATTTTCTCCTTGGTAATTCGCTAGAATTTTTGCGACTTGAGTTGTCATGTCCTGTTCTCCTTTTTAGCTTATGGAATAATCGCTGATAGGCCTTCTCATATGCTTTGATTTCCAGCAGGCTGCCGATGGCAAACGGAGTGCGCTGATGGATGTTTTCCGGAAATATCTCCATGATCCGTCTTCTCCCGGTGGTGGCACCGCCCCCGGCTTGTTCCGCAATCATAGCGAGTGGAGCGCATTCATAAAGCAGACGCAATTTTCCTGAGGGTTGGTTGACATCTTCCGGATAGAAATAGATGCCGCCCCGGTGGAGAATCTGATGCAGGTCTGCCACAAGAGCACCCGAATAGCGCAGGGAATAAGCTTTATCACTCTTGGTGAGCAGGGCCTCGGCAAAAGTGCGGACAGGTTTTGCCCAGCAATTGCTGTTTCCGAAGTTAGAGCTGATAATCTTACCACTGGCAGGCATACGGATATTCTCATGATCAAGAACAAACTCACCGATAGCCTCGTCGAGCACGAAACTATGGACGCCGTCACCAAAGGTATAGACAAAGAGGATCGATGCGCCATACATGATATAACCGGCTCCTATCTGTCTGGATCCCTCGTGCAGAATGTCCTGCTGTCCTGTGCCGCTGAATGTTCGGATTGAAAAGATCGAGCCGGTAATGCAATCCACCTCCATGTTGGAAGATCCGTCCAGAGGATCGACCAGCACCACGTATTTGGATCGATCTTTTTCTGCGTGTAAAATCAGGGGATTCTTCATCTCCTCCGAAACAATGGCTCCGACAATGTCGACATATTCGAAAGCTTCCATGAAGGCGTCGTTGCTCAGGCTGTCAAGTTTTTCAACTTTCTCGCCCTGCACATTGGTTTCACCCGTTTCTCCTTTTATGCCGAGCAGAGCCGCACGGCGTGCATAGCTGGCAATGATTTTAGCCACGGTGCTTAGCTGCACTATGACCTTGGTCAGTTCGCCGCTTGCTTCCGGATGCAACCGCTGCTGCTGTGCGAGAAAACGAACAAGCGTCGTACGGTTCCCTTCTTTTTTGGGCATCATATTTCCTCCTGGTACGGACGTTGTTTTCCAGGGATATGCGATATAACCCCTGACTTTTTAGGTAAGTGATGAGATAGCATGTTTATGAAGATCCACCTGGGCTGGCGACACTACCCACTGTACCCAACGCTTGAAAACAATCTCTTTGTTCCAGGGTATTTTCGGCAATGCAGCCACGGCGAAGCAGGGTGCCAGGACATCTTCTCATAGCTGAACGATCGATGGCGGAAACATGGTGGCGATTAAACCGGCAGCTGTAAAAGGCGGATTGCAAACCGGTAACATGTGCCGAAGCCGACGCTGTTCTCTAGCCACACGTCGCCGCCAAAACGTCTGGCAATCAGCCTGGCATAATAGAGATTTGCAACGCGCAGGTTAAAACCCTCTCGTTTGCCGATCTCCTTTGCAGAACGGAATAGTTCCTGCTCCGTGATCGGTGGAAGGCCCTTGCCGCCGGTGACGGCGATCCTGCAGGAGAGAGTAAAGCAACGTCCCTCCAGCCTTTTTGCTTCGATTGTAAGAGCGGCGTCGCCATCGCCGAGATGCAAGAGGCTGTGTTTGCCGGTCGCTAAAAACAGATACTTGATGAGTACCGCGTTACCGTTGAAGTATCCTTCAATTTCTGCATCAATATTCGTTGTCAATTGACGGTCTCTTATCGTGAGAGCCTGGCAGTACCAGCGAGTAGAAATCGTTGACGAATGACGATATATCTATCTTTACACTGTCCGAATCCGATTTTCCGGAAGGGACGGGAGGATTTGAGTATATTGCCGCTAAATCTCTGCATAGAGGGTATTTGTGTGGTGTTCGAAATAATCTGTCCGGAACAGAAACTGACACGTTTCAGCCGGTTGTTTGCCCACTGCCGTTAAAGTGCTTTGGGCTTAACAAGATTATCTGAGATTTGGCAACCTTTGCCAAGGTCATATGATTGGGGATAAAATGGTTAGTAGTATTACCTGTTTTTTCTCAGTTGAAGCTGTAAATAGCGGGGGAGGGCAGAAACTCACTCCTTGGAGAAGGAGTGAGCAATGTGCCATCAAGATACTCTGAAGCAAAGGTTTTACAGCGAACAAGACAGCCCTATCGCTGGTCCGGATATGGTGCATTCTGTTCGGTCTTTATGCGTTGTTTTCTATATCCTGCAGGCAATCCGGGCAGAGGGGATTGTGGGTTTCCGGACGCCGGAGAGCAGTTGCGCATACTCCTCAAGGCTTAACCAGTGCTTGTCTTCATGATAAATTTTCTTACAGCCGGCACAAATAGGCAGAATACTTTCCAGATACTCGATTTTCTCTAAGGCAAGGACTAAATCGGAGAGGACGTCATACTTCTCCTGGAGGAGCTTTTTACGCTCGATCGCATAGGTGATGGATTTGCTCAGCATGACCGATGAAAGAGAATCTTTCTCCAGATGATCATCAGCACCGTAGTCGCACTGCCTGTATGGCTGTTTCTTGGTTTTCCCTGCTTGACAGGACAATCACCGCAGTGTCCGGATATTCCGCAATGAGCTTCCGGGCTGTATCCAGCCCTGAGGATTCCGGCAGGTCGAGATCAAGCAGAACGACGTCAAAGTCGTAATGTGATAGCTGCGAGAGGGCAGCTGTCAGGGTTTCGGCTTCCTTCAGCTTGAAAGCAATGGCAGGTATTTCTGATAAGTACTCTTTTATACGTGAAATGTCCGCAGCGTTGTCCTCAGCTAAGAGTATCAAAATGTTGCTCATCTCTTTTCCCGTTCATCTACTTGATTAACCATTGCACAGAAGGGATTCTGGATTTTGTTATGCAAAAACCATACCCAATGGCAAGCAGACATATAATGCCGAAGGAGACAGGATCTTACCTGATTTTTTCCTGGGATGACCGCTCTGGGAAATTGTTCCGTCAAAATATCTGCAATCAATGCGCTTAGTCTTGTGGCTTGATGTAAAATCTGCCCGTTGCCAACAGGGTCAGGATAAATAAAATCTTCCTCATACCTTTTAATCACTTTTTTGTCAAAGCGGATATGCCGTTCCGACCGTCTTGCCGAGAGATAGAAAAAACCTTATTTTCCTACAGCACAGGACTTCTTTCCAAAAAAACCGGACAGGACTACCAGTTTTCTCTCGGCCACCGTTTTCGATTTTCACAGGGGTAATTCTTGTCTCAACGTTATGTCGAATGCTTTTTTATCTGCTGCCTGGAACGGGAATCACAAGGATCGGGATCGTTGATCGTCTGATAGTATCCTCAGTAACCGAGCCGATAAAAAAATGAGAAATTCCACTCCGTGCATGGGTTGCCATGACGATCAGATCCACCTGTCTCTCTTTGGCAAAGTTAATGATAACGTCCGAAGGCTTGCCGATCTCAACAGTTGCCTCTACAGTGACACTGTCAGGCACTTTGTCGGCAATTTTCTGCATCAGCGCCTTCTTGGCTGATGCTTTGAGTTGTTCCTCGTATTGTGGAATGTCGAAACCCGTATCGGCACGGCAGTATCGGTATACACCGGAACCCGAGGAACGACCTGGAGCCCATAAATTCTTGCCCCAAATTGTTTTGCCAGTGCGACGGCTGTTTCCAGGGCCAGAACCGAAGAATCACTGTCGTCGGATGGCCAGAGAATCGATTTAACGTGTAACATGATGTCCTCCTTTTACTCTCTGTTGATCGCTTTGATTTTATCTGCCGGATCATTTTCAGCATCGTTATTTCACGT
This sequence comes from uncultured delta proteobacterium, assembly GCA_963745765.1. Classification (GTDB taxonomy): domain Bacteria; phylum Desulfobacterota; class Desulfobulbia; order Desulfobulbales; family Desulfocapsaceae; genus Ww85. Next base: position 32,909 of record CAVUYQ010000019.1, on the reverse strand, counting down.
CTTTCTGCAGGTGATTACAAGTCCGGAGCAGAAATTCGTTAAGCTACTATTGTAAAACATTCAAATTTCATGCCAACTTCCTGTAGTGGTTTTTTGTGCGTGGAACCGGTGGCTTCTCAAGATTATTCGGCTAATCGACCTTCCGCCAGCGGCGTACTGTCCACCGAGTACTGCCGGGATGTATGCTCGAGTGGAATTGCTGATATCGCTGCCGAGAATATTTTCAGTTAGTATACCAATTCGGTGAAATGTTCTTTGCTATGTTTTACAGCATTATCGATCGAGTATATTTGGCCGGAGACGGATACAATTCAATGGTATCTGTCCAGATTAAAATCAAAGTCGGCATATCGAAAAATTGCTGGGAGTAGAAATCAAAGGTGGAGTTGATTCCTAGTGGCGTCGGGCTTGGGGCGTAATCGCCCCGCACCGGTTTTGAGAAAAGCTGTCCCTCTTTCCCTGCCGAGAAAACCATGATTGACAAGTTGAAGAGTGCTATAGAACAGTCGGACACGACTAGATCGCGGGAAGTAGTCACATCGCTTTTGGAAAAAGAGAGGAGAGATCCGTGGGCCATTCATGAGTCCATGTATAACGTGGTCCAGCAGGTCCTCAATCCTCCTTTCAAAAATCCGCACCTCCCGAAAATGTATGCCATAAACCGAGAACTTGCCGCATACCTTGTGGATGAGGATAAGGCGCAACTGGTTAAGCTTGAGGTCGAGGAATATGCACGGAGGGCGAAGCTTGAGGTGACAGAAAAACCGGCTGCTTTACCAAATATATCTGTCTTTGCCGATGTTGAAAGGACGATTGCCGACCACGGCCCCGCAGAAACAACTGCGGCAATGGCGGCTTTTGTCAAAAAAGAGGGACGAGAGGAGTTTGCCAGGCGCTTGTTGCTTCTCGGCAGCGGTTATCTCGATTCCTCCCTGGGCCATTCCATATCCTGTACCGCTTTTATTCTTCTTGAGATGATCAGAAGGCAGGACCAGGATATTTGGCCGACCCTGGCGTTGCTGGCTGATTATTTCTGTAAAGGGACGTTCAAAATAACTCCCGAACTGCAAAGTTTTATCATACCTTCTTCCGCCAAAGAGGCTTACTGGTATCAATTGGGCCGGGCGGTAAGCGGTACAGGGATTGCGGCCCTGCATCATACCATTACCTTCTATGCCATTGAGCGGAGCGGCCATCTGTTTACCACACCGGAGCACGATCATCTGCTGGCCATGTGCAGAGCAATGATGAAGGAAAAGAAAGAAGATCTTTATCGGAGTTATGAGACCGGAGTGGTAAAACTTTCTACTTTTGAGGATTTCTACTCGGTCTTTGCCGAAAAAAATCCTCAGCGGCTCCTTCCTTTCATCAACGGAGCCCTGCCGTCGGCCAATGGTCGCACCTGTCTGGCCCGGTATATCATCAAAGCCGTACTTCAATCATATAACGGCAGCTACAACCCTCACAATCTGACCGGTCTGGGATCAGCACTATGGCTCATGGAGCAGTTTCATCAACAGCCAATAATCGTCGGCAACGGCTGGATGCAGTATTTTGATTACTTTTTCTCCGAAATCGGCTGATGTAATGGATCATAAGGTGAGGACGACAGTAAATTGATGCTGTACTCTGCTCTTTCTTGTCGTCCTGTTTCGCAGGAAAAGTCCAGTCCCGCCGGGTGGTCACCGGGCAGAATATGCTTCCAGCATCCTGCAGCGCTCCCGTTAATCTGACTGCGGTTCATCCGGCTCTTCCTCGTGAGTGAAAAGCTCCTGCAGCTTCGGTAGATTTTCACTATGGGTCAGGATAACCACTTCGTCCTGCGGCTTTATGGTGTATTCGTCATCAGCCAGATGAAAGGTTTCATTTCGATAATAACAGACAACCCGGGCCATGTCGGGCAATTCCAGGTCATCAAGCGATCCTGCCTGGTGCTTATCGGCGACAAAGGTGAAAAATCGGGCTTCGTCCTTAATGATGGTCGACAGCTCAAGAATATCAATGCCTTTGACGAAGTCGGCCAGGTAGCGACTGATGGTCCGCGTGGGGCTGATGGTGTCGTTAAGACCCAGTTCGCTGCAGATTGCTTCAAGGTCACGATCCTGAATACGGGTTACCACCCTGCCAAAACCAAGAGACCTTCCTACCAGACTGGCAATGATATTATTTTGATCCACATCGGAGAGGCAGAACAACACATCGGTCTGCTCCGGTCCGGCCTCACGCAGAATCCGCGGCTTGCTGCCGTCCCCATGCAGAAAACTGCAATCCAGGTCGTCGGAGAGTTCATCGATCTTGTCCCGATCGGATTCAATAATAACGACTTCATGACCACGCTTGATGAGCAGTCCGCTGTTTCTACGCTCAACTCGCTTGCACCGATAAAAACTATCCTCATCTCATCTATACCTCAGCTCGTTTTCCTATCCAGGTTTTCGGTGATAAAAGGACAATCCAGGCGACTATCTCCAGGCGTCCCATAAGCATATCGACGCAGAGAACACCTTTCAGCACTCCCGGTAAGTTCGGGCCGCTGATGCCCGTTGAAAGACCCACAGTCCCTGTTGCCGACACAACTTCGAAAAGGGAGTTCATCGGCTCATATCCCATGGCCAGAAAGTACAGCCAGGAAAGGATTACCACTATCGTAAACAACAGGATAATTCCGAGTGCGTTGTAGATCTCTTTATCCTCCAGTCGTCGTTTACCCAGGGTGGGATTGAGCACCGCATGGGCTGGAAGGCGGGTCTGGACAATTGTGAGATACAAAATGCGCAGAAGAATCAGCAGACGCAGGATCTTAAAACCTCCCGCGGTCGAGCCGACCCCGCCACCGATGGCCATGGATACTATCAATATTCCCTTCGAAGCGGGATCGAGCCGGGCTGGATCCAGGGTAGAGAAGCCCGCAGTGGTCTGTGCCGAAAAAGCCAGCAGCGGTCCGTGATGCCAGGCGCTGGTCCAATCCATGCCCTGCAGATTCAAGCTGAACACTAAAATACCCGTAATCACCAGGGCCGCCGTCAGCAAGGCACGGAGCTGCATATCTTCATAGATCAATCGTAAACTCTTTTGAAACCCCTTGGAATAAAGAGCAAGAGAAAATGAACAGGCCAGGCAGAGAATCGTTACCGCCCACTGCACGGGCGATGATCCGTAGCCTTGCAGGCTCAGGTTATGGGGAGAGAAACCACCGGTCGATACGGCGGAAAAAGTATAGACAACGGCGTTGAAAAAATCTCCTCCAAGCAGCCATAGAACCGCTATGCCAAGAACAGTGAGGCTGCTGTAAGCAAACAGCACCCGCCGGGCGTGGGCTTTGGTCCCTCCTGCCAGGTCCTCTTCCTGGTTATAGGTGACAGCCAGAGTTTTTGCGGTGAGCCCCGGATGGATCAAAAGAGCCAGGGAGAGAATGACAATTCCGAGTCCTCCGTACCATTGCATCCAGGAGCGGGTGAATAAAAAAATCCGGGGCTTGTCTTCCACCGTAGCCAGGGTACTGAGTCCGGTCGTGGTGCCGGCGGAGACGGCCTCGAACAGGGCATCTGAAAAATTCAGTCCTGCAGCCATCATCGGATAGGTCATCAACAAGGGCATAATCAGAAAGACCAGGGAGACAATAACCATTGCCTCATTCGTCTGTATTCGTGGCGAGGCCTTCAAGCGAGACAGGGAGAAACCGGCAGCGCCGAGTAGCAAAACCGCCTCTGCATACCTGAGGCTACTGCTGAAATCTCTGGAAAATGAGGGAAACGATAAGCGGCACTGAAGTCAAGATCGCCAGTGCCAGGCAAAGCTTACCAAAGTACTTGCCCACCGTTCTGAACCGGACGGCATAGCTCAGTTCTGTCGCCAGTCGACTCATGGTGCAACCTAACCAGGAGGAATTTAAAAGAGAGTGCTTTATAAAACATTAAATTCCAGAACATTACCAAGCACTTTCTGTTAATAATTCGTATTATTGCAAATCTAATCAGTATTATCGCTACTACAAGTTTCAGTACGGGGCACAGCAAGAGAAAAAAATGAGCCGGCAGGAGGCGGAGCAGAGAAAGAGGAGGCAACGATCATAAAGAAAAAGAGTTACGCGTTGTGGCGTGCTTATCTGAACTGTGCCTCGCTTCATTTCCGGGAAATAACAATAAACAGCACCTGCCGGTATACTTTTTGCTTCATTTTAAAAGTAAGATCATCTTGAGTAATTCACATTATTCAAGATGCCGTAAAGCTTATAAAGGCATTGCGCCAGATTCACTCTGCCGCGCATCCTGGAACTTACGTGTTTGCTGCGTAAGCAGGAAGTCTGGGCAATTCATCATCCATATCTTGCAAGCAGTAAAGAGACGACAGTGACAAAAGGTAAATCGATTCGAAAAAGATCAAAACCAGGTAATGATATTGATCGCAGAAACAGATAACGCACAAAGAAGAGCATTGATGCTGCTTTGCAACCAGTCGAGTCGTAACGGGTGATTCTCCACGATCCTGATCATTTTTTTTGGCCAGCACCATTGCCTGATAAGCAGCCATGCGCAAGATGATGACGGAGAAAACTGTCACGCCGGTAGCTGCGGCCATTGCCTCAACGCTGCGGAAACACCGATAACGCTGCAGATCAGAATCGCTGCTGCAGTCGTCAATCCTTTTATGGTCTTGCCTTCGCCTGATCGGAAAATCGTGCCTGCGCCGAAAAAACTGATTTGCAGACACATGCTGGGCAGCGCAGACTGTCGTATCCGCCAAGCTTGCCGTGGGGAGACATAACCACCTGCCAGACCTGCAGATACCTGGCACGAAAAGAACCGGCCATACAGAGAAGATAGTAACGCCACATACGATAGAATCGCTCGTTATAGCGATCCTTCAGGATATGCCAGTTGTTTTCGAAGTTTTCATGCCAGGCCATCAAAGTACGATCATAATCCGCGCCGAAATTGTGCCAGTCCTCCATGATAAACTTCGGTTCAATCGAGTCTCCGATCTGCTTGATAGATGGCAGCATTCCATTGGGAAAAATATATTTATCAAACCAGGGATCGCAATGGTAGACAGTATCATTGGAGGCGATGGTGTGCAGCAGGAAGAGCCCGTTATCCTCTAAACATTTTCTGACAACTCGCATGAAGGTGCGATAGTTTTTATAGCCGACATGTTCAAACATCCCCACCGATACAACGGCATCGAAAGTCCCTTTAGTTTCCCGATAATCCTGGAGCCGGATGTCTACCGGCAAACCGGCGCAGCGCTCTCTGGCCAGTTCAGCCTGTTCTTTGGAGATGGTCAAGCCGACCGCCGAAACTCCGTGGTGTTGAGCCGCATAACGTACAAGGCTTCCCCAGCCGCAGCCGATGTCAAGTAATTTCATGCCGGGCGACAACTGCAATTTGCGGCAGATCATCTCCAGTTTGGCTTCCTGGGCCTGCTGCAGGTTATCCGCACCCTTCCAGTAGCCGCAGCTGTAGGCCATAGAGGGGTCGAGCATGAGTTCAAAGAGGTCATTGCCGGCATCGTAGTGCCTTTCGCCAACCTCAAAAGCTTTTCGTTTGTTTTGCCGATTGAAGATCCTTGATCTTATTGCATTGACAACAACCGGTGGACAGGTCCGGAATTTTTGATCGATTTCGTGATGGAGAATCCTGAAGAAAAACTGATCCAGCGCTTCGCATTCCCACCAGCCATCCATGTATGTCTCGCCGAGACCGAGTGAACCAAAAGAAGATATCCGATCGAATAAATCGCTGTTTATAACCTGTATATCCCATGGCCTGTCACCGTCAACTCGAATATCGGCAGTGTTGAGCAGATCAGTAATCTGCTGCTCTGCTGATTTACGTATGTATCCGAACATAAAAATCCTCCCTGTTTAAGCTTGATAAGATTTCCAGGTTGGTCAACAGGTTTGTCACCTATGGGTGACGATCTGACTCACGGTCAATAACATCACCAGATATTGTGCAATATATGTCGTGCCTCTGTTTTCTCTGAATGTATCTGTTTGAAAAAAAATGTAGTTTGCGGTATATATTCTGCGCTTTCTGCTCATTTAGGAAATTACTCCTTTCAACAGGGCAAGAGGCCAGGAGCACAGCAGATCCGCAGCACGAAAAACAATCGATTGTCCATCGGTCCGCCTCACCTCTCCTTCTATCCGGGAAGCAGAATATACATTCTTAAAGTTTGCCCAGTTTTTACCAGCAGGAAGTTTGATTCTCGTGTCCTGCCATATCTTTTCACCGAGCGGCAGCTCTTTTGTACCCTGTGTCAGGGTACAAAAGAGCCTGGGAGCAACGGCAACAACAATCCTGTCGGTGCTTTGCCTGGCAAAGGCGCAAAGGTGATGCCTCTTTCTGCCCGTCACCTCCAGGGGGATATAGTCACCGCTTTCGAAAACCTCAGGCCAGCTGTTTCTAAGTCCAAGAGCACCGCTGATGACAAACATCTTGGCACGCCCATCCGGAAGATTCATCAGCAGTTCCCGCAGGTACAGCTCTTCTCCGCCAGTTACTGTCTTCAGCCTGTCCTGCATGGAACGCAGCATGGCCTGCCTTTTCCGGAAATCGACCGGTCGCCGGTTGTCCGGATCGACCAGGCAGAATCGCCAGATCTCGTTGCCCTGATAGATATCGGGTATGCCCGGGGAAACCAGCTTTAAAAAAACCTGTGTAAGACCGTTCAGCATACCGAACCAGCCGACTTCTTTTTGAAAAGGCAGAAAATTTTCCAGAAAGGGCGTCCCTGTCCAGGCGAGAGCCCTTTCGACGAAATCGATGACAGCTTTTTCATACGGCTCGTTGGCGGAGGTCCAGCTGGTATGCACTTTTGCCTCTCGGCAAGTCTTCAGCATGGCCTCCTTGATGCGTGAAACTACCTGCCGATGCCCCTCTGCATCAAGATCCTCATTGGGCCACACTCCGAGGAGGTTCTGGTAAAAGGCATATTCATCATTTCTGCTTGGCGCGGTCATCTGGTCCAGATGAGTCCTCAGCCCCCGGTTCAGGTTCCGCCAGTGATACACCTGCTGCCGCCATTTCGGCTCCATCTCGGTAAGCACGTTGATCCTGACCCTGACATCCTCGCTGCGTTTGGAATCATGGGTCGAACTGTTCAGCATGGCATGCGGCCAGTGCCGCAGCCGTTCCTGGTTGGTGTGGTGAAAGGCGGCCAAAGATGTTCCAAATCTCTTCGGCTCACCGCCGACGTCATTTAAAGAGAGAAGACGGTTATAGATAAAAAAGGAGGTATCCTCAAGGCCCTTTGCCATAACCGGTCCGGTGTACTGTTGAAATTTCAGGACAAAGTCGAGCCTTTTCTGGAAGTCTTTTCCGCCTGCTGTTGGCTCCAGCAGCAGAACGCTCTTGATAAAATCAAGAATGCTGGGATCGTTCAGCTGCTGCTTCTTGGCCCTGGCCACAGCCCATTCGATAAAACGAAGATCTTCTTCGCGAATATTTTCAGAATCGATATAGGTGCGGTAGACGGGAAAACAGGCGATTATCTCGATCAGAGCCTGTCGCAGGCGATTCAAGGTAAAGTCCCTGGATAATCGATTTGATCTGGCCAGACGAAAGAGCAGGGTGGCCAGTACGTTCAATTCTCCGACCATGGCCGACTCGATGATAAGTTTTTTGCCGTCATAGACCATCTGATCAAAATCAAGTCGTGAGCCGATAAAACGGTGATAGAGAGAGGTGAGCGATTTTTCAGCCGAGCTGTCCAGTAACAGCCCGTTGAGCAGATTGGAAAAATCGTAGCCGGTCGTGCCGCAGATCGGCCAGTTGCCGGGCAAGTGTTCGAAGTCTGCCAGTATCTTTTCCGCCACCACATAGAGAGAAACCTTTTTCCTGTTGGTCGGAGTTGGTTGCGTCGGCGGCATGTTTTCAAAGGACTCGCCTGCGGCGGCCGCCTCGAGCCGAAAGAAATATCCTCGGGGATCGTAGAGCCCGTCCGGGTGATCGACTCTTAAGCCATCGACCTTGCCGGTTGTAATCAGATCCAGGATGAGCCGGTGGGTGGCACGAAATACTTCGATTTCCTCCACTCTGAGGCCAGCCAGGTCGTTGATATCGAAAAAGCGGCGATAGTTTATTTCGTCGGCGGCAACCCGCCAGAATGCCAGCCTGTAAGCCTGCTTTTCCAGCAGGTCGTGCAAAAGGTCAAAACTTTCCGGCTTGCCGGGTGAACCGTTGAACAGGATGACATTTTCTGCAATAAACTGATCTATCTCCGGAAGCTCCCGGCAGAGTCTTGCCAGGATCCGCTTGCTGACTTCTTTGTCGCGTTGACGAATGCGAAGTTTTTCCTCTGTTGTTTCCAGCCGATCCGGCAGATTCTCAAAAGAGCTGATGAGGTTCTGCAGTTCAAGATAGCCGTTGTGCTGCTTGCCCAGCCGACTACTCAGCCGTTGCAGATCATGATGCATAATGAAAGGATAGGTCCCCGGATCGACAGGAAAACGTTGCTGGTAATAGGCGATGGTGAAGCTGCCGGAATTTTTGTTGAAGCAGAGATTCAGCTGGCCGTTTTCCAGTGTTTTACCGTAATGGTCGCCCAGGACCGGCAGCAGGACCCGGCCGACCAGATCGGCTTGCTGGGGCTGCCAGTTGATATCGAAATATCCGGCATATTTTGAGGTTTGGCCGTTTTCCAGGACATCCATCCACCACTGGTTGTCGGAACCTATGCCCATATGATTCGGGACAATGTCGAGGAGCAGGGCCAGCCGGTTATCCTCGAGTACAGCAACGAAGTCTTCAAAATCCCTCCGGCTGCCAATCTCCGGGTTGAGCGAACAGTGATCGATGATATCATATCCATGGGAACTGCCCGGCCTGGCCGTCAGGAAAGGCGAGACGTAGCAATGGCTTATGCCCAACCCCTTCAGGTAGGGAATGATCTCTGCCGCCTGACTGAAAGTAAAGTCCTTATTTAACTGTAGCCGATAGAAGGCGGTGGGTATACTCAATCCCTGGCCTTTCTTCCGGTCCGGAGCCAGGATTGAAGGGTGAACCACCCCGGCACCACGCTCCCGGCACAGGGTAGCGAAGAGTTCTTTTATTTCCCTGCCGTCGATCAGGTTTTCCAGTTCGGTCGCATAGCGCAGGTGCCAGAAATGCTGGTCGACAAGAGCCGGTGGTTCCACCTGGGCTTCGATGTCCTGGAGATCGTTGAGGGACACGAGAAGGATTTTGGCAGGACTCCTGGCCAGCAAAACCTGACCTGCCGCAATAAGCACGTGGTCGATCCCGGCTACGGCTGCAGGGTCAAGCGAACGATCCTCGGGTAATAGACCTGCTCGGCCGAGACTGATGAGAAAGTGGGCGCGAGCCGACACCCTGGCGAGAATCGCTCGTTCTTTCTCGGTGTCGTCCTGGAAATAATTTTCTTCTGTTTTCTGTGAAATATCCCTGCCCTTCCACAATCCTTTCATGCTCGCCAGAAAGGGTGCCGCAGTGCTGACCAGGCTGTTTGCCGGATAGTCTTCCGTCTCCTGCCAGTTACGCTTTTGGTCCCATGCCTGAAACAAAACGGTAGTGGTAAAAATGTTTCTGCTGAGGATTTTCGTCTGCAGCTCACGAGGCAGTTGATCGATCTGATCGACAATGACCAGACAGCGGTTTCGCTGACTTTCCAGGCTGAGTATCCCCAGTAGTTCGTCAAAGGGGAAGGTGAGGTATACTTTTTCCTCCATGATCCGGTCTTTTTGCTTGAGCTGGATCCTGAAATAGCCGTCAATCGATCTGATGATAACTGCACCGGCGTACCGCATGGCATGGTGCAGACCTTCGATAAATGGTTGATAGCAATTTTTTTTCAATCCGGACGGCGAAAGCGGGGACAGACCCTCTGCAGGATCGATGAAATCGGAACCGGCATGCTTTCCGGCTATGACCGTATCCGGCAGGACGAGTCCCTTATAGTACCAGCTTTCAAAACCGGCGGGATCGACATTATAGGCATATTCGGTCAACAGGCCGACCTTGAGACCCAGTTCCATGGAACGGCGGCCGACGGCGGCCAGTTGAAGTTCCGCCTGCCATTGCAGATATTGCTGGTATTCAATATCCTGTTCATGTTCTGCTGCAAAAGCGGATACCGCCTTGGATTGCGGCGAGCGGTGCGAAGCGGGCCATTCCCGCCAATCATGCCGGGAAAAACCTGCACGAAGAAATTCTTCCCGGATGGCGGAAAATATTGCGTAATAGCGAAGCGTTTTTCCACTCCTCTGCTGAAAGTCGCGAAACTCGCTTCCCCTGGCCGTCTCAGGGTTTAAGTGATTGTCAGAAAAGTGTTTCCAGAGCTTTTTGAAGAGTTCATCTTTAATCGCTGCTATAGCCTGGTAATCGATCTGTTGTTGATTTCTGAGGGCGGCGAGCCGGGCCTGAAACCTGGCATCAGCCACATGGCTCTGCACTTCATCGCTTTCCACAAAATCTTCGACATTTTCGATATTGATAAAGAGTACATTTAGCCCGGATCGCCAGCAAGGGCGATAGGGGTTGGGAAACTCCATGGAGGAGGGACAGTGCAGCGGACCGGTATGCACAGTAGCCGCTCCCTGCGCCGCGCTCAGAGACAGAAGCTGCTGCAGGTCGGCAAATTCCCCTATGCCCCAGCTGTTTCTGGATCGAAGCGCATGGAGATGGCTGCTGATCCCCCAAACCCTGCTGTCTCCAGTCAGGTTAGGGGGAAGGTAGCATTGCTGCGGAGTGACGATCAGCAGCTGTTTTGCTGTGACCTGTTCTTGCTGATGCTGCCTATCCCGAATAATAAACTGATGATAGCCGCAGGGCAGAGTAATTTTCGCATCCAGACGATAGAGACCGGAGCGGGGGACGGGTTCGGCCGGGGCTGAAACCGGGTTCAGCTCATGCCGGGAAAAGCTGCCATGGTGCTGCCTGCCTTCTTCTTCGGTTAAAACCCACTCATACCTCTGCTTCGCCGTTTCCGGCAATCGCAGCAGTAACGATACTGGCATATCCGACTCGGGTACTACTTGCACCGGATCCAGCATCTGTTGCCACTGTTCCTGGCGCAACTGCAGAAGAAGGTCGGCGGCATGGTCGAAATTTTTTATCGGCACCCCCGCTGCCTGAAGAACAGCCAGTAATCGCTCGCCCTCCCCACCTGCCAGTCCGTTTTTTGCCGGGACCCGCTCAATGGTCATGCCGTACAGCAAGCCAAGTTCCCGCAAGACATCTTCGGGCATCAGCTCCCTCCTCGTTATCCAGGTACCAGAAAATACTCTTTGGCGGAGGAAGCCTGACTGGAAAGGATCCCGGTCGTCAGGCGCCAGGTGATAGAGGAGCCTGCCCTGCATTGTTAACACAGAGCCATCGACGCTCTCCTGCTGCATATTGAACAGCACGGTAAGTGTGGCACCGTCAGCCATTTGCCACCAGGCTTTCAGTGCCTTTTCCGACAGGATCCTGTAACCGGCCCGCACCGTTTGCCGAGATTCGCCAGGAGCTAGGCGGGGGATAATCTCCCGTTTGCGAATATCCAGCAGTATCTGATAGAGCCGGAGAAAGGTAAGATGATCCTGTTGTTCGCTCTTGCTCCAGTCGAGCTTGGATAAAAGGTAGGTCTTTTCTGCACTGGGATCGGGAATGAGTTTCCTCTGCTCCGGAGAACTGAACTGGGCGAATTGGGCAAATTCCGCTCTTCGTCCTTTGGTGATGTTTTCAGCCAGAGTCGCTTCAAAGTCGCCGAAATAATAGAAGGGGCAGTCCGCGCCGAATTCTTCACCCATGAAGAGCAGTGGTATTGAAGGGGCAAGCAGAAGCAGAGCAATAGTGATTTTGAGATCCTTCTTGTCAGACAGCGTGACAAGTCTCTCCCCGAAGGCCCGATTACCGACCTGATCATGATTCTGGAGAAAAGAGATAAAACAGAGTGGCGATAAATGAGCACTCGGTTCGCCCCGACATCTCCCCGGCGAAAATTTGACCGTTCCCCCTGGTAGCCGAATCCTTCTGTCAGACATCGACCGAGATATTCTATAGGACTATTCCTGTAATCGACATAGTATCCTTCCGTTTCCCCGGTCAACAGAACATGGCAGGCGTGATGAATATCGTCATTCCACTGGGCCGTAAAAAATTTCGGTTGACCGTCGGATTGTCTTTCAAGATAGTGGGCGCTATTGCTATCGTTTTCCAGGATCAGATGGATATGTCTTTCCGATCCCGGACCCTGTTGAACCGCCAGGGCGATTTCTTCCAGGATATCGGGATCGGAGCGGTCGAAAATGCAATGAACGGCGTCAAAACGCAGGCCGTCAAAGTGATATTCCTCCAACCAGTAGAGAACATTTGCAATATAAAAATCCCGCACCGTTCTACTGCCTTCACCGGAGAACCGTATCGCTGAACCCCATGGCGTATGGAACTGCTCGGTGAAGAATTCATTCCTGGCATAGACAAAGAGATAATTGCCTTCCGGGCCAAAGTGATTGTAAACCACATCGAGAAAAACCATGAGGCCCTTATCGTGTGCGGTTTGGACCAGGGTTTTCAGCTCTTCAGGACCGCCGTAGCTGCTGCAGGGTGCAAAAAGCAGGGCTCCGTCATACCCCCAGTTGTAGCTGCCCGGAAACTGGGCTACGGGCATCAGCTCAATGGCGGTGATCCCGAGATCGACAAAATAGTCCAATCGTTCGGTGATTCCGGCAAAAGTTCCCTGCGGTGAAAATGTCCCCGTGTGCAGTTCGTATATAACCACCTCCTGCCATGGCCTGCCTGTCCATTTTTGATCGTGCCAGCAAAACTCCTCCGGGTCGTAAATTACGCTCGGTCCGTGTATATCCGCCGCCTGGCAGCGGCTGGCCGGATCAGGGACCATCAGGCCACTATCGATCCTGAACTGATATCGATCGCCTTTTGCTGCTGTTTGGTGATGCAGAACAAACCATCCTTCGGGTTCTGCCGTCATGCGAGATAGTGCAGGTTGACCTGCATCAGCCAGCAAACAGAGATCAACTTCTCTTGCTCCGGGAGCCCAAAACCGGAAGAGCACGCCATTATCCGGGAGAATGCGGGCACCAAAAGGCATCGAAGACATTGAAAAATCAGCTTGTATGCGTGGATATAAAAATGACACCATCATCCTTCTCCCGGATCGGCTTGGATAGCTGCAGACGTAGATAGCTGCAGACGTATCTTTACATGTCATATACACAGCAAGATGGATGCCAGTCGCCAATTGTTATAAAAAATAATAAATTCAGCCGAGACGCAGGGCAGGGCTGAGAAATTCACCTTACCCGCCGGAGGACCTCTATCAAAAAGCCATTCGAATTGGATTCGATTCCAGCGAGACAGGACCCCGATTGCCATCGGGCTGAATTTTGCGCGTCTTCCTCCGGCGATGCTCCGCCTCCGCATAATCGCCAAGAAACCCTGCATATACTTGACGAAAACGAGAAGCACAAACAGCTGGAGCAGCTAACCTATGTGACTCTCGATATCATTTTCTGGCTAATAAAGGCCTGCTGATTTCCCTGATACCTGTTCATATCCGTACAACGTCTGTCGCCATCTTCCCCTTTTCACCTTCAGAAATTTCAAAGCAAACCTGATCACCTTCAGTGAGTGTGCGGAATCCTTCCGCCCGGATTGAGCTATAATGGACAAAAATATCCATACCACCATCTTGCTCAATAAATCCATAACCCTTTGCCTCGTTAAACCATTTCACCTTTCCTTCTGCCATGATCGATACTCCTGTGTAGTAATGGGCAAATCTTTTTGCCTGATTTTATTGCGGTTTGGTTTTGGTAGGTTATGTATCCTCCTGTATTGTTTGGTTATTTCGATGATTTTTTGCCGATACAGTCCTGACGCCAACAGCAATCATCCTGGATGCAGTCGGTCTTGGTCTTATAGCAAGCGATGTTGCCTTCCCGGGTCTGGATAGTTCTGATCATTGTCGACTTGTTCATTTTTCCAGGTTTTATGCCTCGTTCCCTGGCAATTGTCCTGATATCCTCCATTTTCATACCTAAATCTCCTTAAGGTAATAGAAAAGCAGCCTTAACATTCAGTCAGGTCTGCCGATAAGCATGTTTCGATACTATATTCGGTTTCGGAACCGATGTCGTTCTGGACCCGAAGCAGGCCGCCGAACAGTCCAGCTATCACAGAGGCATAATAGAGATTTGAGGAGGCATGTCTGCCTCCCGCTCTCTTTTTGCTCGGCCTGACCGGAAGAAAAAGCAACTTCTCTTTTTCCAGTGGAATACCGGACCCCGGCATGGTCAGAATGAAACAGATGGAGTACCGGCTCGCTTTGAGATGTCGCGAATTTATCTCCAATCTCGCTTTACCCGACCCTGCATATGCAAGGCTGTACCTGGCGACATCCCAAAGGAGAAAACCAAGCATCAGGATGTTGCCCTGAAAATATCTCGGCAGTTCGGCACAGATTTGAGTACTCAGGCTGCAGTCCCTGAGGTCGAGGTCTCTTTTAAACCAGCCACAGAAATCATCTATCAGTTTATAAAGATCAAATGTTCTTTTTTGATCGACAAGACGCCAGCATGTCTCTTCTTGCTGGTAGCGACTTCCATTGTAAGCACGCCTGTACCCGGTCCAGCCGGTGAACGGGCCTGACAGCGACTCTTCGATGAGTGTTTTTGAAAGCATCTCCGGTTGCTCTTCGGCAGCTGTTCTCTTTTGAATATTCAGTAAATGACATTCACGATAGATTCTTTCAGCCGGTTCGGCCGCTGGTCCACACTGGGCGACAAAGAGCTTCACCATAAAATGGTGCTAACGGGGGAATCACCGCCAGGCAAACTGGATATCTTCCTGACGGAAGAATGGTTAAAAGAAAAGATTTCAAAGGGTTGATACTCTTTTGTGTTTCGGCAGAGAAAATATTTTGTTCATCCTTTTCTTAACTGCTCCTCTGTAGAGAAATAACGCCTGGGATTAGCCATCTTGCCTTACCGGATTGTCCATAATCTTAAAATATTATACCGCTTTTTAAAGGTCATATAATTGGGAAGAAAATGGTTAAGGAATCTACCCACCTCGAGAAAGGTCGCTTCAGGCCGGGCGGGTCACACCTTATGGGGAGATAACGGTATCTGCGAGCCGGGGCCGGTTGAGACCGGAATTGCGCCCCGACTGGAAAAGAGCAGAGAAAAACCATGCATATCTTGTCCTGCCCGAACGGTCAATCCTGCCTTTCAGGACAGAAATCACTCATCGGCATTGCTTTTCTTTGCAGGCGGTTTGTCGTTGAATGATATCTCGCAGGTTGGGCTGGAATCGCCATTTATGAAAATTTCAATTAAAATGGCATAACTATTGCTTCTCCAATGACAACGGCGGAACGATACAGCCCCTTGTCATTCAACAGGATTTGTTGCATTGCTTCTTTTTCCTGGGCAGCAGGTATCCTCGGCAAAGAACTTCCTGTGCGGGTTGTAAATCGTTTCTATTTCTCGAATTATTCCAAAAAATTTAAGGAGGAAGGCTATGACCATAAAAATTTCATGGGTAACGGATTTCAAGGAAGCATTAGATCAGGCAGGTATAGAAAATAAGATGATTCTTGCTCGATTTCTATAATCCGGAATGAATAGGCTGCAAACAGATGGATGCAGTTACGTATCCTGATGAAAATGTAGTCGAATTGTGTCAATGAGAATTTTATCGCACTGAGGATTGCCAGCAGTGACGAACCCTATGCCACCGATTTCGTGGTCAATTGGACGCCTCGAATTCTCGTTTTAGATTCTTCTGGCCTGGTACACCAGTCAAGCGTGGGCTTTTTGCCGCCGAAAGATTTCATTGCTTCTCTGGAACTGGGATTGGCAAAGGCGGATTTGATCATGAAAATCTGGAGAGCTGTAAAAGGCATCTAGATCGCATTCTCGAAGCCTATCCAGCAGAGTACGTCTGCTCCGCAGGCAGTATATCTTCGGGGTGTTACCGCCTACAAATTAAGCGGTAAGGCCGGGCCATTAAAGGAAGCCTACAATACATTGCAGGACCAATACCCGGCGAGTGAGTGGACGCGACGGGCCCAGCCGTATAGACTGCTGTAATGGGTCGATCGCTCTTCTCGTCTGGAGGTGGGAGAGCAACCGGGTCCTGCACATTATTCGTCAGTCCTGTTTTGCAGGACATGATCCGCTTAGAGCAGATCATGTCCTGCCGCTTTACTCTTAACTCCCAGGTTAACCTGCCCTTCATCGCAGGAGAGAAAACATGCAACAGCCGCAAATACAGCAAATGACTTCAAACCAAACGGCTTCCAGAGTGTGGATAGAGGAAATTCAGCCGCAGATTGACTGCGGCCGTTTTCCAATCAAGAGAACGGTGGGGGAGAAGGTGAAAGTTTCCGCATTTATCTTTGCCGATGGACATGATCTGCTGCAGGCGGTGCTGCAGTTCCGGCACGGCGAGGGCGAATGGTTTGAGCTGCCCATGGTCGACAGAACAAATGATCTATGGACTGCCGAATTCCAGGTCGATGACGTCGGCAGTTACCGGTATACGGTCAGGGCCTGGATCGATCATTTTGCAACCTGGCAGAGGGATCTGTTGAAAAAATTCGAAGCCGGCCAGGAGGTGGCGAGTGAACTGCTGGAAGGTGCGGCCATGATTGAAACCACCGCCCTCAGGGCTCTTGCTCCCGATGATGTCTGGCTTTCCAACGTGGCGGCCTTGCTGCGTGCAGTTGAGCCGCAGGAAAAGATGGTAGCCAGGGCAACTGCCGCGGATCTGAGTAGCATGATGCTCCGCTATCCCGATAGATCGAGAGAAACAGTTTTTACGCCACCTCTTCCGGTGATCGTCGAACCACAGATAGCCGGGTTCAGCGCCTGGTATGAACTATTTCCCCGTTCCGTCACCGCCGACCCGAAAAAAAGCGGGACCTTCAGGGATGTCGAACAGTTCTTTCCTGAAATCGTCCAAATGGGTTTTGATGTGCTCTACCTGCCCCCCATTCATCCCATTGGCCGGACCAATCGCAAGGGCCGCGACAACAGTCTTCAGGTTGGCTCCGATGATCCCGGCAGTCCGTGGGCGATAGGCGCCGCAGAGGGTGGCCACAAGACTGTCCACCCGGAGCTCGGCACTATTGAGGATTTTGACCATCTGGTTGGCAGCGCCAGGCAGCAGGGACTCGAAATTGCACTCGATATCGCCTTCCAATGTTCACCGGATCACCCCTACGTCAGCAAGCATCCTGAATGGTTCAGACACCGCCCGGACGGGACGATAAAATTTGCCGAGAATCCGCCGAAAAAATATGAAGATATCTACCCGTTTTTCTTTGATTGTGATGAATGGCGATCGCTCTGGCACGAACTGAAAAGCATCGTTTCTTTCTGGATCGAGCACGGTGTCCGCATCTTCAGGGTGGATAATCCCCACACTAAACCGCTGCCGTTCTGGGAATGGCTGATAACCGAGGTACGCCGCGAATATCCCGACATCGTCTTTCTCGCGGAGGCCTTTACCCGGTCCCGGGTCATGTACGGCTTGGCAAAAGTCGGATTCAGCCAGTCCTATAGCTATTTTACCTGGCGGAACAGCAAATATGAATTGACCACGTATCTCCGCGACCTGGTACAGACCGAAGTAGTGGAATACTATCGACCCAATTTTTTTGCCAACACCCCTGACATTCTGCCGGAACATCTGCAGTTCGGTGGCCGTGCGGCTTTCATAACCCGGCTGGTTCTGGCGGCGACTCTCTCTTCCTGCTACGGCATATACAGCGGCTATGAATTCTGTGAAAACCAGGCAGTGCCCGGCACCGAGGAGTATCTTCATTCGGAAAAATTTGAGATAAAGTCGCGCGACTGGAAGAATCCAGTCAATATCCGTGCATTTATCACCAGGATAAACAGTATCCGCCGAAACAACATGGCCCTGAGGTCCAACCACAGGCTGGCCTTTTATCCCGTGGACAATGAACAGTTGCTGTTTTACGGTAAAAGCACGGAGGACCTTGCCAATATCATCCTGATCGCGGTGAACCTGGATTATCAGAATGTCCAGGATGGTTGGCTGGAGGTTCCCCTTGAGGAATTTAGCATCGGGGAAAACGAAGTGTATCAGGTGCATGAACTGCTCTTTGATAACCGTTTCCTGTGGCAGGGCCGCAGGAATTATGTCCGGCTCGACCCGGCAGAAAGTCCGGCCCAGATCTTTCTGTTGCGGAGGAAACTGAGGACGGAACGGGATTTCGACTATTTTATGTAGGAAGAAGGATTTGCCATGATGCAGGAAAAGACAGAATCCCTCTGGTATAAAGATGCCATTATCTATGAATTGCATGTCAAGGCCTTCAAGGACAGCAATGGTGACGGCACCGGCGATTTCAGAGGTCTGATTGAAAAGCTCGACTATATTGAGGAACTCGGCGTCAACGCTGTCTGGATCCTGCCTTTCTATCCATCGCCTTTCAGGGACGATGGCTATGATATCTCCGATTATCGGGGAGTCCATCCCGGCTATGGCAGTCTGCGCGATTTCAGGACCTTTGTCCGGGAGGCACACCGCCGCAAGATAAAAGTCATCACCGAGCTGGTCATCAATCATACGTCGGATCAGCATCCCTGGTTTCAGGCGGCCCGGAGGGCAAAAGCAGGTTCGGCCAGGCGCAACTATTATGTCTGGAGTGAGAGCAACAACAAATTTCCTGAAACCCGGATAATATTTACCGACAGCGAACCGTCAAATTGGGCCTGGGATCCGCTGGCCAAGGCGTACTACTGGCATCGTTTTTTTTCCCATCAGCCCGACCTGAACCACAATAATCCCAAGGTCGTCCAGGCTGTCCTCAAGGTAATGCGCTTCTGGCTCGATATGGGTGTCGACGGCCTGCGGCTCGATGCAGTTCCCTATCTCTGTGTCCGGGAAGGCACCAATAACGAGAATCTGCCGGAAACCCAGGCCGTCCTCAAGCAGTTTCGCAAAAATCTCGATCAGCACTATAGCGAGCGGATGTTTCTGGCCGAGGCCAATCAATGGCCGGAGGACGTATTGCCCTATTTCGGCGACGGCGATGAATGCCATATGGCCTTTCATTTTCCCCTGATGCCTCGCCTTTTCATGGCGTTGCGCCGGGAAGACCGGCACCCCATCACCGATATCTTTGATCGTACTCCGGCTATACCCGAAAGCTGCCAATGGGCGCTCTTTTTGCGCAATCACGATGAGCTGACCCTTGAGATGGTCACCGATACAGAACGCGATTATATGTACCGGGAATATGCCGCTGACAGCAGGATGCGACTCAACCTGGGTATCAGAAGGCGGCTGGCTCCCTTGATCGACAACAGCCGCCGACGAATGGAACTTCTGAATTCCCTGCTTTTTTCCATGCCGGGCTCTCCGGTAATTTACTATGGCGACGAACTGGGCATGGGCGACAACATTTTTCTTGGCGACCGGGACGGTGTCCGTACACCCATGCAGTGGAGTATGGACAGAAATGCCGGGTTCTCCAAGGCGGATCCGGCCCGGCTCTACCTGCCCTTGATCATGGATCCGGTGTACGGTTACCAGTCTGTCAACGTTGAAGCACAGGAGCGCGATTCCTCGTCCATGCTGCGCTTTATGAGGAGAATGATTGCACTTCGCAGGCAGCATAAGGCCTTCGGTCGGGGCAGCATGGAATTTATCAGACCGGACAACAGGTCGATACTGGCCTTTATTCGTCGTTATAAAGGCGAAGTTATCCTGGTAGTTGCCAACCTCTCCAGGTTTGTCCAGCCGGCGGAGCTCGACCTTACCGAGTTCAAGGGCCATATTCCGGTCGAGATGATCGGCAGAACTGATTTTCCCGCCATCGGTGATCTGCCCTATTTTATTAGCCTGGGACCGCACAGTTTCTACTGGTTCAGAATCGAAGCACCGGCAGAACCGATAAAGATCAGCGGGTCTGGCGCCGGTGAACGACAGAAGCTACCGCAGCTCACTCTTGACAAGATGTGGGATACCCTGCTGGAACCGCAATATCTTTATGCGCTCTGTAACGACATCCTGCCTGCATATCTTGCCAGGCAGCGCTGGTTTAGCGGCAAGGCAAAGGAGATCACCTCCTGCACTATGATCGATTGGTGTAAACTGGGGGCGTCGTTTTATATAACCTTTCTCCAGCTTCACTATGACTCCGGAGAGCAGGAGGACTATGTTCTGCCGCTGAAAATAGTTCAGGGCCAGCCGGCCAGGACCATCGCCACGGAAATACCCGACAGCGTCCTGGCCTTCGTCAATAATCGAAAAGGAGAGGGGATTCTCTACGACGCTCTGATGGACAGGGCCTCCTACGATATTTTCTCTACCGCCATCGGTGACGGGCGACAATATAAAAGCGCAAAAGGCGGGACAATCAAGGCGTTACCGACGAAAATCCATGATGAACTGATCAGTTCCGCCGACTCCTGCCGTTCGGTGCGAAAGCTGGGCGCCGAACAGAGTAACACCTCAATCATATTGGGAGACGCCTTTGTCCTGAAATTTTATAGAAAACTGGAAAAAGGGCTGAATCCCGATGTGGAGATAAGCCTGTTCCTGACTGAAAAAAACCGCTTTAACGCAATGGCCAGGGTCGTCGGCACAATGCACTACCAGGATGCTTCGGGTCAGGACGCAACGATGGGTATGTTGCAGGAGTTTATTGCTAATGAGGGGGATGGCTGGTCATATAGCCTTTCCGCCCTGCATGACTACTTTACACAGGTGGAAAGCCGTCTTGCCAAAGGTGATAGCGCACCCGTCATGGAGATACCGCTGCCGGATGCATTAAGTCAGGACCCGCCCCCTGCATTTGTCGCCATGACCGGTGACTATTTTCAATCAATGAGGGTACTCGGCCGCCGGACCGCAGAATTCCATCTGGCTCTGGCAGAAGAAAAGAAAAACATCGCTTTTAAACCGGAAACATCTACCGTTGGTTTCACTGAGCAGCTGGTGGAGGCGGTAATACGGCAAATCCAGGACGTTTTGCCGGTTTTGGCCGGTAAAACAGCGCAGTTGCCGATCGAGGTCCGTAAAAATGCAGAACGGGTTTTAAACGGCGCTCCCGAACTGCTTGAAAGGGCAGGAGAGATGACGGGAATGGGAGAAAAGCTGGGACAGTTGATCAGGCACCACGGGGATTATCATCTGGGACAGATTTTACGGACCAGGGAGAACGATTTCATCCTGCTTGACTTCGAAGGCGAGCCCCTCCGGCCGCTGGCTGAAAGACGCAGGAAGGGGTCGGCCATCAAAGACTTGGCCGGTATGCTGCGTTCTTTCCACTACGCAGCTGAGACGGCTTTGGCGACAGCAGCAGCAGCGGCCGGAGAGGGCGGCAGTAAAGAAAAGCTTAAACCCTGGAGCCGGGCTTGGTATGAATGGATGAGCAGTGCCTTTATCAGGGCATATTTAGAGACGGCCGCAGGAGCAGCCTTTCTGCCAAGCGCCGCCGATATGGCTACTGTCCTCGACATCTATTTGCTGGAAAAAGCTTTTTACGAGCTGAAGTACGAAATGAATAACCGGCCGGAGTGGCTTCATATTCCGCTGGCCGGCATCGTTGAGATTCTCGATCAGAAAAGCGAGCGGCAAAAGAGTAAAACCATAAAGGACCCCAATGAAAACGACTAATGATTTCATAACGGATTATGACCTGCACTTGCTCTCCGAGGGAACGCATTACAGATCCTGGGAAAAACTTGGAGCGCACATCATCGTCAACGACAAAGAGCAGGGCGCTTCTTTCGCAGTCTGGGCACCAAACGCCAGTGCGGTTTCTGTCGTAGGAGAATTCAATCTCTGGCAGAATAATGTCAATTCCCTAACCAGAATCAAAGATACAGGTTACTGGTATGGCTTCATTCAGGGAGTAGGGCAAGGGGCGCTCTACAAATATGCCATCACCTCAAAGTTTCATGATTTTCAGGTGGAGAAAACCGACCCCTTTGCCTTTCATTGTGAAATTCGGCCGGCCACCGCCTCTGTGGTCTGGGACCTTGGGGGGTATGAATGGCATGATGAGGAGTGGATGAAAAACAGAGGAGAGCGCCACCGTCATACAGCCCCCATCTCGATTTATGAACTGCATCTCGGTTCATGGATGCGTACGTGACCAAGGCGACTGGCTGACCTACCGGGAACTGGCGGAAAAGCTCGTCGATTATGTCAGCCATATGGGCTTTACCCATGTGGAGTTCCTGCCGATCAATGAACACCCTCTAGATGCCTCCTGGGGCTATCAGACTATCGGCTATTTTGCTCCGACCAGCCGCTTCGGTACACCGCAGGATTTCATGTACCTGGTGGATTCCCTGCACCAGGGAGGTATCGGCGTCATACTCGACTGGGTTCCTGCCCATTTTCCCAAGGACGCGCATGGGCTCGGATATTTCGACGGTTCTCATCTCTATGAGCATGCCGATCCCCGCCAGGGAGAACAAAGGGACTGGGGGACATATATCTTCAATTACGGCAGGACCGAGGTGGCGGAATTTCTCCTCTCAAACGCTCTTTTCTGGCTGGAAGTCTATCATATCGACGGTCTGCGGGTCGATGCCGTGGCATCCATGCTCTATCTCGATTATTCCCGCAAGGAAGGCGAGTGGATACCTAATCGCTTCGGCGGCAGGGAAAATCTGGAAGCAATAGATTTTCTGAAAACATTCAACGAGCTGGTCTATCAGGAACATCCGGATGTAATGACCTTTGCCGAGGAATCGACAGCCTATCC
This sequence comes from uncultured delta proteobacterium, assembly GCA_963745765.1. Taxonomy (GTDB): domain Bacteria; phylum Desulfobacterota; class Desulfobulbia; order Desulfobulbales; family Desulfocapsaceae; genus Ww85. The sequence continues at coordinate 10,190 of CAVUYQ010000019.1, read as the reverse complement.
CATGGTGTCGCGGCCGACTTATCTTGGTGGGCTTGGATTCGGTTTCAAATGGAATATGGGCTGGATGCACGACACCCTTGCCTACATGAGCAATGACCCTATCCATCGTGTCTTATCACCACCACAAACTGACCTTCAGTCTGCTCTATGCCTATAACGAAAATTTTACGCTGCCGTTCTCCCATGACGAAGTAGTACACGGCAAGGGCTCGATGCTTGGCAAAATGCCTGGTGACAACTGGCGCAAATTTGCGAACCTGAGGCTGCTCTACGGTTATATGTTTACTCATCCCGGCAAGAAACTGCTGTTCATGGGCAGTGAATTCGGTCAGTGGACTGAGTGGAATCATAACATTGGCCTCGACTGGACCCTGCTGCAATTTCCATTTCACCAGGGCTTGCAGCGCTGGGTCCGTGACCTGAACACTTTTCTACGCGGTGAACAGGCCCTCCATGAATTAGACAATGATCCAGCGGGTTTTTCCTGGATCGACTGCAACGACAGTCAACAGAGCATATTAAGTTATATTCGCCGCGGCAAGGACCCGGCTGATGTGGTTGTCTGTATCGGCAACTTCACCCCGGTGCCCAGGCAAAACTATCGGCTGGGGGTTCCTGAAATGGGCTATTGGCAGGAAGTATTGAACAGTGATGCCGAGTTGTACGGCGGCAGCGGTCAAGGCAATTTCGGCGGCAAGGAGGCAACTCCCCAGTCGGTCCATGGTGAAAACCATTCGCTCAATGTCACCCTGCCACCGCTGGCAATGATGGTATTTCGCCTGAGACGTGAAGTTTGACGATGCAGGCGGTGATCGACAGGGCGCTGAAAATTCTCGGCATAAAGAACTTTTTGCTCGGCATTCACGATGCGGCTTTTCCCGGTAGGTCGGAGGAGGACCTGGGTCGCGGTTCGCCATATTCAGAAGGTGCCGCCGAGTTTTTAGGCTTTGTCAGGTCGCTTGGTTTTAATGGTGTACAACTGGGACCGCAGGGAATAACCAGTCCACATAATTCATCGCCCTACGATGGCAGTTTTTTTTCCAGGAATTTTCTGTCGCTCGCACCGCTCGCTTTGACTCGGCCGGATTGCAGACTGCTCGATCCTGAAAAACTGGCCAGACTCACGGCACAACTTCCCGTTGACAGCACCCGGGTGAATGATGGGTTCGCCAGGCAGGCAGTCGGAGAGATTCTTGTCGAAATATCTACCAGGCATCGAAAAGATCTAGTCAAAGGAAATCCGGTCTTCTCGACCTCGTCGGGGAATCTTTTCGGCATCTTTTGCAGAAAAAATGCGGCATGGCTCGTCAGAGACGCCCTTTACGAAAAGCTGGAACAACTCTATGGCGGCAGGAACTGGCGACACTGGGATGGCCAGGAAGAAGCCGGACTCGATAAAAAGCTTTTCGGACCGCCAGCCGGCCTGCGAGAGTTGGCCTGTTTGCGCTACGGTGCTTTGCAGCGTTTGTATTCCGAGGCGGTGGAAGACTATTGTTTTATTCAGTTCCTGCTGATGGAGCAGCACAGGGAACTGAGACGAAGATGCAGGAAACTCGGTTTGAAACTTTTCGGTGACTGTCAGATCGGCTTTTCAGACCGCGATGCCTGGGCTGCTCAGTCCTTTCTGCTGCCGGATTACCGTCATGGGTGCGCCGCCGAGCCGCACTAATCCTCGGGGCCAACCATGGAACTATCCCGTATTCGACCCCTACCACTATTTTGTCGAAAGCGGTCGCAAGGACGGCAGGACACGGCGGCCGGGGGCTGTGGTCAATTACGTTAAGCAACGCATGGAGAAAATTGTTGATGAATTCGATGGGCTGCGCCTGGATCACCCCCATGGCCTGATCTGTCCCTGGGTATACCGGGCAGGAAGGGAAGACCCCTTTATTGCCGTGCAAAACGGCGCTCGTCTCTTCGCCTCACCCATGCTCACCGATCACCAGATGCTTCGGCAATATGCTATTGTTCGGCAGGATCAGCTCAATTTAGATAAACCACGGTACGACGATAACTGGGTGGCGGAACTCGAAGACCAACAGGTCGACCGCTACGCACAGCTCTTTGCTGTGGGGATGGAGATCGCGAAAAACAAATGGGGAACCTTCGAGACCATAGCCTGTGAAATACTCAGCACCCAGCCTTATCCGATCAAAAGGGTGATGGAACGCTACGGTTTGGGTCGTTTCCGTATCACTCAAAAAGCAGATCTCAATAATGACCTTGATGTTTATCGCAGTGAAAATGCCCGGCCGGAAGACTGGTTGATGCTCGGAAATCATGATACCGCTTCCATCCGGCAGGTGGCCAGAGAGATGGTTTGACGAGCGGAACTCAGGCTCGGCATGCTGAATATCTAGCCAGGCGTCTGCCATCCAAAGAGAAACACGGTCAGGTTGGATAGAGCACCTCTCGATCGATACTGACGCCCTCGTTCAGGCCAAGTTCGCTGAATTATTTGTCGGTCCGGCGCAAAATGTCATGGTCTTTTTCACCGACCTTTTCGGCAATATTGAGACCTACAATCAGCCGGGCATAGTCAGTAACGACAATTGGACTCTGCGTGTCCCTCGGGACTATAAAAGAAGCTATAAAGAGAAAATAGCCAAGAATACCGCTCTCAATATCCCCAAAGCTCTAGCTGTGGCCCTCAGATCGAGGGGAGAAGCCGCTATTGCCGGAAACTACGAACTTATCCGGCAGTTGGAGGAAGGGAACTGATGCTGGTTGATAAAAACAATTCCGGCCGCATCTCCAATGCCGGTTTACCGAAGCTGTTCCTGCCATTTTATTGATTGATGGTTATTTTTTTGTTCAGAACAACTGATTAATGGAGAAAATTGATGGCGTCGAAAAAATATGCGATAGGAGTGGATCTGGGCGGAACCAAAATTGCCGCCGCTTTGGTCGGCAAAGATGGTCGGATTGAAACATCCATGAGATATCCTACCGATGTCGATGGCGGTCCGGCAGCAGTCAAAGAGCAAATTGTCGAGCTCGTCAGGCAAACTAATCGATAAAACCGGCTGTTCCCCTGTTGGTGTGGGAGTCGGTGTGGCTGGTCAAATTAAATCAGAAAACGGGGAAGTTCGTTTTGCGCCCAATCTGGACTGGCACGACGTACCGCTGCAAGCCGAGCTGCAGGCCGCACTCGATCTGCCGGTGGCAGTGACTAACGATGTCCGGGCCATTACCTGGGGGGAATGGCGTTTCGGTGCCGGCAAGGGATGTGACAACCTGATCTGTATGTTTGTCGGCACAGGGGTCGGCGGTGGTATGGTCACGGGTGGAAAAATGGTTGCCGGCTGCAGCAATACGGCGGGTGAAATCGGCCATATAGTTGTCGACATGCATGGTCCGGTCTGCAATTGCGGCAACAGGGGGTGCCTGGAGATTTTGGCCGGTGGTTTGGCCATCGGCAAGCGTGCTCAGGCTATAGCCCGTACCCATGCGGAACAGGCGGCGGCCTTGCTGCGACTCGTCAACGGCAGGCATGAGGATATCAGTGCCGAGACCGTTGCCGAAGCCTTTCACCAGGGTGACCCACTGGCAGGGGATCTGGTGAATGAGGTGATGGAAGCCCTGGTTGCCGGCGCAGTCACCCTGGTCCACTGCTTCAACCCCTGTCTCTTTATTCTTGGCGGTGGAGTAATCGATGGCATCCCGGAGGTTGTGGAGCTGGTTGATCGGAGGATTCGCCAGCAGTGTCTTACTGCGGCAACGGAAAATTTGAGGGTTGTTAAGGCAGAACTGGCAGATGAGGCCGGGGTGATTGGAGCAGCTGCCCTGGCCATGGAATCGTCTGCCAATTAACAGGAAGAGGAGACGCCATGAGTACCGAGCAATACCCACCCATCGCAGATTATGCCTACATCGCCGATTGTCATTCCGCCGCTCTCGTCTCGAAGTCCGGTTCTATTGACTGGTGCTGCATGCCGAGAATCGATTCGGCAAGTTGTTTCGGTCGTCTGATCGGCTGGCAGCAGGGCGGCTATTGCCAAATCAAACCTGTTAAATCCTATACTGTTACCCGATGTTACCTTGACCACACCCTCATTCTGCAGACCTCTTTTCGCACAGACGACGGCAGTGTAGCGCATCTTACTGATTGTTTTACCATGCGGGAAGGTGGCGAACATCATCCCTATCAGCAGATTTTGCGCATCGTTGAGGGTGTCAAAGGCAGTATCGACTTTGCCATCGATATCGTGCCCCGTTTTGATTATGGCAGTGTCAAACCCTGGATCCGCCGGATCGACGATGACCATTTTATTGCCATAGGGGGAAATGACGGCCTGCTTATCTCCGGCGATATCGGCTGCAGCATGAAACATCGCCACGACCTTGCAGGGAATTATACCCTCAAAGAGGGGCAGCGGAAATATCTTTCCATTATCTATGGTCGTTCGGAAGATCTTGATGACGGCCTGGTGGATGCCCCACCAATCGACGAACTGGCCGACCGGTTCGAAAAGACGGCACAGTGGTGGTCACGCTGGGCGGGAAAAGGCAACATTAAAGGTCCCTATGCCGAATATCTGTGGCGATCGGCAATCGTCCTGAAAGGTCTGTCGCATGCCCCGACCGGCGCCATAGCCGCCGCAGCGACCACCTCTCTGCCCGAAACTCCGGGAGGTTCGCGCAATTGGGACTATCGTTACAGCTGGATTAGGGATTCCTGCTTTACCGTTCGATCTCTGGCTGAACTTGGCTTTCACAGTGAGGCGGACGGTTTTCGTCGATTTGTCGAACGGAGCGCAGCCGGCAGCGCCGAGGAGCTGCAGATTCTTTTTGGGGTTGGAGGTGAGCGCAGGCTGAATGAGTCGAACCTTAATGAACTGGAAGGTTATCGCGGGGCGCAACCCGTTTGCAGAGGCAATGCTGCCGAAGTACAGAGACAGCTGGACGTTTATGGCGAGCTCCTGGGTCTTGCCTGGCGCTGGCATGCACTCGGACACTCCCCCGACGAGGACTACTGGGAGTTTATTACCGAGCTGGTAAACTCGGCGGCCGAACTCTGGAGTGAGCCCGATCAGGGCATCTGGGAGATGCGTGGTGAACCGCGTCACTTCGTGCAATCCAAGGTAATGTGCTGGGCGGCTCTCAACTATGGTATCAGACTGGCGGAAGATCTCGATCGGGAAGCACCAGTGGCTGAGTGGAAAAAGGTACGCGATGAGATTTGTCGCGTAATTGAGGAAAAGGGTTATGACTCCGATCGGGGAGTATTTATTCAGGCCTTCGGACACAAGAAGATGGATGCCGCCCTGCTGCTTCTGCCTACCGTGGGGTTTATCGATTATTGCGATGAACGAATGGTCCGTACCACTGATGCAGTTTGGAACGATCTCGGGGAAAATGCCTTTTTACGGCGCTATCCTGCCGATGATGACGAGTTGGAAGGCAAAGAAGGGGCATTCCTGGCTTGTTCCTTCTGGCTGGTTGAATGTCTGGCGCGTCAGGGAAGACTTAAAGAAGCGCATGAAGTCTTTAACCAGGTTATACAGGCAGGCAACGATCTATACCTTTTCTCGGAAGAATATGACACCGATTCTTCCGAGATGTTGGGTAATTTCCCTCAGGGGCTTACCCACCTCTCTCTTATTACTGCGACGGTCGCGTTAGCTGCCATGGAAAAAAAGCAGTCATAATGATCCTCAATCGATATTCAATACGGAATACTTTTTGCAGAATTGTTTGGTAGATTAAGCATGATGGACTCGTAAAAAGTTACATGGCGCAGTAAATCGAAATTTTTACGACGCCATCAGGCATAGCTTTTCCGACGGCAGACATGGCTTTGCCAATCTTGTTTTCGGCATGTTATTTGCATAATCGAACAGATAACACGAACAAAGAATATCGCAGTAACCTCTTACTGAAAACAGTCGGGAGCGGGCAGAGACGGTGTGCCTTTGTCTTACTTCAAAACAATGACTGCGTAACCCTTGGATAACGGAGGAGAACAAAATGGAACAACAGAAAATGATGGAAGATTCGTTCTTAAAGACCCACCGCGAGTTCATCAATAACCTGACATCCTCTCTTGACCTGCTAAAAAAAGACATAAGCGAGGCCAAGGAGATGCAGCATATCTGTACGGATGAGTGGTGCAGAGCGACTGAATCCTATCTCGATGAGTTGGCAAAAATGGTCTACTCAATCAGTGAACCTCGCTGGCTTACCCAAAAGGATTCCGACAAAATAAAAGAGCTCAGGCAGCGCATTCATGATCTGTATGCAAAATACAAGAGTGCGGCAAAAGCTGCTTAAAGCGTTCGGCAGCAGCACTGATCCTTGCTTGAGTCTACACTGTCGGTATTTTCAGGGTCGTGTTGATGATTACTGCTGGAGTGGCTGGTCGTCTGTCGGCCGGTCGAATGAAGTACCGGGACAACGATTATAATTACTCGATGGCTCCCGAAAATCGGGAGCCATCGCCCAGGCTCAGGGACGCGCCTAAAAACGAATTAAGTAGTGTCTATCCTGAAATCCGTAATTTTGTTCTAAATCGAGGCGCTCGATAAAATTAACCGCAGGCATATAGTTGATAAAAGGAACAGCTTCTCCTTTAAATGCTCCTCTCCGCACTACCAGGGAATCGGCTGGTGTTCTCTGAAAAACCCTCCGGTCGGACCATTATCGGGCAGGGTTGCCAACCAAACGGGAGTTTTAGCCGCCTCTTCCGGAGAGACCGGGGCTTGTGGACCTCCCAGATCCGTTCGAACCCAACCGGGACAGACGGAGTTGACCAGAATATTTTTTTTACGCAATTCCTTGGCCAGCAGAACGGTAATTCCGTTGAGCATGTTTTTGGAAAGACGATAAGCCGGCGACTGCAGTTCGGTATGGATCGATTCCGGATTGGCGATTTCGGTCAGGGCTCCCATGGTACTGGAGATATTAACAATGCGGCCGTAGTGATTCCTGTCCATTATAGGGATGCAACCCTGGCTCAACAGCAACGGACCAAAGGCATTTGTCTCCAGTGTATGGTGAAGCAGACCAAGCGATAAGGTAAGAATGTCGGACTCTGCGTCGATCATAATGCCGGCGTTGTTGACCAGCACGTCCAGTCTGCCGAAGGTGTCGTTCACTCTGCCGACGGCGGCCATAATGGAGATTGGATCGGACACGTCCAGCAGGGTGAAATGGACATCCAAACCTTTTACTACCAGCTTTTTCTGTGCTTTCAGTCCGTTTTTTTCACTTCTGGCACCGATGATAACCTTGAGCCCGGTGCGTGCCAACTGCTCAACGATGGCGAAGCCGATGCCCCGATTGGCCGCCGGATACCAGTGCGACCCGTTGAATTGATGCAAGCATAATGATCTCCTTCAAATAGCATCCCGAAAGGGGCAGATATTTTGAGACAGAATATTCTCTTTCTGTTGCAGCCTATAACTTGCAAAATCTTTGCCGGAATTATTTTTTACGGCATGCCAGGAGTTTAATTATTCCGGTGAACGGTTACGTACCATCAATATTGACATACTCGTAAAAAGTCTATTGCACTCCAGAAGATGGCTAAGTAAAAACACAGATAAAAAAGGAGTGGTAGTTTTTCAGGCGCGAAGGCATACAGGTAGTATGCCGGGTGCCGGAAAAAGTTCCACGACGCAGGATATCGAAGTTTTTACGACGCCATCAATATTTCTTTGTTCGCAAAATGGTTATCACAAGCCATAAGCCGAGCACAACTGACATCAGATAACCGATCACCCCGAGAGCTGGAAGGCCAAAAATAAAAGGACCGACACCTGTGGTTACGATCATTGATGATCCCATGATAATTGCTCCGGTGATAATACCTGTCGTCAAACGGTTGGAAGCACTTTCCAGGGTGTTAACCAGGTGCTCCAGATTTTCCAGATGAAATTTTAAGCTCAGATCTCCTTCTTCAATTTTTTCTATTATTTTCAGCAGTCGCCTCGGCAATTCCCTTTGAATGGATAAAAAGGCTATAAAAGAGTTTCTTAGACCCCGCCAGACTACTCCGGGTTTATATCGCTCCAGCGCAAGCTTATGCACACTGTCTTTCAGTTCCTCGATGATGCTCAATTCAGGAAATATCAGTCGTGCTGAGCCTTCAGCCGTCACCAGAGATTTAATCATAATCACCATATAGGTCGGCAGCTGCAGATTATGCTCGCGAAGCAGGGAGAGCAAGCCCCATAGCAGTCCGCCGATATCCATATCCTTGATCGGTAAGGCGTAATAACTGTCCAGCAGCGTCAGCAGGCCCCTTTCCAGAGAATTTCGTTTGATTGTTTTGCCCCTGGTTCGGCATATCTGTAAGAAACTCTCCACCAGGGCTTGACTGTTTTTGTCAACAACAGCTGTGAGCATTTCAATCAGCAGGAAGCGGTCCTGTTCGGTCAATCGTCCAACCATTCCCCAATCAATTATGGATAATTTCATATCACCGCTCACCAGGAGGTTTCCCGGATGAGGATCAGCGTGAAAAAAGCCATCTTCAAGAATCTGCTGCACAACTGTTCGCAAGCCCAGTCGGGCAAGTTGCATCCTATCATGTTGCGTGCTGGGAAGGATGTCTCTGAATTTTACACCATCAATAAACTCCATGACCAGGAGCTTCTTGGTGGTATATTTTGCATAGGGCCTGGGGATGCGAACCTCTGTCTGTTCAGCATAGGAGCGGGCGATATTCATATTGTTTAATTCATTTTTGAAATCGAGCTCCAGCATTAAAGTATGCCGGACTGTCCTCGCCAGTTCCGTAAGATCGTAGCACTGCAGTTCAGCAAATTGTTGATCCAGAAATTTACAGATTGACTCGAGGATATCGAGATCGGAGATAATGTCTTGAACAATATTGGGACGCTGCACCTTGACCGCCACCATTTTCCCATTTTCCTTCAATACCCCCTTATGCACCTGAGAAAGAGAAGCGGCTGCCACCGGTTCGAAATGAAACTCAGAGAAGACCTCGATGATCGGTTTGCCGAGATTTTCTTCAATGACAGGGATGATGTCTGCTGAGTGCACCGCAGGCACGTCATCTTGAAGTTTTTCCAATTCGCTGAGCAATTCCTCCGGCAACAGATCCGGTCTCAAACTCATTATCTGACCAAATTTTATAAAAGTCGGGCCTAACTCTTCAATAACAATTCGAATACGCTCAAAAAGTCCAAGATTGGTATCAGCCGGTCCTATTTTATGGAGAAAATCGGCACCGGGAATTTCCAGCCGATCGACTATTTCATCAAAACCGTATTTCACCAGAATGCCGGCGATGTCTTTGAAGCGCCGCAACTTTTTTAATTCATTTATATGCATATGTTCGCCTTGATCTGTTAGTTCATGAGAATTTCAGCCCGAATCTTTTTGCTTTTTTAATCTCTTAAAGGAAGTAAAGGAGTATAAATATGAACGACAAGGACAACTATATCAAGGAAATCGAAAAACAACAGAAAAGATGGCTTCAGGATATTTACAAATTCAAGATTATTGCCGAAGAAATTGGTGAGGAGGAAGCCGACCGACAGATCAAATATTATCAGATCATTGAAGATATTGTGGCCAAGGAAGAGAATGTTGCCGATAAGCTTTCTGAATTGAAAGAGCGTTCCGGCACTGAATGGCAACAGTTGAAGCCCGGAATCGAAAAACTCATTCGACGCGTCACAAAGGCCATCGATTCGGCCCGTTTCACTATTAATTGATCAATGCTCTGATCGGTGTGATGCACACAGACCGTTTCAATGCTTTTAATCTCGTTTCCATGAGATAATTGCTCTCACGGATTGACTCTTTTGAGGCATCGAATATTTCATATATTTTGTCCCCGAGCGCTGCCTTCTCAAATGATGCCACTAGCCGGATCCTGTGCTCCGGTAGTTTTACAGTCAGCCAATACTCTTTGCATCAGAGCCCGGGGGGCGGCGGTGCGCTCAATCTTCATCCGAGCGACTGATGCACTCTACCGGACATGAGGCAATAGCGTCATCTACGCACTCGATTTCACTGTCTGCATCCTCAATAACGAAGGCCTTCTCGGAATCGGTATCAAAACCGAATACTTCGGGACAGCTCTCAAAACAAGCTTCGCACCCGATACATTCATCAACGTCGATAATAATTTCATTGGCCATTTCTTTCTCCTATCACCATATTTCTCGTTTATCGCTCCTGTTCGGCTGATCCATCTAGCAACTATCTATCGAAGT